>NZ_JAVHYN010000001.1:0-805431 GCF_031119065.1 Cellulosimicrobium sp. XJ-DQ-B-000
CCTCTCAGGCCGGCTACCCGTCGTCGCCTTGGTAGGCCATCACCCCACCAACAAGCTGATAGGCCGCGAGCCCATCCCTGACCGAAAAACTTTCCAACCACCCCCATGCGAAGGCGGCTCATATCCGGTATTAGCCCCGGTTTCCCGGAGTTATCCCGAAGTCAAGGGCAGGTTACTCACGTGTTACTCACCCGTTCGCCACTAATCCACCCAGCAAGCTGGGCATCATCGTTCGACTTGCATGTGTTAAGCACGCCGCCAGCGTTCGTCCTGAGCCAGGATCAAACTCTCCGTAAATGAACAACGCCCACCACCAGGACAAACCCAGCAGTGAACAATCCATACGAAGCGAACCCCAACAGGGTTCACAAAACTGGCATCAACACGAAAGATGACATCATCTTCCGAAATCAACCAAAGGAATCCCAGACACAACCAACCCAACCACCCGACGGGCAACCAGGCCAGCCATGCCACAGGGACAAAAAATTGGCATTGACTAACAAGCACACTGTTGAGTTCTCAAACAACCGACACACACCAACTCAGCACCACCCGACCGGGCAGGACCTCGCTTGGGGCAACTTCTCTAATCTACCAGATCCTCGGTGTCCCTTCCAACTCGGTGTTCCGAGCTCGGAGGGCCGGCCGTGGAGCCAGCAGCCTCGAACATCCTCAGGGCGCGCGAAGCACCCTGCAGATCTTCGAGGGGACCGCCCGGGGGACCAGCCACCGTCTCGGATGATCGAGACCCGGTGTCCGTTCCTCCCTGCCGGGCGAACGTCGAGAACACTACACGCGCTCCGCGGGAGTGCCAAATCCGCTCCGTGCCGCCCTCGCGGGACCCGACGCAGGAGGGGCCGGCACCGCTCGACGCGGCCCGGCCCCTCCTGTCCCTCGCCCTCCGGATCAGTCGGCGACGGCGACCCCGAGGGTCTTCTTGCCCCGGCGCAGCAGCGCGAACCGTCCGTGCAGCAGGTCGTTGGCCCCGAGCGTCGCGTCCTCACCGGTGACCTTGACGTTGTTGACGTACGCGCCGCCCTCCGCGACCGCCCGACGTGCTGCCCCCTTCGACGCGACGAGGCCCGACGCCACCAGGAGGTCGACGACCGGGTCGCCGACCTGCGCCGTCGCGCGCGGCAGCTCGGCGACCGCCGCCTCGAGCGTGCGCTCGTCGAGGGCGTCGAGCTCGCCACGCCCGAAGAGCGCCTGGCTCGCCGCGATGACCGCCTCGGTCGCCGCCGCCCCGTGCACGAGCGTCGTCACGTCGGCGGCGAGCGCGCGCTGCGCCTCCCGCGCCCCCGGCCGCTCCCGGACCGCGGCCTCGAGCTCCGCGATCTCCTCGCGCGAGCGGAAGGTGAAGATCTTCAGGAAGCGCACGACGTCGTCGTCCGCCGCGTTGAGCCAGAACTGGTAGAACGCGTACGGGCTCATCATGTCGGCGTCGAGCCAGACGGCGCCGCCCTCGGTCTTGCCGAACTTCGTGCCGTCGGCCTTCGTGATGAGCGGCGTCGTCATGACGTGCACCGACGCGCCCTCCGTCCGACGGATGAGGTCGACGCCCGAGAGCAGGTTGCCCCACTGGTCGTTCCCGCCGGTCTGCAGCGTGACCCCGTGGCGCAGGTAGAGCTCGTGGAAGTCGATGCCCTGGAGGATCTGGTAGCTGAACTCCGTGAAGCTGATGCCCTCGTCCGAGCTCAGGCGGCGCGCCACCGTGTCCTTGGCGAGCATCGTGCCGAGGCGGTAGTGCTTGCCCACGTCGCGCAGGAAGTCGATCGCCGACATCTCCGAGATCCAGTCGAGGTTGTTGACGACGCGTGCCGCGTTCTTCCCCTCGAAGTCCAGGAAGCGCGAGACCTGGCCGCGCAGGCGCTCGGTCCAGTCGGCGACCGTCTCCTTCGAGTTGAGCACCCGCTCCCCCGACTGGCGCGGGTCGCCGATCATGCCCGTCGCGCCGCCCACGAGCGCGATCGGCCGGTGGCCGGCGAGCTGGAGGTGGCGCAGCAGCAGGAGCTGGACCAGGTGCCCGTGGTGCAGGCTCGGCGCCGTCGGGTCGAAGCCGCAGTAATAGGTGATCGGGCCCTCGGCCAGCGCGGCGCGCAGCGCGGCCTCGTCGGTGGACTGCGCCACCAGGCCTCGCCATTGCAGCTCGTCGAGAACGTCGCTCACTTCTGCTCCTTCGTCGAGTGCCCGCCGTGCGGGCACGAGGGTGCGGCCCCGTCCGGGCCGCGGGTCCTAGTCTGCCGTGCCGGACGCCGTCGCCCCGCCACCGCCCACCTCACGGGCGGCGCCGGACCGTGGTGCCGCGGGTCGACGACCCCGGCTCAGCGGGACCGCGCGCTTACGCGGCGGTAGGCGGACACCGTCGGGTCCCCCGCGAGCCAGTAGCGCCAGGGGAACAGCTCGCCGTCCCCGCCGTCGCCCGACACGCCGACGCGCGGTCCCGTGGCGATCGGCGGCCGGTGCGGCCCGTCGGTCGTACGGTGCAGCACGAGCTCGCCGTCCGGGTCCGTCAGCTCCGCGCCGTAGTGGCGCAGGTCGAGGTCGAGCGCGACCGCGAGGCGCGCCGGACCGCGCGCGATCTGGCGGTCGGAGTCGCACCGGCCCGCGGCGACCCGGCGGGACCGGGCGAGCCCGACGCCGTCGGTCACCTCCCCGGCCCTCAGCAGGACGGCGGACGCGCGGCCCACCGGCCCGCACACGACGTTGACGCAGTGGTGCAGACCCAGGTGGCGGTAGACGTAGAGGCGGCCCGGCTCGCCGAACATGGCGCGGTTGCGCTCCGTGCGCCCGCGGAACGCGTGCGAGCCCGGGTCGCGCTCGCCGTCGTACGCCTCGACCTCGGTGATCCGCAGCGTGACGTCGCCCTCGGCGCTGCGCCGCGTGAGCAGGGCGCCCAGGAGGTCGCGCGCGACCTCGTGCACGTCACGCGCGTACCAGCCGCGCGCCGGTGCGTCCCAGGGCCCGACGACGCGCGCGCCCCCGACCTCGCTCGTCCCGGTCGCGGCACCCGTCGTGGTGCCCGCCGCCGCGTTCCCCGCAGTGTCCGTCGCCGTGTCCGTCCAGGCCTCCGCCTGCATGCCACCACCTCCCGTCCCGGGCAATCTACGCCTCGCCGCCCACGTCCGGGTCGGGCGCGGTCGGGCCCGGGCCGGGCGCCGTCCGCCCGGTGCGCACGAGCCGACCCCACCCGTCGAGGACGACGTCCGCGCGCTCGCGCGTGCCGTTGCGGCGGTAGTGCTCGCGCTCCGCGGCCATCCACGCGAGCCAGTGGTCGCGCTGGTCCTCGCCGTCCCGGTCGAGGCCGCGCCGGAGCCGGACGTCGTCCGGCGCCTCGACCCACACGCGCAGCGCCGCGACCTGGTCGGCCTCGCGCCGCCCCGCCCCGCAGCCCTCGACCACGAGGTACGGCGCGGCCGGGACGTCGTGCCACTCGGCGAAGCGGTCGAGGTGCCAGTCGTACCGGCGGTACCGCCCGGCACGGCCCGCGGCGAGCGGCGTCAGCACCCACGCGTCGAGCCGCGCCCAGGCGGGCTCGAGGCCGCGCCAGCCCTCGTAGAGGTCGTCCATGTGGAGCACCTGGGCGGGCAGCGCGTTGCCGAGTTGGGCAGCGAGCGTCGTCTTGCCCGAGCCCGCGGGCCCGTCCACCACGACGAGGCGCGTGCCCGACGCCGTCGGCTCCCCCGCGGCGAGCGCGCCCGGGCCGGGCGGGCCGAGGCGCGGGACGGCGTCGCGCACCTGGCGGACGAGCTCGGCGAGGACGTCCGGACCGACGCTCACGCCCGCGCCGCCGGGCACGCGCACCGCACCGCGAGCCGGGGCACCGTCAGTCCTGGGCCCAGAAGCGGTACTCGGCCGAGCGCTCCTTCGCGGCCTCGAGCTGCTCGGCGACCCGCACCGGGGCGGTGCCGCCCACGGCGTCGCGGGACGCGAGCGAGCCCTCGACGCTCAGCACGTCGCGCACGCCCGGCGTGAGGTGCTCGGAGATGGACGCGAGGTCGTCGTCCGAGAGGTCCCACAGCTCGATGCCGCGCTCCTCGCACGTGCGCACGCACGCGCCCGCGACCTCGTGCGCGACGCGGAACGGCACGCCCTCACGCACGAGCCACTCGGCGACGTCCGTCGCGAGCGAGAACCCCTGCGGCGCGAGCGACGCCATCCGGTCGGTGTCGAACTCGAGGGTCGCGACCATGCCGGAGAACGCGGGCAGGAGCACCTCGAGCGTGTCGACCTGGTCGAACACCGGCTCCTTGTCCTCCTGGAGGTCGCGGTTGTACGCGAGCGGCAGGCCCTTGAGCGTCGCGAGCAGGCCCGCCAGGTCGCCGATGAGGCGGCCCGCCTTGCCGCGCGCGAGCTCGGCGACGTCGGGGTTCTTCTTCTGCGGCATGATGCTCGACCCCGTGGAGTAGGAGTCGTGCAGGCGCACGAAGCCGAACTCCTTCGTCGCCCAGAGGATGACCTCCTCCGCGAGGCGCGAGAGGTCGACCCCGAGCATCGCGGCGACGAACGCGAACTCCGCGACGACGTCGCGCGACGCGGTGCCGTCGATCGAGTTCTCGACCGGGCCGTCGAACCCGAGCTCCGCGGCGACCGCGGCCGGGTCCAGGCCCAGCGACGAGCCCGCGAGCGCCCCCGACCCGTACGGCGAGCGCGCGGCGCGCACGTCCCAGTCGATGAACCGGTCGACGTCGCGCAGCAGCGGCCACGCGTGGGCGAGCAGGTGGTGCGCGAGGAGCACCGGCTGGGCGTGCTGGAGGTGCGTGCGGCCGGGCATGGCCGCGCCCGGGTGCGCGGCGGCCTGCTCGATGAGCGCGTCGACGACGTCGAGGACGAGTCGCGCGATCGTGCGCGCCTCGTCGCGCAGGTACATGCGCGTGAGCGTCGCGATCTGGTCGTTGCGCGACCGGCCCGCGCGCAGCTTGCCCCCGAGCTCGGGCCCGGCACGCTCGATGAGCCCGCGCTCCAGCGCGGTGTGCACGTCCTCGTCGTCGGCGGCCGCGACGAACGCGCCCGACGCGACGTCCTCGCGCAGGCGCTCGAGCGCCGCGAGCATGCCGTCGAGCTCGTCGTCGTCGAGCAGGCCGGCCGCGTGCAGGACCTTCGCGTGGGCCTTCGAGCCCGCGACGTCCTGGCCCGCGAGGCGCCAGTCGAAGTGCGTGGACTTGCTCAGCGCGGCCAGCGCGTCGGCGGGGCCGCCCGCGAACCGGCCGCCCCACAGGCTGACGCGCGCCGTCTCGGTCGGCTCGACGGCGGTGCCGTCCTGGTCGTCGTGCGTGCTCACAGCGCTCCCGTCCCGAGGTCCACACCGTTGCCGAACTTCTCGTCGCGCGCGGCGGCGAGCTTCGCGGTGAGACCGTAGATCTCGATGAATCCCTTGGCCTGCGACTGGTCGAACGAGTCGCCCTCGTCGTACGTCGCGAGGTTGAAGTCGTAGAGGCTCGCGTCCGAGCGCCGGCCCGTGACGGTCGCGCGCCCGCCGTGCAGCACGAGGCGCACGTCGCCGGACACGTAGCGCTGGGTGTCGTCGACGAACACGTCGAGCGAGCGCTTGAGCGGGCTGAACCACATGCCGTCGTAGACGAGCTCGGTCCAGCGCTGCTCGACGCCGCGCTTGAAGCGGGCCTGCTCGCGCTCGAGGGTGACGTTCTCGAGCTCCTGGTGCGCGGCGATGAGGGCGATCGCGCCCGGCGCCTCGTAGACCTCGCGCGACTTGATGCCCACCAGCCGGTCCTCGACGATGTCGATCCGCCCGACGCCCTGCGCGCCCGCGCGGCGGTTCATCTCCTGGATCGCCTGCAGCGGGGTCACCGCGACGCCGTCGAGCGCGACCGGGACGCCCTGCTCGAACGTGACGACGACCTCGTCCGCGACGGGCGGGAACGTGGGGTCGTCGGTGTAGTTGTAGACGTCCTTGGTCGGCGCGTTCCAGATGTCCTCGAGGAAGCCGGTCTCGACCGCGCGCCCCCACACGTTCTGGTCGATCGAGAACGGGTTGTGCTTCGTCGTGGCGATGGGCAGCTCGTGCTTCTCCGCGTACTCGATGGCCTTCTCGCGCGTCAGCGCGAAGTCGCGCACGGGCGCGATCGTCTTGAGCTCGGGCGCGAGGGACGTCGTCGCGACCTCGAAGCGCACCTGGTCGTTGCCCTTGCCCGTGCAGCCGTGCGCGACGGTCGTCGCGCCGAACTGGCGCGCCGCGCGCACGAGGTGCTTGACGATGACCGGGCGCGACAGCGCCGAGACGAGCGGGTACCGGTCGAGGTACAGGGCGTTCGCGCGCAGCGCGGGCATGCAGTACTCCGCCGCGAACTCGTCGCGCGCGTCGGCGACGTACGCCTCGACGGCGCCGCAGTCCAGGGCACGCTGCCGGATGACCTCGAGGTCCTCCCCACCCTGGCCGACGTCGACCGCGACGGCGACGACCTCGGCGCCCGTGGCCTCGGCGATCCAGCCGATGGCCACCGACGTGTCCAGGCCGCCCGAGTAGGCGAGCACGACGCGTTCAGTCATGACGGTCTCTTTCTGTGACGTGCGGGTGGGGTCCGGGGTCCAGTCTCGCAGGGCGCCGCGGCCTCGCGGGGCGTGGGCCGACGGCGGTCAGTCCGGCGTGCCGGGGACGGGCCCGCCGTGGGGTCCGGAGAGCTCGAGGAAGCGCCGCGCGAGGTCCGCGCCGCCGTCGGGGTCGCGCGCGATGACGAGGATCGTGTCGTCGCCCGCGATGCAGCCGAGCACGTGCGGGAGCACGGAGTGGTCGATCGCCGACGCGAGGTAGTTCGCGGCACCGGGGGGCGTGCGCAGCACGACGAGGTTCGCGGACGCCTCGGCGGACACGAGCATCTCCGAGCACAGGCGCGCGAGCCGGGCCGCGAGGTACTCGGGCGACTCCGCGGTCTGCACGCTGCGGTCCCCGCCCTCCCCCGGCACCGCGTACACGAGCGCGCCCGAGGCGCCGCGCACCTTCTCCGCGCGCAGCTCGATGAGGTCGCGCGACAGCGTCGCCTGGGTCACCGACAGGCCCTCGCGCTCGAGCTCGCGCGCGAGCTCCGCCTGGGAGTGGATCTCGGTGCGGCGCACGATCTCGGCGATGCGCGCGTGGCGCGCCGTCTTCGTCGTCGCCGTGCGGGCCTCGGTCACGACCGCTCCAGGAGGAACGTGAGCAGCGCCTTCTGCGCGTGCAGCCGGTTCTCCGCCTCGTCCCACACCGCCGAGCGGGGGCCGTCGATCACCTCGGCGGTGATCTCCTTGCCGCGGTAGGCGGGCAGGCAGTGCAGCACGATCGCGTCGGGCTGCGCGTATGCGAGGAGCTCGTCGTTCACCTGGTACGGCACGAACGGCAGGGCGCGGTCCTCGGCCTCCGCCTCGTCGCCCATCGACACCCACGTGTCGGTCGCGACGACGTCCGCCCCCGCGACGGCCTCGACGGGGTCGGCCGTGACGAGCACCGAGCCGCCGGTCTCGGCCGCGATCCGCTCGGCGTCGGCGACGAAGACCGGGTGCGGCGGGTACCCGTCCGGCGTGCCGACCCGCACGTGCAGGCCCGCGGTCGCGCCGCCGAGCAGGTAGGAGTGCGCCATGTTGTTCGCGCCGTCGCCGACGTACGCGAGCGTCTGGCCCGCGAGCGCGCCCGTCCCGCCGCGGAGCTGGGCGATCGTCAGGAGGTCCGCGAGGATCTGGCACGGGTGGAAGTCGTCGGTGAGCGCGTTGACGACCGGGACCCGGCTGATCGCCGCCATCTCCTCGATCCGGTCCTGGCCGAACGTGCGCCACACGATGGCGGACGCCTGCCGGTCGAGGACGCGCGTGACGTCCGCGACGGACTCGCGCACCCCGACCTGGGCGAGCCGGCCGTCCACGACGACCGGGAAGCCGCCGAGCTCGGCGATGCCCGTCGCGAACGAGAGCTGCGTGCGCAGCGTCGGCTTGTCGAACAGGACGGCCACGCCCTGCGGCCCGGCGAGCGGCTGGCGGAACGTGCGGTCGTCGCGGAACGCGAGGCCGATCTCGAGGACCTGACGCTGCTCGGCGGGCGTGAGGTCGTCGTCGCGCAGGAAGTGCCGGGGGGCCATCAGGAGCTCCTCGTCGTGGGGTCGGTCGTGGGGGTGGTGGGTGCGCCGGCCGGGGCGGCGGGGTCCTCGGGGACCGCGACCGCGGCGAAGAACGCGACGACGTCGCGCGCCTGGTCGGGCGTGAGGACGAGAGGCGGCGCGAGCCGGATCGCGTCGGGCGCGACGGCGTTGACGACGAAGCCCGCGTCGAGCGCCGTGCGCGCGACGTCGGCCGCGACGGGCCGCGTGAGCTGCACGGCGAGCAGGAGCCCGCGGCCGCGCACGCCCGCGACGAGCGGGTTCCCCGCACGGGCGATGCCGTCGCGCAGGAGCGCCCCGACGGCCCGCACGTTCTCGAGCAGCCCGTCGCGCTCGATCACCCCGAGCGTCGCGAGCGCCGCCGCCGCCGCCACGGGGTTGCCGCCGAACGTCGTCCCGTGCTGACCGCGGCCGAGCAGCGTCGCCGCCCGCTCGCCGTACGCGACCACCGCGCCGACGGGGAACCCACCGCCGAGGCCCTTGGCGAGCGTGACGACGTCGGGCACGACGCCGCCGCCCACCTCCGGCTGCTGGTAGGCGAACCACGAGCCGGTGCGCCCGACGCCGGTCTGCACCTCGTCGAGGACGAGCAGCGCGCCGTGGCGCGCGGTGAGCTCCCGCGCGGCGACGAGGTAGCCCGGCGAGAGCGCGCGCACGCCGGCCTCGCCCTGCACGGGCTCGACGACGAGCGCCGCGACCTCGCCGCGGGCCGCCACGGCCGCGGGCGAGAAGGCCTCCTCGAGCGCGGCGACGTCGTCGAACGCGACGAACTCGACGCCGCCGGGGAGCGGCTCGAACGGCTCGCGGTACGCGGACTTCGACGTCAGCGCGAGCGCGCCCATCGTCCGCCCGTGGAAGCCGCCCTGGAGCGCGAGGACCCGCGTGCGGCCCGTGCGGCGCGTCATCTTGAACGCCGCCTCGTTCGCCTCCGTGCCCGAGTTCGTGAAGAACACGCGCGACCCCTCGGGCGCCTCCGCGAGCGCGAGCAGGCGCTCGGCGAGCGCGATCTGCGTCGGGGTGCCGAAGAAGTTCGAGACGTGCCCGAGCGTGCCGAGCTGGGCCGAGACCGCCGCCGTGAGCGTCGGGTGCGCGTGGCCGAGCGCGTTGACCGCGATGCCCGCGAGCAGGTCGAGGTACCGCTTTCCGTCGGCGTCCCACACGTACGCGCCCTCGCCGCGCACGAGGACGCGCTGCGGCGGGCCGAACGTGTCCATGACCGCGTGGGTGTAGCGGTCGGTCCACTGCGCGACGGAGCCGTCGGCCGGGGCCGTCACGGTGGTCGTCGGTGCGGGCGCGGGCGCGCCCGTCGGGTGGTCGAGCGCGTTCACGCGGCCCCTCCGGCGGTCGTGGTGAGCGCGGGCGCCGGCGCGCCCGCGGCGTCGGGGACGACCATCGTCCCGTTGCCCTGGGTGGTGAAGACCTCGAGCAGCGTCGAGTGCGGCACGCGGCCGTCGATGACCGTCGCCGCGGGGACCCCGCCCTCGACGGCGCGCAGGCACGCCTCCATCTTGGGGACCATGCCCGCCGAGAGCGACGGCAGGAGCGCCGCGAGCTCCGAGCGCGTGATCTGCGCGACGAGCGAGCCCCGGTCCGGCCACGACGTGTACAGGCCCTCGACGTCGGTCAGGACGACGAGCTTCTTCGCGCCGAGCGCGACCGCGAGCGCCGCGGCGGCGGTGTCCGCGTTGACGTTGAGCACCTGGGTCGGGTCCTCGAGGTCGGGGGCGATGGTCGACACGACGGGGATGCGCCCGGCGTCGAGCAGGTCCTGGACCGCGGACGGGTGCACCTCGACGACGTCGCCGACGAGACCGACGTCGACCGGCTCGCCGTCGACGGTCGCGTGCCGGCGCTGGGCCTGCAGCAGGCCGCCGTCCTCGCCCGAGAGCCCGACGGCGTACGGGCCGTGCGCGTTGATGAGACCGACGAGCTCGCGCGACACCTGGCCGGTGAGGACCATGCGGACGACGTCCATCGCCTCCGGCGTCGTCACGCGCAGGCCCCCGCGGAACTCGGACTCGATGCCGAGCCGGTCGAGCATCGCGGAGATCTGCGGGCCCCCGCCGTGCACGACGACCGGGCGCAGCCCGACGCGGCGCAGGAACACCATGTCCTCGGCGAACGCGGCCTTGAGCGTGTCGTCGACCATGGCGTTGCCGCCGTACTTGACGACGACGAGCGCGCCGGCGAACTCCTCGAGCCAGGGCAGGGCCTCGACGAGCACCTCGGCCTTCTGCTCGGGGCGCAGGTCGGTGCGGGTGTCGAACGCGGCGTCGTCCGGGTGGGGCGTGGGCGTGGTGGGGTCGCTCATGAGGAGTACGCGCTGTTCTCGTGGACGTAGTCGTGCGTGAGGTCGTTGGTCCAGACGGTCGCGCTCGCGGAGCCGGCGTGCAGGTCGATCTCGACGCGCACCTCGCGCTCGGCCGCGAGGTCGACGAGCTCGCGGGGCTCGCCCACTCCCCCGGCCCGGCAGACCTGGACGCCGTTGACCGACACGTCGAGCAGGAGCGCGTCGAACGGCGCGACGTCCTCGGGGACGGTCCCGACGGCGGACACGATGCGGCCCCAGTTCGGGTCGTTGCCGAAGATCGCGGCCTTGAACAGGTTGGACCGCGTCACGGCGCGCGCGACGGCGACCGCAGCGTCCTCGCTGGCCGCGTTGACAACTGTGACGGCGACGTCGTGGCTCGCGCCCTCGGCGTCGGCGACGAGCTGGCGCGCGAGCGACCCGCACGCCTCGGTGACGGCGTCGGTGAGCGCGTCGAGACCGACCTCGACCCCCGACGCGCCCGAGGCGAGCAGGATCACGGTGTCGTTCGTCGACATGCAGCCGTCGGAGTCGACGCGGTCGAACGTCGTGCGGGTCGCGGCCCGCAGCGCGACGTCGGCCGTCGCGGCGTCGACGACGGCGTCCGTCGTCAGCACGCAGAGCATGGTCGCGAGGCCCGGCGCGAGCATGCCCGCGCCCTTCGCCATGCCGCCCACGGACCACGTCGCGGCGCCGTCCGTCGCGGTGGCGTCGGTGACCTCGCGGACCACCGCCACCGTCTTCGGCACGGTGTCCGTCGTCATGATCGCGAGCGCGGCGTCGCCGCCGCCGTCGACCGCGGCGACCGGGTCCGCGAGCGCCGCCGCGGCGGCGTCGACGCCCGCGAGGAGCGTGTCCATGGGCAGCCGCACGCCGATGAGGCCCGTCGAGCAGACGAGCACGTCGCCCGCCGACGTCGCGAGGACGTCGGCGACGTGCTCCGCCGTGCGGTGCGTGTCGGCGAAGCCCTCCGGCCCGGTGCACGCGTTCGCGCCGCCCGAGTTGAGCACGACGGCCGTCGCGCGCCCGTCGCGCACGGCCTGGCGCGTCCAGGCGACCGGCGCCGCGAACACGCGGTTCGTCGTGAGGACGGCCGCGGCGACGTCGAGCGGCCCGTCGTTGACGACGAGCGCGACGTCGCGCGCGCCCGTGGACTTGAGCCCGGCGGCGACGCCGGCGGCCCGGAAGCCCTGCGGGGTGGTGACGGTCACGGGGCGACCCCCTCGGTCGTGAGGCCCGCCGTCTGCGGCAGGCCGAGCGCGATGTTCATGGACTGCACCGCGGCGCCTGCGGTGCCCTTGACGAGGTTGTCGATCGCCGTGACGGTGACGACGCGGCCCGCCGCGTGGTCGACCGCGACCTGGACGAGCGCGGTGTTCGCGCCGAGGGTCATCGCCGTCGTCGGCCACTGCCCCGCAGACAGCACGCGGACGAACGGCTCTCCCACGTACGCGTCCTCCCAGGCCTGGCGGACGCGCGCGTCGAGCGCCGCGGGGTCGAGGCGCGCGGCGTCGTCGGACAGGCGCGCCGTCACCGTGGCGAGGATGCCGCGCGACATGGGCACGAGCGTCGGCGTGAACGAGATGCTCACGGCCGGGGCCCCCGCGGCCCGCAGGTTCTGCGCGATCTCCGGGATGTGCCGGTGCGACCCGCCGACGGCGTACGGCTGCGCCGACCCGAGCGCCTCGGACGCGAGCAGGTGCGGCTTGAGCGACTTCCCCGCGCCCGAGTACCCGTTGGCGAGCACCGCGACGAGGTCCGTGCCCTCGACGAGCCCGGCGGCGACGCCCGGCTGGATGCCGAGCGTGACAGCCGTGACGTTGCACCCGGGGACGGCCACGCGCCGCGCACCGGCGAGCCGCTCACGCTGCCTGGTCTCGGTCGCCGCGGCACCCGGCACGTTCGTCAGCAGGAGCTCCGGCAGCCCGTACGGCCACGTGCCCGCGTGCTCGGAGCCGTAGAACGCCGACCAGTCCGCCGCGGACTCGAGCCGGTGGTCCGCGCCGAGGTCGAGCACGAGCACGTCGTCGGGGAGCTGCGCCGCGATCTCGCCCGAGGCACCGTGCGGCAGCGCGAGGACGACGACGTCGTGCCCCACGAGGTGCTCGACCGCCGTCGGCAGGAGCACGCGGTCGGCCAGGGATCGCAGGTGCGGCTGGTGCTCGCCGAGGAGCGTGCCCGCGTTGCTGTGCGCCGTCACGGCGCCGATCTCCACCTCGGGGTGCCCGGCGAGCAGGCGGAGCGTCTCCCCGCCCGCGTACCCGGACGCACCCGCGACCGCGACTCTGATCGTCATATGCATCACTATACATACTTATGCAACGGTCGGGCCGGAGGTCCCGCCCCACGGTACGCGGGGTCGAGCTGGTGGGGTCAACGGTCCGCGGGTCACGTCCGCGGATCGGCATCGGCCTCCAGCCCCGCGGCCGGTCCGCCGGACTCGTCCGAGCCGACATGCGGTGACGACAAGCGAGAAGTGGCCCCACGAGCGGGGCTCGGAGGGGCCACTTCTCGCTTCTCAGCGGAACGTCCGGGACCGAGGCGACGGGCCGAGCCTGACCGAACCGCCGGGCCTGACCTCGGTCGTGCGGTGCGGGACAGGACGAGCGGTGGGGTCGGACCGTGCGCGAAGGACGTCAAGGCGCACTCCTTCGACCTCCGCCCGGAAGACCAGGGCGACGGTGCGCCAGTCCGAGCGCACGGTCCGACCCCACCGCGGACCCGACCCTGCGGGCCGTGGATCCCTGCAGACCCGCGGACCCGACCCTGCGGGCCGTAGATCCCCGCAGACCCGCGAACCCGACCTCAGGCCGTCGCCGCGCAGACCGCGCGGACGGCGGCTCCCAGGACGGACGCGTCACGACCCACGGTCCAGCGCGGGGCGCCGTCGGGGCCGCGGTGCTCGAGGTAGGTCACCGCGGTCGCGTCGCTGCCGCTGCCGACGGACTGCTGGGTGAGCGAGAGGACATCCACCGGGCGGCCGAGGCGGGCCAGCGCGTCGACGAGGGCATCGACCGCGCCGGTGCCCGTGCCGGACGTGGCGACGCGCTCGCCGTCGACCGTGATTTCGAGGTCGAGGTGCTCCGTCCCGCCGTCAGCGCGCCGGCTCGTCCATGCGACGGGCGCGACGGCGCCCGGGCGCGCGTAGGCCGCGTCGAACAGCGCGAGGAGGACGTCGGGCGTCACCTCGGCACCGGTGGCGTCGGCGTGCTCCTGGACACGGCGCGCGAGGTCCACCTGGAGGCCCCGGGGCAGGTCCAGGCCGTGGACGGACTGCAGCACGTACGCGACGCCGCCCTTCCCGGACTGGCTGTTCACGCGCACGAGGGCCTCGTACGACCTCCCGAGGTCCGCGGGGTCGACCGGCAGGTACGGCACGCGCCACGGCGCGGCCGCGGGGTCGAGGCCGGCCGCCGCGGCGTCGGCCCCGTGCCGCGCCATCCCCTTGCGGATCGCGTCCTGGTGGGTGCCGGAGTAGGCGGTGTGCACCAGGTCGCCCACGTACGGGTGGCGCGGGTGGACGTCGATCCGGTTGCACGCCACGACGACGTCGCGGATCGCGTCGAGGTCGGAGAAGTCGACCATCGGGTCGACGCCCTGCGCGTGCAGGTTGAGGCCCAGCGTCACGAGGTCGACGTTCCCGGTGCGCTCGCCGTTGCCGAACAGGCACCCCTCGACGCGCTGCGCGCCCGCGAGGACCGCGAGCTCGGCGCACGCGACGCCGGTGCCCCGGTCGTTGTGCGGGTGGACCGAGAGGATCACGCCCTCGCGCCGCGCGAGGTTCCGGTCCATGTACTCGATCTGGTCGGCGTAGACGTTGGGCGTCGCGACCTCGACCGTGGCGGGGAGGTTGAGGACGACGGGCCGGTCGGGCGTCGCGTCCCAGAGCGTCGTCATGCGGTCGCACACGTCGAGCACGTAGTCGGGCTCGGTGAGGTTGAACACCTCGGGCGAGAACTCGAACCGGACGCGCGGGTCGTCGCCGGCGTGGCGCAGCACCTCGGTCCCGGCGTCGGTGATCAGCCGGGCGAGCTCCTCGCGGTCGCGGCCGAGCACGACGTCCCGCCAGACGGGCGCCGTGGCGGTGTACACGTGGACGACGACCGGGTTGCGCAGCCCGCGCACGGACTCGACCGTGCGCGCGATGAGGTCGGCGCGCGCGGCGGTGAACACGACGACGGTCACGTGCTCGGGCGCGAGGTCGGTCTCGGCGAGCAGGCGCACGAAGTCGAAGTCGGTCTGCGACGCCGACGGGTAGCCCACCTCGATCTCGGTGTACCCCATCGCGACGAGCAGCTCGAAGAAGCGGCGCTTGCGCGCCGGGTCCATCGGTTCCGCGAGCGCCTGGTTGCCGTCGCGCAGGTCGACGGGGACCCACAGCGGCGCCTGGGTGAGCCGGCGGTTCGGCCAGCGGCGGTCGGGCAGGTCGGGCACGTCGACACGGGAGTGGACGTCGGCGTAGCGGGACGACGGCATGGGCGACGGGCGCTGCCGGTTCCACGGCGGCGTGGTCCTGGCGGCGGGGCGGTCCGTGCGGGCGGGCGTGGTGGAGACGGTCATGGCGGTCCTTCGGCTGGAGCCCCGGGGTGGCGGGGCGCGGGACGACCGGCGCACGACGGACCCCCACGGCGGGGGGCCGGTCCGGTCAGACCCCGCCGTGGCGCCGAAGGAGGAGCGCCGTCCAGGACATGCGGGGTACGCTAGCGCCGATCAAGTCCTCAGACAACCTGAGAGGTCTCCATGACCGCGCTGCAGCGACGCCCCCTGGCCGACCAGGCCGCCGAGCTCCTGCTCGAACGCGTGCGATCCGGTGCCTGGCCCCTCGACCACCGGCTGCCCGGGGAGCAGGCGCTCGCCGCCGAGCTCGGTGTGGGCCGCTCGACCGTCCGCGAGGCGATCCGCCAGCTCGCGGGCCGCGGCGTCCTCGACAGCAGGCAGGGCTCGGGCGTGTACGTCGTCTCGACGGACACCACCGACGACTGGGACGAGGTGCTGCGCCGCGGCGAGATCGTCGACGTGCTCGAGGTGCGCGCCGCGCTGGAGGCGGAGGCCGCGGGGCTCGCCGCCGCGCGCCGCACGCCCGCGGACCTGCGCACCATGACGACGGTGCTCGCCCGCCGCGGGCAGGTCGCGGCGACGGCGTCGCCCGCCGAGTACGTTGACGCGGACCTCGCGTTCCACCGGGCGGTCGTCGACGCCGCGCACAACGCGGTGCTCGCCGAGCTCTTCGCGACCTTCGTCCCGCGCCTGCGTCGCGCGATGGTCGCCATGGTCGACCTCGACCGGACGGGCACGACGCACCGGGACGACCAGGACGCGCACGAGGCGATCCTGGACGCCGTCCGCGACCGGGACACCGGCCGCGCCGCGGCGGCGGCGCGCGAGCACCTCGCGGCCGTGCACGCGAAGGTCGCCGACCGAGGGCGACCGTGACCGCCGCGCGACCCTAGGCTGAGGCCATGCACGCGATCGTGGCCCGCGCGGCGGGCGGTCCCGAGGTCCTCGAGTACACCGAGCTGCCCGACCCGTCGCCGGGCCCGGGGCAGCTTCTCGTCCGCTCCGCGGTGGCAGGCGTGAACTTCATCGACACGTACAAGCGCTCCGGCGTGTACGCGATGGACTACCCGCACGTCGTCGGGAGCGAGGGGGCGGGGGTCGTCGCCGAGGTGGGCGAGGGGGTCGAGGGGTTCGCCGTCGGGGACCGCGTCGTGTGGACCGAGGCGCCGGGGTCGTACGCGGAGCTCGTCGTGGTGGACGCCGGGCAGGCGCTGCACGTGCCCGACGCCGTCTCGCTCGAGGACGCGACCGCCGTCGCGCTCCAGGGGCTCACGGCGCACTACCTGTGCACGTCGTCGTACCCCGTCCGCCCGGGCGACCGCGTGCTCGTGCACGCGGGCGCGGGCGGCGTCGGGCTGCTCCTGACGCAGATGCTCGTGGCGCGGGGCGCGCACGTGATCTCCACGGTCTCGACCCCCGAGAAGGCGGAGCTGTCCCGCGGCGCGGGCGCCGAGCACGCGATCCAGTACACGGCGTTCGCCGACCTCACCGCCGAGCTGCCCGAGGTCGTGCGGGGGCTCACGGGCGGCGAGGGCGTCGCGGCGGTGTACGACTCGGTCGGCAAGGACACGTTCGACGCGTCGCTCGCGTCGCTGCGCCGCCGCGGCACGCTCGTCCTCTACGGCGGCTCGTCGGGGCAGGTCCCCCCGTTCGACCCGCAGCGCCTCAACGCGGGCGGCTCGCTGTTCCTCACGCGGCCCAAGCTCGCCGACCACACGGCGACGCGCGCCGAGCTCGTCGAGCGCGCGACCGAGGTGCTCGGCGCCGTCGCGGGCGGCACGCTGCACGTGCGCGTCGGCGCGACGTTCCCGCTCGCCGACGCCGCCGACGCCCACCGCGCGCTCGAGGGACGGGCGACCACCGGCAAGGTGCTGCTCCGGCCCGCCGGGGCGGACGACGCTCCCGCCACCACGACCGGCACGACGACCGGCACGACGACCGGCACCGCGTGAGCTGGGACTGGGTGCCGCCGCGTCCCGGCGAGGAGGACGGCTCCGACGGCGGCCCCTCCCCCGCGCTGCGCCGCACCGTGACCGTGCTCGCCGTGCTGCTCACCGCGGTGTTCGTCGTCTACTACGTGACCGTGGCGGTGCGCCAGCAGGCGGACGCGTGCGTCGCCGACCGGCCCGCGGGCGTCGCGGTGCAGGACGTCGAGGCACGGTGGCGCTGGGTCCCGCCGGGCTACGCGTGCGAGTACGCCACCGCCGACCAGGACGTCGCCCGCGCCTGACGCGTGAGGCAGCCCCACCCCGACCGACGAGGACCGATGACCGACCTGCACGACCGCCCCCTGACCCTGCTCGGTGCCTACGCCCTCGCGGGCGTCCCCGACCCGGGCGGCTGGTACGCCGCCCTCGACGAGGACGGCCTCGGCGGCCTCGAGCACCCCGTCGACCCGGACGACCCGGGCGCGCTCGCGACGACCGCGGCCGCGCTGCCGGCGCACTGGGCGCTGCTGCCGACGACGGTCGCCGCGACGGCCCGCCGCGCCGGGGCCGACCGCTCCTACGGCCTCGCGTCCGACGACGAGGAGGGTCGGCGCGAGGCGGTCGACGGCGTCGCACGCGTCCTCGCGGCCGTGACCCGGCTCGCCGAGGCGGAGGGTCGACGGCGCGTCGTCGCGGTCGAGCTCCAGTCCGCGCCCGGTCCGGGCCGCGGCTCCGGCGCGGCGCTCGCGCGCAGCCTCACCGAGCTGGCCGCCGTCGCGCCCGCCGGGCTGCCGCTCGTGGTGGAGCACTGCGACGCACCACGCCCGTGGGGCGTCGCGGAGAAGGGCTTCCTCGCGCTCGACGACGAGATCGCCGCCGTCGCGCGCGCGGCCCGGGACACCGGCCACCCCCTGCACGTCGGGCTCAACTGGGGCCGGTCCGCCATCGAGGGGCGCAGCGCCGCGACGCCCGTCGAGCACGCGCGGGCGACCGCGGGCGCGGGCCTCCTCGCGAGCGCGATGCTCTCCGGTGCCGCGGGCCGGGCCGGCCGGTGGGGCGCGCCGTGGGCGGACGCGCACGTGCCGCCCCACGGCCCGGACCCCGCGCTCCCCGGCCCGGACGAGTCGATGCTCGGCCCGGCCGAGGTGCGCGAGTTCCTCGCCGCGGCCGGCCCCGTCCCGCTCGTCGGCGCCAAGGTGACCACGCGGCCCGCGGACGCCCCGCCCGCGCAGCGCCTCGCCGTCGCGCGCGCGACGCTCGCCGTGCTCCGCGACGCGCTGGCCGACCTCGACACCGACCGCGGAGCCGACCGCAGGGCCGCCCACGCACCGAGCCGCCCCACGGCCTGAGCGCGTCCCGCGGGCCGGGCGCAGGCACGTCACGGCAGCCCGGGCTCGCCCGGTCGGCCCGGTCGGCCTGGGCTCAGCCCGGCCGCACGGGCGCCGAGCGGTGCAGGTGGTCCACGGGCCCCCGGCCCGTCCCCACCCGCAGCGCGGCGCCGGCACGCAGCGCGCCCGTGAGCCACTCCTTCGCCTCGCGCGCGGCCTCCTCCCAGCTCGCGCGCTGCGGCCGCAGCGCCGCGAGCGCCGCCGAGAGCGAGCACCCCGTGCCGTGGGTGTGGGGCGTGTCGACGCGCTCGGCGTCGAACGTCGTGACGGTGGCCGCCCCCGGCGCGCGGCCCGTCGTCGGCCCGGGCGCGGGGACGACGAGCGCGTCCGGCGACGTGCGTCCGGTGAGGTGACCGCCCTTGAGCAGCACGACGGCGTCGCTCGCGGTCGCGTACGCCGTCGCCTGGCGCAGGGCGTCGTCCCACGTCGTCGCGGGCTCCTGCCCGCCGAGGACGGCGAGCTCGGGCAGGTTCGGCGTGACGACGTCGGCGCGCGCGGCGAGGTCGCGCACGGCCTGCTCGGCGCCCGCGTCGAGCAGGCGGTGGCCGGACGTGGCGACCATCACCGGGTCCAGGACGACCCAGGGCCGCGGACCGCCCGCGGCGGCGCGCGCCGCGGCGAGGTCGTCGAGCCACTCCCCGACGGTGCGGGCGTTCGCCTCGTCCGCGACCATGCCGATCTTCACGGCGTCGACCTCGACGTCGTCGGACACGGCGTCGAGCTGCGCGCGCAGGAACGCCGGCCCGGGGACGTGCACCGACCGCACGCCGTGGGTGTTCTGCGCGACGAGCGCCGTGGTGACGGCCATGCCGTAGGCGCCGTGCGCGCAGAACGCCTTGAGGTCGGCCTGGATCCCGGCCCCGCCGGTCGGGTCGGTCCCCGCGACGGAGAGCACGCGGGGGCGGGACGGTGCCGGGTCGGGCCCACGGCCCGGGTCGGGTCGGTGATCACGGTCCGCGGGGGCGGGGACCGGGTCGGAGGTGTGCCGAGGCAGGGCGAGCGTCATCGCGCGGACATCCCTTCGCTGGTACGAGCCAGATCAGGTTCGACGGGTCTCATCTCAGCCCCGGTGCGGGGCACCCCGTGTCGCGGGCCATGCTACGCGGCGACCCGTGCGCTTTTCACCCGCCCCGACGCGTGAGACGACGCGCGTGCGCGCGTCTTTCCGGGTATGACGCAGCACGTCGCCCCCGCGACCCGCCCCTTCCTGCCGGACGCGCCCGTCCCGGTCCAGGTGCCCGCCCTCTGCACGACGTTCGACCGCGACGGCCGGCGGGTCGTGCTCACGGGCGTCGTCACGCACGACGCAGGCGGGCTCGTGGCGTTCGAGTACGAGCACCCCGAGCGGGGCCTGTGGCACGTGTGGGTCGACCGGGACACGTGCGTCCCGCTGTGACCCGGTGCCCGGACGCACGGACGCCGCCCGACCGGGGGGTCGGGCGGCGTCGGCCGTGCGGGGTGCGTGCGCTCAGCGGGCGGGGAGCTCTCCCGGCATCGGGTCGTCGGCGCCCCAGCGCGTGACGCGCAGCCGACGGCCGTCCGGCCCGGGCAGCGCGACGCCCGCGCGGGCGGCCTCCTGGGCGGCCGCGCGGAGCGACCCGGGCGAGTCGTGCGTCACGCGCACGAACGCCCCCGAGAACGCGTCGAGCTCGCCGCGGGCGATCGCGACGACCATCTCGACCGTGCGCTCGACGGGCGTCCACTCCGTGCGACCCTCGTGCATGACCATGGACGCCGTCATGTCGGTCTGCACGACGCCCGGCGACACCTCGAAGGTCCGCAGCCCGAGCGCGTGGCCCGAGCGGTGGAGGTTCGCCCCGAGGCGCAGCAGCGCCGTCTTGCTCGCGTTGTACGCGCTCGCGCCCTCCATGTCGTGCGAGCCCGCGCCGCTGTTGAGGTCGACGACGCGGCCGCCGCCGCGCGCGAGCATCCCGGGCACGACCGCGCGCGCGAGCAGGAACGGCCCGCGCACGTTGGTCTCCAGGACGGCCCACCACTCGTCGGGGTCCGCCTCCCAGAGCGGCACCTCGGCGTCGACCCGGCCCGCGTTGTTGACGAGCAGGTCCACGCTCCCGAGCGCGGCCTCGGCCTCGCGGACGGCCGCGGCCACCGCCGCCGCGTCGGTCACGTCCGCCGTGACGACGACGGCCCGGCCCGCGCCGGCGAGCGCGGCGATCTCGTCGGCCACCCCGGCGAGCCGGCCCGCGTCGCGCGCGAGGAGCGCGACGTCGAGACCGGCCGCGGCGAGCCCGACGGCGACCGCGCGGCCGATGCCGCGCGACGCCCCGGTGACGAGCGCGGTGCGCGCGGGCACCACGTCCGGCGTCGTGCCCTCCCCCGGTGCGTCGCTCATGCGCGCAGCTCCGCCCCGACGCGCTCGCGCGCGGCGGCCACGGCGCCCTCCCGGACCCGCGCGACGTCGTCGGCGGTGAGGGTGCGGTCCGCGGCGCGCAGCCGCAGCGAGAACGCGAGCGACTTGCGCCCGGCGCCCACCTGCTCGCCCGTGAAGACGTCGAACAGCACGACCTCCTCCGCGAGCTCGCCGGCGCCCTCGACGACCGCGGCGCGCAGCGCCTCGGCCGGCACGTCGGCGGCGACGACGAACGCGAGGTCCTCCTTCGCCGCCGGGAACCCGGAGACCGGCGTCGCCTGGACGGGCTCGTCGGACGCACCTGCGACGAGCGCCGACAGGTCGAGCTCGAACGCCACGGAGCGGGCGGGCAGGCCGACGTTCTCGAGCACCTTGGGGTGCAGCTCGCCCGCGTGCCCGACGACCGTCCCGTCGGCGAGCTCGAGGCGCGCGCAGCGGCCGGGGTGGAACGGGGCCCGCGCGGTGTCGGCGACCACGCGCACGGCGTCGTCCCCCCGCAGGCCGGCGCGGTCCGCGACCAGGCGCGCCGCGTCGAGCGCGTCCGTCCAGTCCGCCGGCCGGCCGGGGCCCCACCAGCCCGCCCGCTCGCGACGACCGACCAGGACGCCCGCGACGTGGCGCGGCTGCGCCGGGAGCGCGGCCTCGATCGCGGCGAGGTCGTCGTCGGAGGGACGCACCCCGCCGGGCAGCGACGGCGCGGCCGGGGCGCCCGGGCGCGGGTGCGTCACGAGCCCGACCTCGAACACGGCGACGTCCCCGAGCCCGCGGCCCACGTTGCGGCGCGTGGTCTCCAGGAGCGTGCTCAGCACGTCCGTGCGCATCAGGGGACGGTCGTCGGCCAGCGGGTTGAGCAGGCGCAGCGCCCGGCGGCGCTCGTCGTCCGCGGGGATCCGCAGCGCGTCGAGCTCGCCCTCGCCGACGAACGGGTAGCTCAGCGTCTCGACGAACCCGTGCTCGGCGAGCGCGCGGGCGACCGACCGGCGCACGCGCTGCTCGCGCGTGAGCCCGCGGCCGCCGGGGGCGGCGGGGAGCACCGACGGGATCTCGTCGTACCCGACGAGGCGCGCGACCTCCTCGACCAGCTCGGCCGGCTCGGTGAGGTCGGGGCGCCACGACGGCGGGGTCACGACGACGACGCCCGTCGCGGCGGCGTCGTCCGCGTCGACCGTGCACCCGATCGCCCCGAGCGTCCCGACGACCTGCTCGAGCGTGTACGGCACGCCGACGAGGCGCTCGGCCTCGCCGACGGGCAGGTGGATCGGGGCGGGCGCGGTCACGCGGTCGAGGTCGCTGACGGCCGGGTCGGCGGTCCCGCCCCCCAGCTCGACGAGCAGGTCGACGACGCGCTGCGCCGCGACCGCGGGCAGCAGCGGGTCCACGCCGCGCTCGAACCGCTTCGCGGCCTCGCTCGACAGCTTGTGGCGGCGCGACGTGCGCGCGACCGTCACGGGATTGAAGTGGGCGGCCTCGACGAGCACCGCCGTCGTCTCCGGCCCGACCTCCGACGAGGCACCGCCCATGACGCCGGCGAGACCCAGCACGCGCGCGCCGCGCGCACCGTCGGGGCTGTCGGTGATGAGCAGGTCCTCCGGGTCGAGCGCGCGGTCCACGTCGTCGAGCGTCGTGAGCCGCTCGCCCGGGGCGGCGCGCCGCACCACGACGGGAGCCGCGACCTTCTCGAGGTCGTACGCGTGCAGGGGCTGCCCGAGGTCGAGCATGACGTAGTTCGTCACGTCGACCGCGAGCGAGATGGGCCGCATGCCCGACGCCGTGAGGCGGCGCTGCATCCACGCGGGCGTCTGCGCCGCGGGGTCGAGCCCGCGCACGACGCGCGTGACGAACCGGTCGCACCCGACGACGCCGTGGACCGGAGCCGCGTCGTCGACCTCGACGGGGAAGCCGTCGGGCGTCGCCGCGGGCGGGGGCGTGGGCAGGGAGCCGGGCAGGCCCGGGTCCGTGAAGCGCGCGCCCGTCGAGTGCGAGAACTCGCGCGCGACGCCGCGGTAGGAGAACGCGTACCCGCGGTCGGGCGTCACGTTGATCTCGAGCACCTCGTCGCCGAGCCCGAGCAGCGCGACCGCGTCCTGCCCCGGGGTGAGGTCCTCGGCCGCGTACCCGAGCCGCGGCAGCACGATGATGCCGTCGTGGTCCTCGCCGAGGCCGAGCTCGCGCTGCGAGCAGATCATGCCGTCGGACACGTGCCCGTACGTCTTGCGGCTCGCGATGGGGAACGGACCGGGCAGGACGGAGCCCGGCAGCGCGACCACGACGAGGTCGCCCGGCGCGAAGTTGTGCGCGCCGCACACGATGCCGCGCGCACCGCCCGCCGGCATGTCTGCCGGCTCGACGCCCTTGATCTCGGCGACGTTGTGCTCCGGCCCGACGTCGACCAGGCACCAGTTGATCGTCTTGCCGTTCTTCTGCGGCTCGGGCGTCATCTCGAGGACGCGCCCGACGACGAGGGGACCCGTCACGGCCGCGCCGTGGATCGCCTCCTCCTCCAGGCCGACGCGGACGAGGTCGGCGGCGAGCCGCTCGGCGGTGAGCCCCGCGGGCAGCTCGACGTGGTCGCCCAGCCAGTCGATGGCGACGTACGGCATCAGATCTCCGTTCCGAACTGGGCGGAGAAGCGCACGTCGCCCTCCACCATGTCGTGCATGTCCGCGATCCCGTGGCGCAGCATGAGTGTGCGCTCGATGCCCATGCCGAACGCGAAGCCCGAGTACTCGTCGGGGTCGACCCCGACGGACCGCAGCACGTTCGGGTTGACCATGCCGCAGCCGCCCCACTCGATCCAGCCCGGCCCGCCCTTCTTCTGGGGGAACCACAGGTCCATCTCGGCGCTCGGCTCGGTGAACGGGAAGTACGCGGGCCGCAGGCGCGTGCGCGCGTCCGGGCCGAACATCGCGCGCGCGAACGCGTCGAGCGTGCCGAGCAGGTGCGCCATGGTCAGGCCCTTGTCGATCGCCAGGCCTTCGACCTGGTGGAAGACGGGCGTGTGCGTCGCGTCGAGCGCGTCCGTGCGGAACGTCTTGCCCGGGCACGCCACGTACAGCGGCACGCCGCGCTCGAGCAGCGAGCGGGCCTGGACCGGCGACGTGTGGGTGCGCAGCACGAGGTTCGACGGCTCCGCGCCGTCCTCGCCGTCAGGGCCGGCGACGTAGAACGTGTCCTGCATCTGGCGCGCGGGGTGGTCCACGCCGAAGTTCAGGGCGTCGAAGTTGAACCACTCCGCCTCGACCTCGGGGCCCTCCGCGATCTCCCAGCCCATACCGACGAAGAAGTCCGCGACGCGCTCCTGCAGCGTCTCGAGCGGGTGCCGCGCGCCCGCGGGGACGCGGTCCACGGGCAGCGTGACGTCCACGGCCTCCTCGACGAGGACGCGCTCGTCGCGCTCGGCCTCGAGCTCGGCCTGGCGCGCGGCGAGGGCCTGGTTGAGCCGGCCGCGCAGCGGGCCGAGGAGCTTGCCCGCGGTCTTCTTGTCCGCGGGGGCGAGCGAACCGATCTGGCGGTTCGCGAGCGCGAGCGGGCTGCGGTCGCCCGCGTGCTCGGTGCGCACGCGCTTGAGCGCGTCGAGGTCGCCGGCCGCGGCGACGGCGGCGAGCGCGGCGGCGAGCGCGCGCTGCAGCGCGTCGGCGTCGAGCGGGGAGGGTCCGGTGGTGGTGTCCGGTCCGCCGTCGCCCGCGTGGGGGGTGACGACGTCGGCGTCAGGGCTGGACATGCGTGCCTTCCTGGCGAGGGCGGGACTGCGGGGAGCGGACGACGGCCGGCGTCGACCCGCGGCACGCGCCGCTCGGGGCGGGGCGTGCGGGGCGCGCACGTGCGCGCGTCGCCGTCATTCTAGGGCGCCCGTCCGGGCCAGGACCCGTCCCGCCACGAGGCGGGCGGGGAGCACGCGTCAGTCGCGCGGGCCCGTGACGGGCCCGGGAAATCGACGACCACCGCGCAGGCTCATGCGCCCCATCCTCGCACAGGCGTCTCCGGGCGCGGCCGGAGGGTGGTCCCGCTCAGCGCGCGGCGGGCCCGAGCGGCAGGGTCCGCAGCGTCCGGTGCACCGGGTGCCCCGAGGCGTCGCCGAGGTCGGACTCGACGAGGTGCAGGGCGTCGGCCGTCCACCCCGGGCCGGCGTACACGGCGAGGGCCGCGGCGGGCGCGGCGAGCGGGTCGCCCGCGGTGCGGTCGGGCCGGGTCGCGCCGCGACCGCGCGCCCGGCGGTTCGCCTGGCGCGCCCCGGCCGCGGCCCGCGCGACGGTGAGGTGCGCGCGCTGCCGGGGACGGCGGTCCACCCGGACGCCGGCGTCGCCCGCCGCCTCGGCGACCGCGGCGCTCAGCGCGCGCAGGGCGTCGGCACCGTCCCCGCCGACGCCGACCCACAGGACGCGGCGGTCGAACACGCCCGCGCCCCGGAGCCGGAGGTCGAGCGGCGCGGCCTCGTGCGCGACCGGCTCGAGCGCCGCCGCGAGGTCGGGGACGGCCCCCTCGGGCACGTCGCCGAAGAACGACACCGTGAGGTGCCACAGCTCGGGAGACGTCCAGCGGACGAGCGGTGCGCCGTCGGGCCGGCGGGCCTCCTGGGCGTGGGCGTCCGCGAGGGCGAGCGCGAGGTGGTCGAGCGCCGCGGCGCTCGGGTAGAGCGCGGCGAACAGCCTCACGCGCCGCCCTCCGGGTCGGCGCCCGGACCTCGGGCGGGCCGGTGCGCGCGGCTGGAGGCGTAGAGGCAGACCGTCGCCGCCGTCGCGAGGTTCAGGGACTCGGCCCGGCCGCGGATCGGCACGCGCACGACGGCGTCGGCCAGCGCGCGGTCCTCCGGGGGCAGCCCCCACGCCTCGTTCCCGAAGACCCATGCGGTCGGCGCGGCGAGGTCGACCGGGCGCTCCGTACCGGCGCCCGCGGCGCCGGCCACGTCGAGCAGGTCGTCGAGGTCGAGGTCCCCCGCGCCGTCGGCGGCGAGGACCGCGAGCCCCGCGCCGCGCAGCGCGGCGACGGCCTCGGCCAGGCTCACGCCCGTGACGACCGGGAGGTGGAAGAGCGACCCGGCCGTCGAGCGCACGACCTTCGGGTTGTGCACGTCGACGCTCTCGCCGGCGAGCACGACGGCGTCGGCCCCGGCGGCGTCCGCCGCGCGGACCACGGTCCCCGCGTTGCCCGGGTCCCGGACCGTCGCGAGCACCGCGACGAGCGCCGGGCGGTCGCGCCGCGCGAGCGTCGCGACGACGTCCTCCAGCCGCGGCGCGTCCGCACGCACGACGGCGAGCACGCCCTGCGCGTCGGCGCTCATCGCCGCCAGCACCTCGGGCGTCGCGCCGTGCACGTGCAGCCCGGCCGCGCGCGCGTCGGCGACGATCTCCGGGTGCCGCTCCGCCGCGGCGGGCGTGACGTAGACGTCACGGACCTGGTCGGGGGCGTGCCGGACCGCCTCGCGGACGCCCTGCGGGCCCTCCACGAGGAGCTGTCCGTGCCGTGAACGCGCCGGACGCCCGGCCAGCGCACGGACCGCCTTGACCCGGTCGCTGCGAGGGTTCGTCAGCGTGGGGTCGAGCGGGCCGGGCGCCGGACGGGCGTCCGTGGCCGACGGGCGGCCGGGCGAGGCGCTGGTCAGGCTGCGGCCTTGGGCGCGTTGACGTCCTCGGGGAGCGCGTCCTTCGCGACCTGGACGAGCGCGTTGAACGCCGCCACGTCGTTGACCGCGAGCTCCGCGAGCAGGCGACGGTCGACCTCGACACCCGCGGCCTTGAGGCCCTGGATGAGGCGGTTGTACGTCAGGCCCTGGGCGCGCGACGCAGCGTTGATGCGCTGGATCCACAGCTTGCGGAAGTCGCCCTTGCGCGCCTTGCGGTCACGGTAGGAGTAGACGAGGGAGTGGGTGACCTGCTCCTTCGCCTTGCGGTAGAGGCGCGAGCGCTGGCCGCGGTAGCCGCTGGCGCGCTCGAGGGTCGTACGGCGCTTCTTCTGGGCGTTGACCGCCCGCTTCACGCGTGCCACGTGATGCTCCTTGCAGTTCGGGGCTCAGGGGTGAGCCGGTCGGTGGCGGGTCCCGCCACCTGCCGGGTCACTTGCCGAGCAGCTTCTTGATGGACTTGACGTCGGCGGGCGAGACCACCTGGTCGGCAGCGAGGCGGCGCTTGCGCTTGGTCGCCTTGTGCTCGAGGTAGTGACGGGCGTTGGTCTGCTCGCGCATGACCTTCCCGGAACCCGTGATGCGGAAGCGCTTCTTGGCACCCGAGTGCGTCTTGTTCTTCGGCATGACTGCCGTCTCTCCTTGTGTCCGGTCAGCCACCTCGCGGTGGCCGACGTGTTCGGGTCCGGGCCGGTGGGCCCGGACCCCGAGCAGGGTCCGTCCGTGGTGCCGGTGTCAGCCGGCCTTGCCGCGCGGCGTCGGCTTGGGTGCCGGCTTGGGCGCGGGGCGCGGGGCGCCCGGCTTCGGCGCGGCGGGCCGGGGTGCTGCGGGCTTCGCGCCGTCCGACGACGCGGGCGAGGCCGCGGGCGTCGGGCGCGGCGCTGCCGGCTTCGAGTCCGCGGCCGGCCGAGCCGCGGGACGCGGGGCAGGAGCCGACCGCGGAGCCGGAGCAGACCGCGGAGCCGGAGCGGAGCGCGGAGCCGGAGCGGCCTGCGCCGGGGCCTCGGCCGGGGCGGGCTCCTCGACCGGGGCGGCGGCCTCGACCGCGGCCGTGGTCTCCGTCGCCTCGACCGCGCCGGTGGCCTCGACGGTCTGCGTCTCGACCGTCTCGGGCTCGTCGGTCACGTCCGCGTCGTCGCCGGAGCGCGCAGCGGCGCGCTGGGCGGACTTGGTGAGACGCGGCTCGGCCTCCTGCGCGCGCTTGCGCTGCTCGCTCTTGGCGTCGGCCTTCTTCTTCACCGGACCGAGCACCATGGTCATGTTGCGCCCGTCCTGCTTCGGCATGGACTCCACGAAGCCGAGCTCCGCGACGTCGTCCGCGAGGCGCTGGAGCAGGCGGACACCCATCTCGGGGCGCGACTGCTCACGGCCGCGGAACATGATCATGACCTTGACCTTGTCGCCCGCCGCGAGGAAGCGCTCGACGTGGCCCTTCTTGGTGCCGTAGTCGTGCGGGTCGATCTTCAGGCGGAAGCGGATCTCCTTGAGGACCGTGTTCGCCTGGTTGCGCCGCGCCTCACGCGCCTTCATGTCGGACTCGTACTTGAACTTGCCGAAGTCCATGAGCTTGGCGACGGGGGGCCGGGCGTCCGGGGCGACCTCGACGAGGTCGAGGTCCGCGTCCTGGGCAAGGCTCAGGGCAACCTCGGTGCGGACGACGCCGACCTGCTCCCCGCCGGGACCGATGAGTCGGACCTCGGGGACGCGGATCCGATCGTTGATGCGAGGCTCGCTGATGTGATGCTCCTAGGAAGTCGTCGGTAGACCGCCCGGACACGAAGAAGGCCTCCGTCCCTGGCGCAGGGCGGAGGCCATCAGGTCGGGACGTCACGCGAACGCGACGACCACGGCGGAACGGTCCCCGAGGGGCTCGCTCCGGACCAGGACCCGGCCTCTGTCGCGACGTGAGTCGGCGGTCGAAGCCCGGGTGGGATGTCATCCACTTGCGCACCCGCACGTCTTCCCCACCACCCGGAACCGGGCGGTGCAGACACGAACGGGTCGGTCAGCTGTCAAGGATAGCAGAGCGGCCGTGCAGGTCGATCCGACCGCACCCGTGGACATCTGATCCGATCCATCAATGGAACTCTTCCAGAATAGGGGGGTAGAGTGGGCGCCATGACCACAGGAGCGACGTCGACCGCGGGCACCGGCCTCGAGGACGGGCCCCGCCGCGCACGCCACGAGAGCGAGCTCCGCGACCACGGCCTGCGCGTCACCGCCGCACGCCTCGCCGTGCTCGACGCCGTCGAGGTGCAACAGCACGCGGACGCCGACGACGTGCTGCGCGCCGCGCGCACGGCGCTCGGCTCCGTCTCCGTCCAGGCGGTCTACGACGTCCTGCACACGCTCACCGACAAGGGGCTCGTGCGCCGCATCGAGCCGGCCGGGCACCCGGCCCGCTACGAGCGCCGGCTCGGTGACAACCACCACCACGTGGTGTGCCGGGGCTGCGGCGCCGTCGCCGACGTGGACTGCACCGTGGGCCACGCCCCGTGCCTCACCCCCAGCAGCACCGCGGGGTTCCGGATCGACACCGCCGAGGTGACGTTCTGGGGACTCTGCCCGGACTGCGCCGACTGACCCCGCACCACCCGCTCCGGGGCCTCGTGCACCCGGAGCGCGTCCGTTTCCTCACGGATGCACTGTTTGAGAACGCCAGACGAGCCGTACCCGCGGCTCACGGAAGGAGACCCATGACCGCCCCCTTCACCACCACGAACGCCGGCGCCCCCGTCGCCTCGGACGCCCACTCGCAGTCCGTCGGCGCCGACGGCCCGATCGTCCTGCACGACCACTACCTCGTCGAGAAGCTCGCCCAGTTCAACCGCGAGCGCGTCCCGGAGCGCGTCGTGCACGCCAAGGGCGGCGGTGCGTTCGGCACGTTCACCGTGACCCAGGACGTCAGCGCGTACACCCGCGCGGCGCTGTTCCAGCCCGGCACGACGACCGAGATGCTCGCGCGCTTCTCCTCCGTCGCCGGCGAGCAGGGCTCGCCCGACACCTGGCGCGACCCCCGCGGCTTCGCGCTGAAGTTCTACACGACCGAGGGCAACTACGACCTCGTCGGCAACAACACGCCCGTGTTCTTCCTGCGCGACGGCATCAAGTTCCCCGACTTCATCCGGTCGCAGAAGCGCCTGCCGGGCTCGAACCTGCGCGACAACGACATGCAGTGGGACTTCTGGTCCCTCTCCCCCGAGTCGGCGCACCAGGTGACCTGGCTCATGGGTGACCGCGGCCTCCCGTCGAGCTGGCGCCACATGGACGGGTTCGGCTCGCACACCTACCAGTGGATCAACGCGGCGGGCGAGCGGTTCTGGGTCAAGTACCACTTCAAGACGCAGCAGGGCATCAAGAACCTCACCGCGGACGAGGCCTCGCAGCTCGCCGGGTCGGACTCGGACCACCACATCCGCGACCTGTACGAGCACATCGAGGGGGGCGACTTCCCGCGCTGGACGCTCTCGGTCCAGGTCATGCCGTACGAGGACGCCAAGACCTACCGGTTCAACCCGTTCGACCTCACGAAGGTGTGGCCGCACGCCGACTACCCGCTGATCGAGGTGGGCGTCATGGAGCTGAACCGCAACCCGGAGAACTACTTCGCGCAGATCGAGCAGGCGACGTTCGCGCCGAGCAACTTCGTGCCGGGCATCGCGACGAGCCCGGACAAGATGCTGCTCGCGCGCATCTTCTCCTACGCCGACGCCCACCGGTACCGCGTGGGCACGAACCACGCCCAGCTCCCGGTGAACGCGCCGCACGCCGCGGCCGAGGCCGGTCACTCGTACGCGAAGGACGGGTCGATGCGCTACTCGTTCTCGTCGGCGACCACGCCGGTGTACGCGCCGAACAGCCGCGGCGGCGCGCACGCCGACCCGGCCCGCGCGGCGGAGTCCGCCGGCTGGGAGGCCGACGGCGAGCTGACGCGCAGCGCCGCGACGCTGCACCCGGAGGACGACGACTTCGGCCAGGCGGGCACGCTCTACCGCGAGGTCTTCGACGACGCCGCCCGCGCGCGCTTCCTCGAGACGATCACGGGCCACGTCGGCGCCGTGCGCAGCGAGGACATCCGCGAGCGCGCCGTGCAGTACTGGACGTACGTCGACGCGAACCTGGGTCGCGAGCTGCGTGCGGCCCTCGCCGCCGCGGACGCCCCGCTCGAGGGCGGCCAGCCCGGGACGGCCGCGGAGCCGGTCCGCGTCTGACCCGTCGTGGCCGCCCTGCGGGGCGGTCGCACCCCGTCGGCCGTCGCCCCTCGCCGGGGGCGGCGGCCGACGTCGTCCCCGGCCCGGGGCGCGTCGGCCGTCCTTCTCGCGCACCGGGCCACCGCTCCCCCCGCCGGATGGAAAGATGGTCGCCATGAGTACCGAGAACGCCGCCGTGCCCGACCCCACCACCGACGCGGTGCGCGACATCGCCGACGTGGCCGCCGTGGAGGTCATCACGTCCGCGGCCGTCCACCTCATGAGCGCCGCCGCCGTCAAGTGCGGCCTCGCGGAGGACGCGCAGGAGCAGGGCCACCTCGACCTGGACGAGGCGCGCAAGCTCATCAACGCGCTCGCCGCGCTCGTGACGGCGAGCGCCCCCGACATCGGCAACCAGCACGCCCGCTCGCTCCGCGACGGGCTGCGCTCGCTCCAGCTGGCCTTCCGCGAGGCGTCGGTCTACCCGGACGCCCCGGGCGAGGGGCCGGGCGAGAAGTACACGGGCGCCGTGAGTTGAGCACGCCCCCGGTCCCGCCCCCGCACGGCGGTCCCGCGGGCCCGCCGCAGCCGCCCGAGAGCGTGCCGCGGGGCACCCCGGCCGACCCGGTCCCGGCGGCCCGACCGGGCGCCGTCGGGCCGCCGTCGTTCGCGCCGGCGGCCGGCCCCGGGGGTGCCGCACCCGGGGCGGCGTCCGCCACGGCGACCGCGCCGGGCGACGGCGCGCCGGCGAGCGACGACGCCGCGGCGACCCGGCCGCGTCGGCGTCGCGGGGCCGTGGTCGCGGTCGTCGTGCTCGCGCTGGCCCTCGCCGCGGCGCTGGGCGTCGGCGCGTACCTGTGGCTCACCACGACGCGCTGGCAGGAGACGAGCGCCGGGTGGGAGGCGCAGGCGCGCGGGCTCGGGCAGGACGTCGCGCAGCTGCGCACCGAGCTCGACGGCGCGAACGCGGAGCTCGAGTCCGCGCGCACCCAGCTCACCGCCGCCCAGGACCGCATCAGCGACCTCGCCAACGAGAAGGCCCAGCTGGGTGACGAGAACGAGGCGTCCCAGCAGTACCTGGACTACCAGAGCCGGGTCTCGGACGCCGCGGGCAAGGTCGCGGCCGCGCTCGGGCAGTGCACGACGGCGCAGACGCAGCTCATCGGGTACCTCAACAACCGGGACGCCTACGACCCCGCCGACATCGACCGGTTCGCGGACCAGGTCGGCGTGCTCTGCCAGGAGGCCACCGACGCGAACGCCCAGCTCCAGCAGGAGCTCGCCGGATGACGCGCCGCCCGTCCCGGCGCGCGGCGGTGCGCGTCGTCGGCGCGCTGCTCGGGCTGTCGCTCGCGGGCGGCTCGCTCGGCGCGTGCGGCGTCCTGCCGGAGCTCCCCGAGCCGGTGCCGGGCTCGGTCGTGCCGTCGCTCGTGGCGCCCGACGACCCGGCCGGCTCGGAGAACCTCTCCCCCGACGGGTTCGACGCCGTCCAGCGCATGGCCGTGCGCATCCGCAACGTCCGGTGCGACGGCCTGTCCACCGGCTCGGGGTTCGCCGTCGACTCCCGGACCCTCATCACCAACAAGCACGTGGTCGACTCGTCGCGCTCGCTCCAGCTCCTCACCTACGACGGGCGTGACATCGCCGCCCAGACGGCGAGCGTGGCCGGTCTGGCGGACCTCGCGATCGTCCGGACCGCGGAGGACCTCCCGTCCGCCCCGACCCTCGCCGCCGCCGACCCGGCGCCCGGCGACGCGGTGACGGTCGTCGGGTACCCCGAGGGCGGGCGGCTCACCGTGACGCAGGGGTCGGTCATCGGCACGACGACGGACCCGCTGCACGAGAACCTCGGCGAGGTGCTCGTCACCGACGCCCCCGTCGAGCCCGGCAGCTCCGGGTCCGCCGCGCTCAACGAGGCGGGCGAGGTGATCGGCGTGGTCTACGCGAAGACGTCGACGGAGAAGTCGCTCCTCGTGCCCGTGAGCACCCTCCAGACGATGCTCAGCGACGAGTCCGCGTTCACGGCCCTCCCGGAGTGCGACGCCTGACCCGTCCGGGCGCCCGTGCACCGACGGCCTCGACGACGAGGCGGTGCGCGCGGTTCCCGCGCGCACCGGGGGGCCCAGGTCTACCCTTCGTGCCATGAGCACACACGCGAGCTCGGACACGCCTCCCGTCGACCCGGCGCACATCACCCACGCGGCGCGCGACACGCTCACCGTGCGTCGCGTCTTCGGGGAGTCGTACGAGCGGGACGGCACGCTCGTCATCCCCGTCGCGACGGTCTGGGGCGGCACGGGATCCGGCTGGGGGTCCGGCGCCGGCGAGCTCTCCGGCAAGGGCGCGGCGGACTGGCGCCGTCGCGTCGGTGCGGCGGCCCGCGGGGCGGACGCCGGTCCCGACGACGGCACCGCGGACGGCGGCTCGACGTCCGACCCGGGCTCCGGCAACGCCGGGGGCGAGGCGGGCGGCGAGGGCTCGGGCGGTGGCGGCGGGTTCGGGGTGCGCGTCGTCGCGAAGGGCGTCTACGTCGTCGACGACGCGGGCGTGCGCTGGCAGCCCGCCCTCGACCTCAACCGCGTGATCCTCGGCGGGCAGGCCCTGGGCGCGGTCGTGGCGTTCTCGGCCGCGCTCGCGTGGGGCCTCAGCCGCCTGCGCCGGCGCTGAGCCCGGACCGCGCTGCCCGCCGACCCGTACGGCCGACGCGTCCGCGCGGGCCGGACCGGGCGGACGACCGCCTCAGTCGGCCCGGCCGACGCGGAGCTCGAGCCCGTCGACGCGCTCGGACACCACGGCGTCCGTGGCGAGCGCGGCGTTGACCTGCCCGAGCACGGCGTCGAGACCGGCGCGGTCGAGACCGGCGTCGATGCGCAGGACCACCGCGACCTCGGCCCGGCGGCCCGGCTCGGCCCAGACGCGCGCGACGTGCGGCACGCCCGCGAGCGACCCCTGCACGGCGGCGAGCACCTCCGGCACGACGACCCCGTCGACGACCGCGGGCGACCAGTCCTTGCCCTGCGCGAGCGCCCACACGGCCGGGCGTGGCACGAGCGCGGTGACCGGTCCCGCCGGGTCGAGCACGAGGAGCGACCAGTCCTCGCTCACGGCGGACAGCGCCGCGCGGCGCGCGTCCACCGGCACCGGCCGCGCGCTCGCGCGCCAGGCCGCCATCGCCGCGACGGACGTGAACACGGGCAGCGCGCGGCGCCCGTCCGGCGCCTCGATGGCGACGACCCCCGCCGACGCCTCCTTGTCGACCGTGTGCCCGTGCTCGCCCTCGCCCGCGCTCTCGAGCTCGGCGAGGATCGGCACGAGCACGCGCGTCTCGCCGAGTCGCGCGACGACGTCGGACAGCGAGGCCGAGCCCGCGGCGTACGCGTCGAGGAGCCCCGCGAGCGCCGGGTCCGCCGACCCGTCGTCGCCCGCGAAGCCGGACGACGGCGGGAGCGCCTTGCCCGGGCCCGCGGGCTCGTGGTCGGTCGTCACGGCCGGCCCGCGACGTCGAGCGCCTGCGGGAGCGTGAACGCGCCCGCGTAGAGGGCCTTGCCCACGATCGCGCCCTCGACGCCGGCCGGCACGAGCGAGCGCAGCGCCTCGAGGTCCTCGAGGCTGGAGATGCCGCCGGACGCGACGACGGGCGCGTCGGTGCGCGCCGCGACGTCGCGCAGCAGGTCGAGGTTCGGGCCGCGCAGCGTCCCGTCCTTGGTCACGTCCGTGACGACGTACCGCGCGCACCCGGCGGCCTCCAGGCGGTCGAGGACCTCCCACAGGTCTCCGCCCTCCTGCGTCCACCCGCGCGCGGCGAGCGTGGTGCCGCGCACGTCGAGGCCGACGGCGATCGCGTCGCCGTGCTCCGCGATGACCTTCGCCGTCCACTCGGGGTTCTCGAGCGCCGCGGTGCCGAGGTTGACGCGGCGCGCGCCGGTGGCGAGCGCGCGCTCGAGCGACGCGTCGTCGCGGATGCCCCCGGACAGCTCGACCTGCACGTCGAGGCGCGCGACGACGTCGGCGAGCAGCTCCGCGTTGGAGCCGCGGCCGAACGCGGCGTCGAGGTCCACGAGGTGGATCCACTCCGCGCCGCCGGACTGCCAGTCGAGCGCGGCGGCGAGCGGGTCGCCGTACGAGGTCTCGGAGCCCGCCTCGCCCTGGACGAGGCGGACGGCCTGGCCGTCGGCGACGTCGACGGCGGGGAGCAGCACGAGGCGGTCGGTCACGAGGGTCTCCATCGGTGTAGGCGGTGGCGCGTCGCTCGCGCCGGGTGGTGCGCGCCGGGCGTGTGCCTCGGCGCGCGGACGGTCAGAGCGAGCGGACCCAGTTCTCGAGCAGGGTCGCGCCGGCGTCGCCCGACTTCTCGGGGTGGAACTGCGTCGCGGACAGCGGGCCGTTCTCGACGGCCGCGACGAAGCGGCCACCGTGCTCGGACCACGTGACGAGCGGTCGGCGGACGGGCGAGTCCGCCGGGAGGTCCTGCCCGGTCGTGAACGACCGGGCCGCGTAGGAGTGCACGAAGTAGAAGCGCTCGTGCTCGACCCCGCGGAACAGCACGCTGCCCTCGGGCACGTCGACGGTGTCCCAGCCCATGTGCGGCACGACGTCGGCCTCGAGACGGTCGACGAGGCCCGCCCACTCCCCGAGCCCGTCGGTGAGCGTCCCGTGCTCGTCGCCCTGCTCGAACATGACCTGCATGCCCACGCAGATCCCGAGGACGGGCCGCCCGCCGGCGAGCCGCCGGCCGACGATCTCGTCGCCTCGCACGCCGCGCAGACCGGTCATGACCGCGGCGAACGCGCCGACGCCCGGGACGACGAGCCCGTCCGCGTCCTGCGCGCGCGCCCGGTCCGCCGTCAGCTCGACGTCCGCGCCGACGCGCTCGAGCGCGCGCACGGCCGAGCGGACGTTGCCGAACCCGTAGTCGAGCACGACGACGGACGGGCGGCGGGCGGCGGGCGTCGCCGCGGTGGGCTCGGTCATGCGCCGTCCTTCCGTGCGCGCCGCGCCGCCGACGTGAGCAGGCGCATCGCCTTCCAGCGCGAGATCGACGAGCTCGCCACGACGCCGTCCTGGTCCGCGAGCGTCGTCGTGCCGGTGAGCAGGTCCTCGAGCGACTCGGGCGCACCGCCGAGCACGAGGCCCGGCGCGAGGGTGTCACCCTGCACGCCGTCCGCCCAGCGCGTCATCGTGAGCTGCTCGCCGCTGCGCTCGACGAGCACGAGCGGCACGCCCTTGACGAGGGTCGTCAGAGCGGCGGCCGCGTGCGCGGGCGCGTCGCCCGCGGGGTCGCGCAGCACCGCCACGGCACCGACGTCGGTCGGGACGACGTCCGCCTCGACCTGCGCGAGCGAGCACGCCGCCGCGAGCGGCTCCGCGCCCGCGATCTGCGTGATGAGCGCCACGAGGTCGGGGACCGCCGAGGCCGTCAGCGACGAGAGGTCGTCGGGGATCTCGACGCCGTCCAGGGCGTCGTCGTCGTGCGTGCTCACAGGGCTCCCTTCGTGGACGGGACGCCCTCGACGCGCGGGTCCGGCGCGACGGCGGCGCGCAGCGCCCGGGCGAGCGCCTTGAACTGCGCCTCGACGATGTGGTGCGGGTCGCGGCCCGCGAGGACGCGCACGTGGATGCAGATTCCCGCGTGGTGGGCGATCGACTCGAGCACGTGCCGCGTGAGCGACCCCGTGAAGTGCCCGCCGATGAGGTGGTACTCCTGCCCCTCCGGCTCGCCCGAGTGCACGAGGTACGGCCGCCCGGACACGTCGACGACGGCGAGCGCGAGGGCCTCGTCCAGCGGGACCGTCGCGTCGCCGAAGCGCCCGATGCCCACCTTGTCGCCGAGCGCGACGCGCAGCGCCTCGCCGATCGTGATCGCGACGTCCTCCACCGTGTGGTGCGCGTCGATGTGGGTGTCCCCCGTCGCGACGACCTTGAGGTCGATGAGCGAGTGCTTGCCCAGCGCCGTGAGCATGTGGTCGTAGAACGGGACGGTCGTCGAGATCTCGGTCCGTCCGGTCCCGTCGAGGTCGAGCTCGACGAGCACGCTCGACTCGGACGTCGCGCGCTCGATGCGCGCGGTGCGCTTCACAGTCCTGCCACCTCCACGAGGGCCTGACGGAAGGCCCTCATCTCGTCGCCGGTGCCGATCGACACCCGCAGCCAGCCGTCGGGACCAGTCTCCCGGATGAGCACGCCCCGCTCCAACAACGCCGCCCAGACCGCGTGCCGGTCCGCGAACGTGCCGAACAGGACGAAGTTGGCGTCGGACTCCGCGACCTCGACCGGACGACCGTCCGGGTGCCGCAGCGAGCGCAGCCACGCGACGGTCTCGTCGCGGCGCTCGCGCAGCGCGGAGACCTGCGCGAGCAGCTCGCCCGAGTGCGCGAGGGCCGCGCGCGCGACCGCCTGCGTCACGGCCGACAGGTGGTACGGCAGGCGCACGACGCGCAGCGCGTCGACGAGCTCGCGCGACGCCGCGAGGTACCCGACGCGAGCGCCCGCGAGCGCGAACGCCTTGGACATCGTGCGCGTCACCGCGAGGTTCGGGTAGCGCTCGAGCAGCTCGAGCGCCGACGGCGTCCCCGCGCGCCGGAACTCGCCGTACGCCTCGTCGACGACGACGACGGCGGGCGCCTCCTGCCCCCCGGGGAGCGGGACGCGCACCGCGAGCGCCGCCTCGCACACCGCCTCGACGGTCGCGGCGGGCAGCGCCGTGCCGGTCGGGTTGTTCGGGCTCGCGAGCAGGACGACGGACGGCTGCTCGCGCGCGATCACCTCGCGGGCGTGCTCCGGGTCGAGCGTGAAGTCCTCCGCGCGGCGCCCGACGACCCAGGCCGTGTGCGTGTCGCGCGCGTACTCCGGGTACATCGAGTACGTCGGCGCGAAGGAGACGGCCGTGCGCCCCGGGCCGCCGAAGGCCTGCAGCACGTGGAGCATGATCTCGTTCGAGCCGTTCGCGGCCCAGAGCTGCTCCGCCCCCAGCGCGACGCCCGCCTCCGTCCCGAGGTAGGCGGCGAGGTCGGAGCGCAGGCCGAGGAAGTCGCGGTCGGGGTAGCGGTTTAACCCGGTGGCGGCGTCGTGCACCGCGCGCGTGATGGTCGCGACGACGGCCTCGCTCGGCGCGTGCGGGTTCTCGTTGACGTTGAGCAGGACCGGGACGTCGAGCTGCGGCGCGCCGTACGGCTCGACGCCGGCGAGCTCGGGGCGCAGCGGGAGCAGGGGTCGTCCCGCGACGGAGGGTGGGGTCACTCCCCCAGTCTACGAAGCGTGGACGCGCGGCCGCCCGTGACGTCCGGCACGCGGGCACCCGGGACGACGGGCACGCGGCGGTCCCCGGGACGGTCGGCGCGCGGTCGGCGCGCGGTCGGCCGGGACGGTCGGCCTCGCCGACGAGAGGCGGAGGTCCCGACCTGGGCGGACGTCGGTCGCCGGTCCGGCCGTCCGGGGCGCCGGAGCGGCGTCGCGCGCGTAGCGTCGAGAGGGAAGGGAGGACTGTCGGCAGGGTCCTCCTGGCCCTCTCCCCGAGAAAACGAGGTGATCCCCGTGCCCGCCATGCGTGCCGCCGTCGTCCGCTCGTTCACCGACCCGCTGGTCGTCGAGGAGCTCGACGTCCCGTCGCCCGGGCCCCACGAGGCCCTGGTCAAGGTCGACTACACCGGCGTGTGCCACACGGACCTGCACGCCGCGCACGGCGACTGGCCGGTCAAGCCCGCTCCCCCGTTCGTGCCGGGCCACGAGGGCGTCGGCACGGTCGTCGCGGTCGGCGACCAGGTCACGCGCGTGCGCGTGGGTGACACGGTCGGCAACGCCTGGCTGTGGAGCGCGTGCGGCGAGTGCGAGTACTGCGAGACGGGCTGGGAGACGCTGTGCCCGCAGCAGAAGAACGGCGGCTACTCGGTCGACGGCTCGTTCGGCCAGTACATGCTCGTCGACTCGCGGTACTGCCCGGTGATCCCCGACGGGGTCGACCTCTCCGCCGTCGGGCCGATCCTGTGCGCCGGCGTCACCGTCTACAAGGGGCTCAAGGTCACGGACACCCAGCCCGGCGAGTGGGTGCTGGTCTCGGGGATCGGCGGCCTCGGGCACATCGCGGTGCAGTACGCGGTCGCGATGGGCCGCCGCGTCGCCGCGGTGGACGTCGACGACGAGAAGCTCGCGCTCGCGCGCAAGCACGGCGCGGAGGTGACGGTGAACGCGGCGACGTCGCCCGACGCGGCGGCCGAGATCCGCGAGAAGACGGGCGGTGGCGTCCACGGCGCGCTCGTCACCGCCGTCAACGCGCACGCGTTCCCGCAGGCCGTGGGGGCGCTGCGCCGCGGTGGCACGGTCTCCCTCGTCGGCCTCCCGCCGGAGAAGTTCCCGCTCGACATCTTCACGACCGTCCTCTTCGGCCTGACCGTGCGCGGGTCGATCGTCGGGACGCGCAAGGACATGGCCGAGGCGCTCGACTTCTTCGCGCGCGGCAAGATCAAGCCGACCTACACCGTGCGTCCGCTCGACGACATCAACGCGATCTTCGCCGAGATGGAGGAGGGGCGGATCGACGGGCGCGTCGTCATGGACATGCGCTCCTGACGTCGGGCCGCTGCCCCGTCGTCCCCGGCCCGTGACCCCCGACCGGGTCGCGGGCCGGGGCTGTGCACGACGGCCCGAGGGTCGGCGGGTGCGCCTACGATCGTGCGGGTGAGCCCCACCGACCCGTACGCCGACCTGCCCTTCGACCCGGCCGACGAGCCGCCGCTCGACGAGCCCGCCGACCCGTTCGGCGACCCGTGGGCGGGGGCGGCGCCGCAGGCACCGGCGGCCACGGCTCCCGCCGCGCGCACGGCCGGCGGCGAGGTCCCGGGCGCGGGCGCCCGGGGCGACGACCCCGCGCCCGACCCCACGCCCGTTCCGGCGGCCGACGGCGGCGAGGCCGCCAAGCGCGCCAAGCTCGCCATGCTGCGCGGCCTCCTCGACGGGCAGTCGCTGCGCGAGGACGCCGAGACCGCGCTGCGCGCCCTCGTGGGGCGCGACGACGCGACGCTGCGCGAGGACCAGTGGCGCGCGATCGAGGCGCTCGTGGCGTTCCGCCGTCGTGCGCTCGTCGTGCAGCGCACCGGGTGGGGCAAGTCGGCCGTGTACTTCGTCGCGACCCGGCTGCTGCGCGACCGCGGCGCCGGCCCGACGGTGATCGTCTCCCCGCTCCTCGCGCTCATGCGTGACCAGATCTCGGCCGCCGCGCGCGCCGGGATCAAGGCGGTGACGATCAACTCGGCCAACGTCACGGAGTGGGACGACGTCCACCGCGCGATCGCGGACGGCGAGGTCGACGTCCTCCTGTGCTCGCCGGAGCGGCTCAACAACCCCGGCTTCCGCGACGAGGTCCTCCCCCGGCTCGCGGCCGACGCGGGCCTCGTCGTCATCGACGAGGCGCACTGCATCTCGGACTGGGGCCACGACTTCCGGCCGGACTACCGGCGCATCCGCACCCTGCTCGCCGACCTGCCGCCCGGCATCCCGGTGCTCGCGACGACCGCGACGGCGAACGAGCGCGTGACCGCCGACGTCGCGGAGCAGCTCGGCGTCACCGCGGCGCACACCGCGGGCGGGGCCGCCGGCGACGTCGCGGGCGGGGCGGCCCACGAGGACGTGCTCGTCCTGCGCGGCGGCCTGGACCGCGAGTCGCTGCACCTCGCCGTGCTGCGCCTGCCCGACCAGCCGACGCGCGTCGCGTGGCTCGTCGAGGCGCTCCAGGACGTCGACGGCTCGGGGATCGTGTACTGCCTCACCGTCTCCGCCGCCGAGCAGGTCGCGAGCCAGCTCCGCGCCGCCGGTCTTGCCGTGGCGTCGTACACGGGCCAGACGGACCCCGCCGAGCGCGAGCGGCTCGAGGAGGACCTCAAGGAGAACCGCGTCAAGGCGCTGGTGGCGACCTCCGCGCTCGGGATGGGCTTCGACAAGCCGGACCTGGCCTTCGTCGTCCACCTCGGGGCGCCGAGCTCGCCGATCGCGTACTACCAGCAGGTCGGGCGCGCGGGCCGTGGCGTGGACTCGGCCGTCGTGGTGCTCCTGCCGGGCGAGGAGGACCGCCGCATCTGGGAGTGGTTCGCGTCCACCGCGTTCCCGCCGCAGGACCAGGTGCGCGCGACTCTCCACGCCCTCGGCGCGGGCGGCACGCAGTCCGTCGCGCAGCTCGAGACGCAGGTCGACCTCAAGCGGTCACGCCTCGAGGGGATGCTCAAGGTGCTCGACGTCGACGGCGCGGTCCGGCGCGTCAAGGGCGGCTGGGAGGCGACCGGTGAGCCCTGGACGTACGACGCGGAGCGCTATGCACGCGTCGACGCCACGCGCTCGGCGGAGCAGCAGGCGATGCTCGACTACGAGGCCACCGACGGGTGCCGCATGGCGTTCCTGCGCGCCGCGCTCGACGACCCGGAGCTCGAGGACGGGTGGCGGTGCGGCCGCTGCGACACGTGCGGCGGCGTGACGCTGCCCGCGCTCCCCGACGCGGAGGCCGTCGCCGCCGCGCGCGCCGACATGGACCGCCCCGGCGTCGAGGTCGTGGCCCGTCGGCAGTGGCCGAGCGGCATGGACCGCCTGGGGCTCGACCTGCGCGGGCGCCTGGGTGCGGACGAGCTCGCGGAGACCGGGCGCGCGGTCGCGCGCCTCGACGGGCTCGGCTGGTCCGCGCCGCTGCGCGAGCTCTTCGCGGCCACGACGCCCGACGGCGACACCCCCGTCGCGCTCCGGCGCGCCGCCGCGCGCGTCCTCGACGACTGGGCGGAGCTCTACGAGTCCGCCCCGCAGCCGGACCCGGGGACCGGGGCCGAGGACGACTCTCCTGACGGCACGGCCCCGGCCGAGCGGCGGCTCCTCGTGGACGGCGTCGTCGCGGTCCGCTCCGCGACGCGTCCGCGGCTCACGTTCCACCTGGCGAACGGGCTCGCGAGCTACCTCGGCAAGCCGCTCATCGGCGCGGTCGGGCCGGTCCCGGGCCGCGAGGAGCCGGGCCGGCACGACGTGAACTCCGCGACGCGCCTCGCGGGCGTCGCGGGCCGCCTCCAGCTCGAGCTGTCGGACGCCGCGCGCGCGGGGCTCGCCGGGCGCCGCGTGCTGCTCGTCGACGACTACACCGAGTCGGGCTGGACCCTCACGGTCGCGGCACGCCTGCTGCGCCGCGCCGGGGCGGCGGCGGTGCACCCGTTCGTGCTCGGGGTGCGCTGACGCGGGCTCGGCCCGGCGACCGGGCGCGTCACCAGCGCAGGCGCAGCTCGGTGTACGTCGTGTCCACGAAGCCGAGCGACCGGTAGAGCGGCTCGCCCTCCGGCGTCGCGTGGAGGGACACCGAGTCCGCGCCCGCCGTGCGGGCCCAGTCCAGCGCCGCTCCGACGCACGCGCGACCGAACCCCCGGCCGCGGTCTCCTGGGTGCGTGCAGACGTTCGACAGGTGCGCCGTCGTGCCGCGCGGGTTGCGCGCCGACGGCGCGGACCGGTGCAGCTCGACGAGCGCGCACGCCGCGAGGCGTCCCGGCGCGTCGACCACGAACGCGACGACGTCGGTCGTCGCGAGACCCGCGGCGAACCACGCGCGTGCCCGGCCCTGCCACGTCGGGTCCTCCGCGCCGGGCTCGCCCATCGCGCGCATGAGGTGCACGCGCAACGACACGAGGTCGGCCGCGTCGCGCGGGACGGCACGCCGCACCCGCACGACGGCGTCCCGCGCGGAGACGCCGTGCGGGCCGCCGTCGTGCGACGCGCCGGACCGACCGGCGGTCACAGGAACCGCGCCCGCACCGCCTCGCCGTGCGCCGGGAGGTCCTCGTCGTTCGCCACGGCGACGATCCGGTCCGCGAGGTCCTCGAGGGCGTCGCGGTCGTACTCGACCACCTGGACGGCCTTGACGTAGCTGTGCACGCCGAGCCCGCTGGAGAAGTGCGCGCAGCCGCCCGTCGGCAGCACGTGGTTCGAGCCGGCCATGTAGTCGCCGAGCGAGACCGGCGACCAGGGCCCGACGAAGATCGCCCCCGCGCTCGTGACGCGCTCGGCGAGGTCGGCCGCCCCCGCGGCCTGGATCTCCAGGTGCTCCGCGCCGTAGGCGTCCACCACCTGCAGCCCGTGCTCGAGGTCGTCGACGAGCACGATCGCGGACTGCGGGCCCGCGAGCGACTGCGCGACGCGCTGCGCGTGCTTCGTCGCGGTCACGAGGTCCGCGAGGCGCGCCTCGACCGCGGCGGCGAGCTCGACCGACGGGGTGACGAGCACCGCGGCGGCCAGCGGGTCGTGCTCCGCCTGGCTGATGAGGTCGGCCGCGACGTGCCCCGGGTCCGCCGAGGCGTCGGCGAGGACCGCGATCTCGGTGGGGCCCGCCTCCGCGTCGATGCCCACGACGCCTCGCACGAGCCGCTTGGCCGCCGCGACGAAGACGTTGCCGGGGCCCGTCACCACGTCGACCGGCTCGCACAGCACGTCGCCGTCCTGCGGCTCGCTGCCGGCCGCGCCGTACGCGAACATCGCGACCGCCTGCGCCCCGCCGACGGCGTACACCTCGTCGACGCCGAGCAGCGCGCACGCGGCGAGGATCGTCGGGTGCGGCAGTCCGCCGCTGTCCCGCTGCGGCGGCGACGCGACGGCGAGGCTCGGCACGCCCGCCTCCTGCGCCGCGACGACGTTCATCACGACGGACGACGGGTAGACGGCCAGGCCACCGGGCGCGTAGAGCCCGACGCGGCGCACGGGCACCCACCGCTGGCGGACCTGTGCGCCCGGCGCGACCTGGACCGTGAAGTCCTGCGGGCGCTGTGCCGCGTGCACGAGCCGGACCCGGCGGATCGACTCCTCGAGCCCTGCCCGGACCTGCGGGTCGAGCGCCGCGAGCGCCGCGGCGATCTCGTCGGCCGGGACCCGCAGGTGCTCCGGCCGCACGCCGTCGAAGCGCTCGGCGTACTCGCGCAGGGCCTCGGCCCCGCGCGTCCGCACCGCCTCGAGGATCGGCGCGACCCGATGCGCCGCGTCCTCCACGCCGACCTCTGCGCGCGGCAGGGCCTCGGCGAGCTCGCGTGCGGACAGGGAACGCCCTCGGAGATCGATGCGGGAGATCATGCGACGAGTCTAGGAGCCCGGGAGGCCCGCGACGAGCGCGTTTCGCCCACCGGTCGTCTTGGTGGCCCGCGCCGGGCGCGTTCTCGTCGGGAGTCGTGTCGTCGCGGCACGCGGCGCCGGGGAGAATGGCGTCATGAACGCCTCCGACGACGCCCGCCCGGTCGAGATCTCCGACGACGTCATCCGCCTCGGCCAGTTCCTCAAGCTCGCCGGGCTCGCCGAGTCCGGCGCGGAGGCGCGCGAGCTCGTCACCGAGGGCGAGGTCCGCGTGAACGGCGAGGTGGACACGCGCCGGGGACGCCAGCTGCACCGGGGCGACGTCGTCACGGTGGACCGGCCGCAGGGCGGGGAGAGCGCGACCGTCGCCTGAGCCGCGAGTACGACCCGCCGGGTAGGGGTCAGGCCATGTACGTCGAGGCCATCACCTTGTCCGGCGTGAGGCGCAGCACCACGCGCTCCGGCTTGGGCGTCAGCGGGCGGTAGCGGCGGGCGTAGCGCGCGACGGCGTCCGCCACCTCGTCCGCGTCCTCGACGACCTCGATCGTCCCCTCGAGCGTGAGCCACCGTCCGCCGTCGACCTGGCACACCGCGGCGCGCGGGTGCGCCCCGTCCGGCCCGGTCCGGCGGGCGTTGCGCGCCTTCACCGACCCGCGGTTCGTCGTGATCCGCACGACGCCCGCGTCCGGGTCCCAGGTGAACGCCACCGGGACGACGTGCGGGCTCCCGTCCTCGCGCAGGGTCGTGAGCGTGGCCAGGTGCCGCTCGGTGACGAAGACGCGCTGCTCGGGGTTGAGTCGGATCACGCTCGCGAGTCTAGGCGCGGCCTGCCCGGCACCGGCCGGAGCCGTCTCGTGCCGGTCGTCACACGACGCCGCCGACGAGCCGCAGCGGGTGCGCCGTCCTGCGTGCGCCGCAGCGCGGGCAGGACGGCACCGCCCGGGCGGTGGCACCGTCTGCGCGGCGGGACCGTCTGCGCGGCGGGACCGTGCGCAGTGCCGGACCGACGGCGTCGGCGTGTCAGAGCAGGCAGGACGGCCCGAGCAGCGCCTTGAGGTCGCCGAACAGCGCCGGCGACTTCTCGACCCGCAGCCCGTCGCCCGCGCGCACGACCGTGGTCTTGCCGGGCTCGAGGACCTGGACGTGCACCTCGGCCGAGCCGGGGTGCGTCGCGAGGACCTCGCGCAGGCGCAGGATGATCGGCTCGACGCAGCGCGTGTGCGAGACCTTCACGGCGAGCGGCGACTCGGCGCCCACGGTGATGTCCGGGAGCGAGACCTCCATCGCCTGGAGCTGCATCGTGTCGTCGCGCCGACGCACGCGCCCGCGCAGGACCACGACCTGGTCCTCGGCGAGGACGGTCGAGTACGCGAGATACGTCTCGCCGAAGAACATGACCTCGACGGCGCCCTCGAGGTCCTCGATGGTCACCGCGGCCCACGGGTTGCCGTTCTTGCTCATCTTGCGCTGGAGCGACGTCACGAGGCCGGCGATCGTCACGGTGGAGCCGTCGGGCCGGCCCTCGTCGGCGAGGAGGTTCGCGATCCCGGTGTCCGCGGCGCGCGTCAGCACGTGCTCGAGCCCGGACAACGGGTGGTCGGACACGTACAGGCCGAGCATCTCGCGCTCGAACGCGAGGCGCTGCTTCTTGTCCCAGTCCGGGAGGTCGGGCACGTCGACGGAGAACGACATGCCGTCCTCGGCGTCGGCGCCCCCGAAGTCGGCGAAGAGGTCGAACTGGCCCTCCGCCTCCTTGCGCTTGACGCTGATGACCGAGTCGACGGCCTGCTCGTGCACGACGAGCAGGGCGCGCCGCGCGTGGCCGAGCGAGTCGAAGGCGCCTGCCTTGATGAGCGACTCGATGGTGCGCTTGTTGCACACCACGGCCGGCACCTTGTCGAGGAAGTCGGTGAACGACGTGAACGCGCCCTTCTCCTCGCGCGTGCGGATGATCGCGTCGACGACGTTCGCGCCGACGTTGCGCACGCCCGTGAGACCGAAGCGGATGTCGCCGCCCACCGCCGTGAACTTCGCCGCCGAGTCGTTCACGTCCGGCGGGAGCACGGTGATGTGCATGCGGCGGCACTCGTTGAGGTAGAGGGCCAGCTTGTCCTTGTCGTCGCGCACGCTCTGCAGGAGCGCCGCCATGTACTCCGTCGGGTAGTTCGCCTTGAGGAACGCCGTCCAGTACGCCACGAGGCCGTACCCGGCGGAGTGCGCCTTGTTGAAGGCGTAGCCCGCGAACGGGACCAGCGTGTCCCAGACCGCCTGGATCGCGGCGTCGGAGTACCCGCGCTCCCGGCAGCCCGCCTGGAACGGCACGAACTCCTTGTCGAGGATCTCCTTCTTCTTCTTGCCCATCGCCCGCCGCAGCAGGTCGGCCTGTCCGAGCGAGTACCCGGCGAGGATCTGCGCGGCCCTCTGGACCTGCTCCTGGTAGACGATGAGGCCGTAGGTCTCGTCGAGGATCTCCGCGAGAGGCTGCTCGAGCTCCGGGTGGATGGGCTCGATCTTCTGCAGCCCGTTCTTGCGCAGCGCGTAGTTCGTGTGCGAGTTCATGCCCATCGGGCCCGGGCGGTACAGCGCGATGACGGCCGAGAGGTCGTCGAACTTGTCCGGCTTCATCTGGCGCAGGAGAGCACGCATGGGGCCGCCGTCGAGCTGGAACACGCCCAGCGTGTCACCGCGCGCGAGCAGCTCGTACGACGCCTTGTCGTCGAGCGTGAGCGACTCGATCTCGATCGGCTCCTTGCCGTTCATCTCGATGTTCTCGAGCGCGTCGTCGAGGATCGTGAGGTTCCGCAGCCCGAGGAAGTCCATCTTGATGAGGCCGAGGCCCTCGGACGTCGGGTAGTCGAACTGCGTGATGACCGCGCCGTCCTGGGGACGGCGCATGATCGGGATGATGTCGATGAGCGGGTCGCTCGACATGATGACGCCCGCGGCGTGCACGCCCCACTGCCGCTTCAGCCCCTCGATACCCCGCGCGAGCTCGACGACGCGCTGCGCCTCCGGGTCGGTGTCGTGGAGCTGGCGGAACTCCGCCGCCTCGGAGTACCGCTCGTGCTTCGGGTCGAAGATCCCCGACAGGGGGATGTCCTTGCCCATGACGGCCGGCGGCATCGCCTTGGTGAGCTTCTCCCCCATCGCGAACGGGAAGCCGAGGAGCCGTGCCGAGTCCTTGAGGGCCTGCTTGGCCTTGATCGTCCCGTAGGTGACGATCTGGGCGACGCGGTCGTCGCCGTACTTCTCGGTGACGTACCGGATGACCTCCCCGCGCCGACGCTCGTCGAAGTCGACGTCGACGTCGGGCATCGAGACGCGCTCGGGGTTGAGGAACCGCTCGAAGATCAGCCCGTGCTCCAGCGGGTCGAGCTCGGTGATGCCCATGAGGTACGACGCCATCGAGCCTGCGGCGGACCCACGGCCGGGGCCGACGCGGATGCCCTGGTCCTTGGCCCAGTTGATGAAGTCGGCGACCACGAGGAAGTACCCCGGGAAGCCCATCTGGATGATGACCTCGGTCTCGTACTGCGCCTGCTTGCGCGCCGCGTCCGGGATGCCGTTCGGGTAGCGGCGGTGCAGCCCGCGCTCGACCTCCTTGACGAACCAGCTCGTCTCGTCCTCGCCCTCGGGGACGGGGAACCGCGGCATGTAGTTCGCCTTCGTGTCGAACGACACCTCGCACTGCTCGGCGATGAGCAGCGTGTTGTCGCACGCCTCGGGGAGCTCCGCGAAGACCCGGCGCATCTCGGCCGCCGACTTCACGTAGTAGCCGGTGCCGTCGAACTTGAACCGGTCCGGGTCGTCGAGCGTCGAGCCGGAGTTGATCGCGAGCAGCGCCTCCTGGCTGGAAGCGTCCTCCTCGCGCACGTAGTGGAGGTCGTTCGTCGCGACGAGGCGCGCCCCGATGGTCTCCGCGAGGCGCAGGAGGTCCTTCGTGACCCGTGTCTCGATGTCGATCCCGTGGTCCATGAGCTCGACGAAGAAGTTCTCGCGGCCGAAGATGTCCTGGAGCTCGCCCGCCGTCCGCACCGCCTCGTCCCACTGGCCGAGGCGCAGGCGCGTCTGGATCTCGCCCGACGGGCACCCGCTCGTCGCGACGAGGCCCTTGCCGTAGCGCTGGAGGAGGTCGCGGTCCATGCGCGGCCACTTGCCCATCTGCCCCTCGAGCGACGCGAGCGACGACGCCCGGAACAGGTTGTGCAGACCCTCGTTGTCCTTCGCGAGCAGCGTCATGTGCGTGTACGCACCGCGCGCCGACACGTCGTCGGACTCCTGCCCCTGCTGCCCGAACCGCACGCGGGTCTGGTCGAACCGGCTCGTGCCCGGCGTGACGTACGCCTCGACGCCGATGATCGGCTTGATGCCCTTCGCCTGCGCCCGCGACCAGAACTCGAACGCCCCGAACACGTAGCCGTGGTCCGTCGTCGCGATGGCCTTCTGGCCCAGGCGCTCGACCTCGTCGAACAGGTCCCCGATCCGGGCCGCACCGTCCAGCATCGAGTACTCGGTGTGGACGTGGAGGTGGACGAAGTCCTCGGTCGCGGTGGGCATGCACCGATCTTAGGCGTGCCCCACCCACACCCGGGCGAGGTCGCGGCGGGTCGTGCGGCACGTCACGCGAACGGCGCGCGGTGCCCCGCCGAGAGGGGTCAGACGTCCGTCGTCAGGGTCTTGGCGGCGTCGCGGTGGTCGATGCCCGCGTCGAGGTAGACGGGTCCGGACACGGCGTACCCGAGCCGCTCGTAGAAGCCGATCGCCTGGACCTGGGCGGAGAGGAGGACGCGCACGGTGCGGCGTCCGTCCGGCCCTGGGACCGCGTGCTCGGCGAGCGCGACCTCCTCCAGCGCGCGCATCACCGCGACTCCCGCGCCGGTGCCGCGCGCGACCGCGGCGACCGCGACCCGGCCGACGTGCACCTCTCCCGGGTGCGCGGGGTCCGTGAGGAGCCGGCCCGTGCCGACGACGTCCCCGCCCCGGTCGCGGTCCCGGACGAGCACGTGCGTGGTCGTCTCCGCGGTGTCCAGGTCGTCGATCTCCTCCTCGACCGGCACCCCCTGCTCGTCGACGAACACCGCGAGCCGCAGCGCGTGCGCGGCGGCCAGCCCGGCGTCGTCGGCCACGCGCTCCACGGCGAGCCGGGCGTCGCCCGGCCCCGAGGCGGCGACGGTCACGCGTACGCCCCGCGCAGCACCTCGAGCGCGTGCGCGAGGTCGTCCGGGTACTCGCTCGTCAGCTCGAGCCACTGCCCGGTCGTGGGGTGCTCGAACCCGAGGCGCATCGCGTGCAGCCACTGGCGCGTCAGGGACACGCGCGAGGCCAGCACCGGGTCGGCACCGTACGTGAGGTCGCCGACGCACGGGTGCCGCAGCGCGGAGAAGTGCACCCGGATCTGGTGCGTGCGACCCGTCTCGAGGTGCACCTCGACGAGGGACGCGGCGGGCAGCATCTCGAGCACCTCGTAGTGCGTGACCGAGGGCTTGCCCTCCGCCGTGACTGCGAACTTCCAGTCCGCGCTGGGGTGCCGCCCGATCGGCGCGTCGATGGTCCCGGTGGTGGGCTCGGGATGGCCCTGGACGAGCGCGTGATAGACCTTCTCGACCGTGCGCTCCTTGAAGGCGCGCTTGAGCGCGGTGTACGCGACCTCGCTCTTCGCGACGACCATGAGTCCCGACGTCCCGGCGTCGAGGCGGTGCACGATGCCCTGGCGCTCCGCGGCGCCCGACGTCGAGATCCGGTACCCCGCGGCCGCGAGGGCGCCGACGACGGTCGGGCCCGTCCAGCCCGGCGACGGGTGGGCCGCGACCCCGACGGGCTTGTCGACGACCACCAGGTCGTCGTCGTCGTGCACGATGCCCATGCCCGGCACGGGTTCCGCGACGACCTCGACGGCGGGCGCGGCGTCGGGCACGTCGACCTCGAGCCACCCGCCCGGGACGAGCCGGTCGGACTTGCCGACCTCGCGCCCGTCGAGGCGGACGGCGCCGCCTGCGGCGAGCTCTGCGGCCCGCGTCCGCGAGAGGCCGAGGAGCCGGGACAGCCCGGCGTCGACCCTCTCGCCCGCGAGGCCGTCGGGCACCGGGAGCGACCGGAGGCTCACCGCGCCCCCTCGTCGTCGGTCCGCGTGGCGGTCGGCTCGGGTGCGGGCCCGGACGTCGGCTCGACGGCGTCGTCGGCGCTCGTCCCGGAGCCCGCGTGGTCGCCGCCGTGGCGCGTCCCGTCCAGCCCGATGCCGAGCACCGACAGGACGGCGATCATCACGGCCGCGGCCACGATCGCGATGTCCGCGACGTTGCCCACGAACCAGTTCGCGTAGGCGATGAAGTCGACGACGTGCCCGCGCGCGAAGCCGGGCTCCCGGAAGAAGCGGTCGACGAGGTTCCCGAGCGCGCCGCCCAGCAGGAGGCCCAGCGCGACGGCCCACGCGCGCGAGCCGATGCGGCTCACCATGCGCACGATGACGACGACGACCGCGACCACGACGATGGTCAGGAGCCACGTCATGCCGGTCGCGATGGAGAGCGCCGCACCGGGGTTGTAGATGAGCCGCAGCCCGAGCAGCGACCCCACGAGCGGGATCGTGTCGTCGCCCAGCGTGAGGCTCGACTCCGCCCACCACTTGGTGAGCTGGTCGAGCACGAGGACGAGGACGGCGAGGACGACGGTCCACACGACCAAGACGCGTCGCGGACCGCGCCGGACGGCTCCTGCGGCGAGGTCGGCGGGCGCCTGCGGGGAGGCGTCGGCGGGGTCGGTGGGCTCGGGGCGCGCGGAGGTGGACATCGGCCGCAAGTCTGCCACGTCGTCGCCCCGGTCGACGCGGCCCCGCGACGCGTCGGCGCTCAGCGCCGCTCGGCGCGCTGCTTGGCCTCGACCGAGAGGTTCGCGCGCGGGAACGCCTGGAGGCGCGCCTTGCCGATCGGCAGCCCCGTCTCCTCGCACGTCGCGTACGTGCCGGCCGCGATGCGGTCGAGCGCGTGCGACGTCTGCGCGAGGAGGTCGCGCACGTTGTTGACGAGCGTCAGCTCCTGCTCTCGCTCGAGGGCGCTGGACCCGGAGTCCGCCTGGTCGTCGCCGGCGCCGTCACCGGAGTGCCGCAGGAGGTTCGACAGCTCCTCGTCCGCGACGGCGAGCTCCCCCTCCAGCCGCTCCTTCTCGGCGAGCAGCTCCGCGGCGAGCTCCTCGGCCTCCCGCAGGGTCCAGGGCTCCTCCCCGTCGCGCACGGGGAAGGACTTGACGTCCTTCGCAAGGTTCGGGAAACGGTCGCGCACGGCCGAACGGGCCGCGGTGGTGAGCTTGGTCATGTCGCCCCTCCAAGTTCGAGTCACGCGAGAGTAGACGCAGCGGCCGGTACGCACAACACACCACGCCGGTCCGCCGAGGCGGGAGAGAAGGCGTAGGTGCGTGGCGTACCGGCCGCTGCCGGACGGTCGACGCAGGTGCTAGATGCCGGGAGCGAGGTCGCTCGTGCGGCTCGCCCCGCCGACGTTGCTGCGCGGCGGGAGGGCGCTGCCCCGGTTGTCCAGGTCGCCCAGCAGGTTCTGCAGGTAGCTCTTGAGACGCGTGCGGTAGTCGCGCTCGAAGATCCGCAGCTCGTCGATCTTGCGCTCGAGGAGCGAACGCTCCTGCTCGAGCTGCGAGAGCGTGCGGTGCGAGGTCTCCTCGGCCTCGCGCACGATGCGCGAGCCCTCCTCCTTGGCCTCCGCGATGAGGCGGTCACCCTCCTCCTGGCCGGAGCGCACGTAGTCGTCGTGCAGCTTCTGGGCCAGCTGGAGCATGCCCGTCGCCGACTCGGGCTCCGCCGCGTTCTTCGTGACGACGGCCTGCGAGATCGGGGCGGCGCGCACGGGCTCCGGCTCCGGCTCGGGCGCCTTCGGCGTCTCGACGACGGGGGGCTGCACCGCAGCGCTGGACGCGTCGGCTCGGCTGAGCTCGGCGAGACGACGCTCCGCCGCGGCGAGCTTCGCCTTGAGGTCCTCGTTCTCCTCCTGCACGGAGTTGAGGGTCCTCACCACCTCGTCCAAGAAGTCGTCGACCTCTTCGACGTCGTAGCCCTCGCGGAACTTCGTCGCCGAGAACTTCTTGTTCAGGATGTCCTCTGCAGTGAGCAGTGCCATCGGTTCACCTCATAGCGTTTGCGTGTCGGTCCGGGCGACCTCGCGATCACCAGACTCCAAAGTAGCGGACATTGCCCTCAGGGGCGGGAGCAGCCGCGCCGTCGCGCGCCGTCGAACCGTGCCGACGGCGTGCAGCGTGCGCGGGCGTGCGGTGGGGGTCGGGGCGAACCGGACGTAGCGGCCCTGTACGGGCCGCCCGGACACCCCGATCGGGTGACGTGCGTCTCAGAGCGAGGACACGACCTGCGCCGCGATCGTCACCGCGAAGAACAGGATGATGAATGCGAGGTCGAGGCGCACCTGACCCAGCGAGAGCGGCGGGATGAGCCGACGCAGCGCGCGCAGGGGCGGGTCCGTCGCCGAGTAGATCACCTCGGCGAGCACCAGCAGGACCCCCCGGGGCCTCCAGTCGCGGGCGAAGAACTGCACCCAGTCGAACACGAGCCGACCGATGAGCAGCAGCAGGTAGAGCCAGAGCAGGAATCCGACGATGCCTGTGATGAGGTCCCAGATCACGGGTCAACTGTGCCAGACGCACCGCCCCCGGCCCCGCCGGGGACACGCGCTACGCCCAGGGCGGACGCGCAGGAGGGACGGGCGCGTCACCGCGCCCGCCCCTCCGTGCGTGCGGCGCGTGCTCGGCGGGTCACCGCGCCGCGCGCACGCTCAGCTCTGGTTGTAGAAGCCCGCGCGACCGGGGGCCGGCGCGGCGGTCTGCTCCTCGCCGGTGATCTCGACGTGCTCGGGCGAGAGCAGGAACACCTTGTTGGTGACGCGCTCGATGGCCCCGTGCAGCCCGAAGATGAGGCCCGCGGAGAAGTCGACGAGGCGCTTCGCGTCCGCGTCGTCCATGTCCGAGAGGTTCATGATCACCGGGGTGCCACCGCGGAACGCCTCGCCGATCACGCGCGCGTCGTTGTACGACCGCGGGTGCACCGTCGTGATCCGCCGCAGCTCGGCCGCCGACATGCTCGTCTGCGGCACCTCGCGCGGCCCGAGCGCGCGGTGCAGCGGCGTCACCGGTGCCTGGTAGTCGTGCGCCACGTCCGCCCCCGTCTCGTCGAGCTCGTCGACGTACTCGTCCTGCTCGTCCTCGCCGCGATCATCAGCGAGGCCCAGATACAGCATGGTCTTGCGCAGCGCTCCCGCCATGGGCCTTGCTCCGTCCTCGATCGATCCTCGGTCCACCGGCCGTCGGACCGGTGCGTTCACGCTAACCGAGGGTGCGCGGCGAGCCCCGGACGACACGCCCGGCGTGCGCAACCTCGTGCGGAGGTCGGACCGAGCCGTCTCACGCGCCGGTGAGCGCCACGAGCCCGGCGAACCGACCGGTCGTCGTGCCGCGGCGCGCCGCCCGACGGTGCGAGAAGAACCGCTCGTCCTCGATCGTGCACGCCCGGACGCGCACGACGTCCGCGACGCCCGCCGCGACGAGGTCGGCGACGACCCCCGCGGGCAGGTCGAGCGCCGGCGTCCCCCAGGACGTCGTCGACCACGTGGCCGGACGCGCGAGCGCGACGTCGTCGCGCATCCACGCGGGCACCTCGTAGCACCGCCCGCACGCACTCGGCCCGACGGCGGCCCGCACCCGGTCGACCCGCGCGCCGGCGGCGACCAGGGCGCCCAGCGCCGCGTCGACCACCCCGTGCGCGAGGCCACGGCGTCCGGCGTGCGCGACGCCGACGACGCCCGCCTCGGCGTCCGCGAGGAGGACGGGCACGCAGTCGGCCACGAGGACGCCCAGGCCCACGCCGCGGGACGGGGCGACGAGAGCGTCGGCCTCCCCCACCGTGTCGACGGGGTCCGCACCGCGCGGCGCAGGTTCCACCGTCGCGACCCGGGTGCCGTGGACCTGCGTCGCGAAGGCCGGGTCCGCACCGAGCCACGCGGCTGCCCGCGCGCGGTTCGCGCGCACCCGGTCGGCGTCGTCGGTCACGTTCAGCCCGAGGTTGAGCGTGTCCCACGGCGCCGGCGAGAGCCCGCCGTCACGCGTCGTGAATCCGGCGCGCACCCCCGGCCCGAGGTCCACCTCGAGCACGACGGGAGGGGCGGCGCCGTCGGCGCCACCCCTCCCGTCCTGCACGGTCCCGGCGCTCACGCCGCCCCGCACCGCGCCGCGCGGTCGCGCACCGTCACTTGAGGAAGTCGGGCACGTCGAGCTCCTCGACCTTGCGGCGCGGGGGCTCCTCGTCGAAGATCCGCGGGGGCACGTCGACGCCCTCGTTCTGACCGCCCGGCACGGCCTCCGCGTTGTGGTTCCCGGCGTCGCCGGAACCGACCACGGTGAACGGCGCGGGGGCGACCGGCTGCACCGGCACCGGGCCGTGACCGCCGTCGAGCGTGACGGGCACGTCGTCGGCCTCCGGCTGGATCGGCACGACCGGCCGCGGCAGCGTGTGCGCGCCCGTCGTCGGTGCCGGCGGCACGGCCCGCGCGGCGGGCACGACCGGGATCGCGCTCGTCGCGGGGCGCTGGGCGCCGGCCACCTGGCCGAGCGCCCGCGCGTCGCCCCGCACCTGCGGGGCACCGCCGTCGAAGCCGGCCGCGATGACGGTGACACGGACCTCGTCGCCCAGCGCGTCGTCGATCACGGCGCCGAAGATGATGTTCGCCTCGGTGTGCGCGGCCTCGTGGACCAGGCGCGCCGCCTCGTTGATCTCGAACAGGCCGAGGTCGGAACCACCCTGGATGGAGAGCAGCACGCCGTGGGCGCCGTCGATGCTCGCCTCGAGGAGCGGCGACGAGATCGCCATCTCGGCGGCCTGCACCGCGCGGTCGTCGCCCCGCGCGTTGCCGATGCCCATGAGGGCGCTACCCGCGCCCTGCATGACGGACTTGACGTCCGCGAAGTCGAGGTTGATGAGACCGGGGGTCGTGATGAGGTCGGTGATGCCCTGGACACCGGACAGCAGCACCTGGTCGGCCTGGTGGAACGCCTGCAGCGCGCTGACGTTGCGGTCCGACATCGACAGGAGGCGGTCGTTCGGGATGACGATGAGGGTGTCGACCTCGTTGCGCAGGTTCTCGATGCCCTGGTCCGCCTGGACCGAGCGGCGGCGGCCCTCGAACGTGAAGGGCCGCGTCACGACGCCGACGGTCAGCGCGCCGAGCGAGCGCGCGATGCGGGCGACGACCGGTGCGCCGCCCGTGCCGGTGCCGCCGCCCTCGCCCGCCGTGACGAAGACCATGTCCGCGCCGCGCAGCACGTCCTCGATCTCCTCGGCGTGGTCCTCGGCGGCCTTCTTGCCGACCTCGGGGTCGGCGCCGGCGCCGAGACCGCGCGTGAGCTCGCGACCGACGTCGAGCTTGACGTCCGCGTCGGACATGAGGAGCGCCTGGGCGTCCGTGTTGATGGCGATGAACTCGACACCCTTGAGGCCGACCTCGATCATCCGGTTGACGGCGTTCACGCCCCCACCGCCGATGCCGACCACCTTGATCACTGCTAGGTAGTTCTGCGGAGTTGCCACGTCAATGCCTCTCGATCGGTCAGCCCTGAACCTTCACCCTCAAGTAGAGGGTTATAGTTATGTCAGGTCGTTCATGGGTCGACCGTAGGTGTCGACGTGCCCATCATCAACGACCGTCTCGCGCGTGTCGGGGATCGCCACGCGCGCATTCACCGCGTCACCGGGAGCCGTGGGGCCGAGACGTCGTACACGGTGACCCCCGCGTTCTCCGGGACGGCCCGGAGCGTCTGCAGGACGCGCACCTTCAGCGCCGCCTCCTCGGAGCTCCCCCACTCGACGACGACGCCGTCCCGCAGCGTCATGCGGACCGCGTCGCGCGTCGGCGCCGAGACCTCCGCGACCTGCGCGTGGAGGTCCGCCGGGAGCGCGTTGAGCAGCACGAGCGCGGCGTCGAGCGCCCGCGCCCCCTGGTCGTCGAGCGGCGCGTCGATCTCCGGCAGCCCCTCGGGCACGACCGGGTCGGTGCGCACGTGGACGCCGTCGGCGTCGAGCAGCGCGAAGCCGTCGTCCACGGGCACCGCCACGACGGGCTCGCGCGACTCGAGGAGCACAGCGAGCCCCGAGGGCCACGCACGCCGGATCTCGACGTCGCGCACGCCGTTGAGGCCGAGCACCTGCTCGCGCAGCGCGACCGTGTCGAGCCGCGGCAGCGGCACGCCGTCCGCGGCGGCGACCACGTCGCGGACCTGCTGCGGGTCGATCACCGTGCCCTCGCCGGAGACCGTGACCTTGTCGAGGTCGAGGCCGAGCACGGGCGAGAAGAACGCCACCCACGCGAGACCGGCGACGACGAGGAGCGCCGCGACCCAGCCGAGGACGCGCGTGCGGACCCGGTGACGGCGCATCGCGTCGCGCTCGGCGAGCCGCTCGGCCATGCCGTGCGAGACGACCCCGATCGGGGCGGCGGACGCGCCGCGCGGTACGGACGTCGTCGTGCCCGTGGCCCGGCCGCCGCCACCGCGCGCGGCCGGAGGACGACCGGTGCCGGGTCGGCCGCCCGACGAGCGCACGAGCTCGGAGCCCGGCGCCGCGACGCGGCGCACCGGTCGCGTCGGCATGTCATCGACCGGCGCACGGCGCGCGCCCGCGGGCGGGGCCGGCTTCGCGGAGCTCGGGGCCGGCTTCGCGGGGCCCGGAGCCGCGGGCCGTCCGGCCCGTTCGCCCGCGCCCGACCGGCCCGGCCGCGGCGCGGCGGGACGAGGCTGGGGCGGCGGACGCATCAGGCCTCGCCTCCTCCGGGCGCCGGGGCGCCGTCGCGACGCGCGCGGAGGCGCTCGAGGACGACGGCGCCCAGCTCCGTGACGTCCCCCGCCCCGACGGTGAGCACGAGGTCTCCCGGGCGGGCGGCGTCCGCGATGCGGCGGGCCGCCTCGACGCGGTCCTCGACCGCGGCGACGACCACGCCGGGAGCGTCGACCAGGTCGGTGATCGTGCGCGCGCTCACGGCCGGGTCCGGCTCCTCGCGCGCCGCGTAGACGCCCGTGACCACGACCTCGTCCGCGCCTGCGAGCGCCTGCGCGAACTCGCGGGCGAACGTCGCGGTGCGCGAGTACAGGTGCGGCTGGAACAGCACGAGCACCCGGCCGCCGGCCGCGACGGGCCGGGCGGCGGCGAGCAGCGCGGCCACCTCGGTCGGGTGGTGCGCGTAGTCGTCGACGACGCGCACGCCGCCCGCCTCGCCGCGAGCCTCGAAACGGCGGCCGGTGCCGAGGAAGCCGTGCGCGGCCGCGACCGCCGCCGCCGGGTCGACGCCGAGCACGACCGCCGTCACGACGGCCGCGGTCGCGTTGAGCGCGTTGTGGTGCCCCGGCACGCGCAGCAGCAGCGCGAGCCCGTCGAGGCGCGCCGCACCGACCGTGCCCGTGAGCGACGCCGTCACCCCGGGTCGGCCCGCCTCGTCGGCGGGGGCCACGTCCGCGAGGCGCACGTCGGCGTCCGCGGCCGTGCCGTACGTGACCACCGCTCCCCCAGCCCGGGCGTGGGACGACGCGAGAGCGCGCGCCCCCGCGTCGTCGGCGCACGCGACGAGCGTCCCGCCCGGGACGATCCGCGCCGCGAAGTCGACGAACGCCTGCTCGAACGCGTCGCGCGACCCGTAGTGGTCGAGGTGGTCCGGCTCCACGTTGGTGACGACGGCGACGTCCGGGGCGTAGTTGAGGAACGACCCGTCCGACTCGTCGGCCTCGGCCACGAGGACGTCCGACCCGAGGTGGCCGCCCGCGACGGGGCCGTCCTCGGTGAGCACCGTGCCGCCGATCGCGAACGACGGGTCGAGGCCCGCGCCGCGCAGGACGGTCGCGATCATCGCGGACGTCGTGGTCTTGCCGTGCGCGCCCGCCACGGCGACGGACCGGCCGCGCGCCATGAGCGAGGCCAGCGCCTGCGAGCGGTGCAGCACGCGCAGGCCGGCCGTGCGTGCCGCCGCGAGCTCGGGGTTCGTCTCGCGCACGGCGCTCGACACCACGACGGTGTCCGCGCCGGCGACGTGCGCGGCGTCGTGGCCGACCCACACCCGGACGCCGTCGGAGCGCAGCGCGGCGAGCGCGTCACCCTCGCGCGCGTCCGAGCCCTGGACGGGCACGCCGTGCGCGGCGAGGAGACGGGCGACGACGGACATGCCCGCCCCGCCGACGCCGACGAGGTGGACCGTGCCGAGCGCCTCGAGCGCGAGCGGGCCCTCGCCCGACGCCGCCGTCACGCCCGTGCCCCCGACGCACCGGCGACGGCCTCGGCGACGAGGTCCGCGACCCGCGCGGCGCCGTCGCGCACGCCCGCGCCCGCGGCGGCCGCGGCCATCGCGTCGAGCCGGCCAGGGTCACCGAGCAGCGCCGGGACCTCGCGCGCGACCCACGCCGCGTCGAGCTGCGCGTCGTCGACGAGCAGGCCGCCACCCGCGGCGACGACGGGGCCGGCGTTGAGCCGCTGCTCCCCGTTGCCGATGGGCAGCGGCACGTAGACGGCCGGGATGCCCAGCGCCGCGAGCTCGCCCACCGTGCCCGCGCCCGCGCGGCACACGACGAGGTCCGCGACCGCGAGCGCGAGCTGCATCTCGGCGAGGTACTCGCGCACGTCGTAGCGCGCGCCGGGGTGGCCCGCGACGGCACCGGCCGCCGCCTCGCGCACCGCGCCGTCCTTGCCCTTGCCCGTCAGGTGGAGGATCTGCGTGCCCGCCCCGAGGAGCGCGCCGGCGGCACCGGAGACCGCCTCGTTGAGGCTCTGCGCCCCCAGCGAGCCGCCGGTGACGACGAGCGTGCGCGCGCGGGGGTCGAGGCCGAGGCGCGCCGCGGCGTCCGCGCGCACCCCGGCGGCGTCCGCCGCCCGCGCGGCCACGAGGTCCTGGATCTCGCGGCGCAGCGGCAGCCCGGTGACGACGCCGCCCTTGAGCGGCGTGCCCTCGAACGTCACGCCGACGCGCGCGGCCCACCGGGCACCGAGGCGGTTCGCCAGGCCGGGGCGCGCGTTCTGCTCGTGGATCACGACCGGGACGTCGCGACGGCGCGCGGCGAGGTACGCGGGCGTGGAGACGTAGCCCCCGAAGCCGACGACGACGCGCGCGCCGGTCTCGTCGATGACGGCGCCCGCCGCGTCCACGGCGGACTTGAGGCGTCCCGGGAGGTTGACCCACTCCGCGCTGGGGCGGCGCGGGAGCGGGACGCGCGGCACGTGCCGCAGCGGGTAGCCCCGGGCGGGGACGAGGTCGTCCTCCAGGCCGCCCGCGACCCCGAGCGCGGTCACCACCACGCCGGGCTCACGCGCCCGGAGCTCGTCCGCCACCGCGAGGAGCGGGTTCACGTGCCCCGCCGTCCCGCCGCCTGCGAGCACCACCGAACCGATCGTCGTCACGTACCTCGTCGTCCTTCCCTGCGGCAGGTGCCGCGTCCTGTCCGTCGTGCGGAGGTCTGTCGTGCGGGGCGCGGGGCGCCCCACGGGTCCGGCGTCGCGGCCGGAGCGGCCGCGACGGCCGGGGAGGTCATCGCGCGGTCCGGCGCCGGGGGCGCGCCGCCCGGCCGACGACGGCGAGCGAGCGCCGCACGACGCTCCCTCGCGCGGCGAGCGCCTCGGCCGCGCCCGGTTCCGAGCGCGCGAACGAGATGAGCACGCCGAGCGCGGCCATCGTCATGATGAGCGCGGAGCCGCCCGCCGAGACGAGCGGCAGCGGGACGCCGATCACGGGCAGGAGCCCGATGACGACGCCGATGTTGATGAACGCCTGGCCGACGATCCAGCACGCGATCCCGGCCGTCGTGATCTTCACGAAGGGGTCGGGGTGGCGGCGCACGATCCGGCTCGTGGCGACGCCGACGATGACGAACAGCCCCAGCACCAGGAGCGTGCCGAGCAGCCCGAGCTCCTCGCCGATCACGGCGAAGATGAAGTCGTTGTGCGCCTCCGGCAGGTACGACCACTTCTCGCGGCTCGCCCCGAGGCCGACGCCCGTGAGCCCGCCCGTGCCGAGCGCGTACAGACCGTGCATCGACTGGTAGCACTCGCCGAGGGTGTCGGTGCACTCGCGGTACGTCGCCATGATGCGCGAGAGCCGGTCGCCGCCCGACTGGTTGAGGATGAACACGTACCCGACGACGAACGCGGCACCGCCCGCCCCGAGGGCGAGCAGACGCCCGTCGGCCCCCGAGACGAAGAACGCCCCCGCGATGATCGCCATGACGACGAGCGCCGTGCCGAGGTCGTGACCCGCGAGCACGAGGCCCACGACCGCGACCGCGACGGGGACCGCCGGGATCAGCACGTGCCGCCACTGCCCGAGCATCCGCTGCTTGCGTCCGAGCACGACACCGAGCCACAGCGCGAGCGCGAGCTTCGCGACCTCGGCCGGCTGGAACGTGAAGAGCCCGAGGTCGATCCAGCCCGTGTTGCCGTTGACGTTCTTCGCGAGCGGCGTGAACACGAGCATCTGCAGCCCGAGAGCCACGAAGAGCGCGGGCCACGCGAGCCGCTTGTACCAGTCGACCGGCACGCGCGTGGCGACGAGCAGGACGGGCAGGCCCATGAGGGCGAACTTCGCCTGGTCGAGGAACGCCCCGAACGGCGACTTGCCCGCGGCGATCTGCGTGACCGCCGAGCTGGAGAACACCATGACGAGGCCGATGATCGCGAGCAGCGTGGTCGCGCCGACGAGCAGGTAGTAGCTCGTCACCGTGCTGTTCCACTGCCCGAGCCACGGTCGCTCGGCGGGCTCGGGCCGCGGGCGTCGCGGCTCGCGGGTCGTCGCCCGGCCCCGCGGCACCGTCCGGCTCGTGCCGGCCCGGGGGACGGTGCGCGTCGAGGGCGCGCCTCGCCCGTTCGCGGTCTGGGTCATCGGCTGCCCGGCCTACCCGTGGTCGGGGCGCAGGGCGCGCGCCGCCTCGGCGAACGCCTCGCCGCGCGCGGCGTACGAGCGGAACTGGTCCATCGACGCGCCGGCGGGCGCGAGCAGCACCGTGTCGCCGGCCTGCGCGAGGCGGCGGGCGGAGTCGACGGCGCGGGGCATCACGGTCCCAGTGTCGCCAGGATCCACGCGCACGACGGGGATATCGGGCGCGTGTCGGGCGAGCGCACCGGCGAACGGCTCGGCGTCGACGCCGATCAGCACCACCGCACGCAGCCGGTCGGCGCGCGCCGCGACGAGCTCGTCGAACGACGCCCCCTTCGCGAGGCCGCCCGCGACCCACACGACGGTGCCGGGCGCGAACGCCGCGAGGGACGCGGACGCGGCGTGCGCGTTGGTCGCCTTGGAGTCGTCGACGTAGGCGACGCCGTCGACCGAGGCGACCTGCTCGATGCGGTGCGACCCCGTGCGGAACGCACGCAGCCCGTCGCGGACGGCGACGGCCGGGACGCCGTGCGCCCGTGCGAGGGCGGCCGCGGCGAGCGCGTTCGCCACGACGTGCGCGGGCACGACGCCGTCGGCGCCCGCGAGGTGCGACAGGTCGCCGAGCGTCGCGAGCTCGGCGGCGTGCGTGTGCCGGTCCGGCGCGTCCGCGGGCGCGTGGAACGCGCGGTCGACGAGCACGTCCTCGATGACGCCGAGCTGGCCGCGCGCCGGGGCGCCGAGCGTGAAGCCGACGGCGCGGGCCCCCTCGACGACGTCCGCCTCGCGCACGAGCGCCTCGGTGCGAGGGTCCGCGACGTTGTAGACGCACGCGACCCGGGCGTCCTCGAAGACCCGGCCCTTGTCGGCCGCGTAGGCGTCGATGCCGCCGTGCCAGTCGAGGTGATCGGGGGCGACGTTGAGGACGGCGCCCGCCTCGGGCGACGTCGTGTGCGTGAAGTGGAGCTGAAAGCTCGACAGCTCGACCGCGAGCACCTCGAGCGTCGGGTCGAGCGCGGCCTCGACCACGGGCGTCCCGACGTTGCCGACCGCCGCCGTCCGCAGGCCCGCGGTCCGCAGGATCGTCTCGAGCATCTCGACGGTCGTCGTCTTGCCGTTCGTCCCGGTGACGGCGAGCCAGGGCGCGGGCCGCCCCGACGGGCCGGCGACGCGCAGGCGCCACGCGAGCTCGACCTCGCTCCACACCGGCACGCCGCGCTCCGCGGCGGCCACGAGCAGCGGGTGGCTCGGGCGCCAGCCCGGCGAGACGACGACGAGGTCCGTCGCCGCGAGGTCCACGTCCGCCGCGTCGTGCAGGTCGGCGTCGGCGGCGCCGTCGTCGAGCGTGACGACCGACGCCGCGCGCGGGCGGAGCGCCGCCGCGGCGGCGCGCCCGGACACCCCGAGACCGGCGACGACGACGCGCGCACGCTCGAGCGGGACGGCGAGGTCGTGGGGGTCGCGTGCCACTAGCCGACCACCCACTCGGCGTAGAAGATCCCGATGCCCAGCGCCGCGAACAGCCCGGCGATGAGCCAGAAGCGGATGACGATCGTGACCTCGCCCCACCCGGACAGCTCGAAGTGGTGGTGCAGCGGCGCCATCTTGAACACGCGCCGCCCGGTCATCTTGAAGAACCCGATCTGGATGACGTCGGAGAGCACGATGATGACGAAGAGGCCGCCGATGATGAGCGCGAGGAACTCGGTGCGCGTGAGGATCGACAGGCCTGCGAGCGCGCCGCCGAGCGCGAGCGATCCCGTGTCGCCCATGAAGATCTTCGCGGGGCTCGCGTTCCACCACAGGAACCCGAAGCACGCGCCGACGATCGCGGCGGCCACGATCGCGAGGTCCTGCGGGTCGCGCGTCTCGTAGCAGCTCGGCCCCGCCGACGCGAGGCGCTGGCAGGTCTGGTTGAGCTGCCAGATGCCCACGAGCACGTACGAGCCGAACACGATGAGCGAGACGCCCGTCGCGAGCCCGTCGAGACCGTCGGTGAGGTTGACCGCGTTCGACCATGCGGTGATGAGGAAGTTGGCCCAGAGCACGAACAGGATCAGCCCCACCGTGACGCCCGCGAACGCGAGGTCGAGGTTCGTGTCGCGCAGGAAGGAGATGCGCGTCGACGCCGGCGTGCGGCCGTGCTCGTTGGGGAACTGCAGCGCGAGCACCGCGAACGCGATCCCGACCGCGCCCTGGCCGATGATCTTCGCGCGGGCCGTGAGCCCGAGGCTGCGCTGCTTGCGGATCTTCGTGAAGTCGTCGAGGAAGCCGACGATCCCGAGCCCCGTCATGAGGAACAGGACGAGCAGGGCGGACACGCTCGGGAACCGCCCCGAGACGACGTACGACATCGCCCAGCCGAGCAGCGTCGCGCCGATGATGACGACCCCGCCCATCGTGGGCGTCCCGCGCTTGGTGAAGTGCGCCGTCGGGCCGTCCTGGCGGACGAACTGCCCGTAGTTGCGGTGCACGAGGAACCGGATGAACAGCGGCGTCCCGAAGAGCGCGACGAGCAGGGAGACGCCCGCCGCGACGATGATCGCGATCACGCGCGTTCACCTCCTGCCGCACCGGCGCCTGCGGCCGCCAGCTCGTCGCCGAGCCGCCACAGCCCGGACCCGTTCGAGGCCTTCACGAGCACGACGTCCCCCTCCTGCAGCTCGTCGCGCAGCAGCGCGGACGCCGCCTCGACGTCGGGGACGAAGCGCGTCTCGTCGCCCCACGACCCCTCCTGGGTCGCGCCGTCGTGGATCCCGCCGGCACCCTCGCCGACCACGACGAGCAGCTTGACGTTCAATCGGACCACGAGCCGGCCGATGTCGTCGTGCGCGACGCGCGAGTCCTCGCCGAGCTCCAGCATCTCGCCGAGCACGGCGACGGACCGCCGGTCGCGCCCCGCCATGACGGCGAGCGCCTTGAGCGCGGCGCGCATCGAGTCCGGGTTGGCGTTGTAGGAGTCGTCGATCACCGTGATGCCGTCGGGACGCTCGGTGACCTGCATCCGGTGCGGGCTCAGGGCGCGCGCGTCGGACAGCCGGGCCACGACGTCGGGCAGCGCGACGCCGAGGCGCAGCGCGGCCGTCGCGGCCGCGAGCGCGTTCGTCACGTGGTGCTCGCCGACGAGGCCGAGGGTCACGCGCGCGCTCGTGCCCTCGCCGCGCGTCGCGTCGCCCGACGCGCCGGGGCGCACGCGCAGCGTGAAGGACGCCCGGCCCGTGCGGTCGATGCCCAGGTCCTCCGCGCGCACGTCCGCCGCGGGGATCGTCCCGAACGTGACGACCTCCCCCGGCGCGACGTCGGCCATCGCCGCGACCCGCAGGTCGTCCGCGTTGAGCACGGCCACGCCGCCGGGCGCGAGGCCCGTGACGATCTCGGACTTGGCGCGCGCCACGGCCTCGATCCCGCCGAACTCGCCCAGGTGAGCGCTGCCCACGACGAGCACGACCGAGACGTCCGGGGGCGCGATGCGCGTGAGGTAGGTGAGGTGACCCACGCCGCTCGCGCCCATCTCCAGCACGAGGAAGCGCGTGGACTCGTCGGCCTCCAGCACCGTGAGCGGCAGGCCGATCTCGTTGTTGAACGACCCGCGCGGCACCACGGTGGGGCCCTCGGGGCGCAGGAGCTGGCCGAGCAGGTCCTTCGTCGTGGTCTTGCCCACGGAACCCGTGACGCCGACCACGCGCACGTCGCCGCGCTCGCGCAGCGTCGCGAGCACGTGGCGGGCCAGCTCGCCGAGCGCGGCCTGGACGTCGTCCACGACGACGCACGGCACGTCGAGCTCGCGCGCGGCGAGGACGAGCGTCGCGCCCGCCTCGACGGCGCCGGCGGCGTAGTCGTGACCGTCGACGTGCTCGCCCGGCAGCGCCACGAAGAGCGACCCCGGCGCGACCCGGCGCGAGTCGACGACGACGGGCCCCCCGACCCGGACCTCCGGGTCGGCGGACAGGCGTCCGCCGGTCGCTGCGGCCACCTGCGCCGCAGTGAGCTCGATCATGCGTGGTGCTCCTTCAGGTCGGGGGTGTCGTGGGGCGGCGTCGTCGCGGGGCGCTCCTCGAGCGCGGCGCGCGCCTCGACGCGGTCGTCCAGGGGGTGGTCGACGCCGGCGATCTCCTGCCACACCTCGTGGCCGCGGCCCGCGACGAGCACCGTGTCGTCCGGGCCCGCGGCGAGGATCGCCTCGCGGATCGCCCGGGCGCGGGGCGCGACCTCGAGCACGACGACGTCGCGCGGCTCGGGTGCGGCGGCCGCGGCCTCGCGCGCCGCGTGGGCGCCGGGCAGCACCTCCGCGCGGATCGCGGCCGGGTCCTCGCCGTGCGGGTCGTCGTCGGTCACGACCACGACGTCGGCGCCCTCGACCGCGACGCCGCCCATCGTGGGCCGCTTGCCGCGGTCCCGGTCGCCGGTCGCGCCGAACACGACCACGAGCCGGCCCGTCGTGGTGGGCCGCAGCGCGTCGAGCGCGAGGGCGAGAGCGTCCGGGTTGTGGGCGAAGTCGACGACGACGCGCGGCCGGTGGGGTGGCTCCGAGACGACCTCCATGCGGCCCGGGACCGCCGGGTCGAGCCCGCCGGCCGCCGCGAGGGCCGTCTCGAGGTCGCGCGCGTCCGTGCCCGCCTCGAGCACGAGGGCCAGGGCGAGGGCGGCGTTGGCGACGTTGAAGTGCCCGGGCAGCGACGTCGTCGTGCGCACGCTCCGGCCGTCGCGGTGCCGCAGCGTGAACGTCGAGCCACCTGCCTCCGACGGCTCGACGTCGTGCACGGTCCAGTCCGCCGCGGGCTGCTCGTCGCCCGCCGCGCTGGGGCTCACGCGCAGCGTGGCGACCGGGACGCGCGCGGCCGAGACCATGCGTTCGCCCCACGCGTCGTCGACCACGACGACGCCGCGGCGCGCGTGCTCGGGCGTGAACAGCAGCGCCTTGGCCTCGAAGTACTCCTGGAGGTCGCCGTGGAAGTCGAGGTGGTCCTGGCTGAGGTTCGTGAAGCCCACGACGTCGTAGACGAGCCCGTCGACGCGGTGGAGCGCGAGCGCGTGCGACGAGACCTCCATCGCGAGCGTGCGCACGCCGTCCTCGCGCATCGCCGCGAGCAGGGCCTGGAGGTCGGCCGCCTCCGGGGTCGTGAGGCGGCTCGGCAGCACCCGGTCGCCGGAGCGCATCTCCACGGTGCCGATGAGGCCGCCCGTCCAGCCGAGCGCGCGCAGCGCGTGGTCGACGAGGTACGTCGTCGTGGTCTTGCCGTTCGTGCCCGTCACACCGAACGTCGTGAGGTCCTGCGCGGGGGCGCCGTACACCCAGGCCGCGACGGGGCCGAGGAGCGCGCGGGGGTCGGGGGCGACGAGCACCGGCACGTCGAGGCCGGCGTCCGCGAGCAGGTCGGCGCCCTCGGCGTCCGTGAGGACGGCACGGGCGCCGCGGCCCACGGCGGCGGGCGCGAACCGCGCCCCGTGCGCGCGGGCGCCGGGCAGCGCCACGAAGAGGTCGCCCGCGTCGGCGGCGCGGTCGTCCGACGCCACCGACCACACCTCGGCGGAGCCCGGTGCGGCGGCCGCGCCACCCGCGCGGACGTCGAGCCCGAACCGTGCTGCCAGGTCCGCCACCGACCGACGGGTGGTCGTGGCAGGGCGAAGACGGTCGATCGGGGATGTCACGTGTAGAACCTACCGTGCCGGGACGGGCCGCCCCGCAAGCCCGCTGGCGGCTGCACCCGGGCCGGGGCGCGCTTCACGGGACCTTCACCGGGGACCGGGAGAGGGGCGGTGAGGTTCACCACGTCGTCGGGAGCGGCACGTAGGGCTCGGTGCTCGGCTGGACGCCCTCGTGCTCGAGGGTGAAGCCCATGATCTCGCTGAACACCGGGGCCGCGACGACGCCACCGAAGATCGACGAGTGCGGGTTCTTGAGGAACACCGACACGGTGAACCGCGGGTCGTCCGCGGGCGCGACGCCGATGAACGACGCCATGATCCCGGACAGCCGCCCGTCGTCGCCCGCCGCCTCCGCGGTGCCGGTCTTGCCCGCGACGCGGTAGCCGGGCACCGAGGCGCTCGAGCCGGTGCCCTCCTCCACGACGGACTCCATCATGTGCAGCACCGTGTCCGCCGTCTCCTGGGACACGACGCGCTCCGGCGCCGGACGCTCCGCGGGCACGAGCTCGCCGCGCTCGTCCGTCGTCCCGGCGACGATGCTCGGCGTCGCGCGGACCCCGCCGTTCGCGATCGTCGAGAAGACGCTCGTCGCCTGGATCGCGTTGACCGACACGCTCTGGCCGAAGAGGACCGCGTACTCGGTGCGGCCGTCCCACGAGTCCGCGGGGTGCAGGATGCCCGCCGACTCGCCGGGCAGCCCGAGGCCGGACTTCTGGCCGAAGCCGAACTTGCGCAGGTAGTCGTAGCGGACCTGCTTGGGGATCTTCTCGCCGACCTGGACCGTGCCCGTGTTCGACGACTCCGCGAGGATGCCCGCGAGCGTCAGGCGCTCGACGGGGTGGTCGTGCGAGTCCTTGAACGTCTGACCGTTCGGGGTGGTGTAGCGGTCGGGCACCTCGAACCGCGACCCGGCGTCCGCGTGGCCGCCCTCGATGGCCGCCGCCATCGTGATGACCTTGCCCGTCGACCCGGGGTCGAACACGTTCGCGACGGCGCGGCTCGGGCGGGCGACGGCGTCCGTCGAGCGGTCGTTCGGGTTCACCGTGCCCGAGTCCGCGAGCGCGAGCACCTCGCCCGTGCGGACGTCCTGCACGACGGCGATCGCGTACTCCGCCCCCGTCTCGCTCACCGCCCGGTCGATCGCGTCCTGAGCCTTCCACTGCACGTCGCGCACCGTCGTGAGGCGCACGTTCAGGCCGGGCACCGCCTCGACGACGTCGCACCGACCCGTCGGGATGAGCTGTCCGCCGAGCCCTGCCTCGCACCGGCGCGAGCCCGGCGTCCCGGCCAGGACGTCGTCGTACGACGCCTCGATGCCGCCGCCGCCCGTCTGCTCGTCGTTGACGAAGCCCACGAGGTTGCCAGCGACCGTGCCCGCCGGGTACGTGCGCTCGCTCGTCATCGTCGTGCTGACGAACGCGGACAGCCGCAGGTCGGCGATCTGGCGCTGCACCTCGGGCGTGACGTCCTTCTCCAGGACGAGGTACCGCGACGTGCCGACGAGGTCGGCCGCGAGCTCGACCGCGGACCGGTCGAGGATCGGGGCGAGCAGCTTCGCGACGCCCACCGCCCCGCCCTCCTCGAGCGGCTCGCCGTTGACCAGGTCGCCGGCACGGGGCTCGAAGCGCGCGATCGCCTGGAGGTCGGCCGCGACGGTGTACCGGTCCACGGAGGTCGCGAGCACCACGCCGTCGGCGTCCGTGATGTCGCCGCGGTGCGCGATCGTCGTCGAGCTGCGCGTGCGGTCGTTCTGGGCCTCGGCCGCGAGCGCGGGCCCGCGGAGGACCTGGACGTTGACGAGCTGCGCGATGAACACCGCGGTGATCACGCCCGCGACGACGATGAGCCAGCGCTGCCGACGCTCGGGCCGGCCGGGCTCGCGGGTCCCTCGGGCCGGACGGGCCGGCGGGCGGCCGGCCCCGCGCGGCGCCCGCGACACCGGGGCACGCCCCGACGTGCTGCGCGTGGTCGGCACGCGACCGGACGTGGTGCGCGCCGTCGAGGCGCGACCGGACGCGGCGCGCGCCGAGGCGGTGCCCGTCGAGGCGGTGCGCGCGGGCACGGGACCTCCGGAGCGAGCACCCGCGGCCTGACCGGTGGACGCAGGACGGCCTCCCGAGGAGGCCCGGGAGGCCGCGGTGGCGGGACGGGGGCGCGGGGCGCCCGCCGCCGGTCGTGACCGGCCGGTGCGCCCGGCACCCGTGCCCTGCGTCACTCCCCCGCCCCCTCCTGCGCCACGCCGAGCACCGTGCCGTCGGACAGGCGGACCATCGCCGGGTCCTGCGCCTCGACCATGCCGAGCCCGCGCGCGGTCTCCGGCAGCGCCGTCCTCTGCTCGGCGACCTGCAGCTGCAGGCTCTGCGTGTCCTGGGCCACGCGACTCACCTCCCGGCGCAGCTCCGACATCTCGTAGGAGTTGCGCGCCATCGTCGTGTTCACCAGGAGAGCACACAGGAGCGCGGCGCCGAGGATCGACATGCAGACGACGAGGAACGGGACCTTGGACCGCGCCTGCAGCGGCGCCCGGACGAGCTCGAGACGCGAGCGCAGCGCCCGCTCGGACGCGCCGCCCGGCAGGGCGGTCAGCGACGGGCGCGGTGCGGGCGCCGGCCGGGCCGGGCGCGGGAGCGGGCGGGCGGCGGTCGACCTCTGTGCGCTCATCGTGTCGTCTCCCCCGGGTCGTGCGGTCGGTCGGTCGGTCGGTGGCCGGGCGCCGGCGAGCGGCGAACGGCGGACGGGCGGCGGTGCGGCGGTGTCGGGCGGGTGCGCTCGGCGGCTCGCAGGCGCACGGACGCGGACCGCGGGTTCGTCTCGCGCTCCCCGGCCGGCGCCTCCTCGGCCCCCCGGGTCAGCAGGCGCAGGTACGGCTCGTCCTGCTCGGGCACGACCGGCAGGCCGGCGGGCGCGCTGATCGTCGCGCCGGCGGCGAGCACGCGCTTGACGATGCGGTCCTCGAGCGAGTGGTACGACTCGACGACGATGCGCCCGCCCACGGCGAGCACGTCCACCGCGGCGGGGACCGCGCGCTCGAGGACCTCGAGCTCGCCGTTCACCTCGATGCGCAGCGCCTGGAACGTGCGCTTGGCGGGGTTGCCGCCCGTCGTGCGGGTGGCCGCCGGGATCGACGCGCGGACGAGGTCGACGAGGTCCGCGCTGCGCTCCCACGGCTGCTGCTCGCGCCGGCGCACCACGGCCCGCGCGATCCGCTGCGCGAACCGCTCCTCGCCGTAGTCGCGCAGGATCCGGGTGAGCGCGCGCTCGTCGTACGTGTTGAGCACGTCCGCGGCCGTGAGGCCCACGGTCGGGTCCATGCGCATGTCGAGCGGTGCGTCGTGCGCGTAGGAGAACCCGCGCTCCGTCTCGTCGATCTGGAGCGAGGAGACGCCGAGGTCCATGAGCACGCCCTGGACCGGTGCGCCGACCACGTCCGCGACGACGTCCTCGATCTCGTCGTACACGGCGTGCACGGCGCGGAAGCGGTCGCCGAACCGGGCGAGCCGGCGCGACGCGCGGTCAATCGCCTCGGGGTCGCGGTCGATGCCGACCACGCGCGCCGTCGGCACCTGCTCCAGGACGGCCTCCGTGTGGCCGCCCATGCCGAGCGTGCAGTCGACGAGCACGGAGCCCGGCTCGCCGAGCGCGGGCGCGAGCAGGTCGACGCAGCGCTGGAGGAGGACCGGGACGTGCCGCTCGGCGGCGTCGTCGGGGGTGCTCGTCACGTCCTCCTCCTCTCCGTGCTGGTCGTCGTGCTGCGGTGCTGCTGCTGGTCGTGCTGTGCTGCGGGCGCCGTACGGTCAGGTCTCCCTCCGCGTCCTTTCTGGCGCCGGGGAAGTGCGCCAGACCGGGCGGGAGGAGGCCTCACCGTGCGGAGCCGGTGGTGCTCGGCCCTAGAAGCGCAGGTCCGGGAACACCTCCTCCGCGGTGTCGGAGTACGCCGACTCCTGCTCCGCGAGGTACGTCTCCCACGCCTGCGCGTCCCAGATCTCGACGCGCGTGCCGGCGCCGATCACGGCGACGTCGCGGTCGAGCCCCGCGTACGCCCGCAGGGGCGCGGGGATCGAGACACGTCCCTGCTTGTCCGGGATCTCGTCGCTCGCCCCCGAGAGGAAGACGCGCAGGTAGTCCCGGGCCTGCTTGCTCGTCACCGGCGCCTGCCGGATCTGGTCGTACATGCGCCGGAACTCGTCCATCGGCAGCAGGAACAGACAGCGCTCCTGCCCCCGCGTCATGACGAGACCCGGTGCGAGCCGCGACCGGAACTTCGCGGGGAGGATGAGCCTCCCCTTGTCGTCCAGACGCGGCGTGAAGGTGCCCAGGAGCAGGCCGGAGGAACCGCCGAGCACGTCGTCCACGAAGCCGGACATGCACCTGGCACCTCCCCTCCTGCTCCCTTCTGCTCCACGGTACTCCACTTCCCTCCACCGCTCTCGGCGAAAGTCCCAGGTTTCACCCGTCTTCGCAGGATCTCCGCAGGTCAGACGGGCTGGAGCGCGGCGGAGGGGAGGACTCCCCAGGGCGCGTCGCGGCCGCGTCCGGCGGGACCGTCGTCGGGGGGCGACCGCTTCCAGGAGCCGTCCGACGGGTCCTGGGCGGCGGCGCCCGGCGCCCGTGGAGGGAGAGGGAGGGGGCACGGGTCCGCCGACCCCGGACCGCGCGCCCCCTGGCCGGGGTCGGCGGACCTCCCACCGTCTACTAGGCTCTTCCCACCCGCGGTCTCGCCGGTCCGCGGCCCTGCGCCACCGACGACGGAGGTCCCCGTGCTCCCCGACATCGCCCCTGTCGCGCCCTCCGACGAGCCCGGCTCAGGACGCCTCGCCGGTCTCGACGAGCTGGTCGAGACCACCGGACGGATCCGCTCCGGCATCGAGTCGGTAGTCACCGGGCGACCGGACCTCGTGACCGTCACCGTCGCCGTCCTCCTGGCACAGGGGCACCTTCTCGTCGAGGACGTCCCCGGCGTCGGCAAGACGACGCTCGCCAAGGCGCTGGCGCGCACGATCGACTGCAAGGTCGGCCGCATCCAGTTCACGCCCGACCTCCTGCCGAGCGACCTCACCGGCGTCAACATCTACCGCGCCGCGAACCACGAGTTCGAGTTCCGGCCCGGCCCCGTCTTCTCCAACATCGTCATCGGCGACGAGATCAACCGCGCCTCCCCCAAGACGCAGTCGGCGCTCCTGGAGTGCATGGAGGAGGGCCAGACGACGGTCGACGGCACGACCCACATGCTCCCGAGCCCGTTCCTCGTCGTCGCGACCCAGAACCCGGTCGAGATGGAGGGCACCTACCCGCTCCCCGAGGCCCAGCGCGACCGCTTCATGGCACGGCTCACCGTGGGGTACCCCGACGTCGACGCCGAGCTCCGGATGCTCGACCGCCAGGAGTCGGACAACCCGCTCGCGCACCTGCGGCCCGTGACCACCGGGGCGGACGTGCTGCGGTTCGCCGAGGTCGCGCGCTCGGTCCACGCGTCCACGGCCGTCAAGCGCTACGTCCTCGCGCTGGTCACCGGGACGCGCGAGCACCCGGGCCTGCGCCTCGGCGCCTCCCCCCGCACGACGCTCCAGCTCCTGCGCGCGGCGAAGGCCCTGGCCGCGATGGCGGGGCGCGACCACGTCCTCCCCGACGACGTGCAGTACCTCGCGGTGCCCGTGCTCGCGCACCGGCTCGTCGTCACCACCGAGGCACGGCTCTCGGGCCAGGACGCCGAGGCCGTCGTCGCGTCCCTCGTGGCGCAGACGCCGATCCCCGCCCTGGACGCGACCGAGCGACGCTGACGTGCGCGGCCCGTCGTTCCTCGCGCGGCTCCGGCGCAGGACCAGGAGCCTCGCCAGCGCGCGCCCGACCCGCCGCGGCGTCGTGGTCCTCGGTGCGGGCGCCGCGCTCGTGGTGCTCGGCGTCACGCTCGGCCTGCCGGACCTCGTCGGGCTCGGCGCGGCGGGGCTCCTCGCCGTGGGGGCCGCGTGGTGCTGGATGGCGGCCCGGCGCATCGACCGGGGGCGCGGCGCGCTGCACGTGACGCGCCGGGTCCAGCCCAACCCCGCCGTGCGCGGCCAGCTCACGACCGCGCGCCTGACCGTCGCGGCGGCGCGCACGACGTCGTCGACGGCCTCCACGCTCGCACGCCTGCGCATCAGCGAGCAGGCCGCGCACGAGCTGTCCGACCAGGGCTCGCTGCGCGCGCAGGTCGCGACGGTCGGCGACCACATCGCCGTGCGGTACCGCCTGCGGCCGCTGCGCCGCGGCCGGTGGCCGCTCGGCCCGCTCCTCACGACGCGGACCGACCTGTTCGGCCTCGTCAGCGCGACGCAGGAGCTCGGCGACCCGACGGCCGTGGCAGTCTGGCCGCGCACCGTCGAGCTGCCCGTGCGCGGGAGCCGCGCGTTCGGCGAGCACGAGCGCTCGGCCTCCGGCGCCCGGCTCGCGTCGAGCGACGACTCGGTCCTGCGCGACTACGTCGCCGGTGACGACCCCCGCCGCGTGCACTGGGTCAGCGCCGCGCGCCGCGGCCAGCTCATGGTGCGCTCCGACGAGAGCGCGGGCCTGCCACCCGTGACCGTGCTCCTCGACCGCGGCCTCCTGCCCCACCCGGAGCTCGCCGCGTCGAGCCCGCGTGCGCTGGCCGACGGCGAGTGGGCCGTCGAGTGCGCGGCGTCGATCGGGGTGTCGCTGCTCCAGGCGGGGCACCCCGTCCGCCTCGTCCCCACGTCGCTCGCCGCGGTGGTCTCCGGCACCGGCTTCCGCGTCAACCGGTCCGGCGAGGGCCCGGCCGACCTGCTCGACGCCACGGTCGACCTGCACGGGCACCAGGTCGTGGCAGACGCCGACCGCTCCGTCGTGACGACCTCCGAGGCGCTGCGACGCGACCGCCGCCCGGGCGAGATCACCGTCGCCGTGCTCGGCCCGCTCGGCTCCGTGGCCCGGCACACCGTCGCCGCGATGGCCGGGGACGGCGTCCACCGCGCGCTCGTGGTGAGCACCCGGCCGTGGGCCCCCGAGCACGCCGACGCCGTCGAGACCGTCGCCGCGCTCCGCTCGACGGGGTGGCATGCCGCGCTCGTCGACCCGTCCGTGTCGCTCGAGCACGCCTGGACCCTGCTCGTGGAGGGCTCACGATGACCGCACCCCGGCCGGGAACCTCGGACTCCGCGGGCCTGCGCGTGCTCGCGACGAGCGCGCTCGTCGCCACCGCGGTCGTCGCGTCGGCGTACGCGCTGGGGAGCGTCGTGGGGCCGGGCGGCTGGACGGGCACGGTCGTGCGCGTCGTCGTCGTCCTCGCGCTCGTCACCGGTCTCAGCCGCTGGGCGCTCGAGCGGAGCCACGCGGCGCGCGGCGAGGTGCTCGCCCCGCCGGCGGCGCTCCTGCCGTCGCTCGCGGGGCTCGTCGTCGGGCTGTGGGCCCTGCTCGGGCTGTACGGCGGGCCGACGGACCGGTTCTCGCTCCTCATCGGCCTGTCCAACGTGGACCGCGTCGTGTCCCGCCTGGGCACCGCGCGCGACCTCACGCTCGCGGAGGTCGCCCCGATCGACCCCAGCCTGCCCATCGCTCTCCTGGCGGTCGGCGGCGCGGTCGTGGTGTTCGTCGTCGCCGACCTCATGGCCGGCGGGCTGCGGCTCGGCGCGGGGGTCGCGCTGCCGCTCCTCGCCCTGTGGGTGCCCGGGCTCGTCATCGTCGGCGAGATCCCGCCGCTCGCGTTCGTCGTGACGGTCACCGCCCTCGTGCTCCTCCTCGCGGTGGACAACCCGCACCGCGCCGTCCGCCGCGGGGCGTCCGCGCGACGCCCGGAGGACCGCGCCGCCGGAGGCCTGCGTGCCGCGGGCGCGCTCGTCGTGGCGGTCGCCGTGGCGGTCACCGCGCTCGGCCTCGGGTCGGCGAGCGCCTCGCTCCCCGAGGTGGCGTCGGCGTCGTGGTCGCGCCTGTTCTCCTCGACCGGCCAGACGGTCCGGCTCTCCGACGACCTGGACATGCGGCGCGACCTCGCCGAGCGCTCGGGCGAGGTGGTCCTGCGCTACCGGACCGACGGCGAGGGCGTCGGTCCCCTGCGGGTCTTCACGCTCACCGGCTTCGACGGCACCAACTGGCGCCGTGGCGCGGACCGCGACGGCACCCCCATCGACGGCGGCGAGCAGGTCCTGTGGCCCGACGACCCGGGCGCCACCGGGGACCCGACGTCGCTGCGCGTCACGCTCGAGTCGCTGCGCGACACCAAGCTGCCGCTGCCGACCGAGCCGCGCGCCGTCGGCATCGACGGCGACTGGGCGTACGACGACGTGCGCGACGAGGTGCTCGGTGAGCAGCCGACGGGCGCGGGCACGTCCTACGAGGTCACGGTCTTCCCGCGGCCGCTCGACGCCGACGCGTTGCGCGGCGCCAGCGGCGCGGACCCCGACGACCCCAACTACCTCGACGTGCCCGCGACGGAGCACGAGCAGGACATCCGCGACCTCGCGACGTCCGTCGTCGACGGCGCGACGACGCGCTACGACCAGGCGCTCGCGCTGCAGACCTACTTCCGCGACATCTCGCAGTTCACGTACTCCACCGAGGTGCCGCCGGGCACCTCGGGCGACGCAGTCTGGGACTTCCTCCAGGACCGGACGGGCTACTGCGTCCAGTTCGCGACGTCGATGACGATGATGGCCCGCACGCTCGGCATCCCCGCGCGGCTGGGCGTCGGGTTCCTGCCGGGCGAGCGGGTCGACGAGTCGAGCTACCAGGTCACGGGTCGCGACTCCCACGCATGGCCCGAGCTGTACTTCCCGGGCCAGGGCTGGGTGCGTTTCGAGCCGACGCCCGCCCAGCAGACCGGTCCGACGCCGACGTGGGCCACCCCGGTCGCCGTCACGCCCGGCGGCCCGGCAGACCCGGGGAACGTCCCGACGCCGGGCGCCACCACGGCCGCGCCGTCAGCGCCGGCGACGCCGGCACCCACCGCCCCGGGGGCCGGCACGACGGGCGGCACGCAGGAGGACTCCACCTCGTGGCCGCTCGTCGTGGGCGTGGCGCTGCTCGTCGCGGCGGTGCTCGCCGCAGGGCTGTGGTTCGTGCTGCGCCGACGCACCGAGGCGGAGAGCCTGCGGGACGCCGAGGACGCCTGGGCCGAGCTCGTGGCACGGCTCGGTGCGCTGGACGTGCGGTGGCCGTCGTCCACGACGCCGCGCCGCGTGCCCGCCGTCGTCGTCGCGACCCTGCAGGCGCGACGCGGGACCGATGCCGGGGACGAGGACCTGGCCGAGGCGCTCACGGCCCTCGCGGCGGCGCTCGAGGCGGAGCGCTACGCCCCGCGTCCGCGCGAGACGGTCACCCCGGAGCGTCTCCAGGCGCTCGTCGACGCCGCCGTCGAGGGGATCGAGAGGTCGCTCAGCGACCGTCCTGCTCGCGCCGACGGTCCCAGCGCTCTTCGAGTCGGCTGAGGAACGACTTGCGCGAGGTCCTGCTCGCTGCGGCCGGCCGGACGGTGCCGTCGGCCTCGACGGTGCCGACCGGTCCCTTGCGGGAGGCGCGCGGTGCCTGGAAGACCAGCACGACGCCGGCGAACATGAGGACGAAGCCGATGACGCCGAGCCAGGTCTGCGAGAGCGCGGCGCCCAGCACCAGCAGGAGCAGCCCTCCCACGACGCCGACACCGGCCAGGACGTAGCGCAGCGCAGAGCGACGTCGAGGGGCCTGGAGCGTGTTCGCCAACCGCGGATCGTCCGAGGTGAGCGCGCGCTCCATCTGCTCCAAGACCCGCTGCTCGTACTCAGACAGAGGCATGAGCACCCCGATTCTCCACGGTGGTCGTGTGACACCCTCAGGATAGATCGACATCCGCGGGGGTGGTAGTCGAGCGGGCCCGGGCGGGCCCCATCGCGATGGATCTCACCCCGAAACGGCCGCGGACGGCGTCGACGGCCTCCTCCGCGCGCCGTCGGACGGCGTTCGTCCCCACCACGGCCTCCTCGAGCGTGGGCTGGACGACGGCCTCCGCGCGCGGCTCGAGACCTTCCGCACGCACCCCCACGAGCCGGACCGCGAGCCCTCGCAGGTCCACCCCCGCGACGAGCTCGCGCGCGACGAGGTAGATCTCGCGCGCGACGTCCGTCGGGGCGCCGAGCGTGCGGGCGCGCGTGACCGTCCGGAAGTCGCTCGTGCGGACCTTCACGCTCACCGTGCGGGCGACGAGGCCCTGGTGCCGGAGCCGCCCGGCGCACCGGTCGGCGAGCTCGAGCACGCGCGCCTGCACGGCGGCGAGGTCACGCAGGTCGTGCTCGAACGTCGTCTCCGCGCCGACGCTCCGCTCCGAGCGCTCCGGCTGGACGGGGCGCGGGTCACGACCCCACGCGAGGTCGTGCAGGTGCGCCCCGGACACCTTGCCGACCGCCGTCTGCAGGGACGCGACGTCGGTGTCGGCGAGCTCGGCCACCGTCCGGATGCCCCACTGCGCGAGGACGGCCTCCGTGCGCTCGCCCACGCCCCACAGCGCCCCGACCGGCAGGGTGCGCAGGAACGGCACCGTCGCCGCGGCGGGCACGAGCAGCATGCCGTCGGGCTTGGCGTGCGTGGACGCGAGCTTCGCGACGAACTTCGTGGTCGCGATCCCGACCGAGCACGTGATCCCGTGGTCCGCCTGGACCCGACGCCGCAGCGCGGCCGCGATCCGCGTGGGCGGCCCGAGGCGGCGCCGCGCGCCGCTGACGTCGAGGAACGCCTCGTCGACGCTCACCTGCTCCACGAGCGCGGTGATCTCGCCGAGCGCGGCCATGACCGAGCGCGAGACCTCGTGGTACCGCGTGTGGTCCGGCGGCACGACGACCGCCTGCGGGCACAGCCGGCGTGCGGTCGTCATGGGCATCGCCGAATGGACGCCGAACGCGCGCGCCTCGTAGGTGGCAGCCAGGACGACTCCCCGCTCGGCAGCGCCGACGATGACCGGTCGCCCGACGAGCTGGGGACGCCGCGCGAGCTCGACCGAGGCGAAGAACGCGTCCATGTCGACGTGCAGGATCGAGCAGCCGCTCTCGTCGTCGCCCCAGTCCCGGCGGACGACGGCACGAGGACCCCGGCTCATCGGGTGCTCACCGTGCCCGCGGGCCGACCGGCCGGGTCGTCACGACGCCACCGTACGCAGCCCGGGGAGCCGGACGAAGCCGGCGTCCGGGTCGACCAGCATCGCGACCTCGTCGCGGAAGTCCTCGGCGCACGCGACGAGCTCGTCGGCGCGACGCGGGTCGACCTCGTCGAACCGCCCGGCGTCCACGGCGGCGCGGACGCGCGCGCCGCTCGCGAAGTACACCGACCACGCGGCGAGCGCGGGCTCGGCGTCCGCGAGCTGCTCCCACACCGAGCGGGCGCGCCCACGGCGCACGGGGCGCGCACGGAGCGCGACGACCGCGGCGGCTGCCCGCAGCGCGCCGAGGTGGGCGTGGACGAACCGCTCCCCCGCGTCCTGCGCGAGCGCCGCCGCGACGAGCTCCGCGTCCGCGCGGGCGAGCAGCCGCCGGACCTCGGCGGGAACCACGACCTGCGCCCTCGCGCCTGCTTCGTTCGACATCGCGCACCTCCTGCTCCACTATCGAACACCTGTTCGATCCTGTCAACGTGCCGGACGCCGACAGCCCGTACCGTGGGCACATGGCTCGCCGTACCTCCCGACGCCCTCCAGGGTCCTCCGCACCACCCACACCGCCCCGGCGTCGGGGCCCCGCGCGTGGTGGGCCTGCGGCGTCCGACCTCCCGGACGAGCCCGTCGCGACCACGACGGGCACCGCGCGCGTCGAGCGCGACCCCGACCGCCCGTCGGCGGTCACCCTCTACGTCAACGGGGTGCCGAGCTCGTACCTCGACCTGGACGACCCCGGGATGCTCGCGTTCGAGTACATGCAGCAGATGGCCGCGGTGGTCGACGAGCTCCACCCTGGACCCGTGCGTGCGCTGCACCTCGGGGCCGCCGGGTGCAGCCTGCCGCGCTGGGTGGAGCACACCCGCCCCGGCTCGACGCAGCTCGGGGTCGACCTCGACGCGCGCCTCCTGGAGCTCGTGCGCGCCTGGTTCGACCTGCCGCGCTCCCCGCGGCTGCGGCTGCGGCCCGACGACGCCCGGCACGCGGTGGAGGGGCTCGCCGACGCGTCGTTCGACGTCGTGGTCCGGGACGTCTTCCACGGCGACCGCACGCCCGACCACCTCGTGACCCTCGGCATGGCCGAGGAGGTGCGGCGCGTCCTGCGACCGGGGGGCGTCTACCTGGTCAACTGCGCGGACCGGCCGCCCCTCGCGTCGGTGCGGCGCGAGCTGACGACGCTCGCGGCCGCGTTCGGGGAGGGCACGGGCGCCGGCGCCCTGGAGGAGGGGCGCGTCGCGGCGATCGCCGAGCCCGCACAGCTCAAGGGCCGCCGGTACGGGAACGTGGTGCTCGCCGCGGTCGCGCCGGGAGGCGCCGGCCCCGGCCTGGCCGGCCCGGGCCTCGCGCGCGCCGTGCGCTCGCTGGCCGTGCCGGCGCGCGTCCTCGTGGGGGGCGAGCTGCGGACCTTCGTCGGCCCGGCGGCGCCCCTCCTGGACCCCACGCCCGCGGACCCCGGGTCCGCCGACCCCACGTTCGAGGGACCCGCTCCCGGCGACGCCACGACCGCGCGGCCGGCGACCGACGAGCACGCGCGGGCGCCGCGCGAGGGCTGACACGCCAGGAGCCGCGCCCCCGGGAGGGGACGCGGCTCCTGCGCTGCTGCTACGACCGGGCGAACCGACCGCAGGACGTCGTGGACGTCAGAGCGGGCGGACCTTCTCCGCCTGCGGGCCCTTCGGCCCCTGGGTGATCTCGAACTCGACCCGCTGCGCCTCGTCGAGCGTGCGGTACCCGTTCGACTCGATCGCCGAGTAGTGCACGAAGACGTCGGCACCGCCGCCGTCCTGCGCGATGAAGCCGTAGCCCTTCTCGGCGTTGAACCACTTCACAGAACCCTGCGCCATGCTGTTCCTCTGACCTTCTGTCCATCCGGGGACATCAGCAGGCGGACCCTTCGTCCACCCCCGTGCGCCGCAATGCCATGTCCCACGTCCTTCGCCGGCATCCCGGCCGTGTGCGGCCGGCGAGGCCCGACGTCGGACCGCCCCGCCGGGCGGACCCACGTTCCGGCCCTGTACCGGGTCGTGCGCAAGTACGTCACTGCAACGGGTCACAGTGTGGCATGGACCACGTCAGGTCCGCCATGGAGAACGGGCCCTCTCGTGCCGATTTTTCGGCACATAGTCCCCGGCTCTGCAGCGGGCGCGGTCACTCCCCCGACTGCTGCGCGAGGAAGCGCTCGAACTCCGCGCCGAGCTCGTCGGCCGTGGGGATCGGCGCCGACTCGGCGAGCAGGCTCGTGCGCCCGACCGAGCGGGCGAAGGCGTCGTACTGCTCCTCGAGCGCCCGGACCACCGCCGCGACCTCCTCGGAGTCGCGCACCTGGCGCTCGACCTCGGTCTTCGCGTCCTGGACCGCGTCCGCGAGGCCGCCCGTGGCGAGGTCGAGACCCGTCACGCGCTGGACGTGCTCGAGCGCGACGACCGCCGCGGGCGGGTACGACGACTGGGCGAGGTAGTGCGGCACGTGCACGGTGTAGCCGACGGCGTCGTGGCCCGCGCGCCCGAGCCGCAGCTCGAGCAGCGCGGCGAGGCTCGCCGGGACCTTGACCGTCCCGAACCACGACGTGTGCTCGCCGAGCAGCTCGGGGCGCGTGGCGTGCGCCGTCACCGAGAGCGGCCGCGTGTGCGGGATGCCCATCGGGATGCCGTGGAAGCCCACGACGAGCGAGACGCCCAGGCGCTCGACGACGTCGCGCACCGCGGCGACCACGCGCTCCCACTGGACGTCCGGCTCGGCGCCGTGCAGCAGCAGGAAGCCGGTGCCCTCGGCGTCGCGCACGTGGTCGACGACGAGGTACGGCTCGTCGTAGTCGGACCAGCGGTCCGTGCTGAAGGTCATCGTGGCCCGCTTCGAGCGGTAGTCGATGAGCTGGTCGGCGTCGAACGTCACCAGGCGGGTGACCTCACCGATCTCCAGCAGGTGGTCGACGGCCACCTCTCCCGCGCTGCCCGCGTCGACGAACCCCGCGACCGCGTGCAGCAGCACCGGCCCGGAGCCCGCCTCGGGCGGCGTGGGCCACAGGCGCGCCACGGCCTGCTCGTCGAGCTCGTAGATCCCGCGAGGGTCCAGCATGCATCCTCCTCGTCACGTCCTTCGCCCGTGCGCCGCCGGTGGCGCGCTGCGGGCCTGACGAGGTAACGCGACCCGGGCCGGGGATCATTCCCGGCCGGGCGGTGGCGGCGGTCAGCGACCGGGGAGCCGCACCACGGAGACGAAGAAGTCGTCGATCTGCCGGACGACGTCGATGAAGCGGTCGAAGTCGACGGGCTTGGTCACGTAGGCGTTGGCGTGCAGCGAGTAGCTGCGCACCACGTCCTCCTCGGCCTCCGACGTCGTGAGCACGACGACGGGGATCTTGCGCAGCGCGTCGTCGGCCTTGAGCTCGGCCAGGACCTCGCGCCCGTCCATCCGGGGCAGGTTGAGGTCGAGGAGGATGAGGTCGGGCGTCGGGGCGCCCGCGTGCTCGCCCTCCTTGCGCAGGAACTGCAGCGCGCTCACGCCGTCGGACACCACCGAGAGGCGGTTGGTGACCTTGTGGTCCTCGAACGCCTCACGGGTCATGAGCACGTCGCCCGGGTCGTCCTCCACCAGGAGGACGTCGATCGGCTTGCTGCCGTGGCTCATGCGGGGCTCTCCTCGTCGTCGGGGCGCGCGGGGGCCGGAGCGTCCGGACCGGCGCCGCCGGGGTCGGAGCGAGCGTAGCCGACCTGCGCCTGGACGTAGGCGTGGGCGAGCGTGAAGCGGATGGTCGTGCCGCCCTCGCGCGGCTCGATCCAGATGCGCCCGCCGTGATACTCGACGATGCGCTTGCACAGCGCGAGGCCGATGCCCGTGCCCTCGTACACGTCCTTGGCGTGCAGGCGCTGGAAGATGACGAACACGCGGTCGGCGTACTGCGCGTCGATGCCGATCCCGTTGTCCTCGACCGACAGCTCCCAGTGGGTGTCGCGCGCGAGCACGCCCACGTGCACGGCGGGCGCCCGGTCGGGGTGGCGGAACTTCAGCGCGTTGCCGACGAGGTTCGCGAGGAGCTGGTGCAGGAGCGCCTGCTCTCCCACGACGACGGGGAGCGGGTCGTGAGTGACGCGCGCCCCGGACTCCGCGATCTTCTCGGAGAAGTCCTCGAGCACGCCCCGGAGCTCGTCCTCGAGGTCGACGTCGACGCGCTCGGTGCCCGTCCGGCCGACGCGGGAGAACCCGAGCAGGTCCTGGATGAGGCGCTGCATCCGCTTCGCGCCGTCGACCGCGAAGTCGATGTACTGGTCGGCGCGGTCGTCGAGCTCGCCCCCGTAGCGCTTCTTGAGGAGCTGCGTGAAGCTCGCGACCTTGCGCAGCGGCTCCTGGAGGTCGTGCGAGGCGACGTACGCGAACTGCTCCAGGTCGCGGTTCGAGCGTTCCAGCTCGCGCGCCTGCTCGGCGAGCAGCTCGTGCGAGCGCGCCGCGTCCTCGTGCGACGCCTTGATCTCCGCGACCTGGCTGACGAGCTCGACGCGCATGTGCTCGACGTCCTGCGCGAGGTCCGCGATCTCGGCGGGCCCGGACGTGACGACCGGCTCGTCGAGGCTCCCGGAGCTCACGCGCCGCACGCGGTGCGCGAGCTCGGCCATGGGTTCGGTGACCCAGCGCTTGAGGCAGACCCACAGGATGATGCCGACCGCGAGCGCCGAGCCGACGAGGACGAGGACGCTCCCGAACAGGGCGCGGCTCCACCGGTCGAGCGCGTCGAGGCGTTCGACGCGCTCGTCGCGCAGCTGGTCGACGTACTGCGCGGTGTCGGCGCGCGCCGCCGCGAAGAGCTCGGCGCCGCGCGCCTGGTCGACGGCGCGCACGCGCCCGGGGCCCTGGGCCTCGGTGGTCGCGATGGCGGGCTCGGCCGCGTCGGAGACCCAGGCGCGCACCGAGGACTCGGCCTGGGTGAGCGTCCCGGCGAGCTCGTCGTCGAGGCCGAGGCGGTCGACGAGCGCGGCGTCGGGGACGACGCCCTCGGCGTCGACGCCCACCGCGCGCGTGTAGGCCTCGAGCGCCGTCGCGTCGCCCGTGGCGACGTAGGCGCGCACCGCGACCTCGGCGTCGAGCAGGCCGACGTACGCGCCGTCCGCCTCGCTCACCGCGTCGAAGAACGGCCCGGTCACGTCGGTCTGGAGGGTGAGGACGCGCGACAGCGCGATCGCGGACGTCGCGAGCACGCCGAGGAGGATCACCCCGGCGACGACGAGCGCCCAGCCGAGCCGCCGACGCAGCGTCGGGGCACGACGCTCGCCCGCGCGCCTGCGGTCGCCGGCGGCGCTCACCGGGCCCACTCGTCCGAGTCGGCGAGGGTGGCCGACCGCTCGCCCGGGGAGGTGCCCTCGCCGTCCCACCCGAGCACGAGGAGGGCCGCGTCGTCCGCGAGGGGGCCGCCGTGGAGGTCGCGCACGCGACGGAAGACGCGCTCGACGACGCCCTCGACGCCCTGCTCCAGGGCGCTGTCGACGGCGCGGCGCAGGCCGTCGACCCCGACGCGCTCGGGGCGGGTCCGCGCGTCGCCCGCCCCGGCTCCCGCGACGGTCGCCTCGACGAGGCCGTCGGTGTAGAGCATGAGGGCCCAGCGCTCGCCGAGCTCGACCGGCTGCGACGTCCAGCCGCCCGCGACCGGGATGCCCAAGGCGCGGCCGCGCGACGTCGGCGTGATCTCCGACGCCGTGTCGCGCAGCAGCAGCGGCGCGAGGTGGCCCGCGAGGTAGACCTCGGCGCTGCGGCGGTCCGCGGAGACGACGACCTGGCAGAGCGTGACGAACACCTCCGGGCGCGCGCGCTCGGGGACGAGCACGCGCTCGAGCAGCGGCAGGATGGCCTCCGGCTGGGTCTCGCTGAGGACGATGGTGCGCCAGGCCGTGCGCAGCGTCGCGCCGAGCGCGGCCTCGTCCGGGCCGTGCCCCGCGACGTCCCCGATGACGCACAGGACCGTCCCGTCCGGGCGCTCGACCGCGTCGAAGAAGTCGCCGCCCAGCAGGCCGTTGCCGCCCGGCACGTAGCCGACCATGACGTCGAGGCGGTCGTCCTGCACGAGCGGGGTCGGCAGGAGCGCGCGCTCGAGGCGCGCCGTCTCGGCCGCACGGACCTCGCTGCGGTACAGCGCGCGCTGCTGCTCGACGGACATGCGGCGCTGGACCGCGTAGCGCACGGACCGCCCCAGGAGGTCGCCGTCGACCTCCCCCTTGACGAGGTAGTCGTCGGCGCCCGCGGCGACCGCCTGCACGCCGAGGTCGATGCCCGAGTGGCCGGTCAGGACGACGAGCGCCGGCGGCCGCGACCCCGCGCGCACGCGCTCGACGGCGGACAGGCCTACGGAGTCGGGCAGACCCAGGTCCAGCAGCACGCAGTCGACGTCGTGGGAGACGACCATCTCGAGGGCGCCGTCCAGGGTCGTCGCGCGGTGCAGCTCGACCTTGAGGTTGCCGTCGGCCAGCAGCTCCTCGACGAGGATCGCGTCCCCGTCGTCGTCCTCCACGAGCAGGATCCGGAGCTCGTCCGTCGGGGCCAGCACGGCGCGCCCCGGGTGCGCCTGGTCCGGTCCGGCGGCGTCGTCGCCGCGCGCGGAGGGTCGGCCCGGGGCCCGCTGCTCGCTCCCGGTCACGACGCCCGCTCCCCTCTGGTCGCCATGGGCCACGATCCTAGCCGCAGGCCCGCGTCCGGCCCGGTCACGGCGCCGGGACGCGCCGGTCGCCGGTCCCCGGGACGGCCGTCGTACGCCATAATGGACGGCCGCGCGGGCGGCGCGGCGCCGGTCGAGGAAGGGACAGCGTGGGACGCAACGACGAGCTCCGGCTCGAGCAGGAGGTCGTGGACACCCTCTACGCGCGCCTCGACGAGCTGCGGGCGGCCGCCCGGGCACGCCTCGACGAGGTCCGACGGTCCGGCCCGTCGGGCTCGCCGCAGAACCGCAGCGAGCGCGACGCGTTCGCGACGCTGTACGAGGACCGTGTCGCGCAGCTCGACGCGGTCGAGGACCGCCTCGCGTTCGGCCGCCTCGACCTCGACGACGGCACCCTGCGCTACGTCGGGCGCATCGGCCTCACCGACGAAGAGCACTCGAGCCTCCTCACGGACTGGCGCGCGCCCGCCGCCCAGGCGTTCTACCGCGCGACGGCGGCCCACCCGGACGGCGTCGTGCGCCGTCGGCACCTCGTGACGCGCGGTCGTGCCGTGACGGGGCTCGAGGACGAGCTCCTCGACCTCGACGCCCCGGAGGCCGTGACGGGCACGACGCTCTCGGGCGAGGGCGCGCTGCTCGCCGCGATGGCCGCGGGCCGTACGGGACGCATGGGCGACATCGTCGCCACGATCCAGTCGGAGCAGGACGCGATCATCCGCTCCGAGCTCGCGGGAGCGCTCGTCGTCCAGGGCGGGCCCGGCACGGGCAAGACGGCGGTCGCGCTGCACCGCGCGGCCTACCTGCTGTACGCGCACCGACGGCTGCTGGAGCGCTCGGGCGTCCTGCTCGTCGGCCCCAGCCTCTCGTTCCTGCGCTACATCGACCAGGTGCTGCCGTCGCTCGGCGAGACCGGCGTCGTGAGTACGACCATCGCCGACCTCCTGCCCGGCGTCGTCGCCGACGGCGAGGAGGACCCGCGCGTCGCGCGGGTCAAGGGCCGGGCGGTCATGGCCCGTGCGGTGCGCCGGGCCGTGCGCGCCCGCGAGCGCGTGCCCGCGGCCGACGTGCCGGTCCGGCTCGACGGCCACGACCTCGTCATCCGCCGCCGCGACGTGCGCGACGCCATCGCGAAGGCGCGGCGCACCCACAAGCCGCACAACCTCGCGCGGGTCACGTTCGTCCGCGAGATGCTGTCGCGCCTCGTCGAGCAGTACGGGCGCCAGCTCGGCGAGCCGCTCGTCGGCGAGGACCGCGCGCTCGCGCTGGAGGACCTGCGCTCCCACCGCGACGTGCGCGTCGCGCTCAACCTGGCCTGGCTGCCGCTCACGCCCGAGCGCCTCGTCGAGGACCTGTGGACCAAGCCGCACCGGCTCGCCGAGGCCGCGCCCGAGCTCTCCCCCGAGGACCGACGGCTCCTCGAGCGGGCGAAGGGCGCGCCGTGGACCCCCGCGGACGTGCCGCTCCTCGACGAGGCGGCGGAGCTCCTCGGCGAGGACGACCAGGCGGAGCGGGCCGAGGCCGCCGCGCGCGCGGCGCAGCGCGCGCAGGACCTCGAGTACGCGCGGCAGGTGCTCGAGTCGTCCGGTGCGGGCGGCGGGATCGTCGGCGCCGACGTGCTCGCCGAGCGGTTCGCCGCGAGCGGCCCGCGCCTGACCACCGCCGAGCGCGCCGCGCAGGACCGCACGTGGACCTACGGCCACGTCGTGGTCGACGAGGCGCAGGAGCTGTCCGCCATGGCGTGGCGCATGCTCGTGCGCCGGTGCCCGACGCGGTCGTTCACGGTGGTCGGCGACGTCGCCCAGACGTCCTCGCTCGCGGGCGCCCGGTCGTGGAAGGGCATGCTCGACCCGGTCTTCCGCGACGCGTGGCGGCTCGCCGAGCTCACGGTCAACTACCGCACCCCGGCCTCCGTCGCGGACGCGGCCCGACGCGCGGCCGTCGCGGCCGGCCTCCCGGTCTCGCCGCTCACGTCCGCGCGCGACGTCGAGGACGCCCTGCGCGTGGTCGAGGTGGCACCGGGCGCGCTGGAGGCACGTGTCCGGGCCGAGGCCGAGGCCGCGCGCGCCGAGTTCGTCGCCGCGGAGTCCGGCCGCGTCGCCGTCGTCGCGGCCGCGCCCGCGGTCCCCGCGCTGCGGGCCGCGCTCGGGCTCGCCGACGCGGGCGGCGAGGACCCGGTCGTCGTGCTCGACCCGGTGCAGGTCAAGGGGCTGGAGTTCGACGCCGTCGTGCTGGTCGAGCCCGCCGACGTCGCGACCGGGCCGTCGGGCCCGTCCGACCTGTACGTCGCCATGACGCGGCCGACCCAGCGGCTCGTCGTCGTGCACACGCGCGCGCTGCCCGCCGGGGTCGCCCCCGCGCCGTCGGACGACGCACGGGGCGCCGGAGCCTGAGAGCGGTCGGGTCCGGGCGCGGGGTCACCTCGTCCCGAGGGTCAAGACCCGTTTGGTCCGGACCGCGGGACGGGCGCACCATGGGGACGTGCTACGCGCCCTCCTCCTCGAAAACCTGCACCCCCTCGCCGCCTCGAACCTCGAGGCCGCGGGCATCGACGTCACCGTCCGCACCGGGGCCCTCGACGAGTCCGAGCTGATCGAGGCGCTCGACGGCGTCCACCTGCTCGGCATCCGGTCCAAGACGAACGTCACGGCGAACGTGCTCGAGAACGCTCCCGACCTGGTGGCGCTCGGCGCGTTCTGCATCGGCACGAACCAGATCGACCTGCGCTCGGCCGCGACGCAGGGCGTCGCCGTGTTCAACGCGCCGTTCCAGAACACGCGCTCCGTCGTGGAGCTCGCGCTCGCCGAGATCATCGCGCTCACGCGCCGCCTCACCGAGCGCGACCGCGCGCTGCACGAGGGTCGCTGGGACAAGTCGGCCGAGGGCGCCCACGAGGTCCGTGGCCGCACGCTCGGCATCGTCGGCTACGGCAACATCGGCACGCAGCTCTCGGTGGTCGCCGAGAACCTCGGCATGTCGGTCGTGTTCTACGACACGGCGGAGAAGCTCGCGCTCGGCAACGCGCGCCGCATGGACACGCTCGACGAGCTGCTCGAGCAGGCCGACGTCGTCACGCTCCACGTCGACGGGCGCCAGGGCAACGCCGGGCTGTTCGGCGCCAAGCAGTTCGCCCGCATGCGCCCGGGCTCGATCTTCCTCAACCTGTCGCGCGGCTTCGTGGTGGACTACGGCGCGCTGCGCGAGGCGATCGTCGAGGGCCGTGTGGCCGGTGCCGCGGTCGACGTCTTCCCGCACGAGCCCAAGCGCAAGGGCGACGCGTTCGACTCCGAGCTGCGCGGCCTGCCGAACGTCATCCTCACGCCGCACATCGGCGGCTCGACGGAGGAGGCGCAGGAGGCGATCGGGCAGTTCGTGTCCGCCAAGCTGCGCGACTACCTCACCACCGGCTCCACGACGCTCAGCGTCAACGTGCCGAACCTCGCGCTCGAGCAGACGACGGGCATCACGCGCATCACGCACCTGCACCGCAACACCCCCGGCGTCCTCGCCGCCGTCAACGCGACCCTCGCCGAGCACGGGACGAACATCGAGGGCCAGCTCCTCGCCACGCGCGGCGAGATCGGCTACGTCGTCACCGACGTCGGCTCGCGCGTGGAGCCCGCCGTCATCGAGGCGCTGGCCGCGATGGAGCAGACGATCGCCCTGCGCATCCTCGACTGACGGAGCCCCGCACCCCGGGACCCTTCGCCGCGCGCGGCCCGTCCGCACGCGGCGAAGGTCCTCGGCGGCCGTGACCTTCGCCGCTGAGCGCCGCTCGCGCGCCGGTGCCACGATGAAGCATGACCGGATACTTGCACGACGCGCCGCAGATCCTCGACGCCGACGCGTCGTGGGACCTCGTGGAGGGGACCCACGTCGCACGCCTCGCCGTGAGCGTGCGGGGCGAGCCGGACATCTACCCCGTCACCGTGCGGGCGCACGAGCGCACGCTCGCGTTCCGCACGGTCCCGGGCACGAAGCTCGCGACGCTCGCGATCAACGAGCGGGTCGCCCTGGAGTGGGACCACGTCGACGACGACGGGGCGTGGAGCGTCGTCGCGCGCGGCACCGCCCACCGCCTGCGCACCGAGCACGAGGTGGATCCCGTCCGGGAGGGTGCGGACCCGCTCGTCCCGACCGTCGACGTCCCGACCGAGGAGTGGGTCGTGGTCGAGGCCCACGAGCTCACCGGGCGACGCTTCGCGCGCGCGGAGCCGTAGACCCCCCGACGCACGACGTCCGGCCGCCCCGCAGGGGACGACCGGACGTCGGGGGTGCTGCTCAGCCGGACTTGCGGCGGAAGGTGCGCTGGACCGGTCCGACGGTCTCCGAGCCGTGCACGGAGCCCGTGTTCGACTCGCCGTCCGCCGTGCGGTGGCGCGCGGCGTTCTTCCGGTCGAGCGCCTCCCGGAACTTCGCCTTGGCCTCCTCGGTCGGTGCGGTCTCTGCAGCGGGTCGCTGCGGGTCGGACGCCATGGCGGTCTCCTCGTCGACGGGGAACTCGGTGGGGTACTGCGGTCTGCCCGACGGTGCGGGCACCCCGCCAGCGTCCCCCACCGGGCGGTCCGACGCCACCTGATTTGTCCGCTCGGCCCGGCCGTCCCGGCCCTGCGGGCGGTGGCGCAGGCGAACGCGCTGCGAGCGCCCTCGACCGCGCGGCGAACGCCGTCGGGTAGCGTCGGGACGTGTCGCCCGATCCCACGCCGCAGGCCTCCCCCGCTCCTCCCCACGCCACAGGCGGTCCCGCGCCGGCGCGCGCCGAGCTCCCGCACCGCACGCTCGGCCGGAGCGGCCTGCGCCTGCCGGAGGTCGCGCTCGGGCTCTGGCAGAACTTCGGCGTCGCCGACCCCTTCTCGACGCAGCGCGAGATCGTGCTGCACGCCGTCGACCGTGGCGTGACGCACCTCGACCTCGCGAACAACTACGGACCGCCCGGGGGTGCTGCGGAGGAGTCGCTGGGCCGGCTGCTCGCGCGCGAGCTCCGACCCGTGCGTGACGAGCTGGTCGTGACCACCAAGGCGGGCTACCGCATGGGACCCGGCCCCTACGGCGAGGGCGGGTCCCGGAAATACCTGCTCTCGTCCCTCGACGCGTCGCTGCGCCGGCTCGGGCTCGACCACGTCGACATCTTCTACTCGCACCGCTACGACCCGTCCACCCCGCTCGAGGAGACCATCGGTGCGCTGGCGACGGCGGTCCGGTCGGGGCGCGCCCGCTACGCCGGCATCTCGTCGTACTCCGCCCGGCGCACGCGTGAGGCCCTGCGGGTCGCGGCCGACGTCGGGGTCGAGCTCGTCGTCACGCAGGTCTCCTACTCCATGCTCAACCGGTGGATCGAGGCGCCCGACCCGCACGACGAGGCGGGGGCCACCGTGCTCGACGTCGCGGGCGACGAAGGGCTCGGCGTCGTCGCGTTCTCCCCGCTCGCCCAGGGCATGCTCACGGACCGCTACCTCCACGGGGTCCCGGACGGGTCGCGCGCGGCGCGCGGCGGGCCGCTGCGTCCGGCGTTCCTCTCGGAGGAGAACCTCGACCGCGTGCGCCACCTCGACGAGCTCGCGCGCGCCCACGGACGGACGCTCGCGTCCACGGCGATCCGCTGGGCGCTGCGCGACGAGCGCGTCACGTCGGTCCTGCTCGGCGCGAGCTCGACGCGCCAGCTCGACGACAACCTCGCGGCCCTCGACGCCCCCGACCTCTCCCCCGAGGAGCTCGCGGCCGTCGACGACCTCCCCGTAGACACGGGCATCAACATCTGGGCGTCGCGGTCCAGCGACCTGTAGCCGCCTCCGGCTGCGGGGCCCCGCATCCTGGGACCGGAGTCACGAGGCGCGGAATCTCGTGAGCGTCAGGCCTGTGGTGCCGCCTCGCGGTCGGTCGCGGCGTCGTCGGCGGCCTCGGCCGCCGCACGGCCCGCCGCCGCCTCGCGCTCCTCCCGGTCGACACGCAGCGACGTGATGGCGCTCTCGAAGTCCTCGAGCGAGTCGAACGCCTGGTAGACGCTCGCGAAGCGCAGGTAGGCGACCTCGTCGAGCTCGCGCAGCGGCCCGAGGATCGCGAGGCCGATCTCGTAGGCGTCGAGCTCGGCGCTCCCGCTCGCGCGGATGGTCTCCTCGACGCGCTGCGCGAGGACGGCGAGGTCGTCCTCGTTCACCGGGCGCCCCTGGCAGGCCTTGCGGACGCCGTTGACGATCTTCTCGCGCGAGAAGGGCTCGGTCACCCCGGACCGCTTGACCACGGACAGGCTGGCGGTCTCGATCGTGGTGAAGCGGCGGTTGCACTCCGGGCACTGGCGTCGCCGGCGGATGGAGGCACCGTCGTCGGACGTGCGGGAGTCGACGACGCGGGAGTCCGCGTGACGGCAGAACGGGCAGTGCATGGCGGGGCTCCTCCGCGGGTCGCGCCGACAGGTCGGCGCGACGAACGTATGTCGTCGCGGGCGCGCGGTGCAACACGCCGACGGCGCACCCGACCGTGGACGGCAGAACGGGGGCGGTCGAAGTCGACCGCCCCCGTCGGGACGCCCCCGTCCCCATCTCGCGCGCGACTCGCCTCGCGCGCGGCGACGTGCACAGGAGTCGCGGTTGTCCGCACACTCCTCGCCTCGTCCGCCCAGCCCCCCAGCTGGCGTGTGAGGTGACACTAACTTAGGCGGACCTAACGGAGCGGCGCAACCCTCGGTCGCGACCTGTCGCGCGTCGGCACCGTGTGCTGCGTCACAGGACCTGGGCCACGGCCGAGCGCCGCGTCACCGCTCGGCGACCGGGAGCAGGATCGTCTGGCCGGCCTGCACGCCCGACGACGACAGGCCGTTCAGCTCGACGAGCCCGCTGACCACCTCACGGAGATCCTCGCCCGGGGCCGCGACTCCCTGGGCAAGCTCCCACAGGGTCTCCCCCGTGCTCACGACGTGGACCCGGACCTCGACCGGCTCCCCGGGCCCGCCCGCGACGGCCAGGCCGACGCGTGCCGCGAGGACGAGCACGACGGCCACGAGGAGCACGAGGACCGCACGGCCGCGTCGCGTGAGCCGCAGCGGTGCCTGCGGGCGCACGCCTCGCTCCGCCGCAACTCCCCGCCCGAGCGCGGGCGGCGCTGCCGTCGCCATCGCCACCGTGTCCATGTCCCCTCCGTCCCGGCCCGCGAGCCCGATCGCCTTCCCCGGTCGATCGGACCCGCGTGCCCGTCTCATCTCCACGCCGACCCGCTGCGGTCGAACACCTGTACGTAGAACATCTGTACGAAGGTCTATCACGAACGACCGACAGAGTCGAGACATGCTCGAACAGGTGTTTGATTCGTGTCGCATCCTCCCCTAGCCTGGGCTCAGGTCGGTTCGCCGGACATGTCCGCTCGGACCCGGAGGAGCGACCGAGGTCCCGGGGCGCACGCCCCGGGGAGGGAGGCCGCAGGCCCGGCTGGCGCCGGCGGCACGCGACGGACGAGGGCGGAGCGACCATGGCGGGACGAGGCACGGACAGGGCACGGGGGCTCGCCGAGGTGCGCGAGCTGCCGGACGGGTCGGCAGGGGGTGACGGGCTCACCCCGCGCCAGCGGCTCGTGCTCGAGACCATCCGCGCGTGCGTCGAGCAGCGCGGCTACCCGCCGAGCATGCGCGAGATCGGCGAGGCCGTCGGGCTCACGAGCCCGTCCTCCGTCAAGCACCAGCTCACCACGCTCGAGCGCAAGGGTTTCCTGCGGCGCGACCCGAACCGTCCGCGCGCCATCGAGGTGGTCCAGCCCGACGACGCCCGCCGCGCGACCCCGCTCGCGCCAGCTGGCACGGCCCCCGAGCCGGCGTACGACGAGGCCCACCCCGCGCCGTCGTACGTCCCCGTCGTCGGCCGTATCGCCGCCGGTGGCCCGATCCTCGCGGAGCAGGTCGTGGAGGACGTCTTCCCGCTGCCGCGCCAGCTCGTCGGCGAGGGAGAGCTCTTCCTCCTGCGCGTGCAGGGCGACTCGATGATCGACGCCGCGATCTGCGACGGCGACTGGGTCGTCGTGCGGCGCCAGCCGGTCGCGGAGAACGGCGAGATCGTGGCCGCGATGATCGACGGCGAGGCCACCGTGAAGAGCCTGCGGCGCGCCGACGGCCACGTCTGGCTCATGCCGCACAACGCCGCGTACGACCCGATCCCCGGCGACGACGCCCAGGTGCTGGGGCGCGTCGTCTCCGTCCTGCGCAGCCTCTGAACGGTCCCCGAGCGGCTCCGGGCGCCCCTGCGGGCAGGCTCCGGACAGCACGAGAGCCGGGCGGTCCCTCGACCGCCCGGCTCTCGTCGTGCCGGGCCCGACGGGCCCGTGGGCTCAGAGCCCGAAGCGTCGCGCGACCGCGCGCAGCGACTCCGCGGACGAGCGCAGGCCCGCGAGCTCGTCGTCCGCGAGCGGGACCTCGACGCGCTCCGTCGCGCCCCGGCGGTCGACGAGCGTCGGGAGCGACAGGCAGACGTCCTCGAGCCCGTAGATGCCGTCGAGGAGCGTCGACACGGGCAGCACCCGGTGCTCGTCGGCGAGCACCGCCTCGATGATCCGGGTGCCCGCGAGCCCGACCGCGTAGTTGGTCGCGCCCTTGCCCTCGATGATCCGGTAGGCCGACTGCACGACCTCCCGCGCGATCTCGTCGCGCACGTCGCCCGTGAGCGGTCCCCGACCGCCGATGCCCTGCCACTCGAGCAGCGGCGCACCGCCGATCGTCGCGGAGCTCCAGAGCGGGATCTCGCTGTCGCCGTGCTCCCCCGCGATGTACGCGTGCACGTTCTGCACCGCGACGCCGCAGTGCTGCGCCACGAGGAACCGCAGCCGCGAGGAGTCGAGCACGGTGCCGCTGCCGAAGAGCTGGGTCGGGGGCAGCCCCGAGAACTTGAGCGCCGCGTACGTGACGATGTCGACCGGGTTGGTCACCATGACGTAGACGGCATCCGGGGCGACCTCCACGAGGCCCGGGAGGATCGTCCGCATGAGCCCGATCGTGCCCTCGGCGAGGTCGAGACGCGTCTGGCCCGGCTTCTGCTTGGCGCCGGCCGTGACCACGACGACGTCGGCGCCCGCGCACACCGCGACGTCGTCGGACCCCTCGACGCGCGCCATGGGCATGAACTGGATGCCGTGCTGGAGGTCGAGGACCTCGGCCTCGACCTTCGCGCGGTTGACGTCGAGGAGCGCCACCGTGCGCGCCGCGCCGCGCATGAGCGCGGCGTAGGCCAGCGTCGAGCCGACGGCACCGGCGCCGACGATCGCGAGCTTCGTGGTCCGCGCTCCCCCTCCCGGACCGCCCGTGGTCGCGTCGCCGGTGCCCTGCGGTGACGTGCTCGTCATGTCGCCTCCGTGAAGTCGCTGGAAAGGGCTCAGCCTAGGGCGGCGAGGCGGCGGAGCGCAGCGGTGGCCACGTCGCGGTCGGTCGTCTGCCAGAACCCTGGCATGGACCGCGTGAGGAACGACCCGTAGCGCGCCGTCACGAGCCGCGGGTCCAGGACCGCGACGACCCCGCGGTCGGCCGTGGACCGCACGAGCCGCCCGGCACCCTGGGCGAGCAGGAGGGCCGCGTGCGTCGCGGAGACCTGCATGAACCCGTTGCCACCCGCGGCCTCGACGGCGCGAGCCCGCGCCGACCTCACCGGGTCGTCCGGGCGCGGGAACGGGATGCGGTCGATGAGCACGAGCTGGCACGACGGCCCGGGCACGTCCACGCCCTGCCACAGCGAAAGCGTGCCGAACAAGCACGTCGCCGGGTCCTCGGCGAACTCCCGCACGAGGGTCGGCAGCTGGTCGTCGCCCTGGCACAGGACCGGCACGTCCAGCCGCTCGCGCATCGCCTCCGCCGCGGCCACCGCGGCGCGCCGCGAGGAGAACAGGCCGAGGGTCCGACCGCCGGCGGCCTCGACGAGCGCCGCGATCTCGTCGAGCTGGTGCTCGGTCGACGCCTCGCGGCCGGGCGTCGGCAGGCGCTTCGCGACGTAGAGGATGCCCTGGCGCGGGTAGTCGAACGGGCTCCCGACGTCGAGCCCGCGCCAGCGCGGCGCGTCGCCGTCGCCCGCGTCCGCGGCTCCGCCCGTCGCCGCGGGGCCGAGCCCGAAGGTGCGCGCGACGGCGTCGAAGCTCCCGCCGAGCGCGAGCGTCGCGGACGTGAAGACGCCGGTGCGCTCCGCGAGCAGGTGGGTCCGGATGAGGCCCGCCACGCCGAGCGGGGCGGCGTGCAGGCGGCTCGCGCCGTCGCCGAAGCGGTCGCCGGACCAGCCGCCCTCCCCGGGCCGCGAGCACCACAGCACGTCGTGGCCCGTGGGGTCGGCCGCCATCCGCTCGGCGACCTCGAAGAGCTGCAGCATCGTCGACTGCGCCATCTTCAGGCCCGTGTCCGGCTGGGCCGGCTTGGTCACGCCGGTCTCGGGCTTGAGCGTGGAGAGCACCTCGCGCGCGGCGTCCCGGACCGCCGCGACGGCCGAGCGCGCGGCGTCGGGCAGGCCGTCCGGGAAGCGCTCGGCGGGCAGCGACCCGACGACCGTGCCGAACGCGGCAGACGCGGCGTCGAGCGCGTCCGTCGTGACCCCGCCGTGGCGGCGGGCGAGGCGCGCCGCGCCCTCGATCGCCGGGACCGAGAGGTCCACCGTCGCGGCGGCCGTGACGCGGTCGGCGAGCTCGTGCGCCTCGTCGACGACGAGGACGTCGTGCTCGGGCAGCACCCCGGGCGACCCCATGGCCGCGATGCCGAGCATCGCGTGGTTCGTCACGACGACGTCGGCCTCGCGCGCCGCGGCGCGCGCCCGCTCGGGGAAGCACTCGGCGAGCAGCGGGCAGCGCTGGCCCAGGCACTCGAGCGCCGTGACGGAGACCTGCCGCCACGCCTTGTCGCTCACGCCGGGGACGAGGTCGTCCCGGTCGCCCGTGGCCGTCTCGTCGGCCCACTCCCGCAGGCGCACGACCTGCTCGCCGAGGGCCGCCATGCTCGTCCCGGCACGCGCGGCGGGGTGGTCGGCGGCGCCCGCCGCCTCGCCGGGGAGGTCGAAGAGCGTGGGCTCGTCCGCGGGGTAGCCGCCCGCGATCTTGTGCACGCACAGGTAGTTGTGCCAGCCCTTGAGGAGCGCGATCGACGCGGGCCGCGGGAGGCGGTCCGCGACGGCGTCGGCCACGAGCGGGAGGTCCCGCGTGATGACCTGGCGCTGGAGGGCGAGGGTCGCCGTCGAGACGACGACGCGCTCGTCGGTCGCGACCGCGTGGCGCACGGCCGGCACGAGGTACCCGAGCGACTTCCCCGTCCCGGTCCCGGCCTGGACCACGAGGTGCTCGGAACCCTCGATGGCGTCCGTGACGGCACGCGCCATGGTCCGCTGGCCGTCGCGCCGCGCGCCGCCCAGGCGCGTGACCGCGAGGTCGAGGAGCTCCTCGACGGCGGGCACGTCGCCGGACGCCGACGCAGCCGCGTCCGCCCCGGCCCGGCCCGTCGCCTCCGTGTCCGGACGGTCGGGCACGGGTGCGGTTCGGGTGGAGGGGGGCACGCGACGAGTCTACGGTCGGGCGCCCACGCCGCGGGCGAGGGCTGTGGACGCGGCGAAGACGGGACGACCCCGCGCGGCGCAGGCCGCACGGGGTCGTCCACGAGGTCGGACGGCAGGTCCGCGCGAGGTCGGGCCGCCCGGTCCGCCGGCGGTCCCGGCGGGAGGAGCTCAGCTCGCCGCGGAGGCTCCGACGAGCTCCGTCGCGAGCGCCTGGGCGACGCGGCCGCGCAGGAGCGTGCCCTCGGGCGTGTGCTCCTCGTGGTCGATCTCGCCCTCGGTGTGCACGCGGTGCACGAGGTCGCCCCGGTGGTACGGCACGACGACGTCGATCTCCACGTCCGGACGCGGGAGCTCGTGCGCGATGAGCTCGCGCAGGTGCTCGATCCCCTCGCCCGTGTGCGCCGACACGACGACCGTGCGGCGTTCGCGCAGCCGGATGCGCGCGATCGTCTCCGGGTCGGCGAGGTCCGCCTTGTTGAGCACGATCACCTCGGGCACGTCCTCGACGCCCGGGATGTCGGCCAGCACGTGGCGCACCGCCGCGATCTGGCCCTCCGGGTCCGGGTGCGAGGCGTCCACCACGTGCAGCAGCAGGTCGGCGTCGCCGACCTCCTCGAGCGTCGAGCGGAACGCCTCGACGAGCTGGTGCGGCAGCGCGCGCACGAACCCGACGGTGTCGGCGAGCGTGTAGACCCGGCCGTCCTCGGTGCGCGTGCGGCGCACCGTGGGGTCGAGCGTCGCGAACAGCGCGTTCTCGACGAGCACGCCCGCGCCGGTGATGGCGTTGAGCAGGCTCGACTTGCCCGCGTTCGTGTAGCCCGCGATCGCGACGGACGGCACGGCGTGCCGCTTGCGCGACGCACGCTTCGTCTCGCGCCCCGGGGCCATCGCCTGGATCTCGCGGCGCAGCTTGGCCATGCGGTTGCGGATGCGCCGGCGGTCCAGCTCGATCTTCGTCTCACCGGGACCGCGCGACCCCATGCCCGCGCCGGCGCCGCCGACCTGGCCACCGGCCTGGCGGGACATCGACTCGCCCCAGCCGCGCAGGCGCGGGAGGAGGTACTCGAGCTGGGCGAGCTCGACCTGCGCCTTGCCCTCCCGCGACTTGGCGTGCTGGGCGAAGATGTCGAGGATCAGGGCGGTCCGGTCGATCACCTTGACCTTGACGATGTCCTCGAGCGCGCGCCGCTGGGAGGGAGCGAGCTCGCCGTCGATCACGACCGTGTCCGCGCCGCTGGCGGCGACGACGTCGGCGAGCTGCGCGGCCTTGCCGGAGCCCAGGTACGTGCCCGGGTCGGGCTTCGCGCGGCGCTGGATCACGCCGTCGAGCACCTGCGAGCCCGCGGTCTCCGCGAGGGCGGCGAGCTCGCGCAGCGAGATCTCGGCCTCCTCGGCGGACGTGGGCGCGCCGTCCTCGCGCGGGTCGGAGCCGGGGCTCCAGAGCCCGACGAGCACGACCTTCTCGAGGCGCAGCTGCCGGTACTCGACCTCGGTGACGTCCTCGAGCTCGGTCGACAGGCCGACGACGCGGCGCAGCGCGCTGCGCTCCTCGAGCTCGAGCTGCTCGCCGTCGTGCTCCGTGTGGACCGTGCCGCCCTCGGCGCGTGCCGTCCCGGCCCGAGCGAGCACCCGCGCCACGACGTCGCTCGCGATGTCCCGCGTCGCGCCGGTCGGCTCGTCCTGAGCCGAGGTGGGGTTCGGAGTGTTCGCAGGGGTTGGGCTCATGTGCCGCCTTCCGTCGGTGGTGGGCGCTCGTGCGTCCGGGTGTGACAACAAGCGTGGCACGCGAAATCGTCCCGAGGCCAGCGGTTAAGCGCACGACGAGCGGCCCGGGCGCGCCGCGCCGCCTCCCGACTGGGCGCGCCCGCGTAGGATCGGCCGACGTGACCGAGGACCAGGACCCCGCCGTCGACGCCGCGCCCGACGGCGCGGCGGACCACTACTTCACCGCCCGGCCCGCGTCCGCCGCCGAGCGCCGCACGATCTCCGTGCGGCTCGCGGGCCGCGACGTCGAGGTCGAGGTAGCCTCGGGCGTCTTCTCCCCCGGCCGGCTGGACCTCGGCACGCAGGTGCTCCTGCGCACCACCCCGCCGCTCGACGACGTCCTCGCGGCCCGGCCCGACGACGGACCCGCCCACGTCCTCGACCTCGGCTGCGGCTGGGGCCCGGTCGCCCTGACGATGGCCCTCGAGGCGCCGGAGGCGACCGTGTGGGCCGTCGACGTCAACGAGCGCGCGCTCGACCTCGTGCGCCGCAACGCGCAGCGGCTCGGGCTGGACAACGTCCGGGCCGTCCTCCCGGACGACGTGCCCGACGTCGCGCTCGCCGCGCTGTGGTCGAACCCGCCGATCCGGGTCGGCAAGGACGCCCTGCACGGGATGCTCCTCCACTGGCTGCCCCGGCTCGCGCCGGGCGCGAGCGCGCACCTCGTGGTGCAGCGGAACCTGGGCTCGGACTCGCTCCAGCGCTGGCTCGCCGAGGCGCTGCCCCCGCTCCTGCCGGGCGCGGTCGTCGAGCGCGCCGCGAGCGCGAAGGGGTTCCGCGTCCTCGAGGTCGTCGCGCCCCGCTGAGCCGGCGGTCAGACCGGCGCGCGGTCGCCCTCGGACGCCGCCGCGACCGGCTCGGCGGGCTGGTCGGTCACAGGCCCGTCCGCGCCGTGGTGCGCGTCGTCGTCCGCCGGGCGCGGCGTCGCCGGGACGAGCGCGGCGAGGTCGATCTCCCCCGCGTGGACGAGCACCGCGGGACCTGCGAGCTCGACGCGGCCGCCCGGGAGCGCCCGCACGCGCACCGTGCCGCCCGGGACGTCGACGAGGTAGGTGTCCGGCGCGTCGGGACCGCCCCACACGCGGACCGCGAGCGCCGCCGCGCACGCGCCCGTGCCGCACGACGGCGTCTCCCCGACGCCGCGCTCGTGCACGCGCATGCGCACGTGCCCGACGACGGTGCCGTCGTCCGCGGTCGTCTCGCCGAGGGGCACCACGAGCTCGACGTTCGTCCCGTGGGACGGGTGCGGCTCGACGACGGGCGCCTCGGTGAGGTCGGCGCGCTCGAGCACGTCCTCGCGCGCGACGGCGAGGACGGTGTGGGGGTTGCCGAGGTCGACGCTGAGCGCCGGGCGCGGGACCTCCCAGCCCCGCACGACGACGGTCGCGTCGTAGCCGTCCTGGAGCGCGGGGCGTCCGCCGGGGAGGAACCACGGGCCCATGTCGACGGCGAACCAGCCGTCGTCCTCCTTGCGCACGCGCTTGACGCCCGCGCGCGTGCCGACCGGGACCTCGGTGCCGCCCGCGAAGCTCACGAGCCCGAGGCGCTCGGCGAAGGCCGCGAAGACGCGGACCCCGTTGCCGCACATCTCGGCGACCGAGCCGTCAGCGTTGCGGTAGTCCATGAACCAGATGGCGTGCGGGTCCTCCGCGAGCACGTCGCGCGACTCCGGGACGAGAGCGGTCGGCACGAGGCGGATGACGCCGTCCCCCCCGACGCCGCCGCGGCGGTCGGCGAGCGCGCGCACGAGCTCGGGCGTGAGGTCGAGCTCGCCCTTCGTGTCGGCGAGGAGCACGAAGTCGTTGCGGGTCCCGTGGCCCTTGGTGAAGCGGGTGCGCGTCATGAGCCCAGACTACGGCGCACGGGCGCGCCGCCGTCCGCCTCGTCCGGCCCGACGGCGGTGCCCGGCACGGTCGCGGGGTCGTGCCCGTCCGTGCCCTGCGCGGCAGCGCGCTCGTCCGCCGCGGCGACGAGCGCGAGAGCGTCCTCGACGCGCGTCGGCGACTGCGCGTCGAGCCACCCGACGCGCGGGTCCCGGCCGAACCAGCCCATCTGCTTGCGCGCGAGGCGCCGCGTGTTCGCGGTGACGGCCTCGCGCGCGGCGTCCTGCGTGGTCTCGCCGTGGAGCGCGGCGAGCACCTCCGCGTAGCCGACGGCGCGCCGGGCCGTGCGGCCCATGCCGTGCGCCTCGACGCGGCGCACCTCGGCCACGAGGCCCTGCTCCCACATCCGCCCGACGCGGCCGGCGACCCGCGCGTCGAGCACGGCCCGGTCGCAGTCGAGGCCGATCTGCACGGTCGGGCGGACGTAGACCTGGCGCGGGAGGTTCGCCGTGAACGGCTCGCCGGTGAGCTCCATGACCTCGAGCGCCCGGACGAGCCGGCGGGTGTTGGCCGGGCCGATGCTCGCGGCCGCCGCGGGGTCGCGCCGGAGGAGCTCGTCGTGCAGCGCGCGCGGGCCCTGCTCCTCCGCGCGCGCCTCGAGCGCCGCCCGCACGGCGGGGTCCGTGCCCGGGAACCGCATGTCGTCGAGGAGGGCGCGGACGTACAGCCCGCTGCCGCCCACGACGACGGCACGCGCGCCCCGCGCGGCGATCTCGTCGAGCACGCGGCGGGCCTCGGTCTGGTAGCGGGCCACGGACGCGTCCTCGGCGGGGTCGAGCACGTCGAGGAGGTGGTGGCGCACGCCGCGGCGCTCGGCGACGGGGACCTTCGCGGTCCCGACGTCCATGCCGCGGTAGAGCTGGTAGGCGTCGGCGTTGACGATCTCCGCGGGCGCCCCGGGGACGGACAGGCGCTCGGCGAGGTCGAGAGCGAGGTCGGACTTCCCCGTGGCCGTCGGGCCGACGACGGCGACGACGACGCTCGGGCCGGGCCGGGGCGGGCCGGCGGGGTCGTGCTGGGTTTTCACCCGCGCAACGGTACCGTCCGGGCGGCCGACGGCCCGAGGGGTGTGGGCGGGGATGCGTAGTGTGTCCGTGGTCGGTCCGCCCTCGCGCGTACCGCCGCGTACGACCTCAGCACGACGACCTCTCAGACGACAAGGACTCGAGAACATGGGTTTCTTCACCAAGCCGGACGCCGCACCGACGAGCCAGAACGCGCCGCTGACGCGCGAGCGCGTCGAGGCGTTCCTCACGAGCCGCGAGTGGCGGTACTTCGTCGACTCGGACGGGGACCTGGGCGGCAACTGGGACGGGAAGGTGTTCTTCTTCTTCCTCATGGGTGAGAAGCAGGAGATCCTGCAGGTCCGCGGCCGGTGGAACCGGACCCTCCCGGCGTCGGCCGAGGCGCAGGTCGCGCTCGTCGCCAACGAGTTCAACCGCGACAAGATCTGGCCGAAGGTCTACGCGCGCGTCGAGGACGACCAGCTCGCGGTCTACACCGAGGTGGCGACGGACCTGGAGTTCGGCGTCGCGGACGACCAGCTCGGCCAGCTCATCGAGTGCGGCCTGTTCACGGGCCTGCAGTTCTTCGACGCGCTCGACGCCCGCTTCCCCGACACGGCCGCGCAGACCGTGGCCGAGGGCGGCGCCGACGTCGACGCGCGGTGACCGGCACGCACGAGACCACCGCGGGCCGCACCGCCCCGGGCGGCGGCACCCCGGGCGAGGCGACGACGGCCTTCCAGGTCGACCTGCGGGGCGTCGTCGACCTCCTGGCCCGGCACCTGTACTCGAGCCCGCGCGTCTACCTGCGCGAGCTGCTGCAGAACGGCGTCGACGCGATCACCGCGCGCGCCGGGCTCGAGGGACCGCAGGCGCCGGCGCGGATCCTGCTCCGTCCGCTGCCCGACGGCGGCCTGGAGGTGCACGACTCGGGTGTCGGCCTCACGCGGGACGAGGCGCAGGAGCTGCTCGCGACCATCGGGCGCAGCTCCAAGCGCGACGTCGAGCTCGGGACGGGTCGCGAGGAGTTCCTCGGTCAGTTCGGCATCGGGCTCCTGTCCGCGTTCATGGTCGCCGACGAGATCGAGCTCGTCTCGCGCTCCGCGCGCCCCACGGCGGCGGGCGACGCGCCCGTCCCCGTGCGCTGGCGCGGCCGCGCCGACGGCCGGTACGAGCTCGTCGAGCTCGCGCCGGACGACCCGGCGGCACCCGCCGAGCCCGGGAGCGTCGTCCGGCTGCACCCGCGGCGGGACACCGAGCACTGGCTCGCCCCGGAGTCGGTGGTCGCGCTCGCCCAGGACTTCGGCTCGCTCCTGCCGGTCGAGCTGCTCGTCGAGACGCCTCTCGACGGCGGGCCCGGCGAGGGCCGCGACGACGGCGCGGGGGGCGGCGCCCCGGTCGCGGTGCGCCGGCTCAGCGGGGAGGACCTGCCGTGGCGCGCTGCGCACGCGACGCCCGCGGCCCGCGACGCCGCGCTCGCCGGCTACGCCGAGCGCACGCTCGGCTTCACCCCCCTCGCACGGATCGACCTCGACCTGCCGCTCGCCGGCCTGACGGGCGTCGCGTACGTGCTCCCGGCCGCGGTCGCGCCGACCACGACGTCGCGGCACCGGGTCTACCTCAAGCGCATGCTCCTGGGCAGCGCGGTCGACGACCTGCTGCCCCCCTGGGCGTTCTTCGTGCGGTGCGTGCTGGACGCGTCCGTGCTGCGCCCGACGGCGTCGCGCGAGGGGCTGTACGAGGACGAGGTCCTGCTCGCGACCCGCGACGCGCTCGGGGCGCAGGTGCGCCGGTGGCTGCTGGAGACGCTCGCGACGGACTCTGTCCTCGCGCGGCGCTTCCTCGAGACCCACCACCTCGCCGTGCGCGCGCTCGCGCTCACCGACGACGAGATGCTCGACGTCGCCGCGCGCGTGCTGCCCTTCGAGACGACGGCCGGGACCACGACGCTGGCGGACCTCGCGACGGACCACCCCGACGGGCGCCTGCTGTACACGGCGAGCGTCGAGGAGTTCCGGCGCATCGCGCCCGTCGCGGCGGCGCAGGGGCTCGCGGTCGTCAACGGCGGCTACGTCTACGACGCCGACCTGCTCGAGCGCGTCGCGGCGCGGTTCCCGCAGTGGCGGCTGTCGCCCGTGTCGGCTGCGGACGTCGCGCACGTCCTCACGGAGGTCGAGCCGCTGCGCGAGCTCGAGGTCGCCGACGCGCTCGCGTCGGTCGACGCCGCGCTCGCCGAGCAGGACTGCGACGTCGTGCTGCGCCGGTACGAGCCCGACGCCCTCCCGGCCATGCTCCTGCACGACCGCGAGAGCGACCACGCGCGCGAGGCTGCCCGCGTCGCGGAGACGGACGACCTGTGGGGCGAGATCCTCGCGGGCCTCAGCGCCCCGGCCCGCCCCCGCCGCCTGGTCCTCAACGACGCCAACGCCACGGTGCGCGACCTGCTCGCGAGCCCCGACGCGCAGGTGCGCGCCGCGGGTGCCCGCTCCCTCTACGTCACGGCGGTGCTCGCGTCCGGCAAGGCGCTCCAGCCCGTCGAGGCGACCCTCATGAACGACTCCCTGTCGCTCCTGCTCGCCCGCGCCCTCGCGGCCGGGCAGGACCCCGCCACGGAACCCGATCCCCCTGCCGACGAGGAGAACCGATGACCCGGTCCGTGGACCAGGTGAACGCCGCCCTGTACGACGTCCGCCGCATGCCCTACGGCCTCGCGCGCTCCACGGCCGCCGCGGCCGAGCTCGAGCGCGTCGAGGCCGAGGGCCCCGACGCGGCGCGCGCCTACGCGCTGTTCGTCCTCGTCGAGTCGTACGTGTGGGGCGGCGAGGTGACCAAGGCGTACCTGCCGTTCACCAAGATGCTGCGCTGGTGGGACGAGCACCCCGAGCACTTCGACGCCGAGGACACGCACTCGCTGTTCTGGTCGTTCAAGTGGATGGTCGGGCACCTCATGGAGTTCCCCGACGTCCCCGCCGCGCAGATCGAGCGCACGCTCGACGACATGGCGCACCGGTACGCGCTCGCGGGCAACGGCACCAACGCGGTCGCCCTGGAGCGCTTCGAGTGGGCGCGCGAGCGTGGCGGTGCGGACGTCGAGGACGCGTACCGCGCGTGGGTCGCGACCCCGCGCGACGACTACTCGCAGTGCGAGGCGTGCGAGCCGGGCGACCGCGCGGCGTACCTCTTCGAGACGGGCCGCCACGACGAGGGCATCCGGCTGCTCGAGGGCGTGCTCCAGGGATCGCCGTCGTGCGCCACCGAGCCCGGCGACATGCTGTCCCACCTCCAGCTCGCGTACGTCGAGGTCGGCGACGCGGAGGCCGCTGCGCGCACTCACCGCCGCGGGCTGCGCCACCTCGACACCGGGGTGACGATGACGGGCCCGAAGGGTCGTCACGTGGAGTTCCTCGCCCGGACGGGCAACGCGTCGCGCGCGCTGCGCCTGCTCGTGGAGCACCAGGCGTTCCTCACGGAGGCGGACTCGCCGGGCGACCGGCTCGGCTTCCTCACGAGCGTGAGCGTCGCGACGGGCGTCCTGCGGGCCGACCACGGCGACACCGCGCTCGCCCTGCGGGACGTGCCCGCCACGACGCTCGCCGAGCTCGACGCGTGGGTGCGCGGTGAGGCTGCCGCCCTCGCGCAGTCCTTCGACGCACGCAACGGCACGACGGCGGCGTCCGAGCGGCTGCGCGCCGCGTGGGAGCGCGGCGCGCGCACGCTCCCCGTCGACCTGGCGGTGCTCTCCCTGGACGCCCCGCCTGCGTCGCCACGGCCCGTCGCCGGGGCCGATGGCGCGCCGAGCGGTCCGTCGGACCTCCCCGCCGGGCTCGCGCCGGAGGAGTCCGCGGTCACCGGCGGAGCCCCGGCGGAGGGCACCGACGAGCCCACCGACGCCGACGGCCTGCTCGCGCTCGCCGACGACGTCGCGGGTGACGACCCGGTCCGGGCGGCACGCCTCCTGCGTCGCGCGTCGTCGCACCTGGAGAGCTCCGGCCACCTCGACCGCGCCGGCTTCGCGCTCGCCGAGGCGGCGCAGCTCGCCGCGCTCGAGGGCGACGACGAGGGCGCCGCGCCCGCGTTCCTGCACGCGCTCGCGCTCCTGCGGGCCGGTGGTGTCGCGCCCCGGTTCGTCGGGCAGGTCGTGCGCGCCTACGCGCGGCTCGAGGCCGGGCGGGGCGACGTGACCGCCGCCCTGGCCCAGGTCGAGCGCACGCTCGACGACCTGTCCGCAGCGGGCGAGGGCAGCGACGTCGCACCGGCGCCGCGGGCCGCCGAGCTCGTCGAGCGCGACGCGGCGGCCGACGCGCGCGAGCGTCGCGACCTCGACGACACGCGTGCCCGCCTCCTCGCGACCGCGGGCGACCTCGACGCGGCGGCGACGCTCGCGGAGTCGGTCGCCGAGGAGTTCGCCCGTGCGGGGGACGTCCGCGACGCGGCGCACGCCTTCTGGCTCGCGGGGCGCTCGCGCTGCGCGGCGGGGAAGGACACGGACGCGGTGGAGCTGCTCGAGTCGGCCATGGAGGGCTTCGCGATCGTCCACGACGCGGAGTCGCGCGCGATGGTCGGCAACGAGATGGTCGCGGCGCTGCGCCGCCTCGGGCGCGACGACGAGGCGGCCGCCGTCGGGACGGGCCTCAGCGGCTGACGACGGGCCCCGCCGGGCGGGCGGCGGCTGCGGGGGCGCGGACCTCGTACCGCCGGACCGCCACGGCGGGGTCCGGCTCGTCGGCCGGCGCGACCGGCGCGACCTCGGCGCCCGCCGCGGCGACGAACCCGTCGAGCACGGCCTGCGGCAGGCGCGCACGCGGGTCGTGCACGACGACGAGCCGCGCCCCCTCGCGCGCGAGCTCCGCACCGAGCTCCCGTGCGGCGTCCAGGGCGGTCTCCGTCGCCGCACCCACCTCTGTGCTCGTCTCCGAGCTCGTCTCCGTACTGGTCTCCAAGCTCGTCTCCGTGCTCGTGCCTGCCGCCGGCCGCGTCGCCGCGCCACCGAGCTCGACGACGTCGACGGGACCCGTCCAGCCCGCACCGGCGAGCGCGAGGAGCGCCACGGAGGCGGCCGTCCCGGCGACGGGTCGGTCGAGCGGTCGCGTGGCGGCCGCCCACGCGGGATCGATCCACCGGTCGGCGACGCCCGCCGCGGCGAGCGAGGCCCGGGCAGGGCCGCGCGTTCCCTCCACGCCCGGGGCGACCACGACCACGGCCGGCGCCGCCGCCACACCGAGCCGGTCCGCCACGAGGTCGGCGAGCGCCGCCAGTGCGGCGTCGCGCACCGGTCCGAGGACCGAGGCGGCGCCGGCCGCACCCGGGACGAGCAGGGCGGTTCCGGGGAGCACGACGGCGCGGACGGTCACCGTCCCACCGTAGTGGTGCCCGCTCCCCCGCCGTCGCCGCAGCCTCCCGACCGGCCCGCGATGCGGCGTCCGCGGGCGCGCGCGAGTACGGTAGGGAGGTGAGGTTCTTCGGGGCGCGGGACGACGACGACCGGCGGGACGGGAATCCCGGCGGGGCGCAGGACGGGGGCCGGTCCGGCGCGGCCCGGCCGGCGGACGACCTGCAGTCGCAGGTCGAGGACCTGCTGGCACGCGAGCTGGGTCAGGTCGCGACCGACGTCCTGCGGCCTCCCACACCGCTCACGCTCTCGCGGGTCGTCGAGTGGATCACCGACAGCGGGTACAGCTACTTCGTCGACTCCGACGGCGACGTCGGCGGGCTGTGGCACGGCCGCCTGTTCTACTTCCTGCTCTTCGGCAACGACGACGAGATCCTCCAGGTGCGCGGCCAGTGGAACCGCGACCTCGCGCTCGAGCGCCTCGAGGAGATCCTCGAGTTCTGCAACGAGTGGAACGCCGACCGGATCTGGCCCAAGACGTACACGCGCGTCCGCGACAACGGGATGATCCAGGTCTTCACCGAGGTCACGGTCGACCTCGAGCACGGCGTGACGGACGACCAGCTCGACCAGCTCCTCCAGTGCGGTCTGAGCACGGGGTCGATGTTCTTCGACGCGCTCGACGAGTTCTACCCCGACCCCGCGAGGCAGGCGCCATGACGCAGGCCCGCACCAACTGGTTCACGCGTCTGTTCGGCAACCGCCGGCCCAAGGCGCCGGACTCGCTGCCCCGCGAGGAGGAGCTGCCCCGCGCGCTGTCGATGGCGCGCATCGGCGACCACCTGACGCGCCGCGGCTACCACTTCCGCGTGGACGACGACGGCGACATCACGGGTACGTGGGACGGGCACCGCTTCTGGTTCCTGCTGCTCGGCGACCGGTCGGAGATCCTCCAGGTCCGCGGCCGCTGGTCGACGACGCTCCCCGTCGAGTCGCGCCTCGTCACGCTCCAGACCGTCAACGACTGGAACCGCGAGCGCATCTGGCCCAAGGTCTACGTGCGCGAGGAGGGCGGACGGCTCGCGCTCTACGCCGAGGTCTCCGTCGACCTCGAGCACGGCGCGACCGACGACCAGCTCGCCCAGACCGTCTCGTGCGGGCTGGGTACGGCCGTGCAGCTCTTCCACGCCATCGGCGCCCAGCTCCCACCGGGGACCCTGGACGACTGACGTCCTGGCGCCGTCGTGCGCGCCCGCCGTCGGGTCCTGGACCCCGACGTTCAGGCGCGGAGCGTGGGGAGCCCCAGGACGACGGGGCCGGACGGCGCGCCCCCGCCGTGCCCGTGGCCGTGGTCGTCGTCGCCCCCGCCCAGGCGGGCGCGCTCGCGCCGCGCCCACGCGTCGCCGGAGCGGGTGCGGCGCACGGCGAACGTGCCGCCCGCGAGCGCCGAGTCCGCGATGAGGTGGTGCGGCGCGGAGCGGGTGACCTCGACGGTGACGACGTCGCCCGGACGCGGCAGGCGGACGTCGAGGTCGTCCGCGAGGCGCGGGTCGACGGACCCGGGCGTGCCGGTCCCGTCGGAGGGGGCGTCGTCGGGCGCCCCGGCCACGACGGCCGCGGGGAGCGCGAGGTGCACGAGGCGGTTGTCGGGGGCGCGGCCCGTCACGCGGTGCGTCGCGCCGTCCTTGCGCCCTGCGCCCTCGCCGACGAGGACGTCGATCGTCCGGCCCACCTGGCGTGCGGACTCCTCGCCGGCGATCCGCTCCTGGAGCGCCTGGAGCCGCTCGAAGCGCTCCTGCACTACCTCCTTGGCGAGCTGGCCGTCCATCGTCGCGGCCGGCGTCCCGGGGCGCGGCGAGTACTGGAAGATGAACGCGGAGGAGAAGCGCGACGCCTCGACGACCCGCATCGTCTCCGCGAAGTCCTCCTCGGTCTCGCCGGGGAAGCCCACGATGATGTCGGTGGTGATCGCGGCGTCGGGCATGACGGCCCGGACACGGTCGAGGATCCCGAGGAACCGCTCGGAGCGGTAGGAGCGGCGCATCGCGCGCAGCACGCGGTCGGAGCCCGACTGGAGCGGCATGTGGAGCTGGGGCATGACGTTCGGCGTCTCGGCCATGGCTGCGATGACGTCGTCGGTGAACGCGGCCGGGTGCGGCGACGTGAACCGCACGCGCTCGAGCCCGTCGATCGTCCCGCACGCGCGCAGGAGCTTGGCGAACGCGCCCCGGTCGCCGAACTCGACGCCGTAGCTGTTGACGTTCTGACCGAGCAGCGTCACCTCGATGGCACCGGCCTCGACGAGCGCGCCCACCTCGGCGAGGACCTCGCCCGGACGGCGGTCGCGCTCCTTGCCGCGCAGGTGCGGCACGATGCAGAACGTGCACGTGTTGTTGCAGCCGACGCTGATGGACACCCACCCCGCGTAGACCGACTCGCGCTTCGTCGGCAGCGTCGAGGGGAACACCTGCAGCGACTCGGCGATCTCGACCTGCGCCGCCTCGTTGTGGCGCGCACGCTCGAGCAGGACGGGCAGGGCGTCGAGGTTGTGGGTGCCGAACACGACGTCGACCCAGGGGGCCTTCTCGACGATGGTGCCGCGGTCCTTCTGCGCGAGGCAGCCGCCGACGGCGATCTGCATGCCGGGTCGCGCGGCCTTCACCGAGGCGAGCTGGCCGAGGTTGCCGTACAGGCGCGTCGCGGCGTTCTCGCGCACGGCGCACGTGTTGATGACGACGACGTCGGCGCGGTTCGCGGCCTCGTCCTGCGCGCTCGCCCGCGTGTAGCCCGCCTGCTCGAGCATCCCCGCCATGTGCTCGGAGTCGTGGACGTTCATCTGGCACCCGAGGGTGCGCACGACGTAGGTGCGGGGGTGCGCGTCGTCGGCCGGCGCAGCGGCGGTGGCGTGCGGTGCGGGGGCGGCCGGGACGGGGGCGGGGGCGATCGTGGACATCACCGTCCAGGGTACGGCTCCGGGTGCCGTGTTACTGAACTGTTGCCCGGTTGTTGCCGGGTGAGGTGGCACCGTGCAACAGAAGGGACATAGTGTCCAGGAATGGCCGACGAAACTCCTTCGCCGTCCGACGCGCAGCGCAGCGCTCAGGACGCTCAGCCCCTCCCCGCCGAGCAGGTCCTCGGTGAGCCGCTCGTCGAGCTGCGCGACGTGAACAAGCACTTCGGCGAGCTCCACGTGCTGCGCGACATCAACCTCACGGTCCGGCGCGGCGAGGTGCTCGTCGTCATCGGGCCCTCCGGCTCGGGCAAGTCGACCCTGTGCCGGGCGATCAACCGGCTCGAGACGATCGACTCGGGCGAGATCCTCGTCGACGGCGAACCGCTCCCCCAGGAGGGCAAGGCGCTCGCGCGGCTGCGCTCCGACGTCGGCATGGTCTTCCAGTCCTTCAACCTCTTCGCGCACAAGACGATCCTCGACAACGTGACGCTCGGGCCCGTCAAGGTGCGGCGCGAGCGGAGCAAGGACGCGAAGGAGCGCGCCCTGGCCCTCCTCGACCGGGTCGGCGTGAAGAACCAGGCGCAGAAGATGCCGGCGCAGCTCTCGGGCGGCCAGCAGCAGCGCGTCGCCATCGCCCGGGCCCTCGCGATGAAGCCCAAGGTCATGCTCTTCGACGAGCCCACGTCGGCGCTCGACCCCGAGATGATCAACGAGGTCCTGGACGTCATGGTCTCCCTCGCCAGGGAGGGCATGACGATGATCGTCGTCACCCACGAGATGGGCTTCGCCCGGAAGGCCGCGAACCGCGTGGTCTTCATGGCGGACGGCCAGATCGTCGAGGAGGCGCACCCCGAGGAGTTCTTCACCGCGCCGAAGAGCGAGCGGGCCAAGGACTTCCTCTCCAAGATCCTCACGCACTGAGGTCCCGGGCCCTCACCACGCACCGACCACCACGGACCGGGCCGCCCGGCCCCCCACACCCGGCCGACCGACGAGGCACACCGTCGTCGGACGACCACCACTCACGAAGGGTAGGAACGATGCGCACACGACACGCAGGTGCTGCCGTGCTGGCCGCTCTCACCGCGCTCACGCTCGCAGCGTGCAGCAGCGGCGACGTCGGCGACGACAGCACGACCACGGACCCCGAGCAGTCCGCCGGGGGCAGCGGCGACGGCGGCGGCGAGACGGTCAAGATCGGCATCAAGTTCGACCAGCCCGGCCTGGGGTTCCAGGACGGGTCGTCGTACACGGGGTTCGACGTCGACGTCGCCACCTACGTGGCGGGCGAGCTCGGCTTCTCCGAGGACCAGATCGAGTGGGTCGAGGCCCCGTCCGCGCAGCGCGAGACGATGCTGCAGACCGGGCAGGTCGACATGATCTTCGCGACGTACTCCATCACGGACACGCGCAAGGAGACCGTCGCGTTCGCGGGGCCGTACTTCGTCGCCGGGCAGGACCTGCTCGTCGCCGAGGACAACACCGACATCACCGGCCCGGAGTCGCTCGAGGGCAAGAACCTCTGCTCCGTCACGGGCTCGACGTCGGCGCAGCGCATCAAGGACGAGTACGCCGCGGGCGTGCAGCTCCTCGAGCGCCCCGGGTACGCCGAGTGCGTCACCGCGCTCACGGCCGGCCAGGTCGACGCCGTCACGACCGACGACATCATCCTCGCGGGCCTCGCGGCGCAGCCGCAGAACCAGGGCAAGGTGAAGGTGGTCGGGGCGCCGTTCTCGACCGAGCGCTACGGCGTCGGCCTGCCCCAGGACAACGACGTCTGCGAGGACGTCAACGCCGCGATCGAGAAGATGATCGAGGACGGTTCCTGGGAGGAGTTCGTCAGCAAGAACACCGAGGGCACCGGGTACACGCCGAACGCGAGCGAGAACCCGCCGACGGTCGACCCCTGCGCCTGACCTCTCTGCCGGGGAGCGGAGCGCGGCGTGCCGCGCTCCGCTCCCCGGCCTCGTCCGGTCGGTCCACGACCACGCCCTCCCGGAGGATGACCAACCGTGGGTGACTACCTCTCCCAGTTCACCGAGCTCCTCAGCACCTACGACGTGCTCGGCGCGTTCTGGGTGAACATCCAGCTGACGTTCTGGGCTGCGATCTTCTCCCTGATCCTCGGCACGGCGCTCGCGCTCATGCGGATCTCCCCCGTCTCGAGCCTGCGGTGGGCCGGCTCGACCTACGTGAACCTCCTGCGCAACACGCCGCTGACGATCATCATGACGTTCATGGTCCTCGCGGTGTGGACCCAGCTGCAGATCAGCCTGTCCCCCGACTTCCCGACGAACTTCTTCCGGTTCGCGGTCATCGGCCTGACCGTCTACCACGCCGCCTTCGTGTGCGAGGCGATCCGCTCGGGCGTCAACACGGTGCCGATCGGCCAGGCCGAGGCGGCGCGGGCGATCGGCCTGTCCTTCGCTCCCGCCGCGCGCCTCGTCATCCTCCCGCAGGCGTTCCGCGGCGCCATCGCCCCCCTCGGCAACACCCTCATCGCGCTGCTGAAGAACTCCACCGTGGCGGCCGCCGCGAGCGTCACGACGGAGACGTCGAGCCTCATGCGCACGATGATCGAGTTCAACTCGAACTACATCTACGCGATCTTCCTCACCTTCGCGATCGGCTACGTGATCCTCGTCATCCCGATCGGCCTGCTCACCACCTCGCTCTCGACCCGATTGGCGGTCCGCCGATGAGCGCCCCGCGTCAGTCCGTCCTCTTCGACGCCCCGGGGCCCCGGGCCCGGCGCGCGATCGCCGTCGGCAACGTGATCGGCGCCGTGATCGTGATCGGGATCGCCGTGCTCGTGCTGCTGGAGCTCGGACGCAAGGGCCAGCTCTCGTGGGAGCAGTGGGGTCCTGTCTTCACCGCCAACGCGTGGGAGAACTTCTTCCTGCCGGGCCTCCAGAACACGCTGCGCGCCGCCGGGTTCGCGATCGTCGGTGCCGTGATCTTCGGGCTGGTCTTCGGCTCCGGCCGGCTCTCGCACGTGCGCGCGCTGCGCTGGGCGTGCGGTGTCGTCGTCGAGTTCTTCCGCGCCGTGCCGGTGCTCCTCATGATGATCTTCTTCTGGCTCCTGCTGGGGCTGCAGAAGGTCCCGGACGCCCCGTTCCTCGCGGTCGTGATCTCCCTCGTGCTCTACAACGGCTCGGTGATCGCCGAGCTCGTCCGCTCCGGCGTCGGCAACCTGCCGAAGGGCCAGGGAGAGGCCGGCGTGGCGATCGGCCTGACGCGCGGGCAGACCCTGCGGTCGATCCAGCTCCCGCAGGCGCTCATCGCGATGCTGCCCGCGCTCGTGTCCCAGCTCGTCGTCGTGCTCAAGGACACCGCGCTCGGGCAGATCATCACGTACCCCGAGCTGCTGCGGGCCGCGCAGATCCTCGGCACGGCCTTCGGCAACACCCTGCAGACCCTCACGGTGGCCGCGGTCATCTTCATCGTCATCAACTACGCCCTGACCACCCTGGCCCAGTGGCTCTCACGCTTCCTCAGCGGGCGCACCGCGGGCGCCACGGCTGCCGGCCCGGGGATCGGCAACCCGACAGCCGTCGCGGGCGGTCCCGCGGACGAGGCGCCGGCCGTGTCCACCGCGCGCTGACGCACCCGTCGCCCGCCCGGTCAGTGGCGGGCGGCGGGCCGCTGCCGCCGAGCGGCCCGCCGGTCCGCGACCGGGTCCGCGGGGCGGTCACTCCTCCGCGTCGAGCTCGCGCTGCACGATCTCGAAGGCCAGCCCGGGGCTGTACCCCTTGCGGGCGAGCGCGCCGACCGTCCGTCGCACGCGCACGTCGCGGTCGAGGCCGCGGGTCCTGGCGAGACGTGCCCGCGCGAGGGCGAGGGCGGCGTCCGCCTCGGAGTCGTCGTCGACCTGTTCGAGCGCGGCCGCGCCGACCTCGCCGTCGATCCCCCGCCGGCGCAGCTCGGTCGAGATCGCGCGGCGGGACAGCCCCCGCTCGGCGTGCCGCGTGCGGACGATCATCTCCGCGTACTGCGCGTCGTCGACGAGCCCGACCTCCTCGAAGCGGTCGAGGATGGGCAGCACGACGTGCTCGGGGTAGCCCTTGCGCGCGAGCGACTGCGTGAGCTCCGCGCGGCTCTTCGGGGCCGCGGTGAGGATGCGCAGGACGGTCTCGCGGGCACGCTCGGCGAGGTCGGCGTCGCTGATCTCGCCGCGCTCCACGAGCTCGTGCAGCGACGGGCGCGGGCGCCGCCCGGCCTTGCGGCCGGAGCGGCGCCCGTCGTCCTCCGCGGACGGGTCGACGGGCTCGGCGCCCTCGACCCCGTCCTGCTCGCCGATCAGAACGGCGACTTCTTCCCCTTGCCGGCCGCGGCGGTCGCCTTGGCCGGAGCGGCCACGGCGGCGTCGGCCGCGACGGTCACGCCGGCGGCCGGGTCGGCCGGTGCGTCGACCTTGGCCCCGACGCCGAGCTTCTCCTTGATCTTCTTCTCGAGCTCGTTCGCGAGGTCGGGGTTGTCGCGCAGGAACGAGCGCGCGTTCTCCTTGCCCTGCCCGAGCTGGTCGCCGCCGTAGGTGAACCACGACCCGGACTTGCGCACGAACCCGTGCTCCACGCCCATGTCGATGAGGCCACCCTCGCGGGAGATGCCGACCCCGTAGAGGATGTCGAACTCGGCCTGCTTGAACGGCGGCGCCATCTTGTTCTTGACGACCTTCACGCGGGTCCGGTTGCCGACCGCGTCGGTGCCCTCCTTGAGGGTCTCGATGCGGCGGATGTCGAGACGGACCGAGGCGTAGAACTTCAGCGCCTTGCCACCGGTCGTGGTCTCGGGAGAGCCGAAGAACACGCCGATCTTCTCGCGGAGCTGGTTGATGAAGATCGCGGTCGTACCGGACGCGCTGAGCGCACCGGTGATCTTGCGCAGCGCCTGCGACATGAGGCGGGCCTGGAGACCGACGTGGCTGTCGCCCATCTCGCCCTCGATCTCCGCCTTGGGCACGAGGGCCGCGACGGAGTCGATGACGATGATGTCGAGCGCGCCCGAGCGGATCAGCATGTCCGTGATCTCGAGCGCCTGCTCCCCCGTGTCCGGCTGGGAGACGAGCAGGGCGTCGGTGTCGACGCCGAGCTTCTTGGCGTACTCCGGGTCGAGGGCGTGCTCGGCGTCGATGAACGCCGCGATGCCGCCGGCGCGCTGGGCGCTGGCCACGGCGTGCAGCGCCACGGTCGTCTTTCCGGAGGACTCCGGGCCGTACACCTCGATGACGCGCCCGCGCGGCAGGCCCCCGATGCCGAGCGCGATGTCCAGCGCGATGGAGCCCGTGGGGATGACCTCGACGGGGGCGCGGCCTTCCTCGCCGAGGCGCATGACGGAGCCCTTGCCGAAGCTCCGGTCGATCTGGGCGAGGGCTGCCTCGAGCGCCTTCTCGCGGTCTGCGGGTGCGGGCATGTCAGTCCACCTTCGGTTCGACGTCCATCTGTTCGTTGTGGCCCGACGTTACGGGCAGCCACCGACACGCGGTGCCGACGAGCCCCGGACCTGGGGACCGTCGTGCCGGACCGGCGTCCTGAGCCCGCCGGAGCGTGCCCTGTGCACAACTCTAGCCGAACACGTGTTCGATCACGGAACCCGCCCCGGCGTGTCCGCGACTCGCGGGCTCACTCGTCGTCGTCCGCGGACCACGACTCGCCGGGCCGCAGCACGACGACTCGCGTCCCGGGCGCCTCGCGCTGCGCGGCCGCCTCGAACGCCGCGCCCGCGTGGTCCATCCAGCCGCGCGGCAGGTGCTGGCCGCCCGGCGCGTGCAGCGTCCCCCAGTGCACCGGTACCGCGACCCGCACCCCGACCTCGGCGCACGCCCGCGCGGCCTGCACCGGGCCCAGGTGCCCGCCCGAGAGCCGCGGTCCCCACCCGCCGACCGGCACGAGGGCCACGTCCACCGGGCCGCCCGCGAGCGCCGGGAGGTGCGCCATCCCGGGGTGGTGCTCGGTGTCGCCCGCCACCCACACGCGCAGGCCGTCGGGACCGGAGGTCCGCACGAGGTGACCGTTCGCGGCGTTGGGCCGGTGCGGCATCGGCCGGTGCCCGTGCACCGCGGTGACGAGCCGCGTCTCGACCCCGGCCCCCGCCGGCCCCACGGCGTGCCACTCGTCGCCCAGCCCGACGCCGCGCAGCCCCTTGCCGCGCAACCACCGCGCGTTGGCGGGCGCCGTGAGGACCGGCACGTCGCCGAGGAGCCGCAGCGACCGCAGCTCGGCGTGGTCGTGGTGGAGGTGGGACAGCAGGACGGCGTCGCCGCCCCGCCACACCGGGGCCGGCTGCTCGCCGCGCCGGCGCAGCATCCCCGCGTGCCGGTGCAGGAGCGGGTCGGTCACGAGCCGCGCCGTCGGGCCGCCGGCGGTCGCGGCGAGGTCGAGGACCGCGGTCGAGTGGCCGAGCCACGTCACGGTGACGCTCACGCGCCGCTCCCCCGGCCCGACGCGTCCTCGGCCACCGGCGGCCGTACCCCCAGGTCGGTGAGCCACGCGACGAGCCGGCGGTGCACCGCCTCCGCCCCGACGAGCATCGGCGTGCCGTCGACGTCCTCGAGCTCGTCGTCGGGCACCGCGAGGTGCGCGGGGTGCAGCAGCACCGCCTGGTTCTGCGCCCCGCCGAGGCCGCCGTGCGACCCGACCAGGCCCTCGAACGCGTGCACCATCCCGACCTCGTCGACGCTCGAGACGAGCACGAGGTCCCCGGCGTCCTCCAGCCCGGCGACGCGCACGAGGTCCGCCGCCGCACGCGACCCGAACGGCGCGACCGGGTCGGTGCCCACGACCTCGCCCGTCAGCAGGTCGCGCGAGCCGCCCCGGCCGTGCGCCCGGACCTCCCCGTGCGGGCCTCGCTCGACGACGACGCCGACCGCGGGGTTCGCGACGAGCCCCGGGAGCAGCGCGGGCCACCGGGCGCGGACCTCGTCGCCCGTGAGGCGCCGCGGCTCGCGCGGGAACCACACCATCCCGAGGTTGCCCGACCCGACGACCGCGACCTCGGGCAGCTCGGGCAGGGCGGGTGCGGCGTCGGCGCGGCGCTCCGAGCGGTCCGGACCCACGAGCATGCGGCCCGCCTGCGCGTCCGGCTGCCCGGGACGCAGCGCGTTGAGGGCCGTGTTGGCAGGGCCCCACGCCTCGCTGTCCGGGGCCGTCGCCCGACGCCGGCCCTCGCCCCGGGCGGACCCGGCGCCGTCCCGCGCGCGGCCGTCGTCGTCCGCACGAGCGCCGTCGCCAGGCGGGTCGAGCGCCATGAGGCGTCGCACCTCGTCGAGGAAGGCCCGCCCGGTGACCTGCTCGAACGTCGGGCCGAGCGACTGCCCGTGGTCCGAGAGCACGACGACGTCGTAGCGCCGGGGCGCGACGGCCGCGACCTGCTCCCAGAGCCCGACGACGCGGTCCAGGCCCTCGAGCGCGCGCAGCGACTCCGGCCGCAGCGGCCCGGCGTGGTGCGCGATCTCGTCGTAGTCCACGAGGTCGACGCACACGACGGGCGCCCCGCGCACGAGCTGCTCCGCGACGAGCGTCGTGTTGAGGTCGCGCAGCACGACGTTCGTCACGGCGCGCAGCACCGGGTACCAGCCGAGGCGCGAGACGCGGGGCTCGACGCCGCGCACGGCCTGCTGCCAGCCCTGGTACAGCTCCTTGAGCAGCTCGCCGAGCGCGACGACCACGGCGCGCACGAGGACGAACGGGCTCGCGAAGAAGTGCACGAACATCTGCCCGGGCCCCAGGCCCTCGCGCGCCCGGCTCATGACGAGCAGGCTCGTCGCCGCGTCCCCGGAGAACATCGTCGAGACGGCGACGCCGCCGCCCGCGAGCAGACCCGCGCCGTCGCTCGTGCGCGCCTCGACCGCCGCCGCGTCCGCGGGCCGGTTCGTCACGACGACCCTCCCCAGCGCGCGCGACCACCACCGGAAGGCGGGGACGTGCTCGGTCGACCCGTGCAGGAGCCCGAGGGTCGAGGCCGGCGTCGTCGCGGGCACGCGGGCCCACCACGTCGTGAGGTGGTGGCTGCCGTCGCCGAGCCACCGCGCGACCGTCGGGGCCAGGCCGGCCTGGAGGGCGTAGTCGAGCGTGGGGCGCGCGACGCCGTCGAGCAGGACGACGAGCAGGCCCGCCGGGCGCTCCGCGGCGGCGCCCGCGGCGGCTCCCCGCGGCACGCCCGCCTGGCGTCGCGCGCGCCGGAGCAGGTCCCCGATCACGTACTCGTTGTCGCTCGCCCCGACGACCCAGCGCCCGAGCGCCATGAGCACGGCCGCGATGACGAGGACGGCGAGGACGTCGGTCCACGCCCCGCTGCGGAACCCCGGGAGGTAGGTGAGCGCCGCCCACGCGACCGCGACCTGGGCGACCACGCCCGAGACGAGCGCGCCGACCACGCCGGACCGGCGCGCGACCCCGCGCAGCACCGGGCGCAGCAGCGCGTCGCCCACCGCCACCGCGAGCGCCGCGAGGACGAGCGACCAGGGGTTGGTCACCTCGACCCCGGGGACGACCCAGATCGCGAGCCCCAGCCCGGCCGCCGTCGAGACGAGAGACCAGGCCGCGCCGCGCACGTCGGCGGCGGTGAGGCGCAGCGTGGCGAGGCGGCCGCGGGCGGGAACGCTCATGCCGCCATCATCGCGGGGCGCGGCAGGGTGCGCCCCTCGGGCGTCCCCGGGTTCCGGGCAGGTCGGGGCAGGTTTGGGCCGCGCAGGTCGGGGCCGGGCCGGTCAGCGGCGCGGCGGCGCCTGGCGGTGGTCGTCGTTCCCCCAGCGCCGCGCGTCGGGCACGTCGAGCGCGTCGCACAGCGCGTGCCAGACGACGCGCGGCTCGACCCCGTCCTCGAGCGCCTGGGCGGCGGTCCGGTCGTCGAGCGCGGACAGCACCTGCTCGCGCACGTAGGCGCGGCCCAGGGCCTCGCCGAACACCTCGTCGACCAGCTCGGAGAACTCGCGGTAGCGCACGGACCAAGCCTTGCACGGATCCGCGGCCGCCCGGTCGCGCGCCGGGACGCGCGGGCCGCACCGCGTCGCCCGGGTTCGCACCCGGTCGCACCGAGGCGCACGGGCGGGCCGCCGGGGCGCCGGCACGCTGCGGCGGGCGCGTGTGGGTGGGCACCCCCAGAATGGGCGCGTGACCTCGGACCCGCTCGCCCGCTTCGCCGCGCCCACGCGCGCGTGGTTCTCGGGCGCGTTCGACGCGCCGACCGCCGCCCAGGCCGGTGCGTGGGAGGCCGTGTCGAGCGACCGGCACGCGCTCGTGGTCGCCCCGACCGGTTCGGGCAAGACGCTCGCCGCGTTCCTCTGGTCGCTCGACCGGATCCTCGCCGCGCCCCCGGAGGAGGCCCCGGCACGCGAGGCGCGCTGCCGCGTCGTCTACGTCTCGCCGCTCAAGGCGCTCGCCGCGGACGTCGAGCGGAACCTGCGCTCGCCGCTCGCGGGCATCCGCCAGGCCGCGGTGCGGCTCGGGCTCGACGTGCCGGACGTCGTCGTCGGCACGCGCACCGGGGACACCCCCACGAGCGAGCGCCGCCGGCTCGCGACCCACCCGCCGGACATCCTCATCACGACGCCCGAGTCGCTGTTCCTCGTGCTGACGTCGCAGGCGCGCGCGGGGCTCGTGGGCGTCGAGACGGTGATCGTCGACGAGATCCACGCGGTGGCGGGCACCAAGCGGGGCGCTCACCTGGCCGTGTCGCTCGAGCGCCTGGACGCGCTGCTCGAGGCGCACGAGCGGCCCCCGGCGCAGCGCGTCGGGCTCTCGGCCACGGTCCGCCCCGTCGAGGCGGTCGCGACCTTCCTGGGCGGGCACCGGCCCGAGGCCGAGGGCGGGCGCGAGGTCGTCGTCGTGCAGCCGCCGTCGAGCAAGCGCATCGAGGTCGACGTCGTCGTGCCCGTCCCGGACCTCTCGGACCTCGGGACGGCGGCGCTCGTGCCGGACGCCGGGTCGCGGTCGGACGGCGGCCTGCCGCCCCTGCCCCCCGGCGAGCGCGACCTCACAGGCCCGGCGACGTCGCGCCCGACGGGCGCGCCCGACGTCCGGCCGCCGCGCCCGTCGGTCTGGCCGCACGTCGAGGAGCGGGTCGTCGACCTCGTCACCGACCACCGCTCCACGCTGGTCTTCACGAACTCGCGCCGCGGAGCGGAGCGCCTCACGGCGCGCATGAACGAGCTGTGGGCCGAGCGTCAGGGCGAGGACGTGCTCGACCCGGGCACGGTCACCGCGGCGCAGGTGCAGGCGCAGTCGGGCGCGAGCTCGGGCGTCGAGCCCGTCATCGCCCGCGCGCACCACGGGTCGATGAGCCGGGCCGAGCGCACGCGCACGGAGACGGAGCTCAAGGACGGCCGGCTGCCCGCGGTGGTCGCGACGTCGAGCCTCGAGCTCGGCATCGACATGGGCGCGGTGGACCTCGTGGTCCAGGTCGGGGCGCCGCCCTCGGTCGCGTCGGGCCTGCAGCGGATCGGGCGCGCGGGCCACCAGGTGGGGGCCGTGTCGCACGGCGTGGTGTTCCCCACGCACCGGGGCGACCTCGTGCCGTCGGCGGTCGTCGCCGAGCGCATGCGCTCCGGCGGCATCGAGGAGCTCCACGTGCTCGCCAACCCGCTCGACGTGCTCGCCCAGCAGGTCGTCGCGATGGTCGCGGTCGACGAGTGGACGGTCGCGGAGCTCGCGACGCTCGTGCGGCGCAGCGAGCCCTACGCGCACCTCGGCGACGCGTCGCTGCACGCCGTCCTCGACATGCTCGCGGGCCGCTACCCGAGCGAGGACTTCGGCGAGCTGCGCGCGCGGATCGTGTGGGACCGCGCGTCGGGCCGGCTGACCGGGCGGCCGGGCGCGCTGCGGCTCGCCGCGACGAGCGGCGGCACGATCCCCGACCGCGGGATGTACGGCGTGTTCCTCGCGACGGACGCCGGGACCGGGACCGTCGCGGGCGACCCGGACACCGCGGGCGGCCGCGCCCCGCGCGGCGGCAAGCGCGTCGGCGAGCTCGACGAGGAGATGGTCTACGAGTCGCGCGTCGGCGACACGTTCACGCTCGGGTCGAGCACGTGGCGCATCGAGGACATCACGCCCGACCGCGTGCTCGTCACGCCCGCGCCGGGCATCCCGGGGCGGCTGCCGTTCTGGAAGGGCGACTCCCCCGGCCGCCCCGCCGAGCTCGGCCGTGCGCTCGGCGCGTGGGTGCGCGAGACGGACGCGCTCGCCGCCACCGACCCCGACGCGGCGACCGACCGGCTCCGCACGGCAGGCCTCGACGCGTGGGCGAGCGACAACCTGCTGGCCTACCTGCGCGAGCAGCGCGACGCGACCGGGCGCGTCCCCGACGACCGCACGGTCGTCGTCGAGCGCTTCCGCGACGAGCTCGGCGACTGGCGCGTCGTCGTGCACTCGCCGTACGGCGCGAAGGTGCACGCGCCGTGGGCGCTCGTGCTCGCCGCGCGGCTGCGCGAGCGCTACGGGGTCGACGCCGCCGCGATGCACGCCGACGACGGCATCGTCCTGCGGCTCCCGGACACCGGGGACTCGTGGCTCGAGGGAGCGACCGACGACTCGGGCGGCCTCGGCGGGGACGCGCCCGTCGTCGGCGTCGAGGACCTGCTCCTCGACCCGGACGACGTGCTCGACGCGGTGCGCGACGAGCTCGGCGGGTCGGTGATGTTCGCGTCGCGGTTCCGCGAGGCCGCCGCCCGCGCGCTCCTGCTGCCCCGGCGTCGTCCGGACCGGCGCCAGCCGCTGTGGCAGCAGCGGCAGCGCTCGGCGCAGCTCCTGTCGGTGGCGTCGGAGTACCCGGAGTTCCCGATCGTCCTCGAGGCGGCGCGCGAGTGCCTGCAGGACGACTTCGACGTCGCGGCGCTCACCGACCTCATGCGCGACCTCGCCGCCGGGCGCGTGCGCCTCGTCGAGGTGACGACCCCGACGCCGTCGCCCTTCGCGCAGTCCCTCCTCTTCGGGTACACCGCCCAGTTCCTCTACGACGGCGACGCCCCGCTCGCGGAGCGCCGCGCCGCCGCGCTGTCGCTCGACCCCACGCTCCTCGCCGAGCTGCTGGGCGGCGACGGCGTCGCGGCCCAGCTCGCCGACCTGCTCGACCCCGCCCAGATCGAGCGGACCGAGGCCGAGCTCGGCGCGCTCGCGCTCGAGCGGCAGGCGCGGCACGCCGAGGACGTGTGGGACGTGCTGCGCCGGCTGGGCCCGCTCACCGAGGCCGAGGTCGCCGCGCGGACGCGCGAGGACGTGCGCGCCGACGTCGCGGCCTGGCTGCGCGAGCTCGAGGCCGCGCGCCGCATCATGCCCGTGCGGCTCGCGGGGGTCGCGCCCGAGCGCGCGCAGCAGTGGGCGGTCGTGGAGGACGCCGGCCGTCTGCGCGACGCGCTCGGCGTCGCGCTGCCCGTCGGTATCCCCGAGGTGTTCACCGAGCCCGTCCCCGACCCGCTCGGCGATCTCGTGCGCCGCCACGCCCGCACGCACGGCCCGTTCACGGCCGCCGACCTCGCCGCACGTCTCGGGCTGGGCGTCGCCGTCGTCGTGCAGACGCTCGAGCGGCTCGAGGCGGCCCGGCTCGTCGTGCGCGGGCGGCTGCGGCCGGAGGCGATCGGCGGCACGGGCGACGACTGGTGCGACGCCGAGGTGCTGCGCGTCCTGCGCCGGCGCTCGCTCGCCGCGCTGCGCGCCGAGGTGGAGCCCGTCCCCGCCGAGACGCTGGGCGTCTTCCTCCCGCGTTGGCAGGGTCTCGGCGCGCTGCGCGGCGTCGACGGGCTGCTGCGCGTCGTCGAGCAGCTCTCGGGCGCGGCCGTCCCCGCGTCGGCGCTCGAGACCCTCGTGCTCCCGGCGCGCGTCAGCGACTACACCCCGACGATGCTCGACGAGCTGACGACGACCGGCGAGGTCGTGTGGTGCGGGCACGCCCCGCTGCCCGGCTCGGGCGGCGGCGACGGTCTCGTCAGCCTCCACCTCGCGGAGTGGGCGCCGCTCACGCTGCCCGACCCGGGCCCGGCACCCGAGACCGGCCTCCACGCCACGCTGCTCGACCTGCTGGAGGGCTCCGGCGGGTACTTCCTCCCGCGGCTGGCCGAGCGCGCCGGCGCGGAGACCGTCCCGACGCTCGAGGCACTGTGGGACCTCGTCTGGTCGGGCCACGTGACGAACGACGGCCTCGGGTCGCTGCGGGCGCGGCTCGGCGCCGCCGGGGGGACCCACCGCGCGCCGCGCGCCCCGGCGCGGGCCCGGCCGCTCGCGCGCGGCCGGTTCGCGGGCCTGCGGCCGCCGACGTCGCCCGAGACGGTCCTGCGCGGCGGCGCCGGGCGGTGGTCGGCGCTGCCGCCGCGCGAGCCCGACCCCACCCGCCGGGCGCACGCGCTCGCCCGCGTCCTGCTCGACCGCCACGGCGTGCTCACGCGCGCCGTCGCGCCCGCCGAGGGCGTCGCGGGGTCGTTCCGCGCGGTGTACCGCGTGCTGAGCGAGCTGGAGGCCACGGGTGCGGCGCGGCGCGGATACTTCGTCGAGCACCTCGGCGGCTCGCAGTTCGCGCTCCCCGGCGCGGTCGACCAGCTCCGGACCGACGCGCAGGACCGCGAGCGCGCGCTCGAGGCCGACGCCGCGGCGGCCGCGACCGACCCGTTCGCTCCGCTCCCCGACGCGCGGACGTCGCGCGGCGGTCCTCGTCCCGGCGCCGTGCTGCTCGCCGCGACGGACCCGGCGAACCCCTACGGCGCGGCGCTGCCGTGGCCCGCCCGCCCGTCGACCGGACCGGGCGCACCCGGCACGGACGGCACGGACGGCACGGACGGCACGACAGGCGAGGGCTCGCGCGGCCACCGCCCGGGCCGCAAGGCGGGCGCCGTCGTCGTGCTGAGCGACGGCGACCTCGCGCTCTACGTCGAGCGCGGCGGGCGGTCCGTGCTGTCCTTCGTGGACGGCCCACGCCTCGCCGAGGCGAGCGCGGCGCTGGTCCGCGCCGTGCGGGCGGGCACGCTCGGGAAGATCGTGGTGCAGCGCGTCGACGGCGTCGAGGCCCTCGCGGGCGCCGGCACGACCCGGACCCCGGCGGACGACGCGGTGCGCGCGCTGCTCGACGCCGGCTTCCGCGCGACGCCGCGCGGCCTGCGGGCGGCCTGACGTGCAGCGGTCGTCGCGCGCCCCCGACCGCGGAGGGCGGTCGCGTGCCCGAGGGTGACATCCTGCGTCTCGTCTCGGCCCGGCTCGACGAGGCGCTCAAGGACCGGGTGCTGGTCCGCTCGGACCTGCGGTGGCCGAGCGCCGCGGAGATCGACCTGGTCGGGCGGACGGTCGTCGGGAACCAGGCCTACGGGAAGCACCTGTTCACGCGGTTCGACGACGGCCGGTCCCTGCACACGCACCTGCGCATGGAGGGGTCGTGGCGGCTCGCCCGGACGGGCACGCACGACGCGCGCGGGGCGGAGCCGAACGTGCGCGTCGTCCTCGCGAACGAGTGGTGGACGGCGGTCGGGAACCGGATCGGCATGCTGCACGTGCTGCGCACCGCGGACGAGCGCGTGATCGTCGGGCCGCTGGGGCCCGACGTGCTCGGCGACGACTTCCCGGAGACCGGGCTGCCCGAGGCGGCCGCGCGGATGCGGGCCGACGACGCGGCGGGCGGGAGCGGCCCCCGGTACCGGCCGGAGCGGGCCGCAACGGGTGTGCCCGTCGCGGAGGCCCTGCTCGACCAGCACCTCGTCGCCGGCATCGGCACGATCTACACGGCCGAGTCGCTCTTCGCCGGGCACGTCTACCCGTGGGCGCCCGTCCGCGACGTCGAGGACCTCGAGGGCCTCCTGCTCACGGCACGCACGCTCATGCAGCGCACGGTGCGGCACGGGTTCGACCCGCGCGCCGGCGTCGTGCGGCACGTGCACGGGCGCACACGAAAGGCGTGCCACGTGTGCGGCACGCCTGTCGCGGAAGGTACGGCGAACGAGCCCCCGTACGACCGTCCGATCTTCTGGTGTCCGACCTGCCAGGCACCGCCCGCAGCAGGATGACGGCCGGCGTCGCTGCCCCCGCTCCCGGTGCGGCCGGTGCCGGCCCGACCGTCAGCCGACGGGCTGCAGGTCCTCGCGGCGTGCCGTGCCCTCGGGATGCTGGCGACCCAGCACGGCCGTCGCGAAGTCGGCCGGGATGGTGTCGGGGATCAGCAGACCCTCGGCGACGGCGACCCGGTCGCTGACCTCGCGCAGCACCAACGACATCGGGATGTCGAGCGCCTCGCAGATCGAGCCGAGGAGCTCCGACGACGCTTCCTTCTGACCGCGCTCGACCTCGCTGAGGTAGCCCAGCGAGACCCGTGCGGCGGAGGACACCTCTCGCAGGGTGCGCCCCTGTCGCTGGCGAGCGTCTCGCAGCACGTCCCCGATCTCTCGTCGAAGAACAATCATCTGGCGACCCCCTTCCGTGTCCCGTGCGCCCCCGGGAGCCGGAGAGGCCCCCACCCGGGTGCGCGAACTGCTCGTGCCGGTCTTCCTGTTCACTGCCCCGCGTGACGGGGTCGTCCTACCGTACCCCGCCCGCGGGCCGCTCACGTCGCCGGTGCCCCGTGCGGGACGGGGCGCGGGCGCGTTGTCCGTGCGTCCCACCGGTCGGTTGACGGTCCTGTTGGCGATCACGTGCTGTGCAACGTCGCGACGTGGGGTGTTGTTCCCGCGCCGGGCCTCCCGGCCGCTCCCCCGCGGCACGTTCACGACGTCTCCACGACGCCTCCGGCCCGGTCCACGCCCGGCCGGGCGGCCGACGCTCCCGCCGACGATTTCACCCGGCAGGGGGCATCGTCACGCCGTCGGCGGCCGGGGTCCGAACGCCGCGCGCGCGAGCGCCACCGCGGCGGCCACGGTGGCGGCGCGGACGGCCGCGCGGTCGCCCGCCAGGTGCAGCTCTCGCACCTCCGCGCCCCCCGGTCCGCTCGCGGCGACGAAGACGGTGCCCGGATCCTGGCCGTCCTGCGGGTCGGGACCCGCGACGCCCGTGGTCGCGATCCCGACGTCGGCCCCCAGCACGCCGCGCACGCGCTCGGCCATCTGGCGCGCGACCTCCGGGTGCACGGCCCCGTGAGCGGCGAGCAGGCCGCCGTCGACGCCGAGGACCGACTCCTTGACGTCGGTCGCGTACGCGACGACGGCGCCCCGGAGCACGCGCGAGGCGCCGGGCACGTCGACGATCGTCGCGCTGAGCAGGCCGCCCGTGAGCGACTCGGCCGTCGCGAGGGTCCACCCGCGCGCCTCCAGAGCGCCGAGCAGCTCGACGACGTCGGGCCGGACGTCCGGGCCGGTGACCGACGAGCTCCCCGGCGCGACGGGAGCGTGGTCGGTCACGAGACGGGCGCGCCGTCCGTGCTCGGACCCCGCTCGACGACCCGGGCCGCGCGCACCGCGTCGCGGCGCAGGCGCCAGCCCTGGTACGCGTACTCCAGGCCGGTCACGACGGTCACGAGGATGGCCGCGGCGAGCACGATCCACGCGACGACGCCGACGAACGCCGGCAGGTGCGCGAGCGGGAGCACGAAGAGCGTGATCGCGACGGTCTGCAGGACGGTCTTGAGCTTCCCGCCGCGGGACGCGGGCATGACCGCGTACTTGAGGACGGCGAACCGCAGGAGCGTGACGCCCAGCTCGCGCGCGAGCACGACGACGGGGACCCACCAGGGCAGCTCGCCGAGCGGCCACGCGAGCAGCACGAGGGCGGTGCCCACGAGCAGCTTGTCGGCGATGGGGTCGAGGAGCTTGCCCAGGTCCGTGACGAGGTCGTAGCGCCGCGCGAGGTAGCCGTCGAGGCGGTCCGACGTGGCGGCGAGGACGAAGATGCCCGTCGCGACGAGGCGCCACGTGACGGACTCCCCGCCGTCGACGAGGAGCGCCCACGCGAAGAACGGGACGAGCAGGATCCTCGCCATGGTGACGAGGTTCGCGGAGTTCCACGGCGAGGGGACGGCGTTGACCACGTCACCAGCCTAGGGGGTCGTCCGGGGTGCGCCGACCGTCGGCGGCACCACCGGGTGCCCGGGTCACCGCCAGCCCGACTCCACGTCGGCGCCGTCGTGGTACTCCGTCGCGGCCGGGGGCATGTGCCCGTCGGTGCCCTCGCCGTAGTCGTGGCCGCCCCCTGCGGCCGACGGCGCGGGGGCCGCGGCGGGCGCCTGGCCGTCGAAGACGTCCTGCGCGGGCTCGCCCCGGATGAGGGCGAGCGCCGACGGCAGCTCCTCGGGCGTCACGAGCACCTCGCGGGCCTTGGACCCCTCGGACGGGCCGACGATCTCGCGCGACTCCAGGAGGTCCATGAGGCGACCCGCCTTGGCGAAGCCGACGCGCAGCTTGCGCTGAAGCATCGACGTCGAGCCGAACTGTGACGTCACGACGAGCTCGGCCGCCTGGAGCAGCAGGTCGAGGTCGTCGCCGATGTCCTCGTCGATCTGCTTCTTCGTGGCCGCCTGCGTGACGTCCTCGCGGTACACGGGCTTGAGCTGGCTCTTCACGTGCTCGACGACGGCGTGCACCTCGGACTCCGAGACCCACGCGCCCTGCACGCGCATGGGCTTGGCCGCGCCCATGGGCAGGAACAGGGCGTCGCCCTGGCCGATGAGCTTCTCCGCGCCCGGCTGGTCGAGCACGACGCGCGAGTCCGCGAGGGACGACGTCGCGAACGCGAGCCGCGACGGCACGTTCGCCTTGATGAGGCCCGTCACGACGTCGACCGACGGTCGCTGCGTCGCGAGCACCAGGTGGATGCCTGCCGCACGCGCGAGCTGCGTGATGCGCTGGATCGAGGCCTCGACGTCGCGCGGGGCGACCATCATGAGGTCGGCGAGCTCGTCGACGACGACCAGCAGGTACGGGTACGTCGCGATCTTGCGCTCGGAGCCGGGCAGCGGCTTGACCTTGCCGGCGCGGACGGCGGCGTTGAAGTCGTCGATGTGCTTGAACCCGAACGCGGCAAGGTCGTCGTAGCGGGCGTCCATCTCGCGGACGACCCAGTCGAGGGCCTCCGCGGCCTTCTTCGGGTTCGTGATGATGGGCGTGATGAGGTGCGGGATGCCCTCGTAGATCGTCAGCTCGACGCGCTTGGGGTCCACGAGCACGAGCCGCACCTGCTCCGGCGTCGAGCGCATGAGGATCGACGTGATCATGGAGTTGATGAAGCTCGACTTGCCCGCGCCCGTCGCGCCCGCGACGAGGATGTGCGGCATCTTCGCGAGGTTCGCGACGACGTAGCCGCCCTCGACGTCCTTGCCCACGCCCATGACCATGGGGTGCTCGGTGCGCCGCGCGGCCGACGACCGCAGGACGTCGCCGAGCACGACCGTCTCGCGGTCCGTGTTGGGGATCTCGATGCCGATGGCCGACTTGCCGGGGATCGGCGCGAGGATGCGCACGTCGGCGCTGGCCACCGCGTACGCGATGTTGTTGGACAGCGACGTGATGCGCTCGACCTTGACCTTGGGCCCGACCTCGACCTCGTAGCGCGTGACCGTCGGGCCGCGCGTGAACCCGGTGACCTTCGCGTCGACCTCGAACTGCTCGAACGTCTGCGTGAGCGCCTCGACCACGCGGTCGTTCGCGGCGGAGCGCACCTTGTGCGGCGCGCCCTTGACGAGCGCGTCCTCGTCCGGGAGCAGGTAGACCGTGTCGCCCTCGAGCATGGGCTGCACGCCCCGGGGCATCGGGCCGGGCGGGGGCGGCGGCACGCTGCCGACGCCGTCCTCCGGGGAGGGCGCGACCGCGCCCATCGCGGCCGCCGCCGTGTCCTGCGCGGCCCCCTGCCCGACGGCGGGGACCACCTCCGTGGCAGCGGTACCGGCGGCCGGCTCCTCCGCGCGACGCTTCTTCCCCCGACCGCGCGGCACGTCGTCCTCGTAGTCGAGGAACGCGGCCGTCTCGAAGGCCTCGTCGCCCGAGAAGCCGCCCTCGGGCTTCTCGATCTCGGCCGCCTCCGCCGCGCGCTGCGCCTTGGTGCGCCGCGGCTTGCGCGGTCGGCGACCCGTCGGCGGCTCGCTGCCGTCGTGGCGCGAGACGCCCTCCGCGAGCGGGAGCCCGTCCTCGTCGAGCGCGTCGTCCTCGGTGCGGTGGTTGCCGGTCAGCACGTCGTAGAGGCCGCGCAGCCGGCTCGGGATGCGGTGCACGGGCGTCGCGGTGACGACGAGCAGCCCGAAGAACCCGAGCAGCAGGAAGATCGGCACGGCGAACCACGGTGTCAGCCCGGCGGTCACGGGTGTCGCCGCCAGGTAGCCGACGATGCCCCCCGCGTCCTGCACCGCCGCGAAGCCGTCGCGCGGCGCGGGCAGGTCCTCCGAGATGTGCACGAGGGAGCACACGGACACGACGATGAGCGTGAGCCCGATCGCGACGCGCGAGTTCGCCTGGGCGCGCTCGGGGTGCCGCATGATGCGCACCGCGAGCCAGAGCAGCAGGACCGGGACCGCGACGCCGGCGAGACCGAACGTCCCCGCGACGACGCCGTGGACGACCTTGCCGAACGTGCCCTGGATGCCCCACCACTCGCGGGCCGCGACGACGACCGCGAGGGCGATGAGGGTGAACGCGACGCCGTCGCGCCGGTGTGCCGGGTCCAGCTCTCTTGCTCCTCTTCCGATGGTGCGCACGAGCGATCCCACGCCGTGCGCGGCGCCGAGCCAGACCCCCCGCACCGCCCGGACGGGCCACGGCGGCCCTGCCGCCGGGCGACGCGCCGGGCGGCGCGCGCTGGACGAGGAGGACCGTCCGCGACCGGTTCCGGCGCGCGACGTGCCGCGGGCCGTGGACGAACCGCCGCGCGCCGCGGTGCGGGGCGCTGGTGTGCGGTTGCTCGCGGTCCGACGTGCCTGCGGGGACGTGCGGGTCGCCATAGTGGTCCTAACCTACCTGCGGGGGACGACGGCGCCCGGGACCCCGGGGCGCGTGTCCCCGGCGGACCGGGGTTCGGGCACGGGCCCGCGACCCGGTCCCGCGAGGACGAGCGGAGGACCGATGGACGATCACGCGGGCGTGCGGCGCAGCACCGCCGACGCGACCACGGACGGCGAGCAGGCGCACGCGCGCGACCTCGTGGAGGTCCGCCCGGGGGTCTGGGTGGCCACCGCGACGATCTGGGCCACCACGTCGACGGTCGTGGTCGCACCCGACGGCGCGGCGCTCGTCGTCGACCCCGCGGTCACGGTCGAGGAGGTCGAGGCGCTGGCAGCCGCCGTCCACGGCCGCGGCTGGCGCGTGACGGCCGGGTTCGCGACCCATCCGCACTGGGACCACGTGCTGTGGTCCCGCTCCTTGGGCGACGCCCCACGCTACGCCACGGCCCGCGGCGCCGACGCCGTCCGGGCGCGGGGAGCGGACCTGGTCACCGCGACCGACGCCGCCGCGCCCGGCCACGACCCGACGCTCGTCGGCGCGCTCACGCCGCTCCCCCGCGGCGCACGACGCCTGCCGTGGCCGACAGCACCGGACCCCGGGCAGGCCGAGGAGCGAGCCGACGCGCAGGCCGACGGGAAGACCGACGTCGTCGTGGTCGAGCACGACGCCCACGCGCCGGGCCACGCGGCGCTCGTCGTGCGGGGCGTGCTGCTCGCGGGCGACATGCTCTCGGACGTGGAGGTGCCGCTCGTCGACACCGGGTCGCGCGACCCGGTGCGCACGTACCGCGGGGCGCTCGACGCGCTCGAGCTCGCGGCGCGCGACGTCGACGCGCTCGTCCCGGGCCACGGGAGCCCGGCCGTCGGCCGTGCCGCCGTCGCCGCGCGCTTCGCGGCCGACCGCGCCTACCTCGACGCGCTGGAGCACGCGGTCGTGCACACGGACGCCGTGGTGGCCGACGACCGGCTCACCGGCTACGTCGCGACGTGGCACGACGAGCAGCTCGCCGCGCTGCGCGCGCGCTGAGGCCGCCCGAGCGGTCGTGCCCGGATCGCGGAGCCGCGGTCCGACGACACGAGGCCTCCTGGACCCGCCGCGCTCCGCGCTTAGTCGTCGAGCCCGAGCTCGACCGACCGGGCGAGCGCCGCGTCGAGGGCCCGCTCGTCGGTGACGAGGCGGTGCAGGTGCCGCGCCGCGACGTGCAGGGCGTCGAGGTCGGAGCCGTAGACGCTCACCATGCCGCCCTCGGGGTCGAACCCGACGGCCCCCAGCACGTCCGGCTCGTGGTCGGTCAGCGTGGCCTGGAGCGCGCCGGAGAAGTCGTAGCCCGAGCCCTCGACGCCGTGCCGCTCGAGCGCACCCTGGTGGTGGTGCCACTCCGGCCCGCCGGGCGAGTAGATGATGCTCCACCCCTGGGCCAGCGTGACGAGACGGACGGGGTCGAGCGGGACGAAGTCCTCGGCGGTGGTCATGCCGGAACCGTAGCGGGCAGCACCCACGGCGCAGTCCCGCGGTCAGCCGAGGAAGAGGCCGACGGCGAGCGTCACGACGCCCGCCGCGAGGACGACGGCCCCCGCGGGCAGCAGCGCGACGGCCCGGTTCGGCGTCTCGCGACCGGGGCCGACGGCCGACAGGAAGAAGCCGGCCGGGAGCAGGATCGCCGCGACGAGCACGCCGGTCGCCGCGAGCCAGCGCCAGGGGCCGGCGAGGCCCGTGGCCTCCGTGAGGAGTAGGCACACCAGACCGAGGATGACGAGAACCCCCGCGTGCGCGTGCCCGGCGCGAAAGAACGACGTCTGGAACGCGGTGGCCGGGACCCGCCGTGTCACGACCCGGACGAGGAAGGCCCCGCCGGACTCGATGCCGACGACGGTGAGAAGGACGATGCCGGCGGTGAGGCGGGCGGCGTCGGTGAGCTCGAGCACGGGGACCTCCGAGGGAGCGGCGCGAGAGCTCGCGCACCGGTTTGCGAACACTGTTATAGAACATCGTTCGCGAACGCTCGTCAAGGCCCCTAGACTCGGCGCGTGGCACGACCCCGACTGCACGACGACGCCCTGCGCGACCGCCTCCTCGACGTGGCGTCGCGCGCCGTCTCCACGCACGGGGAGGCCGCGGTGACGGTCCGGTCGGTCGCGACCGAGGCCGGGACGAGCGCGTCGGCCGTCTACGCGCTCTTCGGCAGCCGCGACGAGCTCGTCGCCGCCGTCTCCGCGGAGGGCTTCCGGCGCTTCGCCGCACACCTCGCCACGGTCCCCCGCACCGACGACCCCGGTGCCGACCTGGCGGCCCTCGGTCGCGCGTACCGCGACTTCGCGCTGGCCGACCCGCACTTCTACGCCGTGATGTTCGCGCGCGGCGTCCGGCCGGGGCCGGACCGGCCCGAGGCGGTCGAGGAGCCCACGTTCCGCGCGCTGCGCGACGCCGTCGCGCGCCTCGTCCCCGAGGACGCGGGTGCCGCCGACGTCGCGCTCGGCCTCTGGGGGCTCGTGCACGGCCTGGTCTCGCTCGAGCTCGCGGGCCTCGTGCCCGGCGGGGACGACGCCCGGGCGGCGCGCTACGCCGCGACGCTCGCCGCCGTCGGTCCGGGGCTCGTGCGACGCGACGCCGACACCTAGGCCGGGAGCAGCAGGCCCGTCCGCCTGCCCACGGCGAGCGGACGCGCGGTCACCGGGCGTCGACTCCCGTGGCGGCACGCTGGCCCGCGGTGATCTCGCGGACGGTGCGCACCCACAGGACGAGCGCGAGGACGACGCCCGCGGTGCCCACCGTCTCCGCGACGGGCAGCAGCGCGAAGGTCCCGGCCGCACCGGCCGAGGAGAGCGTCGTCAGCTGCGTGGCGACGTTCGTCGCGACGCTCCACAGGATCCACCCGGCCCACCACCACCCGAGGCCGCGGCGCGGGGCGACGACGGTCGCGGCGCGCACGTCGCGCACGACCTGGTACGGGAACCACAACGCGACGACCGGCACGATCCACCCGAGCCAGACCCACACCCGGCTGCGCGCGTGCCCGTGCGCGGGCGACACGGCCTCGGCGAGCACGCGGCTCTGCCACAGCCACAGGCACGTCACGATCGCCGCGGCGAGCTGGACGGGAAGGAGCAGCAGGCCCACGGCGTCGTACCCGGTGAGGACCTCGGCGCTCGGGGTGCCGGCGCGGGCGGCGCGCTCGAACTCCTCGGCCGCGCGGAACGACGTGACCCAGGCCAGCACCTGCACGGCGGTGACCGCGACCGCGAGCGCGATCGTCCCCGTCGCGAGGCCCCCGGGGACGGGTGGTCGCGGGACGTAGCCGTACCCGCCGCCGTACGCGCCGTATGCCGGGGCCGTCGGCTGCCCGTACACGGGTGCCGAGGGCGGCGTCAGCGCGGAGGGACCCGCGGGCGAGGGAGCCGCCTGCCCGTACGCGGGGACGGGCGCGGTGCCGTACGCGCCGTACTGCGGTACCGGCCGGCCGGGCGCCGAAGGCTGACCGGGGACGGGGCCGCCGGGCTGTCCGTAGGGCGGGACCCCGGAGGGGTCGTGGTGCGTCAAGGGGTGCCTCCTGCGCTGGTCGGGGCGCCAGCATACTGGCGCCCCGACCTGGGCGGAGACCGGTCCGACGCCGGTCGCGGAGGCTACGCCTCGACGACGACCGGGACGATCATCGGACGACGGCGCAGGCGGTTGGAGACCCACCGGCCGATGACGCGGCGCATGACCTGCTGGAGCTGGTGCGTGTCCGTCGCACCGCCGGCGATCGCGTCCTCGAGCGCCTTGACGACCTCGGGCTGGATGTCCTGGAACACCTTGTCGTCCTCGGCGAACCCGCGCGCGAGGATCTGCGGCCCCGCGAGGACCTTGCCCGTCGCGGAGTCGACGACGGCGAACACGGAGACGAAGCCCTCCTCGCCGAGGATGCGGCGGTCCTTGAGCTCGGCGTCCGTGATCTCGCCGACGCTCGACCCGTCGACGTACACGTACCCGCACGGCACGGCCCCCACGACGGACGCGCGCCCGTCGACGAGGTCGACGACGACGCCGTCCTCGGCGAGCACGACCCGGTCGGCCGGCACGCCCGTGCGGACCGCGAGCGCCCCGTTGGCGACGAGGTGACGGACCTCGCCGTGCACCGGCATGACGTTCTTGGGCTTGAGCACGTTGTAGCAGTAGAGGAGCTCGCCCGCGCTCGCGTGGCCGGACACGTGCACCTTGGCGTTGCCGCCGTGCACGACGCGCGCGCCGAGGCGCGTGAGGCCGTTGATGATGCGGAAGACGGCGTTCTCGTTGCCCGGGATGAGCGACGACGCGAGGATGACGGTGTCGCCGTGGCCGACCTGGACCTTGTGGTCCCCGTTCGCCATGCGCGACAGGGCGGCCATGGGCTCGCCCTGCGACCCCGTGCACATGAGCACGATCTCGTCGTCGCGCAGCGAGTCGACCTTCTTGAGGTCGATGAGCACGCCCTCGGGCACGTGGAGGTACCCGAGCTCGGACGCGATCGTCATGTTGCGGACCATCGAGCGCCCGACGAGCGCGACGCGGCGGCCGTGGTGGTGCGCGGCGTTGAGGACCTGCTGCACGCGGTGCACGTGCGACGAGAACGACGCGACGATGATGCGCTTCTCGGAGGCGGCGAAGACGTTGTCGAGCACCGGGCCGATCTCGACCTCGGGCGTGACGAACCCGGGCACCTCGGCGTTGGTCGAGTCGACCATGAACAGGTCGACGCCCTGCTCGCCCAGGCGCGCGAACGCGCGCAGGTCGGTGATGCGCCCGTCGAGCGGGAGCTGGTCCATCTTGAAGTCGCCCGTGTGCAGCACGGTCCCGGCGCCGGTCGTCACCGCGACCGCGAGCGCGTCGGGGATCGAGTGGTTCACGGCGACGAACTCGCAGCGGAACACGCCGAGCTGCTCGACCTGCCCCTCCTTGACCGCGAGGGTCACGGGCGAGATGCGGTGCTCCTTGAGCTTCGCCTCGACGAACGCGAGCGTGAGCTGCGACCCGACGAGCGGGATGTCGCGGCGCAGGCGCAGCAGGTACGGCACGGCGCCGATGTGGTCCTCGTGGCCGTGCGTGAGGACGATCGCCTCGATGTCGTCCAGCCGGTCCGCGATGTAGTCGAAGTCCGGGAGGATGAGGTCGACGCCGGGCTGGTTGTCCTCGGGGAAGAGGACGCCGCAGTCGATGACGAGCAGGCGCCCGTCGTACTCGAGGACGGCCATGTTGCGGCCGACCTCACCGAGACCGCCGAGGGCGACGATGCGCAGCCCTCCGGCGGGGAGCTCGGGAGGCAGGGAGAGTTCGGGGTGGGGATGGCTCACGGGGCCTCCTGTCGTGGCTGAGCCGGGGGTTTCGAGGGCTCCTGCCCTCGCTAGTTCGTGGGTGCGGCAGCGTCTGCCGCGGTGGTCGCGCCCGCGAGCACGCCCGCGGCGGCGAGGGCGTCGCGCACGAGCGCGACGTCGTCCTCGGTCGCCGCGACGTTCGGCAGGCGCAGGAAACGGTTGTCGGTGACGCCGAGCAGCTCGACGGCGGCCTTGGCCATGACGGCCTGGAAGCCGGCACCGTTGAGCGCGTCGATGACGGGCGTCGTGGTGAGGAAGACCTCGAGCGCGCCCGCCGGGTCGCCGGCGTCGAAGCGGCGCACGACCTCCGCGAACTGCGGCGCGACGGCGTGCGCCGACACCGAGACGATACCCGCGGCGCCGTGCGCGAGGAACGGGAGCAGCAGCCCGTCGTCGCCGCTGTAGAAGGCGAGGCCCGTCGATGCCGCGAGCTTCGCGGCGGCGTAGACGTCGCCCGTCGCGTCCTTGGTCGCCACGACCCGCTCGTGCGCCGCGAGGCGCGCGTACGTGTCGGGGGCGATGCGCACCCCGGTGCGGCCGGGGACGTCGTACAGCATGACGGGGAGGTCCGCCGCCTCGGCGATCGCGACGACGTGGCGATAGACGCCCTCCTGGCCGGGGCGCGAGTAGTACGGGGTGACGACGAGGAGCCCGTCCGCCCCCGCCTCGGAGGCCTGCTCGGCCATGCGCAGCGCGTGGTCGGTGTCGTTGGACCCGGCGCCCGCGAGGACCGCCGCGCGGTCGCCGACCGCCTCGACGACGGCGCGCACGAGGTCCTGCTTCTCGGGGGCGTGGGTCGTGGGCGACTCGCCCGTCGTGCCGCTCAGCACGAGGCCGTCGTTCCCGTCGTCCACCAGGCGCTTCGCGAGCCGGGCCGCCGCCTCGAGGTCGACGGCGCCGTCGGGCGTCATCGGGGTGACCATGGCCGTGAGGACGGCACCGAACGGGCGCGCGGGGGTGGCGGGAAGGACCATGTGCACAAACTACCGTGCGGCGGGTCGTCGCACCGCGCCCGTCCGGCAGCGACAGGGCGGCGCCCGGGGCACGGGCACGGCGCCCCGCACCGCTCGCCCGGGTGCGTCCCCGCGACCCCCAGGGCGATACTCGGAGCATGTCCCGCCCCGCCTCGACGTCGAACCTCTCCCCCGCCCTCGTCGCCCACGTGCCCACCGGGCTGCTCGTGGACGGCCACTGGGGTCCTGCCGAGGGCGGGCGGACCTTCGAGGTCGAGGACCCGGCGACCGAGGAGTCGCTGTTCGACGTCGCGGACGCGAGCCCGACGGACGCGCTGCGCGCGCTCGACGCCGCGCACCGTGCGGCGCCCGCGTGGCGCGCGACGCCCCCGCGCGAGCGGGGCGAGGTGCTGCGCGCCGTCTACGACCGGGTCGTCGCGCGGGCCGACGACGTGGCCGCGCTCATCACGGCCGAGTGCGGCAAGCCGCTCGCCGAGGCGCGCGCCGAGGTGCTCTACGGCGCCGACTTCCTGCGCTGGTACGCGGAGCAGGCGGTCCGCGCCGACGGGCTCGCGCGGACCGCGCCCGCGGGCGGCAACCGCCAGCTCGTCTTCCGCCGGCCCGTGGGGCCCGCGCTGCTCGTCACGCCGTGGAACTTCCCGATCGCCATGGCGACGCGCAAGATCGGCCCGGCGCTGGCCGCCGGGTGCACGGTCGTCGTCAAGCCCGCGCGGCTCACCCCGCTCACGACGGCGCTCGTGGCCGAGGTGATCCGCTCCGAGCTCGCCGACCGCGGCCTGCCGACGGGCGTCGTCAACGTCGTCCCGTCGTCGCGCGCCGCCGACGTCACCGAGCCGCTCCTCGCGGACGAGCGCCTGCGCAAGCTGTCGTTCACCGGCTCGACGCCCGTCGGGCGCACGCTGCTCGAGAAGGCGTCCGCCCAGGTGCTGCGCACCTCGATGGAGCTCGGCGGCAACGCCCCGTTCCTCGTGTTCGCGGACGCCGACCTCGACGCGGCGGTCGAGGGCGCCGTGATCGCGAAGCTCCGCAACGCCGGGCAGTCGTGCGTGGCGGCGAACCGCTTCCTCGTGCACGACGCCGTCGCGCGCGAGTTCTCCCAGCGCCTCGCCGCCGCGTTCGCGGACCTGCGGGTCGGGCCGGGCGCCCAGGACGGGACGCAGGTCGGGCCGCTCGTCGAGGCGAAGGCCGTCGACAAGGTCGCCGAGCTCGTCGACGCGGCGGTCGACGGCGGGGCCCAGGTGCTCACCGGCGCGGAGCGGCCCCGCTCCCCCGGGTACTTCTACTCCCCCACCGTCCTGTCGGGCGTCGACCCGGACGCGCGCGTCGTCACCGAGGAGATCTTCGGCCCGGTGGCGCCCGTCGTCGCGTTCGGCGACGACGACGAGGGCATCGCGCTCGCGAACGCGACCGAGTACGGGCTCGTCGCCTACGCGTACACGACGTCGCTCGACCGGGCCGTACGCGTCTCCGAGGAGGTCGAGGCCGGCATGATCGGCGTCAACCGCGGCCTCGTGTCCGACGCGAGCGCCCCGTTCGGCGGGCTCAAGCAGTCCGGCCTCGGCCGCGAGGGCGGCGAGGCCGGCCTCGAGGAGTACCTGGAGACGGTCTACGTCGCCCTCTGACGTCGCCCCCCTTCTCTCTCTCCCCCCCGCGGCCCCCCGCCGCCGCCGAGCACGGGGTCACGGACCGGGATCCGACGATCCCGGTCGCGGTCTCCGTGCTCGACGGGCGGCCGGGCCGTCCTCGTCTCCGGCAGCGCGGGCGGGCCTGCGGGGCCCTCACGCCGCGTTGGTACCCTGACGCCCCGGTGACGACCGGTGACCGGTGCCCCGCGCGCCGGACGGTCGTCGCCGTCCGCCGCCACCGACTCCCGGAGAGCCCACGCCCGTGCCCTCGACGCCCGCGTTGACCACCAGCCCGAACGTCCCCTCGCCCAGCGCCCGCGTCACCACCGTCGGGTACATGATCTTCGCGTCGCGCTGGCTCCAGGCGCCGCTGTACTTCGGCCTCATCGTGGCCCAGGTGGTCTACGTGTGGCAGTTCCTCAAGGAGCTGTGGCTGCTCGTCGTAGGCGGCTTCACGGGCCGCGCGACGGACCACGCGACGCACGAGGTGGTCAGCTTCGGCGCCGAGGAGATCATGCTCGCGGTGCTCGGGCTCGTGGACGTCGTCATGATCTCCAACCTGCTCATCATGGTCATCGTGGGCGGCTACGAGACGTTCGTCTCGCGCATCCGGCTCGAGGGCCACCCCGACCAGCCCGAGTGGCTGAGCCACGTCAACGCGAACGTGCTCAAGACGAAGCTCGCGATGTCCATCGTCGGCATCTCGTCGATCCACCTGCTGCGCACGTTCATCGACAGCAGCCGCTACACGCCGACGCAGCTCATGTGGCAGACGCTCATCCACCTCGCGTTCGTCCTCTCGGCGCTCGCCCTCGCGCTCATCGACCGCATGTCCCTCACCGCGCACCAGCGCGCGGCGAACGCCGCCGCCGCGGGCGAGGGCCCGGCCGACCCGCACGCATGAGCCGGCCCGACGACGTCCCCCGCCCCCGCGCCGACCCCGCGCCCGACGTGGCGCGGGCGGCCGCCGCGGACGTGCCGGACGTCGTCGGCGTACCGGACGCCGTCGGGGTGCCGGACGTCGTCGGGGTGCCGGACGCCGTCGAGCACGTGGCCGAGCAGGCCGTCGAGGACGAGGTCCGCGCCGCGGTCCGCCAGGCCGTGTCCGTCTCCGTCGCGACGGGCCTGTACGGCATCTCGTTCGGCGCGCTGTCGGTCGTCGCGGGCCTCGACGTCGTGCAGACCATGGCGCTGAGCCTGCTCATGTTCTCGGGCGGCTCGCAGTTCGCGCTCATCGGCGTGGTCGGCGCCGGGGGCGCGCCGGTCGCCGCGATCACCACGGCGGGCTTCCTCGGCGTCCGCAACGCGCTCTACGGCGCGCAGCTCGGCCCGCTGCTCGCGCTGCGCTCGTGGCACAAGGTCGTCGCGGCCCAGTTCACGATCGACGAGTCGACCGCCGTCGCGACCGCGCAACGGTCCCGGCGCGCCGTCCGGGCCGGTTTCTGGTGGACGGGCGTCGGCATCTTCGTCCTCTGGAACGCGATGACGCTCGTCGGGGCGCTCGCGGGCGACGCGCTGGGCGACCCGCGCGCGTGGGGGCTCGACGCCGCCGCGGCGGCCGCGTTCCTCGGCCTGCTGTGGCCGCGGCTCGCGACGCGCGCGATGCAGCTCACCGCGGCCGCGGCGGTGGTCGTCGCCGCGGCGCTCGTCCCGGTCGCACCGGGCGGCGTGCCGGTGCTCGCGGCGGCCGCGGTCGCCGTCGTCATCGGTCAGGTCGACGCGCGGCGCCGACGGGCCGCCGACCGTGCGGGGACCGCGGCCGGTCCCCGCGGAGAGGAGCCCTCGTGACCTCAGCGACCGTCTGGGTCGTCGTGCTCACCGCGTCCGCGGTGTGCTTCGCGCTCAAGCTCGCCGGCCACCTCGTGCCCGAGCACTGGCTCGCCGACGAGCGCGTCGCGCGCACCGCCGCGCTCGTCACCGCCGCGCTCCTCGCAGCGCTCGTCACGGTGCAGACCGTCGGCGACGGGCAGGCCCTCGTCGTCGACGCGCGCCTGCCCGCGCTGGGCGTCGCGGCCGTCGCGCTCGCGCTGCGCGCGCCGTTCATCGTCGTCGTGGTCCTCGCCGCGGTCACGGCCGCGGGCCTGCGCGCGCTCGGCTGGGGCTGAGGCCGTCCCGGCGCCCGGCCGGGTCTCGTAGGGTGAACCCGTGAGCCTCTTCCGCGAGACCGCCGACGTCTCCGTCCGCCCTGCCGTGCCCGGCGACGACGTCGCGATGACCGCGATCCAGGTCGGGGCGTGGCGCTCCTCGCACGCCGACGTGCTCGGTGACGACGTCCTCGACGCGCTCGACACCGTGCGGATGCGCGAGCAGTGGGCCGCCGCGATCTCCTCGCCGCCCGGTCCCGGCTTCGCGGTGCTCGTCGCGTGCGCGGGGGCGGACGTCGTGGGGTTCGCCGCGGTCGCGCCCGGTCAGGTCCTCGCGCTCGAGGTCGAACCGCGCCACCAGCGCGGCGGGCACGGGTCGCGCCTGCTGGCGGCGGCCGTCGACCGGCTGCGGCGCGACGGCGCGGACGAGGTCGTCACGTGGGTCCTCGACGGCGACGCCGCGCGCGAGGCGTTCCTCGCCGGGTCCGGGCTCGGTCCCGACGGGCGCACCCGGACGCTCGCGACCGGGCTCCGGGACGTCGTCGAGCGGCGCTGGACGGCCGAGATCTGACGACTGCGGGACCCCGCGTCACGCAGCCGTGACACGCCCGTGACCCGCTCGTCCCCGTGACCTGCGAGGATCGTCCGCCATGGGCATCCTCACCGACTACTTCGCCGCGCCGGACGACGCACGGGCCGCGCTCGCCGCCCAGGCGGGACCGGCCTCCCCCGACCCGCTGACCACGCAGCCGGGCTTCGCGACCGTGGAGCTCAAGGGCATCGACCCGTTCGTCGTCCTCGGCACCCTGGCGAGCCTGCTCACCGATCGCCCGTACGCCGAGGTCACGGCGGACGCCCGCCACGGCTCGCTCGTCGCGACCGGAGGTGACGAGGGGCCGTGGGTGGTCTCCGTGACGGACGTGCTCGTGGGGGCGCTCGCCTCCGCGACGCCCGCCGCGCTCGACGAGGTCGCCGTGCGGTGGGCGGCGACGGAGGAGCTCGAGGGGTCGGACCCCGCGGGCCTCGCCGACGCGCTGCACCGGCTCGCGGCGCTGTGCGTTCGCGCCGACGACGCGGGGCACCGGCTCTACTGCTGGACGAGCCTGTGACGCGCGTGCCCGGGCGCCGTCAGGCCCGGCGCCGCGCGCGGTAGAGCGCCGCGGCCTTGCGCAGCGCCTCCCGCGCGCGGCGGCGGTCGCGCGCCGCGTCGTAGGCGAACGCGAGGTGGTACCACGCCTCCCAGCTCGTCGGGTCGGCGTCGACCGCGTCCCGGTACGGGCCGAAGGCCGCGTCGGCGGCGTCGCGGTCGATCCGGCCGCCCGGCGAGCGCGGCAGGTCGTCGACGGGCAGGCGGCCGCGGTCCGCGAGGTCGTCGGCCATGCGCTGCACGGTCCCGGCGAGCAGGAACTCGCGCCCGACCAGGCCGACGACGAGCAGCGGCAGCACGAGCACGCCGGCCCCGATCGCCATGGCCACGGGCTCGCCCGTGCCGATGAGGGCCGCGGACCGTCCCGCGACCTGCCACACGTAGAGCGCGAGCAGGACCGTGACGAGGACCGCCCCGACGATCGCCTTCCACGGGCGCCCGGCGCGCGACCGGCCGCGCGAGCCGCCGTCCCCGGGCCCGGGGCCGTCCGGGCCGGTCGACCCGCCGGGCAGGCTCACGCGAGGTCCAGCACGTTCTCGAGGCCGACGGTCAGCCCGGGCCGGCCCACGACCTCGCGCACCGCGAGCAGGACGCCCGGCATGAACGAGACCCGGTCGAACGAGTCCTGCCGGATGACGAGCTGCTCGCCCGTGTTGCCGAACAGGATCTCCTCGTGCGCGACGAGGCCGCGCAGACGGACGGCGTGCACGCGCACGCCGTCGACGTCGGCGCCGCGCGCCTCCCAGCCCGTCTCGGTCGCGTCCGGGCCCGTCCCGAGACCGGCGTCGGCGCGCGCGGCGGCGATCGCCGCGGCGGTGTGCCGCGCGGTGCCGGACGGCGCGTCGACCTTGTCCGGGTGGTGGAGCTCGATCACCTCGGCCGACTCGAAGTACCGCGCGGCCTTGGCGGCGAACGTCATCGCGAGGACGGCGGACAGCCCGAAGTTGGGTGCGATGAGCACGCCGAGCCCCGGCGCGCCCGCCGCGGCAGCACGACCGAGGTGCGCGACGACGCGACCGCGGCTCTCCTCCGTCCAGCCCGTGGTCCCGACGACGGCGTGCACGCCCGCGTCGATCAGCGCGTGGACGTTCGCCTCGGTCGCGGCCGGGACCGTGAAGTCGACGGCGACGTCCGCGCCGCCGAGCGTCGCGGCGGCGACCTCGTCGCCCGCGTCGAGGCGCGCGACGAGCTCGAGGTCCGCCGCGCCCTCGACGGCGGCGCAGACGGTCGCGCCCATGCGTCCGGCGGCGCCCAGGACGGCGACCCGCAGCGGGCGACCGGGCTCCCTGCCGGGGGCGGTCGGTGCGGGATCGGGCGCGGGGGTGCTCTGCTCGCTCACGCCCGTCACCCTATCGCCGCAGCGCGCGTCGACCGGTGCCTCGTCCGCCGCACCGGGCAGTGGGTCTGCCCACAGCACGACGGCGGCCGCCCTCCGCGAGGAGGACGGCCGCCGCGAGACGCCGTGGAGGCGGGGTCAGTCGCCGAACGGCCCGACGCGCACCACGGAGCGCGGGCGCGACGCGAGGTCGTCGGCGAGCTTCTGCACGTCGTCGGCCGTGACGGAGCGGATCGCGTCGAGCGACTCCTCGACGCTCAGGAGCTCGCCGTAGACGAGCTCGGCCTTGCCGAGCCGGCTCATGCGCGAGCCGGAGTCCTCGAGGCCGAGGACCATGCCGCCCGAGAGCTGGCCGATGCTGCGGTCGAGCTCCGCGCCGGTGATGCCGTCGGCCGCGAGGCGGTCGAGCTCGCTGTGCAGCAGCGCGGTCACCTCGTCCACCTTCGACGGCGCGCACCCGGCGTAGAGGCCGAACGTGCCGATGCCGCCGTGGCCGGACGCGAACGAGTAGGTCGAGTACGCGAGGCCGCGCCGCTCGCGGATCTCCTGGAAGAGCCGCGAGCTCATGCCGCCGCCGAGGACGGCGCTGAGCACGGAGAGCGTGAAGCGGCGGTCGTCCGTCGCGGCGAGTCCGGTGCCGCCGATGACGACGTTCGCCTGCTCGACCGCACGGTGGACCGACAGCTCGACGCTCGCGGCCCCGACGCCCACCAGGGCGGGGTCCGCGGGGTCGCGCCGCGCGCGGGGTGCGCCGGACGCGTCGAGCGTCCAGCCGCCGTCGCGCAGCGCCGTGCCCACCTGCTCGACCAGCGTGTCGTGGTCGACGCCGCCCGCCGCCGCGACGACGAGCGTCTCGGGGCGGTAGTGCCAGCGGTAGTGCTCCCACACGGCGTCCCGGGGCACGGCGTTGATCGTGTCCGGGGTGCCGCCGATGGGCCGCCCGAGCGGATGTCCGCCGAGGACCGCCGCGGCGAACTCCTCGTGCACGACGTCCGAGGGGTCGTCGTCGTTCATCGCGAGCTCTTCGAGGATCACGCCGCGCTCGGTCTCGAGCTCGTCGGGGTCCAGGCGCGCTGAGGTCACCATGTCGGTGATGACGTCGACCGCCATGGGGAGGTCGGCGTCGAGCACGCGCGCGTAGTAGCACGTGTGCTCCTTGCCCGTCGCCGCGTTGGCCTCGCCGCCGACGGCGTCGAACGCCTCGGCGATGTCCATCGCGGAGCGGCGGGCCGTGCCCTTGAACAGCAGGTGCTCGAGGAAGTGCGTCGACCCGAAGTGGCCGTCGGTCTCGTCGCGCGAGCCGACGCCGACCCACGCGCCCACCGTCGCCGAGCGCAGGCCCGGCATCGACTCGGTGAGCACGCGGACCCCGCCGGGCAGGACGGAGCGACGGATCGTCGCGCCGTCCTGCCCGGCGGTCAGCTCGGCCCCGGCGTCACCCGCCGGGACGAGCGGAAGGTCCCACGGCACGTCAGGCGTCCGCGTCCTCGGTCGCGGGAGCGTCGGCCGGAGCCTCGTCCTCGACCACGGCGTGCAGCGAGAGCTTGCCGCGCGGGTCGATCTCGCCGATCTCGACCTGGACCTTCTGGCCGATGGACAGCACGTCCTCGACGTTCTCGACGCGCTTGCCGCCCACGAGCTTGCGGATCTGGCTGATGTGCAGCAGACCGTCCTTGCCCGGGGAGAGCGAGATGAATGCGCCGAACGACGTCGTCTTGACGACCGTGCCGACGAAGCGCTCGCCGATCTCCGGGACGTGCGGGTTGGCGATCGCGTTGATCGCCGCGCGGGCGGCCTCGGCCGACGGGCCGTCGACGGCGCCGATGTACACGGTGCCGTCGTCCTCGATGGAGATGTCCGCGCCCGTCTCCTCCTGGATCTGGTTGATCATCTTGCCCTTGGGGCCGATGACCTCGCCGATCTTGTCGACGGGCACCTTCACGGAGATGACGCGCGGGGCGTTCGGGGACATCTCGTCGGGCACGTCGATGGCCTCGGCGAGCACGTCGAGGATCGTCAGGCGCGCGTCGCGCGCCTGCGTCAGCGCACCGGCGAGCACCGAGGCGGGGATGCCGTCGAGCTTGGTGTCGAGCTGGATGGCCGTGACGAACTCGCGCGTGCCGGCGACCTTGAAGTCCATGTCGCCGAACGCGTCCTCGGCACCGAGGATGTCGGTGAGCGCCGCGTAGCGGGTCTCACCGTCCACCGTGTCGGAGATGAGGCCCATCGCGATGCCCGCGACGGGGGCGCGCAGCGGCACGCCCGCGTTGAGGAGCGAGAGCGTCGAGGCGCACACGGAGCCCATGGACGTCGAGCCGTTGGAGCCGAGAGCCTCGGACACCTGGCGGATCGCGTAGGGGAACTCCTCGCGGCTCGGCAGCACCGGCACGAGCGCACGCTCGGCGAGCGCGCCGTGGCCGATCTCGCGGCGCTTCGGGCTGCCCACGCGGCCGGTCTCGCCGGTCGAGTAGGGCGGGAAGTTGTAGTTGTGCATGTAGCGCTTGCGCGTCTCCGGACCGAGCGAGTCGATCTGCTGCTCCATGCGGAGCATGTTCAGCGTGGTGACGCCCATGATCTGGGTCTCGCCACGCTCGAAGAGCGCGGAGCCGTGCACGCGCGGCAGCACCTCGACCTCGGCCGAGAGGGTGCGGATGTCCGCGAGCCCACGACCGTCGATGCGCACGCCGTCGGTGAGCACGCGCTGGCGCACGAGCTTCTTCTGGAGCGCGCGGTACGCGGCGGAGAGCTCCTTCTCGCGGCCGTCGAACCCGGCCTGGAGCTTGCCCACCATCTCGTTCTTGATCTCGTCGAGACGGTTCTCGCGGTCCTGCTTGTCCGCGATGGCGAGCGCCTCGCGCAGGTCCGTCGCGACCTCGGCCTCGACCGCGGCGAACGCGTCGTCCTGGTAGTCCAGGAAGACCGGGTACTCCTTGACGGGCTTCGCGGCCTGCGCGGCGAGCGCCGACTGCGCGTCGCACAGCGCCTTGATGAACGGCTTGGCCGCCTCGATGCCCTCGGCGACGACCTCCTCGGTCGGCGCCGCCACGCCCTCGTCCTTGACGAGGCCCCAGGCGCCGTCGGTCGCCTCGGCCTCGATCATCGCGATCGCGACGTCGTCGCCGACGACGCGGCCGGCCACGACCATGTCGAAGACCGCGCGCTCCTTGTCGGAGTACTTGGGGAACGCGACCCACTGTCCGTCGACCAGCGCGATGCGGACCGCGCCGACCGGGCCGGAGAACGGCAGGCCGGAGATCTGGGTCGACGCCGACGCGGCATTGATCGCGAGCGTGTCGTACGCGTCGTCCGGGTGGAGCGCGAGGACCGTGATGACGACCTGGACCTCGTTGCGCAGGCCCTTGACGAAGAGCGGGCGCAGCGGGCGGTCGATGAGGCGGCACGCGAGGATCGCGTCCGTCGAGGGACGGCCCTCGCGGCGGAAGAACGAGCCGGGGATGCGGCCCGCGGCGTACATGCGCTCCTCGACGTCCACCGTCAGCGGGAAGAAGTCGAACTGCTCCTTGGGGTGCTTGCCGGCCGTCGTGGCCGACAGGAGCATGGTCTCGTCGTCGAGGTACGCGGCGACGGAGCCTGCGGCCTGACGGGCGAGGCGCCCGGTCTCGAACCGGACGGTGCGGGTGCCGAAGCGACCGTTGTCGATCGTGGCCTCGGCGAACTGGATCTCGGGACCCTCCACGGGTGCCCTCCCTTTCTCGAAGCGCCGCCCGGGTAGCCCTGTCGAGGGTTCCGGTCCGCGCCCCGGCGCGTGGCGCAGGGGCTCCGGTCGCACTCGACGCTCGGCGGTCTTCGATCGAGGTCCACGGCAGTTCCCGCACCGCTCCGTCCGAGGACGGTGCCGTGGGGGTCCGTGAGCCACTACCGAGGACCGAACGAGAGGCCGGCGGCGCGGTGGGTGGTGTGCGGCTGGGTGGTGCTCAGCCGGGGTGTGACGGGTACATCACACCAGACCAGCCCGGTCCCCGCAGGGACCGGGCTGGCGGTGTCGTGTCAGCGACGCAGACCGAGGCGCTCGATGAGGCTCCGGTAGCGGTTGATGTCGACCTTCTGCAGGTAGCCGAGCAGGCGACGGCGCTGGCCGACGAGGAGGAGCAGACCACGACGGCTGTGGTGGTCGTGCTTGTGCTCCTTGAGGTGCTCGGTGAGGTCCTTGATGCGCTGCGTGAGGAGCGCGACCTGGACCTCGGGCGAACCGGTGTCGCCCTCGCTCGTCGCGTACTCGGTCATGATGCGCTGCTTCGTGGCAGTGTCGAGCGGCACGGTTCTCCTTCGGGTTCGTTGCGCGGTGCGCCGGGACGGATCTCCCGGGCTCTCTCTGTCCGCGGCCGGTCAGACGGCGCATCCACCCTACCAAACGGACGCGCCGTCGCCGGCCGCGGCCCCGCCCGCCCGGCCGGACCGCGCGTCGTGTCTCAGGGGGCGCCGTCGTGCCCGGCCGTGCCGTCACCGCGGAACCGGCCCGCGGCGTCGGGCAGCACCCCGGCGAACCGGAGCAGGTCCGGCAGTGTGAGGACGAGCGACCCGTCCTCGAAGTGCACGCCCTGCGCGGGCGTCCAGTGGTTGCTCGTGCGCACGTACGACGTGTCGTCCTGCCGCAGCAGGTACACGAACGTCTCCGCGAGCACGCGGCTGCCGACCTCGCCGAGGAAGCTGCCGTCGCCCTGGAGCTCGGCCTCCTTGAGGACGTAGTACCACAGCGGGGTGCCGCCGTGATCGCCGTCCCGCAGGGCCGCGAGCGCCTGCTTCACGTCGTCGCTCGCCCGGTCCTCGAGCTGGGCCGGGGTGAGCGGGACGACCCCGAAGGCCGCCGCGACGGCCTCGCCCGTGGGCAGCGCGAGCATGTAGCCGCGCAGCAGGTTGCGCTGCGCGAGCTGCTTCTGGAGCGCGCTGGCGACGAGCTGGGCCGGCGTGTGCGCGGGCGGCTCGGGCGGCAGGTTCCCCTCCTTGACCATCGTGCCCAGGCTCGGCGCGAGGAACGTGTCGATCTTCTCCGCCGCGCGGAACGTCCGCGGGTCGCCCTTGTCGACGAACCGCGCCCACTCGATCGGCCAGTTGGACGGCAGGACCGGGGTGCCCTGCGGTCCCGGACGCAGGCTGCCGCCGTTCCCCGTGAACTGGAAGAGCTGCGTCAGGCTCGCGTTCGCGGGCGGCGGGCCCGTGAAGTTGACGTTGAAGTCGTAGGAGTCGCGGATCATCGAGTGCCCGAACCGGAACGCCGCGACCGCGAACTCGAGCGGCATGGAGATCGGGTACCGGGGCCGGAAGAACGACGTGTCGCGCAGGAGCGTCGCGTCGAGCACGCCCGGCTTGGTGAGGGTGCGCAGGTAGTCGTTGACCACGAGCCACTGGTAGTGCCACCGCACGAGCTGGCTCGCGCGCTCGAACACGCCGCGCTCCCCGCCCGTGAGCCGGGTCCAGGGCTCGACGTCGTCCACCCAGTCCACGACGGCGTTGTGGAACCGGATCATCGCGAGGTGGAGCTGGGCGACCACGAGGTTCTCGTCGTTGCGCCCGTCCGGGATCAGCGGCGCGCCGCCGTCGTCGCGCGGCAGGTCGCGCTGCGCGTCGTCGCCGGGCGCCACGAGCGAGAACGACGGACCGCCCGGGATGACGAGCGGCTCGGTGGAGATGCGGCCGAGCCGCAGCTTCGCCGAGCCCGGCACGTACGACGCCTCGCTGCGCGTCGTGCGGTACCCACGCTCGCCCTCGAACCGCGGCCCGCTGCCGTACAGGGAGTCGAGGTTGAGCGCCGGGTGGCGCCCGTTGTGGAGCGAGCGCACCACGACCCACGGCGCGAAGACCCGGAAGGGCACCGCGTCGACGTCGCCGAGCGCCTGGTCCCCGTCGCGGCCCGTCGTCGTGTCGGGGCCGTTGGTGTTGAGCGTGATGTCGTGGTCGATGAACTGGCCCCAGTACGTGTACACGGCCGGAACGTGCGAGTCGAGGCTGCGCGGCGGCTGCCCGGGCGGGGTGACGGGCCGGGCGACCATCGCCGCCCCGAGCGTCTTCAGCGCGGCGACGGTCGCGGCCGTCGCGCCGTTCCCGACCGGGAGGTGGAACCGCGGGAAGCGCTCCGCGAGCTGCGGGAACAGGTAGTCGAACGCGGTCGTGGAGTCGTACCGGTGGTGCTCGAGGTCCCGCGCCACCGCGGCCTCGGCCGCGGGCAGGAGCGGTGCGTCCGACTCCGCCGGGTCCACGTCCGCGTCGGTCGCGACCTCGTCGGGGACGACGGCCGACCCGTGCCCGACGCTGCGGACGGTCCGGCCGACCGGGGTGGACGCCTGGTCGACGGCGTCGGGTGCGACGTCGTCGACGACGGTCTCGGCGACGGGAGCCGCCGGTTGCTGCTGAGCCTCCATGGCTCTGCCCTCTCTGTCGGAGGTCTTCGTGCGGCCCGCGCGGCGGGCCGCCGGCGCCCCCGCGGGCTGCGCGCGCGGGGACGGGTGCGACCGCCCCCGGGCCGCAGCCCGAGGACCGCGCGGCCGCCTGGGCGCCGTGCACGACGGCGCCGCTCACCCGGAGGGAGGGACCTGCGCCGGTGTCGTGACACGGCCGGGCAGCGCCCGCAGGACGGTGCGGTGACGGTCTCGAGGACGGTCCCGACGACGCCCGCACGACGTCTCGGGCGAGGACCCCGCGGACGCGCCGCGACGGCCCGGCCGGGCTCAGCCCCGCAGGAGGCCGCGGCGCCGGACCTCGGCGACGGCGGCCGTGCGCGACGGCGCGCCGAGCTTGTCGTAGACGTGCACGAGGTGCGTCTTCACGGTCGCGCGCGAGAGGAACAGCTCGTGCGCGATCTCGTCGTTCGTGCGCCCCTCGGCGACGAGCGCGAGGACCTCGAGCTCGCGCGCCGTGAGCGCCGTGCCCGGGCTGCGCAGCCGGCCGAGCAGCCGCCGCTGCACCGCCGGGCCGAGGGCGACCTCGCCCGCCGCGGCCGCGCGCACGGCGGCGACGAGCTCGTCGGTCGGCGCGTCCTTGAGCAGGTAGCCGCGAGCGCCCGCCTCGACCGCGGCGAGGATGTCGGCGTCCGCGTCGTAGGTCGTGACGACGAGCACGGGCGGACCGTCCGTCGCGACGATCTCGCGGACCGCGTCCACGCCCCCGAGTCGGCCGGGGCCGAACTGCAGGTCGAGCAGCACGACGTCGGCCCGCAGCCCGCCGCGCAGCCACGCGAGCAGCTCCTCGGCGGAGCCGACCTCGGCGACGACCCGCACGTCCGGCTCGGCCTCCAGCACGGCGCGCAGGCCGGTCCGCACGACGGGGTGGTCGTCCGCGAGGACGACGTCCACGGCGGTCCCGGTCATCGCTCCTCCTCGGTGCAGGCGTCGGTCTCGGTCCGGGTGTCGGCCGTCCCGTCGGCCGCGCGGTCGGCCGGGTCGTCGGCACCCGTACCCGACCGGGTCCCGGTCGTCGCCACGAGCGGCACCCAGGCGGCCACCGCCGTGCCCGCCCCCGGCGCGGACTCCACGGACAGCGTGCCCCCGAGGTCCGTGACCCGCGCGCGCATGGCGCCGAGGCCGAAGCCGCCGGGCCGGTCCGCCGCCGGCGCGGGGAGGGCGTCCGGGTCGAAGCCGCGCCCGTCGTCGACCACGTCGAGCGCGACCGCGTCGTCCCCCGGCCCGGTGCCCGCGAGGAAGCTCACGGTGACGGCGGCCCGCGTCGCACCGGCGTGCCGTTCGACGTTGGCGAGCGCGGACTGCGCCACGCGCAGCAGGGCGGCCTCGACCCCGGTCGGCAGCGGGACGGGCTCGCCGCTCACCCGCACGACGACGCGCGGCCCGCCCTCGGCGGCGCGTCCGGACGCCCGGTCCGCGACGCGGCGCAGGGCCCCGACGAGGTTCGACGACGCGAGGTCGGCCGGCGCCAGCGCGCGCACGACGCGGCGCGCCTCGGCGAGGTTGTGCCGGGCGACCTCGCGCGTCTGCTCGACGTACCCGCGCGCGGTCTCCGCGTCGCCGGCGTCGAGCGCGGTCCGGGCCGCGCGCAGGAGCAGCTCGGCGGACGAGAACCCCTGGGCGAGCGTGTCGTGGATCTCGCGCGCCAGGCGCTCGCGCTCGGCCGCCACCGCCCGCTCCCGCTCCGACGCCGCAAGCTCGTCGCGGGTGCGCACGAGCTCGTCGAGCGTGCGCTGGCGCTCCTGGGACTCCCGCACGACCGCTTCCAGCGCGAGGACGACGACGACCGCGACGGCCCCGCCGATGGCCGGCCCGAGCACGAACGGCAGCGCGACGCGCGCGGTCCACGCGGCCATGACGCCCACGACGAGCACGACGACCACCGCGACCGCGACCGGGCCCCGGCGCGGGCCGAGGACGTGCATCGCCACGAACATCAGGGGGAACGCGACCCAGACGGCGGTCGTCGTGACGAGCGACAGCCCGACCCAGAGGGCCACGAGACCGGTCACCCACGCGCCCGCGGGCCACCACGCACCGCGCGGCGCGCGCACGTCGACGGGCACGGGGACGCGACGACGGCCCACCACGTACAGCGCGAGCAGGGCCGCGCCGAGCAGCACGGCGCCCACGCCCCGCGCCGTCGACGTGACGAGCGCGCCCGCGACCGCGAGCGCGACCAGCCCGACGAGCAGCACGTCCAGGCCGCGCCGCAGCCACCGCGTCGCGGCCGGCACGACCGGCGCGACGCGACCGGCCGCCGACGTCGCACGGTCGACCGATGCATGGCCCGACGACGCACGGCCCGTCGGCGCAGCACGGCCCGCGAGCGCGGCAGGCTCGGCGGGCTCGGGTCCGGGCGGGGTCACGCCGTCACCCTAGCCACGGCGCCGCGACCCGGCATCGTCCGAACGGTCGATCCCGGGCTCGTCCCTGCGGCGCCCCAGGACCGATCGGGCCGGTGATCCGGGGCGCGCGCGGACGCGGGACGGTGGACGGGACGTCGGGACGAGTCCTGCGACGCACGACCGCTCGTGCTCGCCGGAGCGCGTCCCCGCCCCCGCACTCTGTCCCACTCGCTGCCCTCGAACCCCGGAGGTCTCCCCGTGTTCCTCGCCCTGCGCGACCTGCGCCACGCGCGCGGTCGCTTCGCGCTCATGACGGTCGTCGTCGCGCTCATCACGTTCCTCGTCGCCTTCCTCGCGGCGCTCACCGCGGGCCTCGGCCGCGCGAGCACCTCGGCGGTCACCGACCTGCCGGTCGACCGCGTCGTCTTCTCGCCCCCGGAGGAGGGTGCGTCCCCCTCCTTTACCGAGTCCGAGGTGACCGCCGCGCAGACGGACGCCTGGGCCGCCGTCCCCGGGGTCGACGCCGCGGAGCCGCTCGGCGTCGCGACCGTGCGCGCGTCCGGCGACGCGACCGCCGCCGTCACCGCGTTCGGGGTGCGGCCCGGTTCGGGGCTCGTGCCCGGCACCGACGACGGCGGCGCCGACGTCTCCGCCGGCGCCGTCGTGCTCTCCCGCGGCGCGGCCGACGCGCTCGGCGCCGACGTGGGCGACCAGGTGGACGCCGGGCCGCTCGACCTGACGGTCTCCGCCGTCGCGGACGTCGAGGCGGACTACGCGCACACGCCGGTCGTCTGGGTGTCCCTCGACGACTGGCAGGCCGTCGGCGCGCGCGGCGGCGCCTCGCCCGCGGGCGCCTCGACCGACGACACCACGGACGGGCAGGTGGCCACCGTCGTCACCCTGCGGTTCGGCGACGACCCGCCGACCGCGGACGTGCTCGCCGCCACGGACGCGCGCCTCGGCACCGTGACCGCGACGCCGCGCGAGGCGCGCTCGGCCATCTCGTCGTTCACCGCCGAGAACCTCTCCCTGACCCTCATGCAGGTCTTCCTCCTCGCGATCTCGGCGCTCGTCGTCGGCGCGTTCTTCACCGTCTGGACCATCCAGCGCGCGGGCGACGTCGCCGTGCTGCGCGCGCTCGGTGCCTCGACGCGCTACCTGCTGCGCGACGCGATCGGCCAGGCCGGCGTCGTGCTGGGCGTGGGCGTCGGCGTCGGCACGGCCCTCGCGGCCGGCGCGGGACTGCTCGCGTCCCAGGTCATGCCGGTCGTCGTCGACCTCTCGACGACCCTCGTGCCCGCCGTCGTGCTCGTCGTGCTCGGCGGACTCGGCGCGGTCCTCGCCGTGACGCGCGTCGCGCGCGTCGACCCGCACGCGGCGCTCGCGGCCCGCTGACCCTTCTCCCTCTCGTCCGTACCGACCCTCAGGAGCTCCCCGTGGACCTCGTCCTCGACCGTGTCCGTCTCACCTACCCCGACGGCGACGGCGTCCTCGTCGCCGTCGACGACGTCTCCCTCACCGTGCCCTCGGGCACCACGACGGCGCTGCTCGGCCCGTCCGGCGCCGGCAAGTCCAGCCTGCTCGCCGTCGCGGCGACGCTCACGCCGCCGACGTCGGGCGTCGTGCGGGTGGGTCCCGACGTCGTCAGCGCACCGCTCGACCCCGGCACCGAGCCCGGGGACGCGGCCGGACGGCGCGGCCGGCGGCGCGCGCGGCGCGCGGCGGACCGGGCGGCGGCGCTGCGCCGCGAGCGCATCGGGCTCGTGTTCCAGCAGCCGCAGCTCGTCGCGTCGCTCACCGTGCTCGAGCAGCTCGAGCTCATGAGCCATCTCCGGGGCCGCTCCCCCGCGTCGCGCCGCGCGCACGCCCTCGCGCTGCTCGACGCCGTCGGGGTCGCCGACCGCGCGGACCGCCGGCCCGAGCACCTCTCGGGCGGGCAGCGCCAGCGCGTCGCGATCGCCCGCGCGCTCATGAACGACCCCGAGGTGCTCCTCGTGGACGAGCCGACGTCGGCGCTCGACCACGAGCGGGGCGTGCAGGTGGTGGAGCTGGTCGTGCGGCTCGCGCGCGAGCTCGACGCGGCGACCCTCCTCGTCTCGCACGACGAGGCGACGCTCGACCCGGTCGACGCGCGGGTCCACCTCGCGGACGGCCGCCTCGTCCCGGCGCCCGCGGCGGCCTGAGGACGCGCTCGGGCCGCCGTCGGGTCAGCGGACCGCGCGCACGTGGGTCGCGACCGCGACCGCCACGACGGCGGCCAGTGCCTGGGCCACCACGACGCCCCACCCGGGCGTACCGACGAGCAGCGCGACCCCGAGCGGGACCGCGCCGAGCACCGCGACGTCGGGCCCCTTGCGCAGCACGGCCGCGGCGCCCGTCGGCAGGCCGCCCGAGGGTGTCGCGAGCAGCGGCCCGCCCCAGTCCGGCGGCTCGCGGTAGGCGCTGCGCACGGCGGCGGCGCCCTGGACGACCGCCGCGAGCACCGCGACCCCGAGCCAGCGTGCGTCCCCCGTCCCGAGCGCGAGCGGGGCCGCGCCCGCGACGAGGCAGGCCGTCGCGGTGAGCGTCGGGACGACGCCGCGCGCGAGCCGCGTCCAGCGCGCGCGGAGGGGCACGAGCGCGTCGACGACCGGGGCCATCTCGGCCGTGCGCGCCCCCTCCGCGCCGAGCACCGCCGCGCCGAGGCCCGCCACGACGAGCAGGGCGAAGAGACCGAAGCCGGAGCCCAGGCCGGGCACCTGCTGCGCGACGACCGTGAGGGCGGCGAGGCCGACGAGCTGCGCGAGCGCCGACGGGCTGCGGCCCAGCAGCACGAGGTCGGCCGCGACCACCGCGCCGACGGGACCGCGCACCGCGGCGAACCGGTGCGGCCGGCGGACCCGGACCCGGGCGGCGCCGGCACGGCGCAGGGCCCGGCCGAGGTCGCGCGTGTCGAAGGACAGCACGGCGCCGCCCACCTGGTCCGCGACCGCGCTCTGCGCGCGCAGCACCGTCGCACCGAGGGACTCCAGCCCGCGCCACCACCGCAGCACGAGCAGCGCCGCGACGGCGAGCAGACCGAGCACGACGAGGAGCGGCGCACCGAGCGGCGGGAGACCCGGTCGCCCGGCGACGACGAGCGCGAGACCCGCGACCGGCACGGCCGCGACCGCGACGTCGCTCGCCCGCGCGAGCAGCCCGGCGGCGCGGGCCGACGGCTGGGCGAGTCCCGCGACCGCGACGAGGAGCAGGCCGAGGGCGCCGCCGGTCGCACCGGCCCGCAGCGCGGGCACCGCGTCCAGGCCGGCCGCGACGGCTACGACGGCGCTCCCCAGCGCGCCGAGCCCGGCCCCGAGCACGAGGGCGCGCGCGAAGGACGGCGACACGAGCCCCCGCCGGTCCGCGGGCGTCGGCACCCACCACCGCACCCCGCCCCCGCCGGCGCCGACCGGGCCCAGGCGCACGGCGGTGCCCGTGAGGAACGCGAGCAGCGCCGTCGTGCCGAGCGCCTGGACGGCCCCCGGCCCCAGCACGGGCGGCCCGCCCGCCGGCGCGGCGGTCGCGAGCGTCGAGCGCAGCATCGACGCGAGCCCGACGACCCAGCCCGTCGCGAGCGCGACGGACACCAGGGCGTAGGCGACGTCGACGACGATCTCGCCCGGCCCGGCGTCGGCCCGCGCGGCCGCGGCACGGGCGGTGAGACGGCGCAGCTCGCGGCCCGTCAGCAGCTCGTCCGGGTCGGAGCGCAGCGCGCTCGCTCCGTGCGGCACGGTCAGCGCACCGCAAGGAGCGCCGCGTGGACGTCGGCCGGGGCGAGCGGGACGCACCGGTCGTCGCCGACGAGCAGGCCGCGCGCGCCCGTGCGCTCCACGAGCTCGGGGTCGTGCGTGGCGAGGACCACGGCCACGCCGCTGCGCGCGTCCTCGACGAGCAGCGCCGCGAGGCGCTCGCGCATCCCCGGGTCGAGCCGCTGCTCGGGCTCGTCGAGGACGAGCAGCTCGCGGGGCCGCACGAAGCCCGAGGCGAGCAGGAAGCGTCGCCGCTGGCCGGAGGAGAGCGCCGACGGGAGCGACCGACCCTGCTCGGCGATCCCGAACCGGTCGAGCAGCTCGTCCACGACGGACCCGGCCCCCGGCACGCCGTGCCCCCGCGCGACGAGGACGAGGTGCTCGCGGACCGTGAGCGCCGGGAAGAACGCGTCGTCGTCGAGCACGCCCGCGACGCGCGCCCGGAAGTCGCGCTCGCGCTCGTCCACGTCGCGCCCGAACGCGCGCACCGCACCGCCGAGCGGCGCCTGGAGACCGAGCAGCGTGCGCAGGAGCGTCGACTTGCCGCTCCCGTTCGCGCCGATCACCACGACCAGCTCGCCCGGCGCGACGGCGAGGTCGACGGGCGCGCACACCGCGACGTCCGCGTAGCCGACGCGCAGCGCGCGCGCCTCGAGCACGGGTGCCGGGGCGGCCACGGTCAGGCGCCCGGCGTCGTCGCGACCGGCTCCCCGCCCGGGGCGGCGAGGATCTGGCGGGCGCGCGCGACGTCGTCGTGCATCTGCGCCACGAGCGGCTCGATGCCGTCGAAGCGCAGCGTCGGGCGCAGCCGCTCGACGAGCTCGAGGACCACGTCCTCGTCGTACAGGTCGAGGTCCGCGCGGTCCAGCACGTATGCCTCGACGCGGCGCTCGACGCCGTCGAACGTCGGGTTGGTGCCGATCGAGATCGCCGCCGGCAGGCGCACGTCCGCATGGCGGGGATCGGCGCCCGCGAGCTGCGGTCGCTCGAGCCAGCCCGCGTAGACGCCGTCGGCGGGGACCATGCCGCTGATCGAGCCGAGGTTGGCCGTCGGGAAGCCGAGCTCGCGCCCCCGCGCGTCGCCGTGCACGACGGTGCCGCGCACGCGGTGGGACCGGCCGAGGATGCGGGCCGCCTCGCGCACGTCGCCCGCCGCGAGCAGCGCGCGCACGCCCGTCGAGGACCAACGCACCTGCGAGTCGCCCGGCGTCTCCTCGTCGGTGACCGGCACGCCCTGGTGCTGGCCGACGTCGTCGATCGCCACCACGTCGAAGCCGTACCGCGCGCCGAGCGCGACCATCGTCTCCATGGTCCCCGCGTTGTCGCGGCCGAATCGGACGTCGTGCCCGACGACGACCGCCCCCGCGTGCAGGCCGTCGACGAGGTAGGTGCGCACGAACTCCTCCGGCGTCTGCCGCGCGAACTCGAGCGTGTACTCCACGAGCAGGACCGCGTCCAGGCCCGTCGCGGCGAGCAGCTCGACCCGGTCCGCGATGCCCGTGATCAGCTCGGGCGCGCTCTGGGGGCGGTGCACGGCCGACGGGTGCGGGTGGAACGTCACGGCCACGGCGCGGGCGTCGCGCTCGCGCGCCAGGTCGACGATGCGCCCGAGCACCTGGGCGTGCCCGCGGTGGACGCCGTCGAAGTTGCCGATCGTCACGACCGACGGGCCGAAACCCGGGGGAACCTGGCTCAGGTCCGTCCACAGGTGCACGCGAGAACTCCTCAGGTGAGCAGGAAGGCCGCGGGTGCCGCCCGGGGCGGCCGCCCGTGCCGACGGGGGCGGCGGACCGGACGGGGAGGCGCCGGGACCGCGCTGGACAAGACTGCCACGCCCCGGGCACGACGCCGAACCGGACGCGTCAGGCGGGAGCGAGCACGAGGACCGGCCGAGCGAGGTCCTTGCCGCCGCGGCGGGTGTCCTCCACGAGCGCCACGAGCTCGCCCGTCGGGGAGATCGCCGCCGTCGTGCCGGGCGTCCCGGTCGCGTCGACCCACTGCCCGTACGACAGCGCGGTCGCCTGCTCCGGGGTCAGCTCGCGCACGGGGAACGTCGCACGGGCCGCCTGCGCGAGCGGCAGGGTCGCGAGCACGCCGTCGCGGTCCGCCTGGGCCTCGAGCTCCTCGAGCGTCGAGGCGACGTCGAGCCCGTACCCGCCCACCCGCGTGCGCCGCAGCGCCGTGAGGTGGCCGCCGACGCCGAGCGCCGACCCGAGGTCGCGCGCGAGCGCGCGCACGTACGTCCCGGACGACACGGTCACGGTGACGTCGACGTCGAGCGCGGGCGGCGCATCGTCGGGGAGGCCCTGCTCCCCCGGCGCCACGGGCCGCACCGCGAGCACGTCGAAGCGCGAGACGACGACGGGCCGCGCCGCCAGCGCGACCTCCTCGCCCGCACGGGCGCGCGCGTACGCGCGCTGCCCGTCGACCTTGATCGCGCTCACCGTGCTCGGCACCTGGAGGATCTCGCCGGTGAGACCGGCGATCCCCGCGTCGAGGTCGGCCCGCACGACGGCGGACGCGTCCGCCCGCGAGAGCACCTCGCCCTCCGCGTCCTCGGTCGTGGTCGCCGCACCGAGGCGGATCGTCGCGTCGTAGTCCTTGTCGGCGCCGACGACGTACGTCAGCAGCTTCGTCGCGCGCCCGACGCCGAGCACGAGCACGCCCGTGGCCATGGGATCGAGGGTGCCCGCGTGGCCGACCTTGCGCGTGCCGGCGAGGCGTCGGCCACGGCCGACGACGTCGTGGCTCGTCCAGCCCGCGGGCTTGTCGACGACGACGAGACCGTCGGGAGCGACGGGGCGTCGCTCCCGACGGTCGGTCGCGGACGGGCGTGCGCCCACGCGGTCAGGCCCGGTCGTCGTCGGCGACGGCGTCCGCGTCCTCCGACGTGCGGTACGGGTCGGCGTCCCCGGCGAAGGGCTTGCCCTCGCGCAGGGCGGCGAGCTCGGCGTCGCGCCGGCGGGCCTCGACGAGCGCGGCGTCGAGGTGCGCCGCCGTCTCGGGCACCGCGTCGAGGTGGAACTCGATCGCCGGCGTGAGGCGGATGCCGGTCTGCTTGCCGACCTCCGACCGGATGAGGCCCTTCGCGCTCTCCAGCGCGGCGGCCGTCCCGGCCCGCTCCTCGTCCGTCCCGTAGACGGTGTAGAACACCGAGGCGTTCTGCAGGTCACCGGTGACGCGGACGTCCGTCACGGTGACGAACCCGAGGCGCGGGTCCTTGATCCGCGTGTCGAGCATCTGCGCGACGATCTCCTTGATGCGGTCGGCGAGCTTCCTCGCCCGGGGGTGGTCGACCATGTCTTCTTCCTTTCGTGCCGAGCCTTCCGGCGACGGTCCCGACGACCGTACGTCGAACGGCGCCCACCGGCCGGGTGGGTGACCGCGGTGGGGTGCTGACTGACGACTGCGGGTGATGACGACCGCGGGGTGACGAACGCCCGGGGGCGGCCACGATGACCGTGACCGCCCCCGGGCGTGACGAGCGTCAGGAGCGCGGCTTCTCGCGCATCTCGAACGTCTCGATGGTGTCGCCGACCTGGAGGTCGTTGAACGAGCCCAGACCGATACCGCACTCGAAGCCCTCGCGGACCTCGGTGGCGTCGTCCTTGAACCGCTTGAGCGACTCGACCGTGAGGTTGTCCCCCACGACCTTGCCGTCGCGCAGGACGCGCGCCTTGGCGTTGCGGCGGATCTCGCCCGACCGGACGATCGAGCCGGCGATGTTGCCGAACTTGGAGGAGCGGAAGATCTCGCGGATCTCCGCCGTGCCCAGCTGGGCCTCCTCGTACTCCGGCTTGAGCATGCCCTTGAGCGCGGCCTCCACGTCCTCGATCGCCTGGTAGATGATCGAGTAGAAGCGGACGTCGACGCCCTCGCGCTCGGCCAGGTCCTCGACGCGCTCGCCGTACTTCACGTTGAAGCCGATGATGATCGCGTTGTCGACCGTCGCGAGGTTGACGTCGTTCTGCGTGATCGCACCGACACCGCGGTGGATGACGCGCAGCTCGACCTCGTCGCCCACGTCGATCTTGAGCAGCGCGTCCTCGAGGGCCTCGACGGCACCGGACACGTCGCCCTTGAGGACGAGGTTGAGGGTCTCGACCTTGCCCTGCTGGAGAGCCTGCGTGAAGTCCTCGAGGCTGATGCGCTTGCGGCGCTTGGCCAGGAGGGCGGCGCGCTCGGCGGCCTCGCGCTTCTCGGCGATCTGGCGGGCCGTGCGCTCGTCGGGCGCCACGAGGAACGTGTCGCCCGCGCTCGGCACGGACGCGAGACCCAGCACGAGGACCGGACGGGCGGGGCCCGCCTCGGTCACGGCGTTGCCGTGCTCGTCGAACATCGCGCGGACACGGCCGTGGGCCGTGCCGGCGACGATCGCGTCACCGACGTGCAGCGTGCCGGACTGGACGAGGACGGTCGCGACGGCGCCGCGGCCCTTGTCCAGGTTCGCCTCGATGGCGACGCCGCGCGCGTCCTTGTCGGGGTTCGCACGCAGGTCGAGCGAGGCGTCGGCCGTGAGCAGGACGGCCTCGAGGAGGTCGTCGATGCCCATGTTCTGCTTCGCGGACACGTCGACGAACATCGTGTCGCCGCCGTACTCCTCGGCCACCAGGTTGTACTCGGTGAGCTGCTGGCGGATCTTGGCCGGGTTCGCCGACTCCTTGTCCACCTTGTTCACCGCGACCACGATCGGCACGTTCGCCGCCTGGGCGTGGTTGAGCGCCTCGATGGTCTGCGGCATCACGCCGTCGTCCGCGGCCACGACGAGGATCGCGATGTCCGTCACCTGGGCACCACGGGCACGCATGGCGGTGAACGCCTCGTGACCCGGGGTGTCGATGAAGGTGATGGCGCGGTCGACGCCCTCGTGCTCGTGGCGCACCTGGTACGCACCGATGTGCTGGGTGATGCCGCCGGCCTCGCCCGCGACGACGTCCGTCTGGCGGATGGCGTCGAGGAGCTTCGTCTTTCCGTGGTCGACGTGACCCATGACGGTGACGACCGGCGGGCGGGCGGCGAGCTCGTCGTCGCCCTCGGCCTCGAGCTCCGCGTCCAGGTCGATGTCGAACGACCCGAGCAGCTCGCGGTCCTCCTCCTCGGCCGAGACCATCTCGATGACGTAGCCGAGCTCGGACGCGAGGGCACCGAACGTGTCCTCGTCGAGCGACTGCGTCGCCGTGGCCATCTCACCGAGGTGGAACAGCACGGTCACGAGGCTCGCGGGGTTCGCGTCGATCTTGTCGGCGAAGTCGTTGAGCGACGAGCCGTGACGCAGCCGCACGACGGTCGAGCCGTTCCCGCGGGGAACCTGCACGCCGCCGAGCGACGGCGCCTGCATCTGCTCGAACTCCTGGCGCTTCGCGCGCTTCGACTTCCGCCCACGGACCGGGCGACCGCCGGCGCGCCCGAAGGCGCCCTGCGTCGAGCCACGACCGGCGCCACCGCGGCCACCGCCACCGGGACGGCCGGCGAAGCCGCCGCCACCGCCGGGAGCGCCGCCACCACCGGGACGACCGCCGAAGCCGCCGCCACGACCGCCGCCACCGCCACCGGGACGACCACCGGGAGCAGGACGCTCACCGGGACGGCCGATCGAGGTGCGGCCGGGCATCATGCCCGGGTTGGGGCGCGGGCCGCCGGGACGCGGCGCGGGACGCGGGCCGCCCGGGCGAGGACCGCCCGAGCGCTCACCGGACGCCGCCGCCGCACCCTCGGTGCGCTCGGGGCGCGACCCGGGCCGGGGCATGCCCTGGCTCGGGGCGAACGGGTTGTTCCCCGGGCGCGGGGCGCCCGGACGCGGGCCGCCCTGCCGGGGCATGCCCTGGCTGGTCGCGAACGGGTTGTTCCCCGGACGCGGTGCGCCGGGACGCCCGCCCGAGCCACCGGGGCGCGGGGCGGACGCGTTCGTGCCGCCGCCCGGCTTGGGCGAGGCGGTGGGCTTCTGCGCGGGCGCGGGCGTCGGACGCTGCGCCGCGGGAGCCTGGGGCGCCGGAGCCTTCGGGGCCGGCGCCGCGGGCGCGGCGGGTGCCGGAGCCTTCGGGGCCGGCGCGGCCGGCTCGGCGGGGGCCGCGGCCTGCGGAGCCTGCGCGGCCGGCTCGGCCTTGACCTCCGGCTTCGGGGCCGGCTTCGGCGCGGCCGGACGCGCGGCGGGTGCCGCGGGCTTGCTCGCGCCGCCGCCTCCGGCGGGGAAGGCGTCGCGCAGCTTGCGGACCACCGGTGGCTCGATGGTCGAGGATGCCGAGCGGACGAACTCACCGAGCTCCGTCAGCTTGGTCATGATGGTCTTGCTTTCCACCCCGAGCTCCTTCGCGAGCTCGTAGACGCGGACCTTTGCCACAACTCTCCTGTCTCGGCCCGCCCCGGACAGGGAGGACCGTCGTTAGTGCTGGGTGCTCATCGCTGGGTACTCATCGGGTGCCCATCGGCTTCTAACCCGCTTCCTTGTCGACGTGTCGTGCTGGCGGCCCCGTACGGACGGGGCCGTGACGCATGGCTCAGAGGTGCTCTCCCGGACGGGCCTCGATCGCGGCGCGGACCGCGGCGAGGTCGAGGGGCCCGGCGACACGCAGGGCCCGCGGGACGGCCCGCCGGCGTTCCGCCGTCTCGAGGCACCGGGTCGACGCGTGGAGCCACGCACCGCGACCCGGCAGCGACCGCCCGGCGTCCACCACGAGCCGTGGCTCGTCGGTGCCCGCGCCGGACCGGTCGAGGACCAGACGGAGAAGAGCTGACCGCAGGTCGCGCTGCCTGCACCCGACGCACGTGCGGACCGGACCCGATCCCGTGGGAACGGGGCGGGTCGTGGAGTCCGGGGGCATGGTCGAGGTGCGGGCTCGCGGCCCGGTCGATGACAGTCTACCGCGCCGGTCCGTCATCCGTGACCGTCCCACGCCCCGCGGCTACCGGTCGGCAGCGCGAGGACCTGCGGGAGCGGCACCGTCCGACCCCTCGGCCGGGGCGCCGCCCTCGTCCGAACGGATGTCGATGCGCCACCCCGTGAGCTTCGCGGCCAGGCGGGCGTTCTGCCCCTCCTTGCCGATCGCGAGGGAGAGCTGGAAGTCCGGGACGACGACGCGCGCGGCGCGCGCCACCTCGTCGACCACCGTGACCGACGACACACGCGCCGGGGACAGCGCGTTGGCCACGAACTGGGCCGGGTCGTCGCTGTGGTCGACGATGTCGATCTTCTCGCCGTGGAGCTCCGCCATGACCGCGCGCACGCGCGAGCCCATGGGCCCGATGCACGCGCCCTTGGCTCCGAGACCCGGGACGCGCGAGCGGACGGCGACCTTGGTGCGGTGCCCCGCCTCGCGCGCGATGGCCGTGATCTCCACCGAGCCGTCGGCGACCTCGGGGACCTCGAGCTCGAAGAGCTTGCGGACGAGGTTCGGGTGCGTGCGGCTCAACGTGATCTGCGCGCCCTTCATTCCCCGGGCGACCTCGAGCACGTAGGCGCGCAGGCGCTCGCCGTGCACGTACTCCTCCGTGGGGACCTGCTCGTGCGGCGGGAGCACGGCCTCCGTGCCGCCCACGTCCACGAGCACGACGCGCGGGTCGCGGCCCTGCTGGATGACGCCCGCGAGGACCTCGCCCTCCTTGCCGCGGAACGTGCCGAGGATCTGGTCGTCCTCCGCGTCGCGCAGGCGCTGGACGATGACCTGGCGTGCGGTCGAGGTCGCGATGCGCCCGAAGTCGGCGGGCGTGTGATCGAACTCGGGGCCGTACTCGACGGGGCCGCGCGGGGCGTCCTCGTCGTCGGTCTCGGGAGCCGGCAGCTCCTCGCGCGCCCACACCGTCACGTGGCCCGTCTTGCGGTCGAGCTCGACGCGTGCACGGGTGTACGCGTCGGGGGTGCGGTGGTACGCCGAGAGCAGGGCCTGCTCGATCGCGGCGACGAGCACGTCGAGGCTGATGTCCCGCTCGCGCTCCAGCAGGCGCAGCGCGCTCATGTCCACGTCCATCGTCAGGCCTCCTCGTCGTGGTCGGTCGTCTCGTCGGCGGCGCCGTCGAGCTCGGGCAGGTCCGCCTCGAGGGCGCGCTTGAGCTCGACCTGCACCTCGCCGCGCACGACGTCGGCGAGCGGCACCACGCGCTCCGTCACCGCGCCGCGCGCGCCGGGGACGTCGAGGACCAGCTCGGTCTCGACCGCAGAACCGGAGCGCAGGCGACCCTCGAGCGTGCCGCCGTCGGTCAGGACGAGCCGCACGAGACGGCCGCGGGCGCGCCGGAAGTGGCGCGGCTCGGTGAGCGGACGGTCCGTGCCCGGCGTCGAGACCTCGAGCGTGTACGCGCCGTGGAGCGGGTCCACCGTGTCCAGCGCCGCGGAGATCGGGCGCGTGGCCTCGGCCACCGCGTCCAGGTCGAGGCTGCCCTCGACGTCGTCGGGGAGGTCCAGCACGACGCGCACCACCGAACGGGCACCCGCGCGCGACACCGTGACGTCCTCGAGGTGGAGCCCGGCGTCGCGGACCGCGGGCTCGACCGCCTCGCGGACGCTCTCCCGGAGCGCGTGCGCCGCCGCGTCGCCTCCGGACCCTCTGCCGGACTGACCGCCCGCCTGCCCTGCCATGACTCAGCTCCTGTCCGTGTCCCACGCCGGGTACGCCAGACGACCGGTGTGTTGTTGTCTCGGGTGCTCCGACCCCCGCTCGCGGGACGTCGGAACGGGGACCAGCCTAACGACTCGCGGGCCCCGGACGTGACATCATCGCCCCCGATGACTCCCCACGCGACCGCGGCCGACGCCGCCCCCCGAGCCCGGCGGACCCGCCCCGCGGCCCGTGCCCGCCGTCTGCTCGCGGTGGTCACGGTGCTCGCGACGGGCGTCCTGGCGGCCGGGTGCGGCGTCCGGCTGGACACGCCGCCGCCCACGGAGCCCTCCCCCGACACGGTCGAGGTGCTCCGCTCCGGGGCCGTCGACGACGCGCTCGCGGTCGCCGCGCTGGTGGCGGACGTCACGCCCCGCGTGATCGACCCGACCGCGCTCGCGGTGCTCGGCGAGGCCGCCACGTTCGCCGAGCAGCACGTCGACGCGCTCGGCGGGGTCTACGACTCCGGCCTCGAGGACCCCGCGGAGCCGGAGGGCGACGTCGCGGGCGACGCCGAGACCGGCACCGCGGGGACCGACGCCCCGGGGACGGGCACGGACGCGGCGGGCACGCCCGCCCCCGGCACCGCGACGACGGACGACGTCGTCACCGCGCTCGTGGGCGCGGCCGAGCGCACGGGCGCGGCGGCGGACGCCTCGCCGGACGCGCGGCTCGCGCGGCTCCTCGCGTCGGTCGCCGCCTCGGAGCACGTCTCGGCGCAGCGGCTCGCCGCGGCCACGGGCTCGACGGCCGCGGCGGGCCTCGCCGAGCAGCCGCCCGTCGACGACGCGCCCGGCGGCGTCGGCGCCGCGGACCTCGCGACGCTCGTCGAGGCGGAGGACGCCGCCGGGTACGGCTACGAGGTGCGTGCCGCGCAGTCGGAGGGCGACGTGCGCACCGCCGCGGTCGCGCGCGCCGCCCAGCACCGCGCCCGCGCGCAGGGCTGGGCCCTCGCCGCGGGCACCGACGGGACGCCGCAGGACCCGCGTCGCGTCGCCTACGCGCTGCCCGACGGCACGGACGCGGCCGCGCTCGCGCGCCAGGTCGAGTCGGGGCTCGCGCAGACGTACGCGAGCCTCGTCGCCGCGGCGGCGCCGACGTCCCGGGCCGAGGCCGTCGCGCTCCTCGCGGACGCGTGGGCGAGCGCCGTCGCGTGGGGCGAGGCGCCCGTCGCGTTCCCGGGCCTGCCGGAGCAGACGGCAGGCTGAGCGCGCCCGGCTCGCACGCACGGGCGCGACGCCGACTCCCGCGGGCGGCCTGGTGCACCGACGACCCCGCGCAGCGCGCACCCGGAGCGCCACACCGCACGGCCGTGAGCGCAGCAGAGCGCCCCGGCCCGGAGGTCCGGACCGGGGCGCCCGAGGCTGCGCGGACGGTCAGCCGAGGAGCTCGGCGACCCGGCCCGCGACGTGCTCGACGGCGTCCTCGACGGTGACCTGCGCCGCCTCGCCCGCGCGCGGGCGGACCTCGACGACGCCGTCGGCCAGGCCGCGGCCCACGACGAGCAGGAGCGGCACGCCGAGGAGCTCGGCGTCCTTGAACTTCACGCCGGGCGAGACCTTGGGCCGGTCGTCGTAGATCACCTCGACGCCTCGACCTGAGAGCTCGGTCGCGAGGCGCTCGGCCTCCTCGAACACGCTCGCGTCCTTGCCCGTCGCGACGACGTGCACCTGCGCGGGCGCGACGTGCGCGGGCCACGCGAGCCCGGCGTCGTCGTGGTTCGCCTCCGCGAGCGCCGCGAGGACGCGCGTGACGCCGATCCCGTAGGAGCCCATCGTCACGACGACCTGCTTGCCGTTCTCGTCGAGCACCGTGAGGCCGAGGGCCTGGGCGTACTTGCGGCCGAGCGCGAAGATGTGGCCGATCTCGATGCCGCGCGCGAGCTCGAGCGGGCCCGAGCCGTCGGGCGCGAGGTCGCCCGCGCGCACCTCCGCGGCCTCGACCGTGCCGTCGGCGGCGAAGTCGCGCTCGGCGACGAGGTCGAACACGTGGCGGCCGGGCGCGTTCGCGCCGGTGATCCAGCGCGTGCCGGCGACGACGCGCGGGTCGAGGAGGTAGCGCACCGAGTGCCGCTCGGGGGTCTCCCCCGCCGGCGCGTCGGACGCGCCGTCCGCGGGCGCCTCGCGGCGCGCGTTCGGGCCGAGCACCTGCGGGCCGATGTAGCCCTTGACGAGCTCGGGGTGGGCGGCGAAGTCGGCGTCCGTGGCCGGCTCGACCTCGGCGGGCTCGAACGCCGCGCCGACGCGCTTGAGGTCGACCTCGCGGTCGCCCGGCAGCCCGACGACGACGACCTCGCGGCGGCCGTCCGGGTGCGTCAGCGCGAGCACGACGTTCTTCAGCGTGTCGGCCGCCGTCCACGCGCGGTCCTCGCGGGGGTAGCGCGCGTTCGCGAGCTCGACGAGCGAGGCGATGGTCGGGGTGTCGGGCGTGTCCTCGACGTGCGCGGCCGGGGCGTCGGCGTAGTCGACCGCCTCGGGCACCGGCGTGACCACGGCCTCGACGTTCGCGGCGTAGCCCCCGGGCGAGCGCACGAACGTGTCCTCGCCGATCGCGGTCGGGGTGAGGAACTCCTCGGAGCGCGATCCGCCCATCGCGCCGGACGTGGCGGCGACGATGACGTACTCGAGCCCGAGCCGGTCGAAGATGCGCCGGTACGCCGCGCGCTGCGCCTCGTACGAGCGCTCGAGGCCCTCGTCCGTCGTGTCGAACGAGTACGCGTCCTTCATGACGAACTCGCGCCCGCGGATGAGGCCCGCGCGGGGACGCGCCTCGTCGCGGTACTTCGTCTGGATCTGGTAGATCGTCAGCGGCAGGTCCTTGTACGACGAGTACAGGTCCTTGACGAGGAGCGTGAACATCTCCTCGTGGGTGGGCGCGAGGAGGTAGTCGCCGTCCTTGCGGTCCTTGAGGCGGAAGATGTTCGGCCCGTACTCCGTCCAGCGGCCCGTCGCCTCGTACGGCTCCTTGGGCAGCAGCGCCGGGAAGTGCACCTCCTGCGCGCCCGCGGCCGCCATCTCCTCGCGGACCACGTCCTCGACCTTGCGCAGCACGCGCAGGCCGAGCGGGAGCCAGGTGTAGATGCCGGGGGCGGCGCGACGGATGTAGCCCGCCCGCACGAGGAGCCGGTGGCTCGCGACCTCGGCGTCGGCCGGGTCCTCGCGCAGCGTCCGGACGAACAGGGTGGACAGGCGCAGGAGGTCGGCGCCCCGGACGCGGGTGGAGGCCGCGGCGGGCGCGCCGGACGTGACGGAAGACATGCGCCCCACCCTACCGGCGGGGAGGATGTCCCCATGCCCGAGCTGCCCGAGGTCGAGGCCCTCGTCCGGTTCCTCGACGACCGCGCGACCGGCCGAACGGTCGTGGCCGCGGACGTCGCGCAGATCGCCGCGCTCAAGACGTTCGACCCGCCGATCTCGGCCCTGGTGGGGCGGGTCGTCACGGGCGCCCGACGGCACGGCAAGTGGCTCGACCTCGTGCTCGCCGAGGCCGCCGACGGGACCGGTGCGCCCGGGCCCGACGCCGAGGTCCACCTCGTGTTCCACCTCGCCCGGGGCGGGTGGCTGCGCTGGTCCGAGAAGGCCCCGACGACGCCCGTCCGCCCGCGCCTCGGCGGCAGCGGCGGCGGGAAGGCCGCGGTGCTCGCGCTGCGCGTGCGGTTCGACGACGGCTCCGGGTTCGACCTCACGGAGGCCGGGACGCGCAAACGGCTCGCGGTGCACGTCGTGCGGCACCCGGAGGAGGTCCGGGCGATCGAGACGCTGGGCGTGGAGCCGCTCGACCCGGCCTTCACGCCCGAGGCGCTCGGGGCGCTCATGGCGGCGCGCAACCAGCAGGTGAAGGGGCTGCTGCGCGACCAGTCGTCGATCGCCGGGATCGGGAACGCCTACTCCGACGACATCCTGCACGCGGCGCGCACGAGCCCGTTCAAGCTCACGCGCTCGTTCACGCCCGACGAGGTCGCGCGCGTGCACGCCGCCGTGGGCGAGGTGCTCGCCGAGGCCGTGGCGGCGGCGTCGGGCAAGCCGGCCGCCGAGCTCAAGGACGCGAAGCGCGCGGGGATGCGCGTGCACGGGCGTACGGGCCTGCCCTGCCCCGTGTGCGGCGACACCGTGCGCGAGGTGAGCTTCGCCGACCGCAGCCTCCAGTACTGCCCGACGTGCCAGACCGGGGGCCAGGTCCTCGCCGACCGGCGGATGTCGCGCCTGCTCAAGTGAGGACCCGCCGGGCGGGGCACGCGCTCCGGGGCGGGCGTCGTCAGAACAGCACGGTCGCGTAGGTCCCGACCTGCTCGAACCCGACCCGGCGGTACGTCGCGAGCGCGGCCGCGTTGTAGTCGTTGACGTACAGCGACACCACGGGAGGCGCCGCACCGCGCGCCGCGTCCGCGGGCCCGGGCTCGCGCGCGAGACGCACGACGGCGGCCATCCCCGGAGCGGCGATCCCCTGCCCGCGGTACCGCGGGTCGACCCACACGCCCTGCACCTGCGCGACGCGCGGAGTGACCGCGCCGAGCTCCGCCTTGAAGACCACGTGCGGCGAGCGGCCGGGCTCCGCGGCCATGCGGACGAAGGACCGGCCCGCGAGCACGAGCGAACGGACGCGCTCCTCGTACGCGCGGCCCCCTCCCTCGACCGGCGAGTAACCGACCTCCTCGGTGAACATGCGCACGCACGCGGGCAGCACCACGGGGACCTCCGCCGGGACGGAGCGGCGCACGTGCGGGTCGGGCTCGACGTCCGGGTCGCGGTCGATCGCGAGCGACGGCTGGTTGGCCCGGATCTCGCGCGGCGCCGGCCAGTGCGGGGCGAGCAGGTCCCACAGGGCCAGGACGGCGTCGCGCTCGCCCACGACCGACGACGACCGCCGCCCCGCGTGCCGTGCGAGCGCGGCGAACGCGGCGACCGCCGTGCGGGCGCGGTCGGCATCGAGCGACGCCGGGACGACCGGCACGAGGTTCGCCCCGGCCCAGCACACCGCCTCGAGCGGACCGACGGCGGGGAAGCCCCAGGCCTGGCCGCCCGCGGCGTGCAGGCCGGCGTGCTGCGCGACGGCGAGCCGCGCCGCCGCGAGCGTCGACGCGACCGGGTCGCCCGCGCACACCGCGAGCGCCTCGGGGACGTCCGCGTCGGAGAGCACGCGGGCCCGCTCGGCCGCGTCGTCGCCCGACCCGGCGCGCGCCCGTGGCCGCAGTGCCGGGACGGACGGGCGCCAGCGGCTCACGAGGGCGTCAGCCGACCGTGACGACCGGCGGACCGGCCTGCGCGTCGTTCTCCGGCGTCATGGTCTCCGCGATGCGCAGCGCCTCCTCGATGAGGGTCTCGACGATGAGCGACTCGGGGACCGTCTTGACGACCTCGCCCTTGACGAAGATCTGCCCCTTGCCGTTGCCCGACGCGACGCCGAGGTCCGCCTCGCGCGCCTCGCCCGGGCCGTTGACGACGCAGCCCATGACGGCGACGCGCAGGGGCACCTCCATGCCCTCGAGCCCGGCCGTGACCTTCTCCGCGAGCGTGTACACGTCCACCTGGGCGCGGCCGCACGACGGGCAGGAGACGATCTCGAGCTTGCGGGGGCGCAGGTTGAGCGCCTGGAGGATCTGGTTGCCGACCTTGACCTCCTCGACCGGGGGCGCGGACAGCGAGACGCGGATCGTGTCGCCGATGCCCTTGCTCAGCAGCGCGCCGAACGCCGTGGCCGACTTGATCGTGCCCTGGAACGCGGGGCCGGCCTCGGTCACGCCGAGGTGCAGCGGCCAGTCCCCCGCCTCCGCGAGCAGCTCGTACGCGCGCACCATGACGACCGGGTCGTTGTGCTTCACCGAGATCTTGAAGTCGTGGAAGCCGTGCTCCTCGAACAGCGACGCCTCCCACACGGCCGACTCGACCAGCGCCTCGGGCGTCGCCTTGCCGTACTTCGCGAGCAGGCGCGGGTCGAGGGAGCCGGCGTTCACGCCGATGCGCAGGGACACGCCCGCGTCGGACGCCGCCTTCGCGATCTCCTTGACCTGGTCGTCGAACTTGCGGATGTTGCCCGGGTTCACGCGCACCGCGGCGCAGCCCGCGTCGATCGCGGCGAACACGTACTTGGGCTGGAAGTGGATGTCGGCGATCACCGGGATCTGCGACTTCTTCGCGATCGCCGGCAGCGCGAGCGCGTCGTCCGCGCTCGGCACCGCGACTCGCACGATGTCGCAGCCCGACGCCGTGAGCTCCGCGATCTGCTGGAGGGTGGCGTTGATGTCCGTCGTCGGCGTCGTCGTCATGGACTGGACGCTGATCGGCGCGTCGCCGCCGACGTCCACCTTGCCGACCTTGATCTTGCGGCTCTTGCGGCGCGGCGCGAGGACCGGCGGCGGCGCGGCAGGCATTCCGAGACTGATGGGTACGCTCACGCCCCTAGTATCCCCCGGCGAGCGTCGAACGGGGCACCGCCGGGTGTCCGGGACGTCACCTTTCCGCGCGGTCCCGCACATCTTCGCGGCACCTCCACGCACGCCTCCCGGTGGAGCAGAGGCCTCGGGCGACGCGCCGGGCTACGTGAGGCGGACGGGGTCGATGATGTCGGCGAGGATCAGCAGGGCGCCGACGCCGACGAGGACCACGAACATCACGTACGCGACCGGCATCATGCGCGCCAGGTCGGCCGGTCCCGGGCGCGGGCGACCGCGGACGCGCGCGACGGTGCGCTTGGCTCCCTCGTAGAGCGCGTTGACCACGTGCCCGCCGTCGAGCGGCAGGAGCGGGATGAGGTTGAAGACGAACAGCGCGACGTTCAGCGCGGCGAGCAGCAGGAGCATGGTCACCACGCGGTCGAGCACCGGGCTCTCCGCGCCCGCGACGTCCACCGCGACCCGCCCGACCCCGACGACGCTCATCACGGAGTCCTGCCCGCGGGGCGCGTCGGTGAACGCGGCCTGGGCGGCCTCGTAGACCTTGACCGGCAGGGTGACGATGATGCCCGCCGTGCCGCTCACCTGCTGCCACGTCGCCTCCGCGGCCACGCCGATCCCGGCGGGCGTGCGCTCGACGGTCGGCGCGAACCCGACGAACCCGGCGGGCTTCGTGACGGGCTCGCCGTCGTCGTCGACGACGGGCGTCCCGTCCTCGGCCACGACCTGGCGCTCGACCTCGACCGGCGTGATGGTGAGGTCGACCTGCTCGCCGTCGCGCTCGACGACGACCGGCGTGGCCTGGCCGGCGGCGCCGCGGATCATGCCGGAGAGCTGGTCCCACGAGGTGACGTCCTCGCCGTCGAACGCCACGATCGTGTCGCCCGGCCGGAGCCCCGCGGCGGCGGCCGGCGAGGGGTCGGCGTCGGCGGCGCACTCCTGCTCCTCGTCCGTCACGGCGGACGGGACGCACGCGTTCACCGAGCCGACCGTGGTGGTGACCGCGGGCAGGCCGATGCCGACGCACACGATCGCCATGAGGACGAACGCGATGAGGAGGTTCATGAAGGGGCCGCCGAGCATGACGACGACCTTCTTGGGCGCGGAGAGGTTGTAGAACGCGCGGTGCTCCTCGCCCGGCCGGATCTCCTCCGTGCTGGCGTCCCGCGCGTCGGCCACGACCTGGGAGAAGAACCCGCTGCCGCGGGGGCGGGCGCCCGCGGGTGCGGGCGGGTACATGCCCACGAGGCGCACGTAGCCGCCGAGCGGGATCGCCTTGAGGCCGTACTCGGTCTCGCCCTTCGTGCGCGACCACAGGGTCGGACCGAAGCCGACCATGTACTGGCTCACGCGGACGCCGAACTTCTTCGCGGGCACCATGTGCCCGACCTCGTGCAGCGCGATCGAGACGACGATCCCGACCACGATCACCAGGATGCCGATCAGCGTGGCCATCGTTCCCTCTGCTCCCTCTCGACGTCCAGGGCGGTCGTCCCGCCCCGACGGTTGCTCGTCACCGGCGGTCCAGCAGCTCGTGGGCTCGCGCGCGCGCCCAGGTCTCCGCCTCCGCCACGTGCTCCAACGTCAGCGCGTCCGCGGGGGTTCCGTCGTGCGCCGCGAGCACGCGCTCGACCGTCGCCACGATGTCACCGAAACCTGCGCGTCCGCTGAGGAACGCCGCGACGGCCTCCTCGTTCGCCGCGTTGTACACCGCCGGGTGCGTGGCGCTCGCCGCCACGGCCGCGCGCGCGAGCCTCACCGCGGGGAACGCCGCGTCGTCGAGCGGCTCGAACGTCCACGACGTCGCGGCGGACCAGTCGCACGGCGGCGTCACGGGGTCGAGCCGGTCGGGCCACGACAGCCCGAGCGCGATGGGCAGGCGCATGTCCGGCGGCGACGCCTGCGCGATCGTCGAGCCGTCGACGAACTCGACCATGGAGTGCACGACGGACTGCGGGTGCACGACGACCGTGATGTCGTCGGCCGGGACGTCGAAGAGCAGGTGCGCCTCGATGAGCTCGAGACCCTTGTTCATGAGGCTCGCGGAGTTCACGGTGACGACCGGGCCCATGGCCCAGGTGGGGTGCGCGAGCGCCTGGTCGACGGTCGCGGCCTTGACCGCGTCGGCCGCCCAGCCGCGGAACGGGCCGCCCGAGGCGGTGAGGATCAGCCGGCGCACCTCCGGTCGCGTCCCCGACCGCAGGCACTGGGCGATGGCCGAGTGCTCGGAGTCCACCGGGACGATCTGGTCCGGGCGCTGCTGGGCCGCGCGGACGAGCGCTCCCCCGGCGACGAGCGACTCCTTGTTCGCGAGGGCGAGCGTCGACCCGGCGCGCAGCGCGGCGAGCGTCGGGCCGAGGCCCACCGACCCCGTGACCCCGTTGAGGACGACGTCGCTCCCCCGCGCCGCGAGCTCGGCCGCGGCATCGGGTCCGGCGAGCACCTCGGGGACCACCTCGCGACCGGCGCAGGCCGCCGACAGCGCCTCGGCCAGGGCCGCCGCACGGGTCGCGTCCGCCACGCCGACCGCGCGCACGCCCAGGTCGGCGGCCTGGCGCGCCAGCAGGTCCACGTCGCTCCCGCCTGCCGAGAGCGCCTCGACCCGGAACCGGTCGGGGTGGGCCCGGACGACGTCGATCGCCTGCGTGCCGATCGACCCGGTCGAGCCGAGGATCGTCACGGTGCGCGGGGTGGGTGCAGGTCCGTCGGGCATGGTTCCCATCCTTCCAGGCCGCGGGCGGTGCACCGCACCGGGACGTCGTGCGGTCAGCGCGGCGCCGTCCACTCGAGCGTGCACCGGAAGAACAGCCGACGGCGCACGCGCGCGCCCGGCAGCAGCGCCCGGGCCGCGCGGGCGACCTCGTCCACGGTGTGCCGCGGGTCCCGGACGGGCATGCCCGGCGCGTCGGGCCCGGGGTCCTCGGGTCGGGCGCGGCGGGGGTGCTTCACGAGGCCCACGAGCGGGTTGAGGAGCGCGGACGCGAGGTCGACGGCGAGGTCCCGCGCCGTGGCGACCCGGGCGAGCCCCACGACCAGCAGACGGCCGCCCGGCGCGAGGAGGTCCCGCGCGTGCCGGAGCGCCTCGTCGAGCTCGAGATGGTGCAGCACCGCGACCATCGCCACCGCGTCGTACCCGCGGTGCTCCGGGGAACCGGTCCCCGGCCCGGGCGTCCCGCCCGGCGAGCGGACGTCGTCGGGCGAGCGGACGTCGTCGAACCGGAGCCGGCGCACCGTCACGGCGGGGTCGGCGGCGTGCCGCGCCCGGGCCTGCGCGACCATGCCCGCGTCGGCGTCGATCCCGTGCACCTCGGCGGCCCGGGCCCGCAGCCGGCCCAGGAGCACGCCGGCGCCGCAGCCGACGTCGAGCACGACGCGGGCGTCGTGCGGCACGCGCCGCACGACCCAGCCGTGGAAGTGCTCGTTGTGGTTCCAGGGGTGGCGGGCGTTGAACGTCGCGAGCGACGCGACCGCGCGCCGCAGCGGACGGATCGGCGTCGCCCGGGGGTCGAGGCTCACGCGCGGCGGGGCGTCGTCACTCGACGCCGAGCAGCACCTCGATGGCGCGCGCGAAGAACGCGTCGACCGGACCCTCCGCGTAGCCGTCGCGCCCGCGCGCCCGGCCGAACGTCGCGGACCGGATCTCGGCCGCCGTGATCGGGACCTGGCGGTCGAAGTAGGCGACGAGCCGGTCGCACAGGTCGTCGACGTCGTCGATGTCGTAGGCCGGCTTGCCGCGCTCCGCGAGCGCGAACTTCTCGCCGTCGGGACGACCGAGGCGCCCGTAGAGCGTCCGCGCGCGCTCGGCGAGCGCGTTCATCCACGCCTGCTGCCCGTGCGCCGCGACGTACTCGGCCCGCTGGCGCGCGATGAACGCGCCCTCGAGCCGGTCGAGGGCGGCGTCGACCTCGTGCGTGTCGTAGCCGCCACGGACCAGGTCGAAGACCGACGCCTGGATCTCGGTGCTCGTGAGCCGCTCCGACACCCGGCCCTCGTAGACGTCACGAGCGTGCTCGAAGAAGTCGTCGACCTCCTCGGGGTCGTACCCGTTCCGGGTCTTCGACACCGTGGTGAACAGCGAACTCACTCGTCCTCCTCTGCAGCGAGCTGCCCGCAGGCGCCGTCGATGTCGCTGCCGCGGGTGTCACGGATCGTCGTCGGGATCCCGTGACCGCGCAATCGTGCCACGAACTCCGCCTCGACGGCAGGGTCGCTGGCCGTCCAGATCGATCCGGGCGTCGGGTTGAGCGGGATCGGGTTGACGTGGACCCAGCCGCGGCCGCGCGCGTTGAGCTTCTCGCCCAGGAGGTCGGCACGCCACGCGTGGTCGTTCATGTCCTTGATGAGCGCGTACTCGATGCTCACGCGGCGGCCCGTGACCTCGAAGTAGTGCCGGGCCGCGTCGAGCGTCTCGTCGACGCTCCACCGGGTGTTGATCGGCACGAGCTCGCTGCGCAGGTCGTCGTCCGGGGCGTGCAGCGACAGCGCGAGGGTCACCGGGATCCCCTCGTCGGCGAGCTTGCGCATCGCGGGCACGAGCCCGACCGTCGACACCGTGATGTTGCGGGCGGACATCCCGAGCCCGTCGGGCGCGGGGGCGACCAGACGGCGCACCGTGCCCATGACGGCCTTGTAGTTCGCGAGCGGCTCGCCCATGCCCATGAACACGAGGTTGTTGAGGCGCGCCGGGCCGCCCGGGATCTCGCCGTCCGCGAGCGACCGGGCCGCGGAGCGCACCTGCTCGACGATCTCCGCGACCGAGAGGTTGCGCGTCAGGCCGAGCTGCCCCGTCGCGCAGAACGGGCACGCCATGCCGCAGCCCGCCTGGCTCGACACGCACAGGGTCGAGCGCTGCGGGTAGCGCATGAGGACCGACTCGACCTTCGCGCCGTCGAAGAGGTGCCACAGCGTCTTCACGGTCGTGCCGCCGTCGGCCTCCATGCGCCGCGCCGCCGTGAGCAGCGGCGGGAAGAGCGCCTCGGCGAGCACGTCCCGGGTCGCCTTCGGCAGGTCCGTCATCGCCTCGGGGTCGCGCGTGAGGTGCGCGTAGTAGTGCGTCGCGAGCTGCTTGGCGCGGAACGGCTTCTCGCCGAGCTCGACGACGACGTCCCGCACCTCCTCGGGCGCGAGGTCGGCGAAGTGGCGCGGCGGCTTGCCGCGGCGCGGGGCCGACATGACGAGCGGCAGCGGCTTCGACTCCGCGGACGGGCGGACGGAACGGACGGTCATGAGGAGGTCCAAGCGTGGGGGGCGGTGCGGACGGGTGCGCCGCGCCGTGAGCCGGGCCGTCAGGCGGCCAGGGCGAGCAGCACGTACACGAACGGGGCGGTGAGGAGCATGGAGTCGAGCCGGTCGAGGATGCCTCCGTGGCCGGGCAGGAGCGACCCCATGTCCTTCAATTCTAGGTCCCGCTTGATCATGGACTCGGCGAGGTCGCCGATCGTCGCCGTGAGCGGCGCCAGGACGCCCAGCGCGACGCCGAGCAGCGGGCTCGCGCCGAGCCCCACCACCGCGCCGACGACCCCGACGGCGGTCGCCAGCACGAACGACCCGGCGAGCCCCTCCCACGACTTCTTGGGGCTGACGGACGGGGCGAGCGGGTGCCGTCCGAACAGGACGCCCGCGACGTACCCGCCGACGTCGTTCGCCACCGCCAGCAGGATGAAGAGCAGGACCCGCACGCGCCCGTCCGGTGCGGCGAGCATGAGCATGACGAAGCCCGCCATGAACGGCAGGTACGCCGCCGCGAAGGTCGCGGCGGCGGCGTCGCGCACGGCGGCCGTGCCCGACCCGTCGATCACGCGCCAGACCACCGCCCCCGCCACGGTGAGCATGAAGGAGACGAGCAGCGCCTCGGGCCCCGAGTAGTACGAGGAGACGAGGATGCCGACCGTGCCCACGAGGAGCGGGAGCAGCGGGAGGTGCAGGTCGCGGCGCCGGAACGCCTGGGCGAGCTCCCACAGCGCCGCGCCCACCGCGACGGTCGCGAGCAGCACGAAGAGCTCGGGCCGGAAGGCGAGGCTGACCGCGACGAGCGCGAGCAGGCCGAGGCCCACCGCGATCGCCACGGGGAGGTTGCGGCCCGCCTTGGGTGCGCGCGCCGCGGTCGTGCCTTCGCCTGCGGACGTCGAGGAGGTGTCGGTCATCGGTGCGTGGAGGAGCTCGCCGGACGAGGTGCTCAGACCTCGAGCAGCTCGCTCTCCTTGCCCGCGAGCAGCGCGTCGACCTGGTCGACGTGCGCCTTCGTGAGGACCTCGAGCTCCTTCTCGGCGCGCGCGACCTCGTCCTCGCCGGCCTCGCCGTCGCGCGCGATGCGGTCCAGCTCCTCCTTCGCCCGACGGCGGACGTTGCGGATCGCGACGCGTGAGTCCTCCGCCTTCGACTTCGCGAGCTTCACGAAGTCACGACGACGCTCCTCCGTGAGGGCGGGCAGGACGACCCGGACGACGTTGCCGTCGTTCGAGGGGTTCACCCCGAGGTCGGAGTCGCGCAGCGCCTTCTCGACCGCGGTCATCGAGCTCTTGTCGAACGGCGAGACGAGGATCGTGCGCGCCTCGGTCACCGTGAACGACGCGAGCTGCTGCAGCGGGGTCGGGGCGCCGTAGTAGTCGACCGTGATCTTGTTGAACATCGCGGCGTTCGCACGGCCCGTGCGGATCGCGGCGAAGTCCTCCTTGGCCACCTCGACGGCCTTGTCCATCTTCTCCTCGGCCTCGAGGAGGGTCTCGTCGATCACCAGTGCTCCTTCGTCGTTCGTCGTGGGTCGGTCCGTGCGGTCGTGGCCGGGGTCACCGGCCTGGTCGCACCGGTGTCAGTCGGTCGTGACCAGTGTGCCAATATTCTCGCCGACCAGGGCGCGCGTGACGTTCCCCGGCTCGCTCATGCCGAACACGCGCATGCGCACGTCGTTGTCCCGGCACAGGCTCAGCGCCGTCGCGTCCATGACCCCGAGGTCGTTGACGAGCGCGTCGGTGTACGTGAGGTGGTCGAGCTTGGTGGCCGACGGGTCCGTGCGCGGGTCCGCCGTGTAGACGCCGTCCACGCCGTTCTTGCCCATGAGGACCTCCTGGCAGTGCGTCTCGAGGGCGCGCTGCACGGAGACCGTGTCGGTCGAGAAGTACGGCATCCCGGCGCCGGCGCCGAAGATGACGACGCGGCCCTTCTCGAGGTGCCGGATCGCGCGCAGCGGGATGTACGGCTCGGCGACCTGGCCCATCGCGATGGCGGTCTGCACGCGCGTCTTCACCCCGGCCTGCTCGAGGAAGTCCTGGAGCGCGAGGCAGTTCATGACCGTGCCCAGCATGCCCATGTAGTCGGCACGCGCGCGGTCGAGCCCGCGCTGGGAGAGCTCCGCCCCGCGGAAGAAGTTGCCGCCGCCGACCACGATGGCGACCTGGACGCCCTGCTCGACCGCGGCCGCGATCTCCTGGGAGACGCGCTGGACGACGTCGGGCGCGAGGCCGATCTGCCCGCCGCCGAACGTCTCGCCCGACAGCTTGAGGAGCACCCGCCGGTGCTCGGTCCCCGTCCGGGGCTCGGTCTGCTCGCCTGCCGTCACTGTCGACACCTGTCCTTCGTCCTGGCCCGGTGGGGCGGGGTGGTCCTGCTCCGCCGTCGTCCACCTGATGGTGCGGCACGTCGGCGGTCGTCGCGCGCCCGGGCCTCGCCCGGGTGCGCGGTCGGCCCGGACCCGCCGTCCACGAGACGACGGGGCCGGGCCGACGGGGGCGTCAGGCGCCGACGCGGTAGCGCACGAACTCCGTGATGGTGCCGCCGGCCTCGGAGACGACCTGGCCGACCGTCTTCTTCGGGTCCTTCGCGAGCGGCTGGTCGACGAGGACGACGTCCTTGAAGAAGCCGTTGAGGCGACCCTCGACGATCTTCGGCAGCGCGGCCTCGGGCTTGCCCTCGTTGCGCGAGGTCTCCTCGGCGATGCGGCGCTCGTTCTCGACCGTCTCGGCCGGGACCTCGTCGCGCGAGAGGTACGTCGGGGACATCGCGGCGACGTGCTGCGCGACGTCCTTCGCGACGGCCTCGCCCGCGGCGTCCGTGGCGACGACGACGCCGATCGACGGCGGCAGGTCGCGCGCGGTGCGGTGGAGGTACGCGGTGACGCGCTCGCCCGCGACGCGGGTCACGCGGCGCAGGACGATCTTCTCGCCGAGCGTCGCGGCCTGGTTGTCGATGACCTGCTGGACGGTCTCGCCGTCCGCGTCCGCGGCGAGCGCCGCGTCCGCGTCGCGCGCACCGGCCTCGGCCGCGGCCTTGAGCACGCGGTCCGCGAGGGAGATGAACGTGTCGTTCTTCGCGACGAAGTCCGTCTCGGAGTTGAGCTCGATGAGCGTCGCGACCTGGCCACCCTCGGTGTCGCGGATGTCGACGGCGACGAGGCCCTCGGAGGTCGAGCGGCCCTCGCGCTTGGCGACGCCCTTCAGACCCTTCACACGGATGATCTCGAGCGCCTTGTCCGCGTCGCCGCCCGCCTCGTCGAGAGCCTTCTTGACGTCGAGCATGCCGGCGCCGGTGCGCTCTCGCAGGGCCTTGATGTCAGCGGCGGTGTAGTTCGCCATGGTGGTTCCTCACTCGTGGTTCGTCACGGGTACTTCGTCACAAGCGACGTGCTGGCGGCACCGCGTGGGTGCCCGGTACGCCGGTGGTACGGCACGGGGTGCGCGACGGTCGCCCGTCGCGCACCCCGGGACGTCACTTGGTCTCGTCGGCCTCGGCGTCGGCGACCACGGCCTCGGCGTCCGCGACGACGGCAGCCTCGGCGGCGGCCTCCTCGACGACCTCGGCGGTGGCGTCACCCGGCTCCTCGGCGGCGACCTCGGCGGCAGCCTCGGCCACGCCCTCGGCCGCGGCGGCCTCGACGTTCGCCTCGGCGGCCTTCTCGTCCGCCTCGAGCTGCTGCTCGGCGCCGGCGAGGAGCTCGCGCTCCCACTCGGCCAGCGGCTCGGCGGAGGCGCCCGCCTCGGCCTCGGCGCCCGAACGGCCCGAGTGACGCTGGAGCAGACCCTCGGCGACGGCGTCCGCGATGACCCGCGTGAGCAGCGTCACGGAGCGGATCGCGTCGTCGTTGCCCGGGATCTTGTAGTCCACGACGTCCGGGTCGCAGTTCGTGTCGAGGATCGCGACGATCGGGATGTGGAGCTTGCGCGCCTCGTCGACCGCGAGGTGCTCCTTGTTCGTGTCGACGATCCACACGGCGGAGGGGACCTTCGCCATGTCGCGGATGCCGCCGAGCGTGCGGGCGAGCTTGTCCTTCTCGCGACGCAGGACGAGGAGCTCCTTCTTCGTGAGCGCCGAGCCGGCGACGTCGTCGAAGTCGATCTCCTCGAGCTCCTTGAGGCGCTGGAGACGCTTGTGCACCGTGGTGAAGTTGGTGAGCATGCCGCCGAGCCAGCGGTGGTTCACGTAGGGCATCCCGACGCGCGCGGCCTGCTCGGCCACGGGCTCCTGGGCCTGCTTCTTGGTGCCGACGAAGAGGATGGAGCCGCCGTGCGCGACGGTCTCCTTGACGAACTCGTACGCGCGGTCGATGTACGACAGCGACTGCTGGAGGTCGACGATGTAGATGCCGTTGCGCTCGGTGAAGATGAAGCGCTTCATCTTCGGGTTCCAACGGCGGGTCTGGTGCCCGAAGTGGACACCGCTCTCGAGGAGCTGGCGCATGGTCACGACGGCCATGACACGTCCTTTCGCCGTGCGGCCCGGGATCCACCCGGTGCGCGCACGCTTCTGGCGGCCCCTCCCGTGGGACGGACCGCGGTGCGGTTGTCGGTGACGACCCTGGTGGTCGCACCCCTGGCGCCACCCGTGCCGACGCCTGCGACGCACCGTGGACGGTGCGAGCAGGACCGACGCCGGACGCGGCCCCACCCCGACCCGGACGAACCGGGAGACGAGGGCGAGGACGTGACGCGCGAAGTCGACCGGCTCCGTCCTCGGCCGAGGTGGTCCCTCGGGCCGGGCACGGCGAACGCGCCGGTCGCAGCGGCAAGTCTACCCGACGGCAGGGCCGACCACAGCCGCCGTCGTGCGCCGTCGCGCGGGCCGCTCGTCCACAGCCGAGCCCGACGCGTCCGCGCCCGTCGGCGTGACTCCGGCACCCTGACCCCGTGACCCTCGACCGCGCTCGTCTCCCGTCCGCTCACCCGCCCGCCCGCCGTGCGGTCCGTCTCGCCGACGGGCCGTCCGGCCGCACGACCGATCACCTGCCCGGGCACCCGGCCGTCGGGCAGTCTGGCGGCACGACCACGCGTCCTGCCCGGTTCCGCGGCGCCGTCCTCGTGCTCGGCGCGCTCGTGGTCCTCGCCGCACCCGTGGCAGGAGCGGCGTCGACTCCCGGGCCTGGGCAGGGAGCCGCGTCGCGCGGGTGGGTTCCCCCGCTCGACCGGGAGGTCGCCGACCTGGACGTGCTCGCGCCGTTCGACCCGCCGGAGCACGACTGGCTGCCGGGGCACCGGGGCGTCGACCTCGCGGCCGCCCCCGCGGAGACCGTCCGCTCCCCTGCCCCCGGCGTGGTCTCGTTCACCGGGCCCGTCGCGGGTCGCGACGTGGTCGTCGTCCTGCACGACGACGGGCTGCGCACCTCCCTCGAGCCCGTGACGGCGTCGGTCGGGCGCGGCGAGCGCGTGACGTCCGGGTCCGTGCTCGGCACGGTGCAGGCCGCGGAGAGCGCCGCGGGAAGCCACTGCGCCGCCACGTGCGTGCACTGGGGCGTGCGACGCGGCGAGCGCTACCTCGACCCGCTGGCTCTCCTCGGCGACCGGCCGCCGATCGTGCTGCTTCCCCTCGGGGAGGCCTGACCGCGCGGGCCGCGGCGGGTCACGGCGGATCACGGCGGACCACGGCGGACCACGGCCAGCGTCAGGCGCGCGGGAACGCCTGCTCGAACGAGGTGCGCAGCCGCTCCGCGGTCACGTGCGTGTAGCGCTGCGTCGTCGCGAGCGAGGAGTGCCCGAGGATCTCCTGCACGCTGCGCAGGTCCGAGCCCCCGGCGAGGAGGTGCGTGGCGGCGCTGTGCCGCAGGTCGTGGGGGGCGACGTCGTCGACGCCCGCCGCCGCGGCGAGGCGGTGCACCGCCTCGCGGACCTGCCGCTGCCCCCAGCGTCCCCCGCGGTCGCCCAGCAGGAGCGCGGGGCCCGAGCGCGCGGTGACGAGGGCGGGCCGTCCCACGTCGAGCCAGCGGGTCACCGCCCGCGCCGCCGGCACGCCGAACGGCACGACGCGCTCCTTGTCGCCCTTCCCGAGCACCCGGACCACGCGCTGCGCGAGGTCCACGTCGTCGACGTCGACCCCCGCGAGCTCGCCGACGCGGATCCCGGCCCCGTAGAGGAGCTCGACGGCGGCCCACTCGCGCAACCGGGCCGGCTCACCCTCGACGGCGGCCTCGCGCGCGTCGTCGAGCAGGCGCGCCGCCGCGTCGACCGCGAGGACGGTCGGCAGGGTGCGGGGCACGCGCGGGCTCGCGAGCCGCGCCGCCGGGTCGGAGTCGACACGCCCCGTACGCCGCGCCCAGTCGAAGAACGCCCGCGCCGCCGCGCCGCGCCGGGCGAGGGTCGCCCGGGCCAGCCCGCGCTCCGACTGCGTCGTGAGCCACGCACGCAGCGCGGCGAGGTCGACGTCGCGCGGTGCCGCCGCGCCGTGGCGGACGGCGTGCCGCAGCAACGACTCGACGTCGCCGGTGTAGGCGCGGACCGTGTGCGCCGACGTCCCCTGCGCCACCTCGAGGTGCACCGCGAAGTCCGCGAGCGCCGCACGCATCGCCTCGGGCAGCGCGACGGCGGGTTCCGCGACGCGCTCGTCCGCGGGGTGCTCCTCGGAGGTGTCTGCTCGTGTCACGCCCCCAGTCTCGCGCGCGGCGAGCCCTGGCCCGGGGAGGCGCTCCGCTCTGCTCGCCGCTCAGGGCTCAGCACACCTCGCACGGCTCATGACTCATGACTCATGACTCATGCATGCTCAGCACATCCCGCACCGCTCCCGACTTAGGGCTCACGCACGCGCCGCCAGCCGACGGGCGCCCGCTCGGCGAGCCCTCGGGCCTCGAGCCTCCCGAGCGCACCGACCACGTCCGCCACGGCAAGACCTGCGGCGCGGGCCATCGCCTCGGTCGAGGCTCCCGCACGCAGCGGGAGCGCGTCCCACGTGCGCGTCTCGACGGGGTCCAGGTCGTCGTACAGGGCGTCGTGGGGTGCTCGCCACGAGGTCGCGGCCGGCGCGGCGGGCGCCGCGTCCCGCGCGAGGTCGCCCGCGAGCTCGACGACCTCGTCCGCGTCGGTGACGCACACCGCCACGCCGTCGCGCAGCAGCCGGTGGCACCCGGTCGACGCCATCGACGTCACGGGGCCCGGCACGGCACCGACCGGCCGGGAGAGCTCCGCGGCGCGCGACGCCGTGCTCAGCGAGCCCGAGCGCCAGGCCGCCTCGACGACGACCGTCGCCCGCGCGAACGCCGCGATGAGCCGGTTGCGCAGCAGGAACCGCACCCGGCTCGGGACGGAGCCGGGCGGGACCTCCGAGACGACCGCGCCGCCCGACTCGACGACCGAGCGGAGCAGCTCGACGTTCCCGGCCGGGTAGAACCGGTCCACGCCCCCCGCGAGGAACGCGACCGTCGGTCCACCCGAGAGGATCGCCGCGCGGTGCGCCGCCGCGTCGATCCCGTACGCGCCTCCGGACACGACGGTGAACCCTCGCGCCGCGAGGCCCGCTGCGATCTCGCCCGTCACGCGGCGGCCGTAGTCGGTGCAGGCGCGGGCGCCGACCACCGCGACCGAGCGCGCCGCGAGGTCCTGCACCGCTGCGCTCCCCCGCACCCACAGCGCGAGCGGGCGGACGGGCCCGAGGTCGTCGAGGCCGGACGGCCACCGGTCGTCGCCCGGCACGACGAGCGTGCCGCCGAGGCGCTCGAGCACGCGCAGCTCACGGCGCGGGTCCAGCCCGTCGAGGCGGGGAGCCCAGCGCCCGACGGCCCGCAGGAGCCGCGCCACCGACCGGGCGCGCGGGTCGTGGTCCGTCACGCGTGCGTCGGTCCCCCGTCCCACCGCGTCGCGCTCGGCCGCGCGCCGGCCGGCCGACCGTGCCGCCGGGTCGGGCGCGTCCTCGCGGGCGCCGGGAGCAGGACCGACCACGGGGACGCCCGTCGGCCCTTCCTGTGCCGGAGAGGCACCGCCCGGCGCGCCGTCGTCGGCGAGACGGACCAGCGCGCGGCGCGCACCGGCCGGGTCACGCGCCGCCTCGTGGAGCCACTCGAGCGCCGGACCGGCGCCGAGCTGGTCGACGAGCGCGACCGCGACCTGGTCCCCCGGTTCCGCGATGCGCGACCACGCCGCGCGCGCGAGGCGTTCGTCGAGGACGTCGAACACGGGGCGCCCGTCCCCGGACCCGCGCTCAGGCACGGTAGCCCCGCGTGCGCAGCGCGAGCCCGGTCCCGACGTCCGCCCTCGTGGGCGCGGCGCGCCCGGCGAGGTCGGCGACGGTCCAGGCGAGGCGCAGGACGCGGTCCGCGCCGCGCAGGCTGAGCGTGCCGCGGTCGAGCGCACGGTCCACGTCGGCCAGGAGGCCCGCGTCGGGGCCGAGCCGCTCGCGCAGCCACGTGCCGGGCACCTCGCCGTTCGTGCGCCACGGCGTGCCGGCGAGCCGGGACGCGGCCGCCTCCCGGGCCGCGGCGACCCGGGCCGCAACGACCGCGCTCGGCTCCGGGGCGGCGGCCCTCGCGCGCTCGACCCGCGTCACCGGCCGGACCTCGACCTGCACGTCCACCCGGTCGAGGAGCGGGCCGGAGAGCCGACCGAAGTACCGTCGCTGCGCCACCGACGAGCACGAGCACTCGAGCCCCTTGCCGACGCCCTGGCCGCACGGGCACGGGTTGGCGGCGAGCACGAGCTGGAACCGGGCGGGGTAGCGCGCCGTCCCGCCCGCCCGGTGGATGACGAGCTCGCCGTGCTCGAGCGGCTGGCGCAGCGTCTGGAGCACGCGCGCGCCGAACTCGGGCGCCTCGTCGAGGAAGAGCACGCCCCGGTGCGCCCGCGACGCGGCCCCGGGCCGGGGCAGGCCGCTGCCCCCGCCGACGATGGCGGCGGGCGTCGCGGTGTGGTGCGGGTCCTCGTAGGGCGGGCGGCGGACCAGTCCCGCGCCCGGGTCGAACACCCCGGCCACGGAGTGGACGGCGGTGACCTCGACCGCCTCGCTCTCCGTGAGGTCCGGCAGGATCCCGGGGAGCCGTGAGGCGAGCATCGTCTTGCCCGCGCCCGGAGCCCCGACGAGGAGCAGGTGGTGGCCGCCCGCGGCGGCCACCTCGAGCGCGTGCCGCGCCTCGTCCTGCCCGACGACCTCCGCGAGGTCCCCGGGGCGGGCCACGGGCACGACGGGGCGCGGGACCACGACCGGCGCGGCCGCCTCGTCAGCGCCCTCGAGCGACGCGCCGTGGAGCCGCGCGACGTCCGCGAGGCTCGCCGCCCCGACCACCCGGGCCCCGGGCACGAGGCGCGCCTCCGCCACGTCGGCCGCCGGCACCACGACGTCCGGGAACCCTGCCGCGACCGCGGCCGCCACGGCGGGCAGGACGCCGCGCACGGGCTGGAGCCGACCGTCGAGGCCCAGCTCGCCGAGGTGCACGACGCCGTCCGCCGCGCCCGCGGGCAGCACCTGGGCACCGGCGAGCAGCGCGACGGCGATCGCGACGTCGAAACCCGTCCCGGACTTGGGCAGCGCCGCCGGCGAGAGGTTGATCGTGACCTTGCGCTGGGGCCACGCGATGCCCGACGACGTCACGGCCGCGCGCACACGGTCGCGCGACTCGCTGAGCGCGGTGTCCGGCAGCCCGACGAGGACGAAGCCGGGGACGGACGCCGCGAGGTGGGCCTGCACCTCGACGACGTGACCGGAGAGCCCGACGAGCGCGACGGCGCGCGTGGTCCCGAGCCCCATCAGGCGCTCACCCCGACGAGATGCTCGACCCGAGCCGCACCGGCGCGCGCCACGAGGACCGCGACGACGTCGATGCGGACCGACCGGGCGCGGACGTCGTGCGTCGCGAGCCACTCCCCCGTGAGCCGGCGGAGACGGCTGAGCTTCGCGGGCGTGACGGCCTGCGCCGGGTGCCCGAACCCCGTGCCGCGCCGGGTCTTGACCTCGACGGCCACGAGCACGTCGCCGTCGAGCGCGACGACGTCGAGCTCGCCGCGCGTCCCGCGCCAGTTGCGGTCGAGGAGCGTCCAGCCCGCCTCGACCAGGTGGGCCGCGGCCACCCTCTCCCCGTACCGCCCGACGGCGTCGTTCGCTCCCATGGGCTCACCTCCGCGGCCCACCGTGGGGCACGGCGCGGGAGCGGCGCCAGGGGCGCCGGGCGGCCTGTGGGACCGCCGTCAGGCAGCGGTCCTGTGCACGGCCACGAAGGGCGTCAGAGCTGGAGCTCGGCCTTCGCGAGCTCCTCGACGTTGACGTCCTTGAACGTCACGACGCGCACCGACTTCACGAACCGCGCGGAGCGGTACACGTCCCAGACCCACGCGTCGGCGAGCCGCAGCTCGAAGTAGACCTCACCGGCGGCGGAACGCACCTGGAGGTCGACCTGGTTCGCCAGGTAGAAGCGGCGTTCGGTCTCCACGACGTACGAGAACAGGCCCACCACGTCGCGGTACTCGCGGTACAGCGCGAGCTCCATCTCGGTCTCGTAGTTCTCCAGGTCTTCGGCGCTCACGGCTCCATCATGGACCATCGGCGGCCGCCGGACCGGACGGAGGACCCCGGTCAGCTCGTCGGCAGCCCGGCCTCGGGGTCGAGCTCGAGCACGTCGACCGGGTCGCCGTACGCCGGGACGCCGATGCCCTCGTCACCGCGCTCGGGCAGGCGCCAGGACCGCCGGTGCTGCGGCGTCGGGCCGTGCTCTCGCAGGGCCTCGACGTGCGCCGCCGCCCCGTAGCCCTTGTTCTGGTCCCACCCGAAGGCGGGGTACTGGCGCGCCAGGCTCGTCATGAGGCCGTCGCGCTCCGTCTTCGCGAGCACGCTCGCGGCGGCGACCGACGCGCACTGCAGGTCCGCCTTGACGAGCGTGCGCACGCGCGGGTCGACGAGACGGACGTCGTCGTGCGGGTCCAGGTCGAACGCCTCGAAGAGGTCCACCGCCGAGGGGCGGCTCAGCCAGTCGTGCTTGCCGTCGAGCAGGACCGCGTCGACGTCGCCGACCGTCCGGCGCACCTGGGCGAGCGCACGGCGGCCTGCGAGCCGCAGCGCGCCCACGATCCCGTGCGCGTCGATCTCGGCCGGGCCGGCGTGGCCCACCGCCCACGCGACGCACCACGAGCGCGCGAGGGGCACGAGCGCCTCGCGCGCCGCCGCGGTGAGGAGCTTGGAGTCCGTGAGCCCGGGCGGGCACGGCTTCGTCGCGAGGTCGACGACCACGACCCCGACCGACACCGGCCCGGCGAGCGCGCCGCGACCGACCTCGTCCATCCCGGCGACGAGGCGGGCGCCGTCGCGCAGCATGGCGCGCTCCTGGCGCAGGTCGGGCCGGCGACGCGCGGGTGCCCGGCGCGCCGGTGCCCGCGCGGGCTCCGGACGCGCGACGGCGTCGAGCGTCACGGCTCCACCTCGGGGACGTCGGCGAACACGTCGCCGGGGTTGCGCAGCATACCGACGTGCGACAGCGGCCACACCTTGACGAACGCCGTCCCCACGACGTTGCTCATCGGCACGAACCCGCCTCCGGGCTTGCCCTGGTTGTAGCGAGAGTCCGCGGAGTTCTGCCGGTTGTCGCCCATGACGAACAGCATGTCGGCGGGGACCGTGCGGTCGAACGCGTCCTGGCTGGGGATCGACCCCGGCTTGATGTACGTCTCGTCGATCGGCACGTCGTTGACGCTCACGCGGCCCTCCGCGTCGCAGCACACGACGTGGTCGCCCGGCACGCCGATGACGCGCTTGATGAGGTGCTCCCCCGTGTCCTGCGGCAAGAGGCCGACGAACGTCAGCGCCGCACGGACCGCCTCGGACACCGGGCTCTCGTCCTGGGGCTCCTGCGGCGGCAGCCAGCCGCCCGGGTCCTTGAACACGACGATGTCGCCCCGGTGCACGTCGAACGCGCCGGGCACGAGACGGGACACCATCACGCGGTCGCCTTCGACGAGCGTGTCCTCCATCGAGGCGCTCGGGATGAAGAACGCCTGGACGAGGAACGTCTTGATGAGCAGGGACAGCACGAGCGCGCTGACCACGATGATCGCGGTCTCGCGCAGCAGCGACGACCTGCGCGGGCGCTCGCGCGGGGCGACCTCGTCCCCTTCGGCCGCGAGGTGCTGGCCGTGCGGGGGGCGCCCGTCGTCCTCGGGGCCGAGCGCCGCGCGCTCGGTGCCGGCGTCGGGGTGCGGGCCGCGGGGCGGGGCGCTGTCGGTCACGCGTTCACAATGCCACCTCGGGAGGCGATCCGGGAAACGGAACCGGCCCGCGGACAGCGGCCCCGGGTACGCCGACGGCGGCCGCCCCGGGAGGGACGGCCGCCGTCGGAACGAGCGGAGCGGCGGTGTCGCCGACAGCCGATCAGCGGTTGGGCGCGGTCTCGCGCTTCTCCTTGATCTTCGCCTTCTTGCCGCGCAGCGCGCGCAGGTAGTACAGCTTGGCGCGACGCACGTCACCGCGCGTCACGACCTCGACGGACTCGATGGACGGCGAGTGCACGGGGAACGTGCGCTCGACACCCACGCCGAAGCTGATCTTGCGGACCGTGAACGTCTCGCGGACGCCGCTGCCCTGACGGGCGATGACGACACCCTGGAACGCCTGGACGCGGGAGCGGGTGCCCTCGACGACCTTGACGTTGACCTTGAGCGTGTCACCGGGGCGGAACTCCGGGACGTCGCTGCGCAGCGATGCTGCGTCGACGCTGTCCAGCGTGTGCATGGTGCTTCTCCTCGCCCGCCACAGGTCGGACGCGTGCTCGTGGCCCGGGCAGACCGGGCCGTCGTCGTATCGGTGGGGTGTGCCGTGCTGCGCGTGGACGGTCGTCGACCTCACGGTCGTCGGGTCCGTCGTGCCAGTCCGCCCGAGGATCGGGCGCGGGCTCCCCTGTGGCAGAGGTCCGGGGCGGCACACACCGATCGACCATTCTGCCACACCCGTCGACCCCGGCGGCAGCCCTCGCGGGTCACGGGCGCGCGCCGGGAGGGTCCCCGCTCAGCCGTCGGCAGGCTCGGTGCGCTCCAGGTGGCCGTCGACGACGCCCCAGCCGGCCCCCGCGAGGACCTCCAGGTCGTGCCGGTCGAGGGCGGCGACGTCGAGCGCGCGCACCATGTCCGGGCGGCGGCGGGCGGTACGACGCAGGGCCTGGTCCCGGCGCCAGCGCCGGATCCGGGCGTGGTGCCCGGACAGCAGGACGTCGGGCACCTCGAGGTCGCCCCACACGGGCGGCTTCGTGTAGACCGGGTACTCCAGGAGCCCCGCGGCCCCGTGCGACTCCTCGACGAGCGACTCCGGGTTGCCCACGACGCCCGGCAGCAGGCGCCCGACAGCCTCGATCATCACGAGCGCCGCGACCTCGCCGCCGTTGAGCACGTAGTCGCCGATCGAGAGCTCGCTGACGCGCATCCCGGCGGCACGGTAGTGCTCCGCCACGCGCGCGTCGATGCCCTCGTAGCGTCCGCAGGCGACGACGAGGTGCTCCTCCGTCGCGAGCTCCTCGGCGGTGCGCTGGGTGAAGGTCGCGCCCGACGGCGTCGGCACGACCAGGTGCACCGCGCTCGCCTCTCCCGCGACCGCGTCGGTCGACAGGCCGGACACGTCGTCGATCGCCCGCCCCCACACGTCGGGGCGCATGACCATGCCCGCGCCGCCGCCGAACGGCGTGTCGTCGACCGTGCGGTGCCGGTCCGTCGTCCAGTCGCGCAGGTCGTGGACGCGCAGGTCGAGGATCCCGGCCGTGCGAGCCTTGCCGACGAGCGACAGGTCGAGCGCGGCGAGGTAGTCGGGGAAGATCGTGACGACGTCGATCCGCACGTCAGGCCTCGCCGTCGGCGGAGGCGTCCTGCGACCCGGGCTCGGCCGCCGCGTCGCCGGCGCTCGGCGCCGCGACCTCCAGGTGCTCCGCGTCCGACGCGAGCAGCCCGCCGGGCGGGTCGAGCACGACCCGGCCGCCGGCCACGTCGACGACCGGCACGATCTGCCGGACGAAGGGCACGAGCGTGCGGGCGCCGTCCGGCTCGCGCAGCACGAGGACGTCGTGCGCGGGCAGGTGCTCGAGGCCCTCGACGCGGCCCAGCACGCGACCGTCCGTGCCCTCGGCGCGCAGCCCGGCGAGCTCGTGCGGGTACCACGCGTCCTCCTCGTCGGACGCCTCGGCCTCGACGACGAGCTCGACGCCGCGCAGCGCCTCGGCGCCCGTGCGGTCGCGCACGCCCTCGAACCCGACGAGCCAGCGGCCCTGGTGGACGCGCACGGTGGCGACGGTCAGGGGGCCGGCGTCGGCGGGCCGCGTCTCCAGACGCTCGCCCACCGCGAGGCGTTCCTCGGGGTCGTCGGTGCGCAGGTCGAGGGCGACCTCGCCCCGCAGCCCGTGCGCCTTGCCGACGCGCGCGACGGTCAGCTCCATCGTCGTGACTCCTCGTGTGGTGCTGGATGGGACGGTGCGCGCCGGTCCTCCGGCGACGGACGCAGGAAGGCCCGGCCCGCCGGTGGCGGGCCGGGCCTTGCCCGTCGCCCCTCGCGGGGCGTCGTCGTGCGGGCCTCAGCGGCGGTCGACGTCCACGACGTCGACACGGACCGGCCCGTCGGTCGCGAGCGCGCCGATGACCGTGCGCAGGGCACGGGCGGTGCGCCCGCCGCGACCGATGACGCGGCCGAGGTCCTCCGGGTGCACCCGGACCTCGAGCAGGTCACCGCGACGCAGCGTCTTCGTGGCCACGCGGACGTCGTCCGGGTTGTCCACGATGCCGCGCACGAGGTGCTCGAGGGCCTCGGCGATCATCAGGCCTGCTCGTCGGCAGCGGCCTCGTCGGCCGCGTCGGCGGTCTCCTCGGCCGGAGCCTCGGTCTTCTTCTCGGCAGCCTTGGCCTTGACCTTCTCGGCGTCCGCGGCGGCGGCCTCGATAGCGGCGGTCGGGTCGACCTTCTCGCCCTTGACCTTGAGCGTGCCCTCGGCGCCGGGCAGGCCCTTGAACTTCTGCCAGTCGCCGGTGACCTTGAGGAGCGCGAGCACCTGCTCCGTCGGCTGCGCGCCGACGCCGAGCCAGTACTGGGCGCGGTCCGAGGTGATCTCGATGAACGAGGGCTCCTCGGTGGGGTGGTACTTGCCGATCTCCTCGATCACACGACCGTCGCGCTTGGTGCGCGAGTCGGCGACGACGACACGGTAGTACGGCGCACGGATCTTGCCGAGACGCTTCAGACGAATCTTGACGGCCACAGTGGTGGTCTCTCCTGGTTCTGTTTCGGGCGAACCCGCGATCGTCCCGTGGGGACAGGACGAGGAAGGGGTTCAGGACACGGCACGCGCCGGAGAGAGGGGCCGGGGCACGCCGAGTACCGGGACATTGTGCCAGACCCTCCGGGCGCTGACCAACATCGCCCGCTCCCGCACGTCCGACCACGGTGTAGAGTCCCGCCTCACGTGGCCACCGCCGCGGGGCGCCGGGGCCGGTCCCGGACCGTCAGAAGGAACCGCATGGCCGAGCCCCACGGCGCACCGCAGCGCCCGTACCACCGTACCGTCGTCGACGGTGTCCCCGTCCTCTGGGCGGACCTCGCCACGGACCCGACCGTGACCCTCCTCTTCGGGGTCGGCCTCCAGGACATGGACCCCCGGACGGTGGGCATCACCCACCTCGTGGAGCACCTCGTCATGCGCCGCGTGGGTCGCGTCGACATCCCCCACAACGCGGAGTCGACCCTGCGTTCCACCTCGTTCTACGCGACCGGCCGGCCTGACCAGCTCGTCGACTTCGTCGACCGCGTGTGCCGCGCGGTCCGAGAGCTCAGCACGGTGACGCCGGAGGAGGTCGACCTCGAACGGCGGACCGTGCTCGCCGAGGTCGGGCGCGAGAGCCTGTACGCGGCGCACGACGCGTTCACGGTCCGCTACGGACCCTCCGGCACCGGGGTCGCCGCGCTCTCGCACACGCGGCTCATGGACTGGACGATCGACGAGGTGCGGGAGGCCGCCGCACGGTGGTTCCACCGGGACAACGCCGTGCTCGTGAGCACCGCCCCCCTGCCGGCGGGCCTGCGCCTGGACCTTCCCTCGGGGCCGCCGGTCGCCCGGCTCCCGCACCCTCCGTCGGTGCTCCCGGGCCCCTCGTGGGCCGAGCACAGCAGCGACGAGCTCGTGCTGTCCGGCGAGTGCTCGACGGAGCACGACGACGCCACCCGCATCCTCGCGACCGCCGTGCTCACCGAGGCCCTCAACGCGACGCTGCGGACGGCTCAGGGAGACGTCTACACGGTCCAGTCGATGGCGGTCCAGGTCGACGACGCGCGCGAGGTCCTGACGGTCGCGGCCGACCCCGGACCCGAGCGGGTGTGCGACGTCCTCGTGGCCACCCTGGACGTCCTCGAACGTCTCGCGGTCTCCGGGCCAGGTCCCGACGAGCTGGAGCGCGCCCGGGCCGTGCTCGCGAACGAGCTCGACCTCGTGGCCTCCCACGCCTGGTGGCTCGACCTCGCGGCGTCCTACGAGCTGCGCGGATTCACGGCCTCCTCGCCGGCCGAGGTGAGCGCCCGGCTGCCCGAGGTGTCCGGCCAGGCCGTCGCCGCCGTGCTCACGGAGCTCCGCAGCACCCTCCTCGTCTGCTTCCCCGCGGGGCACGTCCCGCACGACGAGGCGCTGGCGCGGCTGGCGAAGGACCGCCTCGGCGCGGTGTCGCTCCTCGACGACACGTCGCCGGTCCCGCGCCGCGGGGGCTCCCGCCACAAGGCACGGTTCTTCTCGCCCGCCCGGGGATCCAGCGTCCGGCTCCTCGAGGACCGGTTCGTCCTGACCGACCCCGGCGCGACCTACACGATCCGCCACCAGGAGGTCCTCCTCGCCGGGGTCGACGAGGACGGCGACGTCGAGCTGGTCACGGCACGCGGCGCCAGCGTCGTCCTCGTGCCGGCCCTCTTCCGGAACCTCGCCGCCCCGCTCGCCCGCACGGTCGACCGGCTCGGGCCCACGGTGCGCTACGTCAAGTCCACCGCCGCGGGGACGACGGGCGACCCGGTACCGATCCCCGCCCGCTGACCTCTCGCCGCGCGGTCAGCCCGCAGGCGCCACGATCTCGCCGCGCAGCACGACGGCGGTCGGGGCGCGCAGGACCCCGACGTCCTGGCGCGGGTCCTGCGGGTAGACGACGAAGTCGGCCGACGCGCCCTCGACGAGCGACGTGTAGCCGAGGTACTCGCGACCCTGCCAGCTCGCGGCCGCGACGACGGCGGCGTCGGGGATGCCCGCGGCGACGAGCTCGGCGCACTCGTCGGCGAGGCGGCCGTGCCCGATCGTCCCGCCCGCGTCCGTTCCGACGAGGATCTGGATGCCGGACTCGTACAGCGCCCGGGCCTGCTCGTACCGGCGCTCGTGCAGGCGCCGCATGCGCGCCGCGAACACCGGGTACCGGGCGTCCGCCTGGCGCGCGATGTTCTCGAACTGCCCGATCTGGAGCAGCGTCGGGGTGACCGCGACGCCGCGCTCGGAGATCTCGTACATGAGGTCGGGGTGGATCCCCGTCCCGTGCTCGATGCCGTCGACGCCCGCGGCGAGGAGCGACGGGATCACCTCGTCGGAGAACGCGTGAACGGTCACACGGGCGGCCTCGGCGTGCGCGGCCGCGACCGCCTCGGCGAGGACGTCGTCGGGCCACAGCGGCCGCAGGTCGCCCTGGGCACCGAGGTCACGGTCGATCCAGTCCCCCACGATCTTGACCCACCCGTCGCCCTGGCGCGCCTCGCGGCGCACGGCCTCGGGGAGCTGGGCGACGTCGTCGAGCTCGAGCCCGTAGTGGCGCAGGTAGCGCTTGGGCCGGGCGAGGTGGCGCCCCGCCCGCACGAGGCGCGGCAGGTCGCGACGGCCGTGCACCCACCGCGTGTCGAGCGGGGAGCCGGCGTCGCGCACCAGGAGCACCCCGCTGTCCCGGTCCGTCAGCGCCTGCTCCTGCGCGGTCGTCGCGTCGACGGCGCCCTGGGCGCCCAGCCCGACGTGGCAGTGCACGTCGACGAGGCCCGGCAGGGCCCAGCCCTCGAGCTCGACCATGTTGGTGCCCTGCGCCGACGGCCGGGTGAGGCTGATCCGCCCGTCCTTGACCCACAGGTCGCCCACCTCGCGGTCGTCGCCGACGATGACGTGGCCGCGGACGTGCAGCGTGGGGCCTTCCAGCGCGGACATGCGGCTCCTGGGTGAGGACGGACGGGACGGGGAGACGGCCCGGTCGGGGGCGCGGTGCGGCACCGGGCGGTGCCACGGACATAACCTAGCGCCCGGGCGGCTGCGGGTCGCACCCGGGCTCGAGGACGGCCGTCCGGGACGGCCGCTGCTCAGCGGCCGCCGAGCAGCTTCTCGAAGCCGGGCGGGAGCTGGAGGTCGTCCGGCGTCGGGGAGGACGGCGCGTCCGTGCCCCGCACGCCGAACGCGGAGCCCGACGGCGCCGCGGGACCGGTGAGCTCGCCCGCCGCGCGCGCGGCGGCCGCGCGCTCCTGCGCGGCCCGCTTCGCCGGGTTGCCCGACTTGCCCTTGACCTTGCGCTGCGGCGCCTGGCGGCCCCGCGCCTTCTTGCCGCCCATGCCCGGGAGGCTGCCCATCCCCGGCATCCCCGGCATGCCGCCGCCACGGCTCATCTGCCGCATCATCTTCTGCGCGCCCGCGAAGCGCTCGAGGAGCTGGTTCACGTCGCTCGTCGTCACGCCGGAGCCGCGGGCGATGCGCGCGCGCCGCGAGCCGTTGATGATCTTCGGGTTGTCCCGCTCCGCGGGCGTCATCGACCGGATGATGGCCTCGATGCGGTCGACCTCGCGCTCGTCGAAGTTCTCGATGGCCTCGCGCATCTGGCCCATGCCCGGCAGCATGCCGAGCATCTTCTTCATCGAGCCCATGTTCTTCATCTGCTGCATCTGCACCAGGAAGTCCGCGAGCGTGAAGTCCTGCCCCGTGGCGACCTTCTCGGCCATCTTCGCGGCCTGCTCGGCGTCGAACGCCTTCTCGGCCTGCTCGATGAGCGTGAGGACGTCACCCATGTCGAGGATGCGCGACGCCATGCGGTCCGGGTGGAACGCCTCGAAGTCGGTGAGCTTCTCGCCCGTGGACGCGAAGAGGATCGGGCGACCGGTGACCCCGCGGACCGAGAGCGCGGCACCGCCGCGCGCGTCGCCGTCGAGCTTCGTGAGCACGACGCCCGTGAAGTCGACACCCTCCTCGAAGGCCTTCGCGGTCGCGACGGCGTCCTGACCGATCATCGCGTCGATGACGAACAGGACCTCGTCGGGCTGCACGGCGTCGCGGATGTCCGACGCCTGCTGCATGAGGACGGCGTCCAGGCCGAGGCGGCCCGCGGTGTCGACGATGACGACGTCGTGCTGGCGCTGCCGCGCCGTCTCGACGCCCTCGCGTGCGACGGCGACCGGGTCGCCGATCACGTCGTCGACCTCGACGCCGCTCTGGTTGCCGGGGTGCGGCGCGAACACGGGGACGCCGGCCCGCTCGGCGACGACCGAGAGCTGGGTGACGGCGTTCGGGCGCTGCAGGTCGGCGGCGACGAGGAGCGGCGTGTGCCCCTGCTCGCGCAGGTGCAGCGCGAGCTTGCCCGCGAGCGTCGTCTTGCCCGCGCCCTGGAGGCCCGCGAGCATGATGACGGTCGGGGGCGTCTTGGAGAAGCGCAGCCCGCGGCTCTCGCCGCCGAGGATGCCGACGAGCTCCTCGTTGACGATCTTGACGACCTGCTGCGCCGGGTTGAGCGCCCCCGAGACCTCGGCCGAGAGCGCGCGCTCGCGCACGGTCGCGCTGAACTCGCGCACGACGGGCACCGCGACGTCGGCGTCGAGCAGCGCACGCCGGATCTCCCGGATCGTCGCGTCGATGTCCGCCTCGGACAGCCGGCCCTTCGCACGCAGGTTCTTGAAGGTCGAAGTCAGTCGGTCCGACAGCGTGTTGAACACCGCGTCATCCTCACCAGTCGTCGGAAGTCTCGTGCGCGTCGGCCCTCCGTCGTCCTCGCTCCCCGGCAGACGTGGAGCGGGCACGGGACGGGCCGTCCGCGAGGGTCCAGCCTACCCGGCGGCGCCCGGTCCCCCCGGCACGGCGCCCAGCGCACGGAGCGTCTCGCCCACGAGGTCGTCCACGAGGCGCGCGCGCCACGCCGTCCACGCGCTCGGGCCGAGCGACGACGCGTCCGCCTCCGTGAGCGCGCGGAGCACCACGAGCAGGTCGGCGCGGTGGTCGACGGCGTCCGCGAGCTCCGCGACCGTCGCCGGGTCGTCGGGGTCCTCGCTCACGGCGAGGCGCGAGAGGGTGAGGTGGTGGCGCACGAGGCGCTCGACGTCGGCCACGACGTCCGGCTCGAAGCCCATGCGGCCGAGGATCGCGGGCACGAGCCGTGCGCCCTCGACGGAGTGGTCGGTGGCGCCGGCCCGCTTGCCGATGTCGTGCAGCACCGCGGAGAGCAGCAGCAGGTCGCTGCGCTCGACCTCCTTGCGGGCGCGCGCGGCGCGCGCCACGACCTCGACGAGGTGCCGGTCGACGGTGTGCCGGTGCACGGCCGCGCGCTGCGGCCGGTTGCGCACGCCCGCCCACTCGGGGATCCACGTCGTGACGACGCCCGCGAGGTCGAGCGCCTCCCACACCGCGACCTGCGCCTGGCCGGACCCGAGCAGGGCGAGGAACGCGGCCCGCGCGGCGCGCGGCCACGGCTCCGGCAGGGCGGGGCAGCGCGCGAGGCTGGCGACGGACACGGGCGAGAGCGTCAGGCCCGTGCGCGCCGCGGTCGCCGCGGCGCGCAACGACAGGAGCGGGTCGGACTCGGGGTGGGCGTCCACGGCGAGCACGAGCTCGCCGTCGTGCTCGACGAGGCCGTCGCCGACCGGCCGCAGCCGTGGCGCCGCGCGGCGTCCCCGCACGAGCACCGGGCGCCGGGCGACCGACGGCCGCTGGAGCGCCTGGCGGGCCCGGCGGACCGTGGTGTCGAGCGCGTAGGAGATCTCCCGGCCCGCCGCGGCGAGGCTCGCGAGGAGCTCGTCGGGGTCGTCGTACCCGGACAGCGCGGCGACCTCGTCGAGGTCGGCGAGCAGGAGGCGGCTCGTGTGCCGGCCCGTGACGACCTGGAGCGTGTCGCGGACGTCGAGCAGGTGGGCGTGCGCGCGGTCGACCGACCCGTGCGGGCGGTCGGTGAGCCACGTCGCCGCGAGCGCCGAGAGCACGACCGCGTCCCGGATGCCGCCGCGCGACTCCTTGAGGTCGGGCTCGATGAGGTAGGCGAGCTCGCCGGACCGCTCGGCGCGCTCGCGCGTCGAGCAGAGCAGGTCGGGCAGGCGGCGGCGCGACGCGGAGCGCCAGTCGGTGAGCACCGCGGACGAGGCGCGGTGCACGACGAGCGCGTCCCCCGCGACCGCCCGCACGTCGAGCCACCCGACGGCGGCGGGGACGTCCTTCGACGCCACCTGGCGGCACTGCGAGAGGGAGCGCACCGCGTGGTCGAGGTCGACGCCCGCGTCCCACAGCGGGTACCAGAGCCGCTCGGCGACGCGCGCGACGTCGTCGGCGGTGTGGGTGCGGCCGTCGTGGACGAGGACGAGGTCGAGGTCGCTCGCGGGGCCCATGTCGCCCCGCCCGAGGCTGCCGACCGCGGCGAGCGCGAGCCCCTCGGGCGCGACGCCGTCGGTCGCGTCGAGCCAGAGGCCCGCGAGCGAGGAGGTGACCAGGTCGACGACGGCGGCGCGGCGCGCGACCCCGCTGCGGCCCGGTCCGCTCATGGACCGTGCGACGTCGAGCATCCGCGCACGCAGGTCCCGCACCCCGTCGGGGTGCGGGACCTGCGTGCCGTGCTCTCCCGGCCCTGCCGGGCGCCCCGCCGATCCCCCTGCGACCCCGCCCGTGGTCGGGGTGTCGGCGTGGTGGGTCATCCGAGGGTCCGTCTCCTCACAGGGCGCCGGGGCCGTGCTCGCCCGTGCGCACCCGGGCGACGTCGTCCACGGTCACCGTCCAGACCTTGCCGTCGCCGATCTTGCCGGTCTGCGCCGCCTTGACGATCACCTCGGTGACCGCGGTGGCGTCGGCGTCGTCGACGAGGACCTCGATGCGGACCTTGGGGACCAGGTCCACCGTGTACTCGGCGCCGCGGTAGACCTCGGTGTGGCCCTTCTGGCGGCCGTACCCGCTGGCCTCGCTGACCGTCATGCCCCGCACGCCCGCGGCCTCGAGCGCCGACTTCACGTCGTCGAGCCGGTGCGGCTGGATGATTCCCGTGACGAGCTTCATGCCCGCACCTCCCTGATGACGCTGCCCTGCTGGATGGACTCGTACGCCGTCTCGCCGTGGACCGCGAGGTCGATGCCGCCGACCTCCGCGTCCTCGCTCACGCGCCAGCCCATCGTGACCTTGAGGATCAGGCCGATGACCGTCGTCGTGATCGCGGTGAAGACGATCGCGACCAGCGCGATGAGCACCTGGACGACGAGCTGCTGCGCGCCGCCCCCGAAGAAGAGGCCCGTGTCGGTCGCGAGGAAGCCGATCGCGACGGTACCCCAGAGGCCGGAGACGAGGTGGACCCCGACGACGTCGAGCGAGTCGTCGTAGCCGAAGCGGTACTTCAGGCCCACCGCGAGCGCGGAGAGCGCGCCGGCGACGAGGCCCAGGACGATCGACGTGACCGGGTTGAGCGCGCCGGCGGCGGGCGTGATCGCCACGAGGCCCGCGACGACGCCGGACGCGGCACCGAGCGACGTGGCGTGACCGTCGCGGATCTTCTCCGTGACGAGCCAGCCGATGATGCCGGCCGCCGTGGCGCTCGTGGTGTTGATCCAGGCGAGGCCGGCCGTCTCGTTCGCGCCGAACGCGGAGCCCGCGTTGAAGCCGAACCAGCCGAACCACAGCAGGGCCGCGCCCAGCATGACGAACGGCAGGTTGTGCGGGCGCATCGGCTCGGTGCCGAAGCCCTTGCGCTTGCCGATGAGGAGCGCGAGCACGAGCGCCGCGACACCGGCGTTGATGTGGACGACGGTGCCGCCCGCGAAGTCGATCGGCGCGACCGTGGCGGCGCCGTCGGTCACCCCGAACACCTTCGCGGCGAGACCGTTCTCGTTGGCCGAGAGGAAGCCGCCGCCCCACACCATGTGGGCGAGCGGGAAGTACGTGACCGTGACCCAGATCGCCGTGAACGCCAGCCACGTGCCGAACTTGACGCGGTCGGCGAGCGCACCCGAGATGAGCGCGACCGTGATGATCGCGAACGTCACCTGGAACGCGATGTCGACCACGTTCGGGTAGTTGCCGAGCGTGCTCGCGACGGCGCTGCCGTCGGCGTCCGTGATCGCCCCCGAGAGACCGAACTGCGCGAACGGGTTGGCGAACAGGCCACCCGTCCCGGCCTCGCCGTAGGACATCGACCAGCCCCACAGCACGTAGACGACGCCCACGACGGCCATCGCGCCGAAGGACATCATCATCATGTTCAGCACGGACTTGGCGCGGACCATGCCGCCGTAGAAGAACGCCAGTCCGGGCGTCATCAGGAGCACGAGGGATGCTGAGGTCAGCATCCACGCGGTCGCCCCGGTGTCCCACTCCATCGGATCATCTCCCCTCGCCGGCCGGGCGGCCGGTCGGGGACTACGGTGGTGCGGGCGGGTTTCCCCGGCGGTGTCGCCGCGTTACGCCGGCGTGACAAGGGCGGCCCGGACGTAAACGTTCGGTTTCGCCGCACCGCGCGGGCGCCCGGAGCCCGGCGCCGCGACCGGGCCGTGATCGCGCCGTGACACGACCGTGACCCGCCGGGCGACCCGGACCGGCACCCGGCCGGGCACCCTGCCGGGCACTGCGGCCGGGCGTCGCACCCGGCCGCGCCCGTGCCTCAGGCGCCGAGGAGCCCGTCGACGAACTGCTCGGGGTCGAACGGGGCGAGGTCGTCGGGCCCCTCCCCCAGGCCGACGAGCTTGACGGGCACGCCCAGCTCGCGCTGGACCGCGACGACGATGCCGCCGCGCGCGGTGCCGTCGAGCTTCGTCAGGACGATGCCCGTGACGCCCGCGACCTCGCCGAAGACGCGTGCCTGGTTGAGGCCGTTCTGCCCCGTCGTCGCGTCGAGCACGAGGAGCACCTCCGACAGCGGGGCCTCCTTGGTGATGACGCGCCGGATCTTGCCCAGCTCGTCCATGAGGCCCTGCTTGTTCTGCAGGCGCCCGGCGGTGTCGACGAGCACGACGTCCGCGCCCTCGGTGCGGCCGCGGCGCACCGCGTCGAACGCGACCGCCGCCGGGTCGGCGCCGTCGCGGTCGGACCGCACGGTCGGGACCCCGACGCGCGAGCCCCAGGTCTCGAGCTGGTCGGCGGCCGCGGCGCGGAACGTGTCCGCCGCGCCCAGCACGACGCTGCGGTCCTCGGCGACGAGCACGCGCGCGAGCTTGCCGACGGTCGTCGTCTTGCCGGTGCCGTTCACGCCCACGACCAGCACGACGGCGGGCACCGTGGACCCGTCCTCGGCGGTGCGCGGGGACGTCGCGAGCGAGCGGTCGAGCGTCGGGTCGACGAGCGCGACGAGCTCGGTGCGCAGGAGGTCGCGCACGCTCGCGGCGTCGCGCACCCCGAGGACGCGGACCTTGGTGCGCAGCGCGTCGATGAGCTCGCCGGCCGGCCCGGCGCCGACGTCCGCGAGGAGGAGGGTCTCCTCGAGCTCGTCCCAGTCGTCCTCGGTGAGGTGGTCCCGCGAGAGGACGGACAGCAGGCGGGCGCCGAGCGGCGACCCGGAGCGCGCGAGGCGCTCGCGCAGCCGGACGAGCCGACCACCGACCGGCTCCGGGCGCTCGAGCGCGGGCGGGGCGGCGACGTCGGGCTCCGGCGGTGCCTCCACGGTCGCCGTGCCGGGCGGCGCCTCCACGGCGTCCGGCGCGGTCGCGGGGGGCGCGGCAGGGGCCGAGGGCGGAGGTTCGACGCGGTCGCGGCGACCGCGGCGACGGGCCGACACGGTCCCGGCGGTGACGAGGCCGACGACCAGGAGGACGCCGAGGACGATCCAGAGCGGGAGGAGGTCGTTCACCCCGGAAGTCTCTCAGACCGGCGCGGTGCTCACGCCTCGGGAGGGCGCTCCCCCGGGTGCAGCGGGCGCACGCGCTCGCGCGCGCGGTGCAGGACGTCGGTGAGCTCCTCGGCGTCGACGTACGCGTTGGACGACACCTGCGTGGCCGTGAAGAAGTCGTCGATGCTCGTGTCCACCGGCCGCGGCATGCGCACGGTCGCGACGTGCTGGCCCGGGTTGTCACCGCGGCGGCGACGCCGCCGCAGCCCCGAGCGGAAGTCGCGCCAGAAGGCGCGCATGCCCTGCTCGCCGTCCCGTCGGTCACCCGCCGCACCGGTCGACTGCGCCTCAGCGCGCGCGACGACGCTCGCGAACAGGAACACGACGGCGGCGACGCCGAGCGTGAGCCCCAGCCACACGAACATCCAGACCATGCCCCCAGTATCCGGGCGCCCGAACGCGTCGCGACCGCAGCCACGCCGGGGCTCGCCGATCAGCACCACATCTTCACAAGGCCCGGAATTGCAACGATCCTGGAGGTTCCGCCCAGGTCCGGACGAGGCGGACGGACCGCCCCGCGCGGCTTACGCGGGGACCTCCTCGCGCGCCTCGGACATGCGCTGGCTGATGACCGTCGTGACGCCGTCGCCGCGCATCGTCACGCCGTAGAGCGCGTCGGCGATCTCCATGGTGCGCTTCTGGTGCGTGATGACGATGAGCTGCGAGTCCTCCTGGAGCTCGCGGAAGATCTCGAGCAGGCGGCCGAGGTTCACGTCGTCCAGGGCGGCCTCGACCTCGTCCATGACGTAGAACGGCGAGGGCCGCGCCTTGAAGATCGCGACGAGGAGCGCGACCGCCGTGAGCGAGCGCTCGCCGCCGGACAGCAGGGACAGGCGCTTGACCTTCTTCCCCGCGGGACGGGCCTCGACCTCGATGCCCGTGGTCAGCATGTCGTCCGGGTCGGTGAGGACCAGACGCCCCTCGCCACCCGGGAACATGCGCGCGAACACGCGCTCGAACTGCTCGGCGGTGTCGCGGTACGCGTCCGAGAACACCCGCTCGACGCGCTCGTCGATCTCCTTGACGATCTCCAGCAGGTCGGCGCGCGACTTCTTGAGGTCGGCCAGCTGGTCGGCGAGGAACTTGTGCCGCTCCTCCAGCGCGGCGAACTCCTCGAGCGCGAGCGGGTTCACCTTGCCGAGGCGGCCCAGGTCGCGCTCCGCGGCGCGCAGCCGCTTCTCCTGCTGCGCGCGGTCGTACGGGACCGTGCGCTGCTCGCCGTCGTCGGAGGGGACGGGCACCTCGCGGTGCGGGCCGAGCTCCTCGACCAGGACGGCCGGGTCGAGCCCGAGCTCGTCGACGCTGCGCGCCTGGAGCTGCTCGATGCGCAGCTGCTGCTGCGCGCGCGCCACCTCGTCGCGGTGCGCGACGTCGGTCAGCTCGCGCAGGCGCGCCGCCAGGTCGTCGACCTCGCGGCGCGCGGCGGTCACCGCGGTGTCGCGCTCGGCCCGTGCCGCCTCCGCGGCGTCCCGCTCCGCGCCCGCCCGGCCCAGCGACCGGTCGATCGCGGCGAGGGCGAGCGTCGCGCCGTCGCGCACCGCGGACGCGCGGCCCGCCTGCCGCACCCGCGCCGCCTCGCGCCGCGCGGCCCGCTCGCGCGCGTCGCGCTCCGCGGCGGCCGCCCGGGCCAGCGACTGGGCCCGGCCCGCGACCGCCCGCGAGCGCTCCTCGCTCGTGCGCAGGGCGAGCCGTGCCTCGGTCTCGGCCGTGCGCGCGGTCGAGGCGCGCGCGAGGAGGCGGTCGCGCTCGGCGCTCGCCTCCGCCACCGCGTCCTCGGACTGCTCCGGCGCCGCCTCCGCGACCTCGAGCCGCTCGACGAGCCCGGCGAGCGTCTCGCGCGCGTCGTCGAGACCCTGGGACGCCCGCTCCAGCGACGCGCGCACCCGCTCGGCCTCCGCGGCGGCCGAGCGCGCGGTCGCGCCCAGGTGCCCGAGCTGCTCCGCGACCGCGGCGAGCTGCGCGTCGGACTCGTTGAGCCGGTCGAGCGTGTCCTCGTACCGGGCGCGCGCCTCCTGCGCCGCCTCGCGCGCGCCCACGAGCGCGAACCGGGCCCGCTCGGCGCGGGCCGTCGCGTCGGCGTGCGCGGTGCGCGCCTCGTCGAGCGCCGACTGCAGGTGCAGCACGCTCGGCGCCGACGCCGACCCGCCCCACGCGCGCGTCGCCGCCAGGAGGTCCCCGCCCCGCGTCACGACGGCGACGCCCGGGTGCCGCGCCACGAGCGCGCGCGCCTGGCCCAGGTCGTCGACGACGGCCACGCCCGCCAGCAGGGACCGCACCGCCTCGCCGACGCCCCCGGCGGCGGTGACGACGTCGACGGCCCAGCGTGCGCCGTCGGGCAGGTCGACGGCGGCGGGGCCCGGACCGGGCTCCGCGGTCGCCACGACGAGGCCCGCGCGCCCGGCGTCCTCCGTGCGCAGGTACCGCAGCGCGTCGACCGCGGCGTCGACCGACTCGACCGCGACCGCGTCGGCGGCCGGGCCCAGCGCCGCGGCCACCGCGTCCTCGTAGCCCGCCTCGACGCCGAGCAGGGCCGCGAGCGACCCCACGACGCCGACGCCGTCCGCCGCGAGCAGCGCGCCCGCGCCGTCCTTGCGGTCGAGGCTCAGCTCGAGCGCCTCAATGCGCGCGCTCCACGTCGCGCGCTCCTGGTCCGCGGCCGTCGCGTCCGCCTCCAGGCCGGTCACGGCGGCGCTCGTGCGCTCGACCGCGTCCGCCGCGGCCTCGTGCTCGGCGTCGAGGCCCTCCTCGCCCTCCTCGGCGCCGACCACCTGGGTCTCGAGCACCGCGAACTCGGTGCGCGCCTGCGTGCCCCGGTGCTCGGCCTCCGCGAGCGACTCGCGCAGCCGCCCGATCTCGGCCTCCGCCGCCTCGACGCGCGTGCGCTGCGCCGCGACCTGCCCCGCGAGCCGCGCGAGACCCTCGCGGCGGTCCGCGGCACCGCGCAGCAGCGTCGCGACGGCCCGCTCCGCCTCCCCCGCGGCCTGCTCGGCGTCCTCCCGGTCGGTGACCGCGGCAGCGAGCGCGTCGCGCGCGCGGGCGACCTCCGCCTCGAGCTCCGCCTCGGTCGCGCGCACGCGCTCGGCCTGCGCCTCGAGCTCGTCCGGGTCCTGCCCGCGGGGCGCCGCCTCGGGGCGCCCGAGGAGACGCACGCGCTCCTCGGCGAGCGTGCGCGTGCCGCGCAGCCGCTCGCGCAGCGACGAGAGCCGGAACCAGACGTCGGTCGCGGCCCCGAGGGCGGGCGCGGCCTCCGCAGCCTCGCGCTCGAGCCGGCCGAGCGTGTCGCGCGCCGTCGCGAGCGCGCGCTCGACCTCCGCCTGCTGCGTGCGCAGGGCCGCCTCGTCGGCCATCTCCTGCTCGAGCGTCGCGGTGAGCTGGGCGAGGTCGTCGGCGAGGAGCCGGGCCCGCGCGTCGCGCAGGTCGGCCTGGATCGTGGCGGCCTTGCGCGCGATCTCCGCCTGCCGCCCCAGCGGGCCGAGCTGGCGCCGGATCTCCGTCGTGAGGTCCGCGAGCCGCGTGAGGTTGGCCTGCATCGCGTCGAGCTTGCGGAGCGCCTTCTCCTTGCGCTTGCGGTGCTTGAGGACGCCCGCGGCCTCCTCGACGAAGCCGCGGCGGTCCTCGGGCGTCGCGCGCAGGACGGCGTCGAGCTGTCCCTGGCCGACGATCACGTGCATCTCCCGGCCGAGGCCCGAGTCGGAGAGGAGGTCCTGGATGTCGAGCAGGCGGCACGCGCTGCCGTTGATCGCGTACTCGGACCCGCCGCTGCGGAACAGCGTGCGGGAGATCGTCACCTCGGTGTAGTCGATCGGCAGGGCGCCGTCGGTGTTGTCGATCGTCAGGGACACCTCGGCGCGCCCGAGCGGGGGCCGGCCGGAGGTGCCGGCGAAGATGACGTCCTCCATCTTGCCGCCGCGCAGGGTCTTGGCGCCCTGCTCCCCCATCACCCACGCGAGCGCGTCGACGACGTTCGACTTGCCCGAGCCGTTCGGCCCGACGACGCACGTCACGCCGGGCTCGAAGCTCAGCGTCGTCGCGGACGCGAACGACTTGAAGCCGCGCAGCGTCAGGGTCTTGAGGTGCACGGACCCGAGCCTAGTGCGGCGCTCCCACGATCCTGCGGACGTCCGCGACCGGCCGTGGCGGACCGCGCACACCGCGGCGGGCACGCGAACGCCCCGCCCCGGAGGCCCGGGACGGGGCGGACGTGCGCGTGCGGGTCAGCCGAGCTCGGGGAACCAGAGCGCGATCTCGCGCGCGGCGGACTCGGGCGAGTCCGACCCGTGCACGAGGTTCTGCTGGACCTTGAGGCCCCAGTCGCGGCCGAGGTCGCCGCGGATCGTGCCGGGCAGCGCCTCGGTCGGGTTGGTCGCGCCGGCGAGCGAGCGGAAGCCGGGGACGACGCCCTGGCCCTCGGCCACGACCGCGAGGATCTTGCCCGAGAGCATGAAGTCGACGAGCGGCTGGAAGAACGGCTTGCCCTCGTGCTCGGCGTAGTGGGCGGCGAGCAGCTCGGGCGTCGCGTCGAGCAGGCGCACGGCGGCGAGCGTGTAGCCCTTGGCCTCGACGCGCCGGAGGATCTCGCCGGACAGGCCGCGGCGGACGCCGTCGGGCTTGACGAGGATGAGGGTGCGCTCGATGGTCTCGGTCAGTGCGGGTGCGACGTCGGTCATGGTCGCCGAGCCTACCGGCCGTCGGACCGTGCGCCGCGCCCCGCGGGTGGCCGCCCGGCCGCGTGCGCGCCGTGCCGTCAGCCGGCGTTGGGCGCGGTCTCGGGGTGCTCGGCGTCGTAGGCCGCGCGCTCGCGGTCGATGCGCCCGCCGAGGCGGATCGAGACGATCCACAGGACGACGAAGAGGCCGCCCACGAGGAACATCATGGGCACGACCAGCCCGAGCGCGAGCACGGGCACCTGCACCACGGACCCGGCGACGTACCCGCCGGGCGTGCCCACCATGCGCGACAGCACGACGAGCACGACGGCGAGCACCCCGCCCACGACCCAGATCGACGTCGCGGAGGGCAGCTCGAGCGGGCCGCGCGAGTAGGGCACGTCGCGCAGGCCGTAGGCCACGAGCGTCGCGAACACGACGAGGAACGCCTCGAGCAGGAGCGTGGTCGACGCGAACTGGACCTTCGCGGGCTTCTTGGGCTTGATGCGGTCGCCCGGGGACGGACGCACCGGGCCCGCCGCGCGGCCGTGGCGGGACGGCTGCGCGGCGGGCTGCGACTGTGAGGTGCTCACCCGGTCAGGATACCGGCGCGCCGTCGCGCTCCCGGCTCCCGGGGCGCTCGTCGTCCGTTCCACCGCCGCCCGTGGGCACGACGACCGCGGCACCGTCGACCTGGCCCGTCGCGGGGGCGTCCTCGCGCAGGTCGCCGTGGTCCGCGACGGCCTCGCCGCGCGCGACCATCCCCGCGACGTCGGAGAGCTTGACCTCGCGCAGGAACAGCGCGAGCACGAACCCGACGAGGACGAGGGGGACCAGGTACCAGAACGCGGGGGCGAGCGCGTCGGTGAACGCGTCGACGACGCCCGTGTGGATCGGCTCCGGGAGCTGCTGCACCAGCTCGGGCGTGAGCGAGGAGCCCTCCGCGCCGGCGGGGGCCGCACCGCCCGGCACGCCCGCGAAGACGCCTTCGAGGTTGTCGGCGAGCCGCGACGTGAAGATGGTGCTGAACAGCGCCGTCCCGACGGCCGCGCCGATCTCGCGGAAGAAGTTGTTCGCGCTCGTGGCGGTCCCGATCTCGTGCGGGTCGACCGAGTTCTGCACGGCGAGCACGATCGTCTGCATGACGAGGCCCATCCCGGCGCCCATGACGAAGATCATCGCGCCGAAGAGCCACATCGACATGTCGCCCGTGATGCGCGTGAGCCAGACCATCCCGGCCGCGGTGATCGCGAGCCCCACCACCGGGTAGATCTTGTACCGCCCGGTCTTGGTGATGGCGATACCGGACCCGATGGCCGTGATCATGACGCCGACCATCATCGGGAGCATGAGGAACCCGGACTCGGTGACCCCGGCGCCCGTGGACATCTGCAGGAACGTCGGGAGGAACGCGAGCGCCGAGAACATGCCCATGCCGAGCACGAGGCCGATGAGCGTCGCGATGGTGAAGGTCCGGTTCTTGAAGAGGTGCAGCGGGAGCAGCGGCTCCTCGGCGCGGTTCTCGACGAGGACGAACGCGACGACCGACACCACGACGGCCGCGACGAGGCCGAGCAGCCACGGGTCGGACCAGTCGTAGCCCGACGACGTCGTCAGGGACTCCCAGCTCGTCACCAGGACGATGCCGGACGTCGCGACGACGAGGAAGAAGATGCCCGCGACGTCGATCTTGCGGCCCGCGCGGTGCGAGGGGAGCTTGAGCGCGACCCACGCCACGATGAACGCGGCGACGCCGATGGGCACGTTGATCCAGAACGCCCAGCGCCAGCCCGGGCCCTCGGTGAACCAGCCGCCGAGGAGCGGCCCGATGACCGCGGCGATGCCGAAGAGCGCGCCCATGGGCCCCATGTACTTGCCGCGGTCCTTGGCGGGGACGATGTCGGCGATGATCGCCTGCGACAGGATCATCAGGCCGCCGCCGCCGAGGCCCTGGACGCCGCGCCAGGCGACGAGCTCGGGGAACGACTGCGCGAACCCGGCGCCGGCCGACGCGACCGTGAAGAGGCCGATCGCGACGAGGAACGGCCAGCGGCGGCCCCAGAGGTCGCCGAACTTGCCGTAGAGCGGCATGACGATGGCGATCGCCAAGATGTAGGCCGTGATGACCCAGCCCTGGTGCTCGACGCCGTGGAGCTCGCCGACGATCGTCGGCATCGCGGTGCCGACGATCGACTGGTCGAGCGAGGACAGGAACATCGACGCCATGAGCGCGCCGAAGATCACCCACACGGTGCGCGGGGTGAGCACGACGAGCGGCTTGCCGCCGTCGACGGGTGGTGCTGCGGTGGAGGAGGCCATGAGGATCCGGTTCGGTCGGGACGGACGGGCGCACGCCGACGGGCGCGGCCCGTCGTCGGGTGGGGCTGGAGGTGCGGGAGGTCGGGTGGGAGACCCGAGCGGTGGTGTCCTCGCGCGGGGCGAGGGGCTGCGGTCAGGGGGCCGCGGGATCAGGGGCGCGCGTGTCGCGGAGCAGCGCGCGGAGCTGGTCGACGACGCCCGGCAGGTGGTCCACCGGCTCGCCCTCGCGGCCCCGCTGCTGCCATTCGGCCGTGCTCGCCCGCAGGAGGCTCATGACGACGAGCGCCAGGAGCTCGGGGTCCGGGACGAACGGCCGGACCGCGCGACGTGCGACGAGCATCTCGACGAGCTCCGCGCGGTGGCCCTCGACCCACGCGACGTGACGCGCGACGAGGTGCGGCTCGCGCTGCACGAGCTCGAGCGTGCGCGCCATGCGCTCGGGGGTGACGACCTCGTGCGCGAGCACGTCGGCCACCACGACCTCGAGGTCGTCGAGGAGCGCGCCCGTCGGACCGCCGGAGACGAAGGCCGCGACGACGTCCGGTCGGACCGAGAACTCCTCGAGGCCGAGCACGGCGTCGTCCTTCGCGGGGAAGTAGTTGAAGAACGTGCGGGGCGAGACGCCGACGGCCGCGCAGATGTCCTCGACCGTCACGGCGTCGAGGCCGCGGTCGAGGACGAGGGTCTGCGCGGCGTCGACGAGGGCCTCGCGGCGCGCGCGCTTCTTGCGCTCCCGCAGCCCGCCGGGCGACGGCACGAGGCATGCCGCGGCCCGCTCGGCCACGGAGGGGCGAGCGGGCACGTCAGGCGGAGTCGTCGGCACGAGGAGCATTCTTGCATCCTCTGCAATTTTGCATCAACTGCAATATCGAGTGACGGAGGTCACACCTCCGCGGCGTCAGACCTCGCCGAACCCGCCCTCCACCGCCTCGACCACCGCGCGCACGGCGTCCGCGGCCTGCGGGCCCTCCCCCGTGACCGTGAGCTCCTGCCCGCCGGTCGCGCCGAGCTTCATGAGCTCGAGGACGCTCGCCCCGTTGACGCCGTCGATCGCGACGCTCGCGTCGAACCCGGCGACCAGGCGGGCGAGCACGGCGGCGGGCCGGGCGTGCAGGCCGAGCGGGTTGCGCAACGTCACGACGGCGCGGGCCTCCCCCGCCGGCGGGGCGCCGTCCGCAGGGTTCTCCTCCCCCGCCTCCGGTGCCGCGGCGGGGACGGCGAACGTGCCGCCCGCGTGCTCCGCGGACGCGAGGACCTCGGCCACGTCGCCGCCGCCGTGCGCGGTGACGGCCGCCGCGACGGCGCCCTCGACGAACGGCGCGTCCGCGAGCAGCACGCGCCCGTCGAAGCCGTCCTCCAGGTCCAGCACCGACTCGACCGTCATCACGGCCGAGCCCAGGTCCGCGAGCACGACGACGCCGTCCGCGACGCGCAGCGCCTCGTCGATCGCGCCGGAGACGCGGTCGTAGCTCGTGCCGAGTCCGCCGTCGTCCGTCCCGCCCGCCGCGAGCAGCAGGACGCCGGGCGCCATCTGCGCGGACAGCTCGACGGCCCCCTGCGCGAGGCGCTGCGAGTGGGACACGAGGACGAGCGCGACCCGGGCCCGCGTGCCGACCGGTCCGGCCACGCCGCTCACGCCGCCGCCGCGTCACGCGCGGCCTCGAGCAGGATCGCGGTCGACGTCGCGCCCGGGTCCTGGTGGCCCGCGCTGCGCTCGCCGAGGTAGCTCGCCCGGCCCTTCGTCGCCACGAGCGGCGCGGTGGCCTCGGCGCCCTCGCGCGCGGCCCGGGCGGCGGCCGCGAGGACGTCGGCCGTCGAGCCGCCCGCGTCGGCCGCGGCCTCCGCCGCGTCGACCGCGGGCTGCCAGGCGTCGACCATCGTCTTCTCGCCGACCTGCGCCTTGCCGCGCGCGGAGATGCCCTCGAGCGCTCCCTCGAGCAGCGCGACGACGCCGTGCGCGTCGAGCTCCGCGAGGCCGGTCACCTTCGCGGCGCGCAGGTAGGCGGTCCCGTAGAGCGGGCCCGAGGCGCCGCCGACGGACGACATGAGCGTCGTGGCCACGAGCTTGAGCACGTCGCCGATCTGGCCGGGCGGCTGCTCGCCGTCGGCCGCCCCGTCGAGCTTGGCGACCACCGCGCGGAAACCCCGGTCGAGGTTCTCGCCGTGGTCGCCGTCACCGATCTGGCGGTCCAGCTCCGTCAGCTCGTCCCGCGCCGCCGCGATCCGCTCCGCGCTCAGCCGGGTCCATCGCTCGGCCCAGGCCACGTCCAGCGTCATGCCCCACCTCTCCTCGCCGTCGAGCCGGCGGTGCGCCGGCTCCAGGAGACTGCACGAAAGGGCACCCGCTCACCAGCGCAGCGCGGCCGTGTGGACGGGAGCGTCCCACAGGGCGGTGAGCTCGTCGTCCAGGCGCAGCACGGTGACCGACGCACCCTGCATCTCCAGCGACGTGACGTAGTTGCCGACGAGCGAGCGCGTCACGCGTACGCCGCGCCCTTCGAGCAGCCTCCTCGCCTGACGATAGACGACGTACAGCTCGGACAGCGGGGTACCGCCCATTCCGTTAACGAACAGCAACACGTCCTCGCCGTCGGCGAGGCCCAGGTCGTCGGCCACGGGATCGACCAGCCGCTGCGTGATCTCGTCCGCCGACGCGAGCGGGATCCGGTGCCGCCCGGGCTCGCCGTGGATCCCGATGCCGATCTCGACCTCGTCGTCGCCGAGGTCGAAGCTCGGCCTGCCCACGTGCGGCACGGTGCACGCCGTGAGGGCGACGCCCATCGAGCGCACGTTCGCCACGACGCGCCCGGCGATCTCCGTCACGGTGCCGAGGTCGTCGCCGCGCTCGGCCGCCGCGCCCGCGATCTTCTCGACCGCGACCGTCCCCGCGACGCCGCGCCGACCCGCGGTGTAGAGCGAGTCCTCGACCGCGACGTCGTCGTTGACGAGGATGCTCGTGACCTCGGTGCCCTCGGCCTCGACGAGCTCGACCGCCGTCTCGAAGTTCAGCACGTCGCCCGTGTAGTTCTTGACGATCGCGAGCACGCCGGCGCCCGAGTCGGCGCCGAGGATCGCCGGGACGATCTGGTCGGGCGTCGGCGAGGTGAACACCGCGCCCGGCACCGCGGCGTCGAGCATCCCCGGCCCGACGAAGCCCGCGTGCAGCGGCTCGTGGCCCGAGCCGCCGCCCGAGACCAGCCCGACCTTGCCGGCCACCGCGCCGCCGGCGCGCGACACGTACGGGGGCGCGAGGTGCACCTGCACGAGGTCGGCGTGCGCCTGGCCGAAGCCCTCGAGGGACTCCGTCACCGCGTCCTGGGGATCGTTGAGCAGCTTCTTCACCGGTCATCCCTCCATCGGTCCGTGCGCCCGGTGCTCCGGGCGCCGACAGCCCCCGCGACGTCGGCAGGCCGCGCCCGGCGTGCCCGCCGCCGTCGTCGCCTCCATCAAACACCCGGCCGCCGCGCGCCGCGCGGCGTCCGGGCGTCAGCCGCGACCGAGCAGGACGCGCGCGTCGGCCACCGTCACGACCGAGCCCGTGACCAGGACGCCCGTGCCCGTGCCGACGCCCACGGCGTCGTCGCGCTCGACGAGGTCGACCGCCACCTGGAGCGCCTCGTCGAGGCGCTCGGTGCTGTGCACGCGGTCCTCGCCGAAGACGTCGGCCGCGAGCTCGGCGAGCTCCGTCGGGTCGGCCGAGCGCTCCGAGCTGTTGCGCGTCACGACGATCTCCGCGAGCACCGGCTCGAGCGCCGCGAGGAGCGGCTCGGCGTCCTTGTCGGCCATGATCGCGACGACGCCGACGAGGTGGCGCAGGTCGAACGCCTCGCCGAGCGCCGTCGCGAGCGCCTCGGCCCCTGCGGCGTTGTGCGCCGCGTCGACGAGGACGGTCGGGCTGGACCGCACGACCTCGAGCCGTCCCGGCGACGTGACGTCCGCGAAAGCCGCCTCGACGAGCGTGCCGTCGAGCGCCCGGCCGCCGAGGAACGCCTCCACCGCGCCGAGCGCGAGCAGCGCGTTGTGCGCCTGGTGCTCGCCGTGCAGCGGGAGGAACACCTCGGTGTAGAGCGCAGCGGGCGTGCGCAGGTCGAGGAGCTGGCCGCCGACCGCGACCTGGCGCGCGGCGACGTCGAGGTCGACGCCCTCGCGCAGCAGGCGCGCCCCGACGCGCTCCGCCCGGGCCCGCAGCACCTCCTCGACCTCGGGGCGCTGCGCCGCCGAGACGACGGTCGCGCCCTCCTTCACGATGCCCGACTTGACCGTCGCGATCTCCTCGAGCGTGCTCCCGAGCCACCGCTCGTGGTCGAGCGCGACGGGCGTCACGACGGCGACCTCCGCGTCGACCACGTTGGTCGAGTCCCACTCGCCGCCCATGCCGACCTCGACGATCGCGACGTCGACGGGCGTGTCCGCGAACGCGGCGAACGCCACGCCCGTGAGGACCTCGAAGAAGCTGAGCTGTGACTGCCCGCTCTCCGCGAGCTCCGCGTCGACGACCTGCACGTAGGGGTAGACGTCCTCCCACACCTCGACGAACCGGCGCGCCGAGAGCGGCTCGCCGTCGACGACGATCCGCTCGGTGACGCTCGTCAGGTGCGGGCTCGTGAACAGGCCGGTGCGCAGGCCGTGCTCACGCACGAGACGCTCCGCGACGCGCGCGGTGCTCGTCTTGCCGTTGGTCCCGGTGAGGTGGATCGTCCGGAACGCGTGCTGCGGGTCGCCGAGCAGCTCGAACAGGCGCCGCACCCGGTCGATCGTCGGGTCGAAGTCGTGCTCGGGAGCACGGGACACGATGTGCTGGTAGACGCGCTCGAGGTCCGCCTGCGCGGCGGCGTCCTCCGCCGCCGCGCGGGCGTCCTTCGCGCTCTGCCGTCGTGCGGCGCCGGAGTCCTTGCGTGCGGCGCTCACAGGTTCGCCTCCTCGACGGGGCCAGCGTCCGGAACGGTGCCGTCGGCCTTCTCGACGCGCACGGAGCGCACGTCGGTCGGCGACGTCTCGACGACGACCTCGACCGCGAGCGTCTCGCGCGCGACGAGGTCGCGGTGCTCCTCGACGGCCGCGAGCCACTCGCCCGGCACGTCGAGCGAGAGCCGGATGCGGTCGGCGACGTCGAGCCCGGCGGCCTTGCGCGCGTCCTGCACGTCGCGGATCACGTCGCGCGCGTAGCCCTCGGCGAGCAGCGCGTCGTCGAGCGCGAGGTCGAGGACGGCGAACCCGCCGCTCGCGAGCACCGCGGCGGCGATGCTCGGCGCCTCCCCCTCGGCGACGCCGCGGTCGGCGACCACCGTCGTCAGCTCGTACTCCGCGGGCAGGAGCGCGACGTCGCCGTCGTCCGTCGTCACGACGACCTCCCCGGCGTCGTCCACGCGCCACGCACCGGCCTTGGCGGCCTTGATGACGGCCTGGACCCCGCGGCCCAGGCGCGGGCCCGCGGCGCGGGCGTTGACCGCGAGGCGCTGCGTGATGCCGAAGCGCTCCGCGGCGTCCGAGTCGGTGGACTCGAGCTCGACGGCCTTGACGTTGAGCTCGCGCGCCAGCAGGTCCGTGTACGGCGCGAGCGCCCCCGGGTCGTCCACGACGACCGTGAGCCGCGCGAGCGGCTGGCGCACCCGGAGCTGGTGCGCCTTGCGCAGGCCGAGCGCGGCCGACGCGACGGCGCGGACCTCGTCCATCGCGGCGACGAGCGCCGGGTCGGCGACGAGGGACGCGTCCGGGACGTGACGCACGGCCACCGCGGACGAGCCGTCCTCGCCGACGAACCGCTCGCCGACCTCCTCGGTGGACGCCGGCCAGTCGGTGAGGTGGACCGAGCGCCCGCCGGTCAGGCCGCGCCACACCTCCTCCGCGAGCAGCGGGGCGAGCGGCGCCATGACGCGCGTGAGCGTCTCGAGCGCCGTGTACAGCGTGTCGAACGCGTCGGCGTCCTCCGCCCAGAACCGGTCGCGCTGGGTGCGCACGTACCAGTTGGTCAGGACGTCGAGGTGCTCGCGCACGGTCTCGCACGCGCCCGCGATGTCGTACGCGTCGAGCTGCCCGGTCACGCGCACCACGAGGTCGTGGGTGCGCGCGAGCAGGTAGCGGTCGAGCGCCGGGAGCCCGGCCACGCGCTCGGGCGCGACCTTCTGCGCGACGTACCCGGCGGGCTCGACGGGCTCGCCCGCCCGCGCCTGCGCCTTCGACGTGTTCGCGTACAGGGTGAAGAAGTAGTACGTGCTCCACAGCGGGAGCAGCACCTGGCGCACCGCGTCGCGGATCCCGTCCTCGGTGACGACGAGGTTGCCGCCGCGCAGGATGGGCGAGCTCATGAGGAACCAGCGCATCGCGTCGGAGCCGTCGCGGTCGAAGACCTCGTTGACGTCCGGGTAGTTGCGCAGCGACTTGCTCATCTTGCGGCCGTCGGAGCCCAGCACGATGCCGTGCGAGACGGCCGAGCGGAACGCCGGGCGGTCGAACAGCGCGGTCGCGAGCACGTGCAGCGTGTAGAACCAGCCGCGCGTCTGGCCGATGTACTCGACGATGAAGTCGCCGGGGTTGTGGTGCTCGAACCAGTCGGTGTTCTCGAACGGGTAGTGCACCTGCGCGTAGGGCATGGACCCCGAGTCGAACCAGACGTCCATGACGTCCTCGACGCGGCGCATGGTCGAGCGGCCCGTCGGGTCGTCCGGGTTGGGGCGCGTGAGGCGGTCGACGAACGGCCGGTGCAGGTCCGGCTCGCCCTTCTCGTTGCGCGGGAGGGTGCCGAAGTCCCGCTCGATCTCGGCGAACGAGCCGTACACGTCGACGCGCGGGTGCTGCGGGTCGTCCGAGCGCCACACCGGCACCGGGCTGCCCCAGAACCGGTTGCGCGTGATGGACCAGTCACGCGCGTTCTCCAGCCACTTGCCGAACTGGCCGTGCTGGATGTGGTCGGGCGTCCAGGAGATCTGCTCGTTGAGCTCGACCATGCGGTCCTTGAACTTCGACACCGCGACGAACCACGACGAGACGCCCATGTAGATGAGCGGCTTGCGGCAGCGCCAGCAGTGCGGGTAGGAGTGCGCGTACGACTCGCGGCGCAGCAGCACCGTGCCGGGGCTCGTGGCGCCGAGCGGGAGGTCCGGCGTCTCCTCCCCCTGCGCGGCCGCGGCGTCGTGGCGCGTGCGGCCCTTGAGGTGGTCGATGATGAGCGCGTTCGCGTCGAAGACCTGGAGGCTCTCGTAGTCGACGACGGGGAAGACGAACTTGCCGTCGGACGCGACCGGCAGCACCGGCTCGACGCCCTCGCGGTCGGAGACGACCTTGTCCTCCTCGCCGAACGCGCCGGCGTTGTGCACGAGCCCGGTGCCGTCCGTGGTCGTGACGAAGTCCGCCTCGACGACCCGGTGCGCGCCGGCGTGCCCGGCGAAGTAGGAGAACGGCGGCGTGTACGACCGCCCGACGAGGTCGGCGCCCGTGAGCCGCTCGACGACCTGCGTCGTCACGTCCTCGACGCCCTCGTCGGCGAGCTCGCGCGCGTACGCCTCGAGACGCTCGGCGGCGATCACGTAGCGCTCCTTGACGCCCGTGAACGACGACTCCACGACGACATACTCGACGTCGGGGCCGACCATGACGAACAGGTTCGACGGCAGCGTCCAGGGCGTCGTCGTCCAGATGAGCGCGAGCTCGCCCGTCTCGAGCCGGAAGCCGACGGTGACCGCCGGGTCCTGGCGGACCTGGTACACGTCCTCGTCCATGCGCAGCTCGTGGTTCGACAGCGGCGTCTGGTCGTTCCAGCAGTAGGGCAGCACGCGGAAGCCCTCGTAGACGAGGCCCTTGTCGTAGAGCTGCTTGAACGCCCACAGGACCGACTCCATGAACGTCGGGTCGAGCGTCTTGTAGTCGTGCTCGAAGTCGACCCAGCGCGCCTGGCGGGTCACGTAGTCCTGCCACTCGCTCGTGTACTTGAGCACCGACGCGCGGCACGCGTCGTTGAACCGCTCGATCCCCAGCTCGAGGATCTCCTCCTTGGTCTTGATCCCCAGCTGGTCCATCGCCTCGAGCTCGGCGGGCAGGCCGTGCGTGTCCCAGCCGAAGCGACGCTCGACGTGCTTGCCGCGCATCGTCTGGTACCGCGGCACGACGTCCTTCGCGTAGCCCGTGAGCAGGTGCCCGTAGTGGGGCAGGCCGTTGGCGAACGGGGGGCCGTCGTAGAAGACGAACTCGTTGCTGCCGTTCTCCCCGGCGGGGTTGCGCTCGACCGAGGCGCGGAACGTGTCGTCCGCCTCCCAGTAGGCGAGGACCTCGCGCTCGATCGCGGGCAGGTCCGGGGAGGCGGGGACGCCGAACGCGGCTCCGGGGTGCGCGTCGGCGGCGGACGAGGGTGCGCGGTGCAGCGGGTAGGCCATGGTCTCGAGGACTCCGGTGAGGTAGCGGTCGGCGGGGTGTCCGCCGTGGTGGTACGGGTCGGTCGTGCTCTCCTGCGAGGACGACTCCCCCACCTGGGGCGGGCTCGCCGCGGTACCACCTCGCTTGCCGGCGCCGTGCCCGCGGGTGCCCGACGGCGTCGGGCACCACGGGCGGTCGCCGACCGCTCGTCGCAGGCTGTCACGGGCCCACCCGTCCGGGTCTAGTGAGGACCTGCCGCGGCCGTCAGGCCTGCCCCGCGGCGCGGGTCCCGTTCTTCCGGAGGCTCGCCGGTGATGGCCGGGTCGACGCCTGTGCCTCCAGGGTAGCGGGCGCACGTGGGCGACACGCAACCGCGGCTTCATGCGAAGTCGGCACTGCCTACGTGAGCGACCTAATCAGATCCTGAGTGAAAGCCTGCCTCTTCAGCACTTCCACCGCAGGGATCTCCCCGCCTGCGTGCCGGATCACAAAGTCCCCGGCGCTCTCGAAGGCTTCCGTCACGCCCCCGCCTTTAAGACTAGAAACAATGGCTTCACTGTCCTTAACGACGTCCCGACTTTCCATTTTCCCAGAATGCCCGCCGAGAGCCTGGAACTTGTAAACCATCAGCATCTGGTAGCGGATCGGTTTGTACATTGGGTCCAAGTCGTAGCGGAAAGCATTCTCGAGCTTGTATGCGGCGAACGCGCTCGCGACATACGGTGCCAACTGGTGAGAATCGCCAAAGACCTCCTTTCCCACAAGTTCGTAGAGCTGGCCTACATAACGAGCCGACTCGTGCGGGCGATTGAGGAACATTGCGGCGACCACGCGCATCTGATCACGCATCGACACTAGGCGAGTCTTGACGACCTGCGCACCGTAGAACTGCCCCGGTCGACGCTCGTATTTCAGATCGACTGCGAGGTCATCGATTTTGTAGTATTCCTCCAAACGCTTCTGGAACTTCGTGAGCGAGGCGAGCTCATTCTCATCGACCGGCGTTTGCGAGTTGGTTGCACGTATGATCTCGGTAGCCACATCATCATCGCGCGTGACGACCACCTTGACCGGAAGGTAGGTTAGCTCTGCGTCGTCACCGAGAGCGTCTTTTGCCAGATGGAGACAGTGGCTCGTTTGGCAACCGTTGACCACTTGGTATCCAGAAACAACGATCGCATCTCCCGGTTTCGGGGTGTACTGGTCGGCGACTATAGTCACGCCGTTGTTGAGAACCGGCAACAAACTCCGGCGGTCCGACTTGAGTGTTGCAATGATCTGCTCATTGACGTTGTTCCGGCCCTGGAAGCCGCGCACGTTGTCATAAAAGACCCGCTCGTCGAGTGCGCCGTCGCTCGCTTCAACGAGTTTCAGTATCTCGGACACCGTCGCAACACCCAGCAGGGCTTGATCAACACCAGGCATGGCCGGCAAGTTCACGTGTTTTGCCAAGTGGATCTCAGCTGCATTTTGATTGTTGCGCCGCGTCCAAGCTTCATGCAACGCTGAGGATCCCCACACTTCGAACGAAACTGAACCTACGTGACCAAGGTCCTCGATCTGGGCAATCACTTTGGCGACACGGTTCTGCACCTCTTCTCCAGCCACCGACCTGTTGGAAGCCCCCACCGCGAAGTGCAGGTAGACACTGGGGCGCTCGGTGACCTTTCCGGCGTACTGTTCGAGCATGGTGGCGAATGCGCGCATCAGCGAGTCACTCTTGCCGTACCCGCAAGGTTCCCCTCGCAAGAAATTATGCACCCCATCACCGAAGTTCAAGATTTGCGAGGTATCGACGCTTGCAGACCTCTTGGCCTGGATAAAGAACAGGTTTGCGTCAATTCGTGATGTGTTCTCGCACATCTCTACGACGTCACTTTCGTTCCACATCAGCTCGCCGTTGATCTCAAGCAAGATGACGTCCGCACTAGGAGTGCTCGGATCCAATAGGAGATCGGTGACCCTCGTCTGGTCCAACAGCCCTTGAGGAAGGACCAGGCTAGCGCTCAACATCTCGAATACATCACTGTCCGAGTAGCGAGTAAGGTCTTCGTCCGCCGAGAAAGTCTTCTGCAGCCCTGCCAACAGTGGATCCACGTGCTCCCCCTCGTGAGTTGTCGCCGCCAGGCTAGCGGCTTCAACCGTGCGCGCGGCGAACTACCTGGGTGAATTTCGCTCCTCGGCGCGACCCTTCTTTGCCCGGCGGCGCGCGGTGTAGGCGTCGATGTCGCGCGCGACGAGCCACTCGAGCGTGAGCGGCGGCACGTCCGCGGGCGGCGCGGCGAGGGCGGGTGCCGACGACGGCACCGTGGTCGGGCGGTAGCGGGGGAAGTGCGGGGGAACGTACATGGTGGTCTCGCGTCCTGTGCTCGGCTGGCGTCCGTGGGTGCAGACCCGGTCGTGGCGTCGGACTCATCGCTGAGCCGTGGCGCGGGACCGGCGACCGTCACGCCCCGTCGCAGGGAGGGAGGGGCGGGAGGCTGCTCGCGGACACCAGGTCGAGGCTGCGCAGGGCGCCGCGAGCCCTCAACAACAGGTGGCGGGGAGGACCCGCGGGCGCGCCTGGACGAGCGTGCTGCTCGTGGAGCGCGCGGAGGTCACCCGCACATGGTGCCAGCACGCCCGTCGCGGGACAACCTCCGGTCCAGGACCCGGGCCACTCGCCTGGCCCCTCGTCAGGCCGGTCACCGGACGCGGACGGCGACCTCGTGCCAGCCCGAGGCGCCGTCGGGCGCGGGCGGGGCGACGTCGGCCGTCTGGGTGCGCCCGTCCGCGTCGGTCGCGCGGACCGTCAGCCGGTGCTCCCCCGGCGTCGCGTCCCACGCGTACGACCACTGCCGCCACGTGTCCGGGCCGACCGTGGCGGCGAGCGTCGCGGCGCGCCACGGGCCGTCGTCCACGCGCACCTCGACGCCGTCGACGCCCGTGTGCTGGGCCCACGCCACGCCCGCGACGACGACCTCCCCCGCGTCCACGGCCGCGCCGTCGCGCGGGGTGTCGACGCGCGACGCGAGCTTGATCGGTCCCCGTTCCGACCACCCGCGCGTGGACCAGTAGGCGACGTCGTCGGCGAACGTCGTGACCTTGAGCTCGGTGACCCACTTCGTCGCGGACACGTAGCCGTACAGCCCGGGCACGACGAGCCGGGCGGGGAACCCGTGCTCGGCCGGCAGCGCCTCGCCGTTCATCCCGACGGCGAGCAGGCTCGCCCGGTCGGGGTCGGTGAGGGCGTCGAGCGGCGTGCTCGCCGTCCACCCGTCGGCGCTCGTCGAGAGCACCATGTCGGCGCCGTCCTGCACTCCCGCGCGCGCGAGCAGCTCGCGCACCGGGTACCCGAGCCACCGCGCGTTGCCCACGAGGTCCCCGCCGACCTCGTTGGACACGCACGTGAGCGTGAGGTGGTGCTCGACGAGCGGGAGCGCGAGCAGCTCGTCGAGCGTGATCTCGAACGGGTCGTCGACGAGCCCCGAGACGCGCAGCGTCCACGACGCCGGGTCGACCTGCGGCACGCGCAGCGCCGTGTCGATGCGGTAGAAGTCCGCGTTCGGGGTGACGTACGGCGCGAGCCCGGGGACGCGCAGGTCCGCCCCGGCGGGCACGGCGGGGGCCGGGGTCGCGGGGGCGGGCAGCCGCAGCGCGTCGCGCGCGGCCGTCACGGCTCGCGAGCCGGCGGACACCGCGCGCGACGTCGCGAGCGCGACGACGCCCGCCGCCGCGGCCAGTCCCGTGACGAGGAGGAACCGGCGGCGGTCGAGCCCGCCGGACGTCGTCGCCGCGTCGTCGGAGCCGGAGGGCGCGGCCGGGCCGCGCAGCGTCCGGAGCGTCGCGCGCAGCAGCAGCACGGCGACCCCCACGCCGACCAGGCTCGGCAGCGCCCAGGCCACGTCCCCGCCCGGCCGGGAGGCGGCGACGACCGCGCCGACCGCCCCGACGGCGGCGAGGAGCAGCGCGCCGGACGGCGGGCGGCGGAGCTCGAGCCAGCCGCTGAGGGCCGCGCCCGCGGCGAGCACGACGCCCATGACCCCGAGCAGCACCGCCTTGTCCGCGGTGCCGAAGGTCGCGACGGCCCAGTCCTTGAGGGGCCCCGGCACCGCGTCGACGACCCCCGCCCCGGCGGCGAACAGCGGGCTCGACCCGGGCGCGACGACGGCCGCGGCGAGCTCGGCCACGGCGAACCCGACGGCCGCCGCGACGACGCCCGCGAGCGCCGCCCGTCCGCCCGCCTGCCCGGCTGCCTGCCGCTGCCCCGTCATGCGCGTCCTCCCGTGGTCCAGTAGACGCCGAGCCGGCCCCGGGCGCCATCGTCGGTTCGGAGCGGCTCCGCTCCCGGACGGGTCGGGGTCAGCGGGCGGACGCGTCGGCGTCGGGCGTGGGCTCCACGCCCTTCGGGACGAGCGGCGCGCGCCACAGGGAGTAGGTGGAGGCCTGCGCGACGGGCCGCAGGATCAGCGAGTCGATGTTCACGTGGTGCGGGCGCGTGACGGCGAACGTCACGACGTCGGCGACGTCGTCGGCGGTGAGCGGGTCCACGACGCCCGCGTAGACGGCGTCGGCCCCGGCCTGGTCCCCGTGGTAGCGGTTGAGCGAGAACTCGGGCGTGTGCACGAGGCCCGGCGCGATCTCGATGACGCGGATCGGCTCGCCCACGAGCTCGAGGCGGAGCGTCTTCGCGACGCCGAGCAGCGCGTGCTTGGACGCGACGTAGCCGGAGCCGCCGACGTACGTGTCGTGGCCCGCGGTCGACGTCATGAGCACGATGTCGCCGCGGCGCGACGTGCGCAGGAGCGGCAGGAAGGCCTGGGTCACGCGCACGGTGCCGAGCACGTTCGTCTCGTACATCGCGCGCCACTCGTCGATCTTCGCCTCGTCGACGGGGTCGACGCCGAGGCCGAAGCCCGCGATGTTGAGCAGCGCGTGCACGGGCCCGCGGGCGCCCGCCTCGGCGACGAGGCGCGCGACGTCGTCGTCGGAGGTCACGTCGCCCACCACGGGGTGGGCGCCCGTGCGCTCCGCGACCTCGGCGAGCCGGTCCGCGCGGCGCGCGAACGCCACGACGTCCCAGCCCCGGGCGCGCAGGAACCGCACGCACGCCTCCCCGATGCCCGACGACGCGCCGGTCACCACGGCGCGCAGGGGCGAGGTCGCAGGGGCGGGGGCGGGCGCGTTCGACGGCTCGGTCACGACGCACACTCTGTCACGGTCGCGTGTGTAGGCTGGACGACGGACCGCGAACCCCTCGATCGTTCGCCGGAGCGACCTCGTCCTTGGGTCGCGGGTCCGCCCGACGCGAGATGGCGCGTCCGACCCTGGAGAGCCCGCGTCCCCGCCCGGGGACCGCCGTCCGGCTCTCTCCCCGCCTCGCACCCGGAGCAGCTCCGTGCCCTCGCGTCCCACGCCGTCCCCTGCCTCTCGCCGATCCGTCCGCGCCGCCGTCGGCGCGGCGGCGCTCGCCCTCGCGCTCGCCGCCTGCTCGTCCGGCACGACGCCCGGGGGCGACCCGACCTCTGCGGGCGGCGCGACGTCGTCGAGCACGCCCGGGAGCACCGCGTACCCGCTCACGCTCGACGACTGCGGGTTCGAGGTGACGTTCGACGCCGCGCCCGAGCGCGTCGTGACGATCAAGTCGAGCACCACGGAGATGCTCCTGGCCCTCGGGCTCGGCGACCGGATCGTCGCGAGCGCGTTCGCCGACGGGCCGGTGCCCGAGTCGCTGGCCGACGCCGCGGCGGACGTCCCCGCGGTCGTGGAGCCGCTCTCGGACCAGGTCCCGGGTGCCGAAGCGGTCCTGGAGACCGAGCCCGACCTCGTGTACGCGGGCTGGGAGTCCAACCTCACGGCCGACGGCGCCGGCGACCGCGAGACCCTTGCGCAGCTCGGCGTCGCGACCTACGTCTCCCCCGCCGCGTGCAAGGCGCCGGAGTACATGCCCGACCCGCTGACGTTCGACGACGTGTTCGCCGAGATCACCGAGGTCGGCACGATCTTCGACGCCCAGGACGCCGCGGCGGACCTCGTCGCGGAGCAGCGCGCGACGCTCGACGGCGTCGTCCGCGACGACCGCGGCCTGACCGCCCTGTGGTACTCGTCGGGCGACGACATCCCGTACGTCGGGGCGGGCATCGGCGCGCCGCAGATGATCATGGACGCCGTCGGGCTCGAGAACGTCGCGGGCGACGTGCACGACACCTGGACGTCGTACGCGTGGGAGGAGGCGGTCGCCGCCGACCCGGACGTGCTCGTCCTCGTCGACGCCGCCTGGAACACCGCCGAGGCGAAGATCGAGCGGCTCGAGTCCAACCCGGCCACGGCCGAGATGACGGCCGTCCGCGAGGGCCGCTACCTGACGATCCCGTTCCCGGCGACCGAGGCGGGCGTGCGCAACGTCGACGCCGTCGTCGACCTCGCCGCGCAGCTGGAGGCGCTCGACCTGTGACGACCCTGCGCACCCGCCCCGCGCCCGCCGCGGCCGACCGTCGCCCGGACGGCACCGGTCCGGCCGGTCGTGCGCGGCGCGGCGCGGCCTGGTGGGTGCCGGCCGGCGTCGTCGCGCTCGTCGCGACGGTGCTCGTCACGGTGACGATCGGGCCGGCCGACCTCGCCGTCGGCGAGGTGTGGCGCTCGGTCGCGACGCACCTCGGGCTCGGCGGGCTGCTGGGCCTGGAGCCGCTCGGTGCCCTGCAGGACGGCATGGTGTGGCAGCTGCGGCTCCCCCGCGTGCTCACGGCGGCGGCGGTGGGCGCCGGGCTCGCCGTGTGCGGCGTCGTCATGCAGTCGCTCACGCGCAACCCGCTCGCCGACCCCTACCTGCTCGGCCTGTCGTCCGGCGCGTCGCTCGGCGCGGTGCTCGTCCTGGTCGCGGGCTGGACGGTCCTGCTCCCCGTCGCGGCCTTCGGCGGCGCGGTGCTCGCGCTCGTCGCCGCGCTCGGCCTCGCGGGCGCGCTCGGCGCGCTCACGCCCACGCGGACCGTGCTCGCCGGGCTCGCGGTGAGCCAGCTCGCGGCGGCCGCGACGAGCTTCGTCATCTTCTGGTCCGCGACCGGCGACTCGTACCGCGAGATCCTGTCGTGGCTCATGGGGTCCGTCGCGGGCGCGACGTGGACCTCCGTCGCGGTCGCGGGCGGCGCGACGCTCGTGCTCGGGACGTTGCTCGCGTCGACCGGCTCGGTGCTCGACGCCTTCACCTTCGGCGACACGGCGGCCTCCGCGCTCGGGGTCGACGTCGCGCGCGTGCGCTGGACGCTCCTCGTGGGCGTCGCGCTGCTCACCGGCGCGCTCGTGTCCCAGTCGGGGTCCATCGGGTTCGTCGGCCTGATCCTGCCGCACGCGGTCCGGCTCCTCACCGGCGCGCGGCACCGGCTGCTCCTCCCGCTCTCCGCGATGTTCGGCGCGACGTTCCTCGTCTGGGCCGACACGCTCGCGCGCACGGTCTTCGCGCCGCGCGAGCTGCCCGTCGGCATCGTCACCGCCGCGATCGGCGCCCCGGTGTTCGCCCTGCTGCTGTGGCGCGGACGGAGGACCGCGTGAGCGCCCCCGCCGTCGTGGGCACGACCGGGCTCGACGCGGAGCGCGTGTCGTGGTCGGTCGACGGTCGCCTCGTCCTCGACGGCGTCGACTGCACCGCGCCCCCGGGTGCGGTGAGCGGGCTGCTCGGCCCGAACGGCTCCGGGAAGTCCACGCTCCTGCGTGTGCTCGCCGGCGTCCGGGCGCCGTCGGCGGGCCCGGGCAGGGACGGTGCCCGCGTGCGGTTCGACGGCGCCGACCTGCTCGCGCTGCCGCGCCGGCAGCGGGCGCGGGTGCTCGCGCTCGTCGAGCAGGACGCGACGACCGACCTCCCGCTCTCCGTGCTCGACGCCGTGCTGCTCGGCCGCATCCCGCACCGCTCGCTCCTCGCGGGCGACTCCGCGACCGACCGCGACCTCGCCCGGGCGGCGCTCGCCCGCGTCGGGATGGCGGGGTTCGCGGACCGTGAGGTCGCGACGCTCTCCGGCGGCGAGCGCCAGCGCGTGCACCTCGCGCGCGCCCTCGCGCAGGAGCCCGCGCTCCTGCTGCTCGACGAGCCGACCAACCACCTGGACATCGCCGCGCAGCTCGACACGATGCGCGTCCTGCGCGACCTCGCGGACGACGGCGTCACCGTGCTCGCCGCGCTCCACGACCTCAACCTCGCGGCCCAGACGTGCGACCACGTCGTCGTGCTGGCGGACGGCCGCGTCGTCGCGGCGGGCGACGTCCACGACGTGCTCGTGCCCGACGTGCTGGACCCCGTCTACGGCGTGCGGTGCGAGGTCCTCACGCACCCGCGCACCGGCAGGCCGGTGCTGACGTTCGAGCCCCCGGCCTGAGGAACGCTCAGAAGCCGCGCAGCCGTTCGAGGCGCACGCGCAGCGTCACGGCGTAGTCGTCGTGGAAGCCGTCGGGCGTCGTGCCGAGGCCGCGGATGCCGTCGTCGTACTTCGCGTCGTACGCCGCGCGCTCCGCGGCCGAGAGACCGTCGTCGTCGACCGACGCCGTGCCGGTGAGCACGACGACGTCGCCGCCCGACGGGGTGCTGTTGAGGTGCACCGCGACGCGGGGGTTCGCGCGGACGTTGCGCAGCTTGGCCGTGCGCGGCTGGGACTTCACGACGATCTCGTCGGCACCGTCCCAGCGGAACCAGACCGGCGTCGGCTGCGGCGTGCCGTGCGGGTCCACCGTGACGAGCCACACGACCTGCTCGTCGGCGAGCCGCGCCGCAGCGCGTGAGCCGAGGCGCGTCGTGGTGTCGACCGCGGGCACGGTCAGGCCTCCTCGGCCGCGGCGAGGCGCGGCAGCTCGATCGCGGGGCAGCGGTCCATGACCATGTCGAGGCCCGCGTCGCGCACGCGCCGCGCGGCGTCCTCGTCGATCACGTCGAGCTGGAACCACACCGCCTTCGCGCCGATCGCGATCGCCTGGTCGGCCACGTCGCCCGCGAGCTCGGACCGCACGAACACGTCGACGACGTCGACGGGGAACGGGACGTCCGCGAGGCTCGCGTACCCCTGCTCGCCGTGGACGGTCTCCGCCGACGGGTGCACGGGCACGACCCGCTTGCCGTGCTGCTGCAGCACGCGCGCGACCCCGTACGCGGCGCGCGCGGTGTTGTTCGACAGGCCGACGACGGCCCAGGTCTCGGTGCCCTCCAGGACCCGACGGACGGTGTCCTGCTCGTCGGCCGGCACGGCCGCTGTGACGTCGCTCATGTCGTGCGCAACCGGGTCCCGGCCGCGGCTATTCCGCGGCGGGGCCCGGTGCGGGCACCCGCGCACCTCAGACCAGCGCGAGGGCGAGCAGCGCGCTCGACGCCGCACCGGCCACCGTCCGCACGTGGTTCCACGCGAGCCAGCGCGGGAGGAACGCCGCCCACGCCGCCGCCAGGTCGCCCTCGCGGGCCGCGGCGTCGAGCCGCTCGTTGAGCGGGACGTTGCCCACGGCCGTCACGCCGAGGATCCCGACGACCGCGACGACCGCGCCCGCGAGCGCCCACCCCGCCCCGGCTGTGCCGGCGACGAGCCCGACGACGGCCGCCGCCGCGGGGAGCAGGACGCTCGCGGCGAGCAGGAGCATCAGCGGCGGCCGGAGCGCGTCGCGGTTGATCGCGACCATCGCGGCGCCGCCCTCGCCCGGCGGGAGGCGGCGCAGCCCGCCCATCACGAACGTCGAGAACGCGAAGAGCACGCCGCCCGCGAGCCCCGTCGCGACGGCGGCCGCCACGACGAGGGTCGCGAACGCGGTCATGGCGTGGTCTCCACCGTGCGGGTGCCGGCGCCGGTGCCTGCGACCCACGCGCCCGCCTCGCGGGCCGCGTACTCGCGGAAGTCCCGCGGCTCGCGGCCGAGCGCGGCGCGGACGCCGTCGGCCACGGGGGTCCCGCGCCCGTCGAGCACCTCGGTGAAGAGGTACCGCATGAGGTCGACGACGTCGTCGGGCAGCCCGGCCGCAGCGAGGCCCGCGACGAACGCCTCCATGGGGACGGGCTCGTAGCGGACGTCGCGCCCGCTCGCGGCGGCGATCTCCGCGACCGCTTCGTGGAACGTCAGCGCACGCGGCCCGGTGAGCTCGAGGACGCGCCCCGCGAGGGCGTCGTCCGTGAGGGCCGCGACCGCGACGTCGGCGACGTCCTCGAGGTCGACGAACGGCTCCGCGACGTCGTCGACGGGGAGCGCGAGGACGCCGTCGAGCACGGGCTCGAGGAGGAAGCTCTCGCTGAAGTTCTGGTCGAAGAACGCGCACCGCACGACCGTGCGCGCCGGGAACGCCGCGCCGACGAGCTCCTCCGCGCGCTGCGCCTCCTCCTCGCCGCGCCCCGAGAGCAGCACGAGGCGGCGCGCGCCGGCGTCGTGCGCGCGGGCCGCGAGCCGGGCCACGGTCTCCGGGGCCCCAGGGACCGCGAGGTCGGGCGCGTACGCGACGTACACGGCCGCGGCGCCCGCGAGCGCGGGCTCCCACGTCGTGTCGTCGTCCCAGTCGAAGCGCACGTCGCCGGAGCGCGACGCCCGGCGCACGGGGACGCCGGCCGCGTCGAGCCGGTCCGCGACGCGGCGGCCGGTCTTGCCGGTCGCGCCGAGCACGAGGACGGTGCCGGGCGCAGGTGCCGGTGCGGCGGTCGGCGCCGTCGTGCGGGCGGGCGCCGCCGACGGGGCGGCGGTGGGCGGGGTCGAGGCAGGCATGGTGTCTCCCGAGGTGCGAGTGGTGGAGCGGTACGGGTCCCACCCAACCGCCGCGCCGCGAGACGTTCCATGGCCGACCGGCTCGCGCGCATACGTAATCGTCTCGCCACGCCCCGGCGTACGCTGGCGCGATGGACGTCGTCGCCGGGCTGCTCGACGGGCCGCGCGCCCGCGGGGCCTTCCTCCTGCGGAGCCACCTGCGCGCGCCGTGGGGCATGCGCATCGAGGACGAGGCGCCGCTGACGATCGTCCCCGTCCTGCGCGGGTCCGGGTGGGTCGGCCCCGGGGCCGGGGGCACGTCGTCCGACCCGGGCGAGCACGTCGCCGCGGGCGACGTCGTGCTCCTGCGCGGCCCGGACCACTACGTCGTCGCCGACGCGCCGACCACGGCGCCCCAGGTCGTCGTCGGCCCGGCGTCCGACACGTGTCGGGCGGTCGACGGCGGCCCCTCCCCCATGACCGTGCTCGGCGTGCGGTCGTGGGGCAACGACCCGGACGGCGAGACCGTCATCGTCACGGGCACGTACCCGCTCGACGGCGAGGTCGGGCGTCGGGTGCTGCGCGTCCTGCCCCAGCGCGTGGTCCTGCGCCGCGGGGACGTGGACGGGACGCTCGTCGAGATGCTCGCCCGGGAGGTCGTGCAGGACCTCCCCGGCCAGGAGGCGGTGCTCGACCGCCTCCTCGACCTCCTCCTCATCTCGTGCCTGCGCACGTGGCTCTCGCGCGACGACGCGCCGGGCTGGTACCGCGCCGACGCCGACCCCGTCGTCGGGGCCGCGCTGCGGCTCATCCACCACGACCCGGTGCGCGCCTGGACCCTCGACGCGCTCGCGCGGGAGGTGGGGCTGTCGCGCGCCGCGTTCTCGCGCCGCTTCACGGCGCTCGTCGGCGAGCCGCCGATGGGCTACCTCACCGGCTGGCGGCTCGACCTGGCCGCCGACCTCCTCCTCGAGCCGGACGCGACGCTCGCCGCGGTCGCGCGCGCCGTCGGGTACGCGACGCCGTTCGCGCTGAGCGCCGCGTTCAAGCGCGTGCGCGGCGTGAGCCCGGCGGTGCACCGGGCGCGCGCCGGCGCGGCGTGAGGTCGGTCAGCGCGCGACGGGCACGAGCTCGACGTCCCGCAGCGCGCCGTCGTCGACGACGGCCGTGAGGAACGTCCCGACCGGCTGCCGACGGCGGTCCGTCGGCGATCCGGGGTTGAGCAGGCGCAGGCCGCCCGGCGACGTGGTGTCCCAGGGGATGTGGCTGTGCCCGAACACGAGCACGTCCACGTCGGGGAACGCGGCGTCGGCTCGACGCTCGCGCCCGTCCTTCCCGCCCGTCTCGTGCACGACGGCGAGCCGCAGCCCCTCGACCGTGGTGCGCGCCACCTCGGGCAGGCGCGCGTGCAGGTCGGGGCCGTCGTTGTTGCCCGCCACCCCGACGAGGCGCGACGCACGCGCCTCCAGCGCGTCGAGCAGGTCGACGCTCACCCAGTCGCCCGCGTGCACGACGACGTCCGCGTCGTCGACCGCGCGCCACACCTGGTCGGGCAGCGCCCGGGCGCGGACCGGGACGTGCGTGTCGCTGAGCAGGAGGAGTCGGGTGGGCACGCCGCCACGATAGGTCGCGGTCCGGGGGCACGCCGGGTGACGATGGGCCCATGCCGATCCCGCGCTGGGTGACCCGCAGCAACAAGCGCTTCCTCAACCCCGTCATGCTTCGCGTCGCGACGGGCGTCGGGCCGATGGCCGTCGTCCGCCACGTCGGGCGGCGCAGCGGGCGGGAGTACCGCACCCCGGTCTTCGCGTTCGCCTACCGCGACGACCCGACCGGTCCGGTCCGCGTCGCGTTCGCCCTCACGTACGGCCCGGACGTGGACTGGGTCCGCAACGTCGAGGCGGCCGGGGACCTCGTCCTCGAGCGCCGCGGCGTGGAGTACGTCGTCGACGACGTACGCCGCGTGACCGGCGCGGACGGCCTGCGGCTCCTGCCCGGCTGGACGAGCGCGATCCTGCGGCGCGCGGGCGTCGACGAGTTCCGGACCGGACGGCCGCGCCGGGCACCCGGCGGCCGGCTGCCATGATGGGGGCATGACCGACCAGCTCTGGATCACCGGCGACCCCGACGCGGACGCGCTGCTCAGCGACGACGCGTTCGCGCTCCTCGTGGGGATGCTGCTCGACCAGCAGTACCCGATGGAGCACGCGTTCGCCGGGCCCCGCAAGATCCGCGACCGCCTCGGCTCGATCGACCCGCGCACCGTCGCGGACACCGACCCCGACGCGTTCGTCACGCTCGCCACGACGCCGCCCGCGATCCACCGCTACGGGCGCTCGATGGCCGGCCGGGTGCAGGAGCTCGCGCGCGTCGTCGTCGACGAGTACGACGGCGACGCGACCCGGATCTGGACCGCGCCGGGCGCGGACGGCGAGCCGACGGGCGCGGAGGTGCTCGCGCGCCTGCGGGCGCTGCCCGGGTTCGGCGACCAGAAGGCGCGCATCTTCCTCGCGCTCCTGGGCAAGCAGCGGGGCGTGCGGCCCGCGGGGTGGCGCGAGGCCGCCGGCCACTACGGGGACGAGGGCTCCCGCCGGTCCATCGCCGACGTCACGAGCCCCGAGTCGCTCGCCGAGGTGCGCACGTTCAAGAAGGCCCAGAAGGCCGCCGCCAAGGCCGCGAAGGGCTGACCCGCCGCGCCGCGCGCGGACGCCCGGGTGCGCGACGCACCCCGGCGGTTATCGTCGGCGCGTGACCACGACGACGCCTCCCGCCCCGGGGCTCCCTCCCGCCACGCGCACGCTCCTGGCCCTCGCCGCCGGCGTCGTCGTCCTCGCCGGGGTCCACGCCGCCCGCGAGGTCCTCGCCCCGATGTTCCTCGCGGCAGTCATCGTCATCATCTGCCACCCCGTGCGCTTCCCACTGGAGCGTCGGGGCTGGCCGCGGTGGGCCGCGACGTCCGCCGTCGTCACGGTCGCGTACCTCATCCTCGCGGCGCTCGTCGCGATGCTCGCGTTCGCGGGCGTCCGGTTCGTGGATCTCGTCCGCGAGTATCTCCCCGCCCTCGTGCGCGCGGTCGACGACGTGGTGGACCAGCTCGCCGCGGTCGGCATCGACACGGACATCGCCGAGGCGGCCACGTCGTGGCTCGACCCGGGACGCGTCGTCAGCCTCGCGGGCAACGTGTCCGGCATGGCCCTGGGCATCGCGACCGCGTTCTTCTTCGTGCTCGCCTACGCGATCTTCATGGCCGCCGACGCCGCGCGGTACTCCACCGCCGGCTCGGTGTTCGGCGCCGAGCGCGCCGCGACGGTCGACCGGGCGACCCGGTTCAGCGGCGGGGTGCGGCGCTACTTCGTGGTCAACGCGTCGTTCGGCGCGGTCGTCGCCGTGATCGACGGCGTCGCCCTGTGGCTCCTGTCGGTCCCGGCCCCGACCGTGTGGGCGATCCTCGCGTTCGTCACGAACTTCATCCCGAACATCGGCTTCGTCCTGGGGCTCGTGCCGCCCGTCGTCATGGCGTTCGTGGTCGGGGGCTGGCAGCTCGCGCTCGCCGTCGTCGCGGTCTACTGCGTGGTGAACGTCGTGCTCCAGGTGCTCGTCCAGCCGAAGTTCGTCGCCGACGCGGTGAACCTCAGCCTCACGTTGAGCTTCGTGTCCGTCGTCTTCTGGACGTTCGTCATCGGGCCGCTCGGGGCGATCCTCGCGATCACGCTCACGCTGCTCGTCCGGGCGCTCGTGCTGGAGCCCGACCCGGGCTCGGGCTGGCTGCGGTGGCTCTCCGGCGACGACGCGCCGCGGCCCGCCGAGGACCCGCGGGGCACGGGCTCCCCTCCCGCCGCCGACGCCGTGCCGGACGGGGACGATGCCGCTCCGTCGGAGCCCGCGGACCCCGAGGCCGACCCTCAGGTGGAGCCTGAGGGTTCCGCCGTCGAGCGCTCCCCGGCGCCGGACGAGCGCTGACCCCGGTCGCACGGTCCGGCCGGGCCCTGGTGCGCGCGGCACCGCCGTCCCTAGGCTGGTGCTCGGCGGGTGTCCGCCCGTCACCGGCACGGGGAGGAACCATGGCGCACGGAGACATCACGCACATCGACATCCCGGTGAGCGACAACGGCAGGGCCACGCAGTTCTACGGCGAGCTCTTCGGCTGGCAGATCGCGGAGGTTCCCGGCTTCGAGGGCTACCCCATGTGGCAGGCCCCGAACAAGATCAGCGGCGGCGGCCTCGCCCCACGCTCCGAGGGCTTCACGAGCCCGCGCAGCTACGTCGAGGTCGACTCCATCGAGGAGACGCTCGCCAAGGTCCGTGAGCTCGGCGGGCGCGTCGTGCTGGAGAAGTCGCAGATCAGCCCCACCTCGTGGTGGGCCGCGTTCGAGGACGCCGACGGGAACCAGATCGGCCTCTACGAAGGCACGACGGACGCGGGCTGACCGCGCGCGGCGCGCAGCCGCACGGCCGTCACGGTCGGGACGACAGGACGCGGCCGTCCGGGTCGTCGGGCCGGCGCGGCCGCAGCGTCGGCGGGGGCGGCCACGGGAGGTCGTAGCGCTCGACGGGGACGTCGATCGCCCCGAAGTCGTCCGTCTGCACGACGACGCCGTCCGGCGTGACCTCGACGAGCCGGACCCGCAGCGGCGGCGCGTCGTCCTGCTCGAGCATCCAGACGTCGGCGAGCCACGCGAGGCTGCTCGCGTCGAGCGCCTCCTCGGCCTCGAGCCAGTCGACCGGTCCGGTGAGCTCGTGCCCGAGCAGCGACACGGCCACCCAGGCGTCGCCCTCGGGGCGGATCCAACCCACGTGCTCGCGGTCGTCGGGGCGGCGGTGCGCGATCCAGTCGGAGGGGAGCATCCGGGCAGGCTAGCGGCGACGGCGGGGCGCACGCCAGGGGTTTCGCCGCCGCGGGGCGCACCCCGCCTCAGTCTGCGACCGGCTCGTTTCCGGAGCCCTCGCGGTACCCCTCGGCGAACCCGGCGCGGTAGCCGTCGGCGTACGCGGCCTCCCGCGCGGCGTCGCCCTCCTGGGCGCGGCGGGCGTCGGCCTGCCCGCGGGCGTACGCCTCGGCGCTGCCCTCGCGGAACAGGTCGTCGCCCGAGCCGCGCACGAGCACGCAGGCGCCCGGACCGTCCTCGCTCCCGACGTACCGGCCGAGCCCGCGCACCACGGCGACGGGCCGCCCCGCCGCCTTGCCGCGCACGAGCTCGCTCGCGGCCGCCACCTCGTCGACGACGGCGGTCACGGTCACCGACAGCGGCCGCCCGTGGGCGTCCACGCCGCCGCGCAGGTCCTCCGCGACGACGACCCCCGCGGCCCCGATGCCGATGTCGACGAGGCCGTCGCGCCACGCCCGGCCGGAGGTGTCCGTCACGACGACGCCCAGCCGGTCGAGGCCGAACCGCTCGCGGAGCGCGCCCCGCAGCCCCCGCGCGGAGGCGTCGGGGTCGAGCGGGAGCAGCAGGACCGTGCCCTCCGGGGTGTTCGACGCGTCGACGCCCGCCGCGGCCATGACGAGGCCGAGCCGGTTCTCGACGATGCGCAGCGGCGGCTGGCCGGGACGCTCGCGCGTCGCGACCACGCGCACCGTCTCGTCCGTGATCGCCTGCTCGCGGTCCGCTGCCGCGACGACGCGACCCTCGGCCTTCGAGACGACCTTGCTCGTCACGACGACGACGTCGCCCTCCGCGAGCGCCTCGCTCGCGAGCAGGTCGCCCACGAGCGCGGCGAGGTCGTCGCCCGGACGGACCTCGCCGAGGCCCTCGGGCGCCCACACCGTGAGGCGCGCGGACCGGTCGGGGCCCGCGCCGCCGTCGGGCCCGCCGGGTGCGGCGTCGTGCTCGCTCATCGCGCGAGCTTCGGGAGCACCTCGCGGCCGAAGAGCTCGATCCACTCGCGCTGGTTGCGGCCCACGTTGTGCAGATAGATGCGGTCGAAGCCGAGGTCGACGAACTTCTGGATGTACGCGCGGTGCTCGTCCGGGTCGGCGGAGATGACCATGCGGCCCTCGAAGTCCTCCGGGCGCACGAGCTTGGCCATCTGCTCGAAGTCGTGCGGCGAGCGGATGTCCGCCTTGGGGAACTTCATGCCGCCGTTGGGCCACTCGGTCATCGCGTTCGCGAGCGCCTCCTCGTCGGTCGCGGCCCAGGAGAGGTGGAGCTGGAGCACCTTGGGCATCGCCTCGGGGTCGCGGCCGGACTCGCGCACGCCGTCGTCGAACTTGCCGAACAGCATGGAGATCTTCTCGAGCGGCGCCCCCACGGTGATGAGGCCGTCGGCGTGGCGGCCCGCGCGCTTCGCGGTCACGGGGCCGGCGGTCGCGACGAGGATCTCGGGCGCGACCTCGGGCATGGTCCACAGCCGCGTGGACTCCATCTTGTAGAACTGCCCGGAGTGCTTGACGTCCTTGTTGTCGAGCCCGGACTGGAACAGCTTCTTGATGACGTCGATCGCCTCGAACATGCGGTTGATGCGCTCGGGCGCCTCGGGCCAGTAGCCCGCGACGACGTGCTCGTTGAGCGCCTCGCCCGAGCCGAGCCCGAGCCAGTGCCGGCCGGGGTACATCGCTGCGAGCGTCGCCGACGCCTGGGCGACCATCGCGGGGTGCCAGCGGAACGTCGGCGCGGTGACCCCGGGGCCCAGGTCGCCCCGGGTCCGCTCGCCGAGCGCCGTGAGCACGTTCCACACGAACGACGACTCGCCCTGCGCCGGGACCCACGGCTGGAAGTGGTCGGCCGCCATGGTCCCGGAGAAGCCGTGCTCCTCCGCGTAGGCCGAGAGCGCGACGGCCTCGGTCGGGTGGAACTGCTCGAGCATGGCGGCGTAGCCGACGGTGAGGCCGGACCGGGAGGAGGACGACATGGACCGAGCCTAGGCCTCCGGGCACGGCGGTGGCAGCCGCGGCGACCCGGCTGGGCACGATGGCGGAAGTACACCACCATTGGACAGCGCGAGCATGACAGTTCTAGTGTGAAATCACGCAGGATCGCTCACGAACATCGATTCGTGAGCAGGGCGCCGGCACGCCCCTTCGCAGAGCACGGACAACGACGTTCCGCCAGCGAGAGGACCCACCCGTGACCCGTCACCATCGTCCGCCCCGCCGCTTCGCACGCCTCGGCACGGCCGCGGCGCTCGCCCTTCTCTCGGCGGTCGGAGCAGGAACGCTCCTGGCCGCCGCCGCTGCGGCCACGGCCGCGGCGCCCTGGGCGCCGACCGGGACGGCGGCGGCCGCCGCCGTCCCCGAGGACCCGGGCCCGATCGGCTTCTACGACACACGCGCCGACGGGTCGCCCCGCCCGGTGCGCAACGACCTCACAGGCGCGCTCGGCGCCATGGTGCAGCTCGCCCAGAGCCACACGATCGACCCCGCGGGCAACACCGCGCGCAACATGCCGACGCTCGTGGCCGAGCGCGCGGCGCTGCTCCTGGTCACCCCCACCTCCGCGGTGTCGTCGCTCACGGTCGCGGTGTCCGTGGACGGGCGGCCTCGCACGACGCTGCCCCTCGCACCCCCGAGCGCCGTCCCACGCGACGACGTGACCGACACCGAGGGTCGTCGCGACGTCGTCTACAGCAACCGGGCGTGGACCGTCGAGCTGCCCTGGGACGCGGTGGTCCCGGGCCTGTCGCTCGCGTTCACCGCGGACGGTGGACGGACGGGGACGCTCCCGGCCGCGTCGATCCAGGTCGCCGCGCCGACGGAGCTGGTCGTCAACGGCACCGAGCTGGGCATGCTGACCGACCCCCCGACGGGCAGCGGCCACGTCATGCTCGACGACACCGTGCGAGCGGCCACGGACTACTTCCAGACCATCCCCGTGTCCCGGCTCGTCGTCGCACGCTACGAACCGGTGCGCCTCGACCGCGTGATGGTGGCCTCCGGCACGATCTACACCTCCCCCGGCACCAGCGCGACGACAGGGGACGTCTACTCGGGCGACCTGCGGGAGAACGTGGGCAAGGCCCAGTTCTCCACCGGGGTCAACCTCGCGGGCTTCGGCATCCCCAGCGCCCCGATGACGCAGAACCAGCCCGGCACGTTCAACCAGCGCGTCTACCACCACTCGGCCGGGGCCTACATAAACGGCCGGGTCGTGCACGGGCTCAGCGGCGGCAACGGCATGGCGACCCTCTACGACTCCGTCGGCAACGAGTGGAGCCACGAGATCGGGCACTCGTTCGGGCTCGGTCACTACCCCGGCGTGGACGACACCAAGACCGGCGACGAGCGCGTGATCAACGCGACGCACCACAGCGAGAGCGGGTGGGGCTACATCGCCTACGCCGACCGGATGCGGTCCAACCTCGTCAACAACCAGGCTTTCGTGCCCGGGGGCATCGACGTCGCCGGCACCCCGTTCCGGCAGAGCTTCGCCGGGCTGTACAACTACCAGCGCGACGCGATGTCCGGGGGCTTCCCCACCAGCGACCTGTCGCGCTACACGCACCACACCGGGTACAGCGCGACGCGCATCCAGCAGTCGTTGCGCACCGTGGTGCCCGACCCGGCGTACCCCAGCGGCTACCGCGACTGGGACCCGGCGACCGGTGACCGCGTGGACGCCCGGGTGCGCGACGCGTCGTTCACCGCGGCGAAGCCGCGCAAGGTCGGCGTCCCCGTCATGACGGTGCTCGGGGCCTACGACCCGGCGAACCCCGCCCGCACCGCCCTCTTCCCCGCGATGCGGTCGAACTACGGCAACATCTTCAGCCTGCCCGCCCCGGACACCGGGGCGACCGGGCCGGCACGCCAGTGCTGGGTCGAGGTCACCTACGTGGGCGGCCGCGTCGAGAACGTGTCGATCGACGCCTCCGACGGTGTGAAGCAGGTGAACCTCAATCTCGAGGAGGCCGCCGACCCGTCGCGCGCGCGCATCCTGTGCCGCGTGAACGGCACCACCACGGCGCACGGCGCCGTCTCGCTCCCCACGGACCTCGCCCCTCTGGCGCCCGCGGTGGTCGTCGGGCAGGAGGCCGGCTACGAGGCGCTCCGCGCGGTGGAGGTGCGGGAGCTGGACGCCGCGCTCGCGCCGCTCGCGGGCCAGACCGCGCCCGTGCTGGACGCGCGCACCCGCCTCCTGCTCACGAGCTGGGCCGACGACCTGTCCGGGCTCGGCACGACGGCGCGTCAGGTCGCGGACCGTGCGCTCGCCGTGCAGGCCGGGGTCACGCGGGTCGAGAGCTATGTCGCGGAGCGGCGGGCGGCGCTCCTGGGCGGAGATGCCGCCGCGAAGGACGGGCTCGCCGCGCTGGTGCGCTCGACGGGGCTCGCGGAGTCCGCCACCGCGCTGCTCCCGACCCCTGCCCGCGTCACCGTGGACGGGGGCCGGTGCCTCGACGTCGACCTCGCGGCAACCGCGCCGCGGGTGCTCGTGACAGCGGCTCCGGCGGACTGCGACACCAGCGCGGAGCAGACCTGGTTCCTCGACGCGCGCGGCGCGATCCACAGCGGCGCACGGCCCGACCTGTGCCTGGTGGCCCGCACGCCCGCGACCCTGGCGCCGTGCGAGCGCGACGCCGTCCGCCAGGAGTGGACGTACGAGGCGGACGGGCACCTCGCGAGCCGTGGTCAGCCCGGGCAGTACCTCGACCACTACCGCGCTCAGGGCACGCCCGGCCTCTGGGGACGCGCCGCCGCGGCGAACCAGCTGTGGGCCGGTCTGCCGCGGAGCACGAGCGCCGGGGTCGCGCTGCTCTCCCCCGGCACCCTCGCCACGGTGTTCGCCGCGCAGCAGCTCCACGGCGTCTCCTCCCTGCCCCTGCAGCGCGCGGACAACGGCTGGGGGCCCGTCGAGCGCGACCGGAGCAACGGCGAGGCCGCCGCGGGCGACGGCGGCGTCCTCACGGTCGCGGGCGCGACGAGCCCGGTCGGGCTCGGGGTGCACGCGGCGAGCGAGGTCGAGGTCCGCGTCGGTGGCGCCTGCACGCGCCTGACGGGCTCGGTCGGGGTCGACGCCGAGTCCGGGACCCGCGGCAGCGTCGTCGCGACGGTCCTCGCGGACGGCGTGGCCCGCTGGACGAGCCCGACGCTCCGCGGCGGCGCTGCGGCGTCGTCGTTCGACGTCGACGTCACGGGTGCGACGGTCGTGACGCTGCGGGCCGGCACGGCGGGCGACGGCGACGCCTGGGACCACGCCGACTGGCTCGCGCCGACCCTGCGCTGCGCGACGGCGCCCCGCTAGGTCGCGGCGCGGACGGCCCGGCACGCGCGTGCCGGGCCGTCCGTCACCCGGGCGAGGGCAGGACCGGGTCCGCGGATCTGGGAAGATGGTGGACCATGAGTGACTTCCCGCAGGGCGAGGCCGCCGCGACACCCTCGTCGCCCGGACCGACCGCCCCCACCGCATCCCCCGACAACGCCTCCGCGCCCGCCACGGCCGCCGACGTCGTCCGCGCGGTGGTAGCGGGCGTACCCGACCGGGTGAGCCTCGACGGGCTCGAGGACACCTACGACGCGCGCTGGGCCGAGCAGGGGACGTACGCGTTCGACCGTTCGAAGACCCGCGAGCAGGTCTTCTCCATCGACACCCCGCCGCCGACCGTCTCGGGCTCGCTGCACGTGGGCCACGTGTTCTCCTACACGCACACCGACGTCGTCGCGCGGTTCCAGCGCATGCGCGGCCTCGAGGTGTTCTACCCCATGGGCTGGGACGACAACGGCCTGCCCACCGAGCGGCGCGTCCAGAACTACTACGGCGTCCGCTGCGACCCCACGCTCCCCTACGTCGAGGGCTTCGAGCCCCCGCACGAGGGCGGCGAGGGCAAGTCCGTCAAGGCCGCCGACCAGGTGCCGGTGAGCCGCCGCAACTTCATCGAGCTGTGCGAGCGGCTCACGGCCGAGGACGAGAAGCAGTTCGAGGCGCTGTGGCGCCGGCTCGGGCTCTCGGTCGACTGGGCGCAGCACTACCAGACGATCGACGCGCGGTCCCGCACCGCGGCGCAGCGTGCGTTCCTGCGCAACCTCGCGCGCGGCGAGGCGTACCAGGCCGAGGCCCCCGGCCTGTGGGACGTGACGTTCCAGACCGCCGTCGCGCAGGCCGAGCTCGAGGCGCGCGACTACCCGGGCCACTTCCACAAGGTCGCGTTCCACCGCGTCGCGCCGGGCACCCCGGACGACGGCGCACCCGTCCTCATCGAGACCACGCGCCCCGAGCTGCTCGCGGCGTGCGTGGCGCTCGTCGCGCACCCCGACGACGAGCGGTACCAGCACCTGTTCGGCACCTCGGTGCGCTCGCCGCTGTTCGACGTCGAGCTGCCCGTCCTCGCCCACCCCGCCGCCGAGCGCGACAAGGGCGCGGGCATCGCGATGTGCTGCACGTTCGGCGACCTCACCGACGTGCAGTGGTGGCGCGAGCTGCAGCTCCCGACGCGCTCGATCATCACGCGCGACGGCCGGATCGTGCGCGAGACGCCGGACTGGATCACCTCGCACGCCGGCCAGGGCGTGTTCGCCGAGCTCGCGGGCAAGACGACGTTCTCGGCGCGCCAGGTCGTCGTCGACGCGCTGCGCGACGCGGGCGACCTCGACGGCGAGCCCGTGCCGACCCAGCGCAAGGCGAACTTCTTCGAGAAGGGCGACAAGCCCCTCGAGATCGTCACGTCGCGCCAGTGGTACATCCGCAACGGCGGCCGCGACTGGACGACGGCCGACGGCACGACGCGCGACCTGCGCCAGGAGCTGCTGAACCGCGGCAAGGAGCTCGCGTTCCACCCCGACTTCATGCGCGTGCGCTACGAGAACTGGGTCGGCGGCCTCAACGGCGACTGGCTCATCTCGCGCCAGCGCTTCTTCGGCGTCGCGATCCCGCTGTGGTACCCCGTGCTCGAGTCGGGCGAGATCGACCACGACCACCCGATCGTGCCGTCCGAGGACGCGCTGCCCGTCGACCCGTCGTCCGACGTGCCGGCCGGGTACACCGAGGACCAGCGCGGCGTGCCGGGCGGGTTCGTGGGCGAGAACGACATCATGGACACGTGGGCGACGTCGTCGCTCACGCCGCAGATCGCGGGCGGCTGGGAGGTCGACCCCGACCTGTTCGAGCGCGTCTTCCCCATGGACCTGCGCCCGCAGGGCCAGGACATCATCCGCACGTGGCTCTTCTCCACGGTCGTGCGATCGCACCTCGAGTTCGGCTCGCTGCCGTGGAAGAACGCCGCGATCTCCGGCTGGATCCTCGACCCCGACCGCAAGAAGATGTCGAAGTCCAAGGGCAACGTCGTCACGCCCATGGGCCTGCTCGAGGAGCACGGGTCGGACGCCGTGCGGTACTGGGCGGCGTCGGCCCGCCTCGGCACGGACGCGGCGTTCGAGGTCGGCCAGATGAAGATCGGCCGTCGCCTCGCGATCAAGATCCTCAACGCGTCGAAGTTCGCGCTGTCGTTCGGGGTCGACGCCGAGACCGGGACGGGCGAGATCGTCCTCGACCCGGCGCTCGTCACCGAGACGCTCGACCGTGCGATGCTCGCGGGCCTCGCGACCGTCGTCGAGAAGGCGACCGAGGCGTTCGAGGCGTACGACCACACGCGCGCGCTCGAGGTCACCGAGACGTTCTTCTGGACGTTCTGCGACGACTACCTCGAGCTCGTCAAGGACCGCGCGTACGGTGCCGGGGCCGCGGCCTCCGACGTCTCCGCCGAGACCCGGTCCGCGCGCGTCGCGCTCGCGATCGCGCTCGACACGCTCCTGCGCCTGTTCGCGCCGTTCGTGCCGTTCGCGACGGAAGAGGTGTGGTCCTGGTGGCGCGCCTCGGAGGGCTCGATCCACCGCGCGCCGTGGCCCACGCCCGACGTCGCGCGCTCGGCCGCGGGCGACGCCGACCCGGCCGTCCTCACCGCGGCGGGCCACGCGCTCGCGGCGCTGCGCAAGGTCAAGTCGGAGGCGAAGGTGTCGATGCGCACCCCGATCCTCGCGGCGCAGGTCGCGGTGCCGGCGGCGTCGCTCCCCGGCGTCGAGGCGTCGGTCGTCGACGTCCGCAACGGCGGGCGCGTCACCGGCACGCTCGACCTCGTCGCGGCGGCCGAGGGCCAGGGCGACCCGGCCGTCCAGGGCGGGATCGTCGTCGTCTCCTCCGAGCTCGGCGAGCCCGAGGCTCGCAAGAAGGGCTGACCCCGCACGACGACAGCACGACGACGCCCTCCCCGGCCGCGGCCGGGAAGGGCGTCGTCGTCGGTGGCGGCGGGCCTAGATGATCTCGCCGCGCAGCCGCGAGTCGTCGCCGGACATCGTCGCGGCGACCTCGCGCGGCGTCCCCTCGTCCGCCCAGCGGAGCGTGGCGCCCACGCCCTCGATGAGCTCGACGCTGCCCTCGGGCGCGAACGTCAGCCCGGCGTCCTGCCCGACGGCGGCCCGCACGAGCGCGACCGTGGCGGGCAGCTTCTCCAGGCCGTCGGTCACGCCGAGGGACTCGATCTCCTCGCGAGTCGCCGCGATGTGCAGGGGGCTGGGCCCGATCCACAGCGAGCGGCCGTCGAGCGCGCCGTCCTGCCCGTACTCGTCGGCCAGCACGAGCTCCTTGACCTGGCCGCGCGCGAGCACCGCGACGACGTCCTCCACGGACGTCACCGCCCCGGACTCCCGGCCCTGCTCCTGGCGGAACTCGGCGAGGACCTTCTCGCGGCGACGCTCCCGGTAGCTGTCGAGCGCGTCGGCCACGTTCGCCTCGAACGAGGCCTCGTTGATGCCGGCGCCCCGGCCGCCGCCCGGGACCTCGACCACGAGCTCGGAGATCGCGTGCCCGAGCGCGCCCCGCACGAGCGGCACGGCACGCACGTCACCGGTGAGCAGCACGAGCTCGGGCCGGTACTCGGCCGCCTGGCGCTCCAGCTCCGCGGCGACCGCCTCGGCGTTGCGCTCCCAGGAGTCCTCCGCGCGGGACTCGATGCGCTTGTGCGACAGCCCTCCGGTGCGGACCTTGTTGATGACGTCGTGGCCGCCCTCGACCGTCTCCGGCTCCGCGTAGGGCAGGTGGCCGCCCGCGACGGACCACGTGAGGTCCGCGCCCTGCCGGTCGACGACGACGCGCACGTAGTCGACCGACTCGTCCGCCGCGCGCGCCGCCTGCAGCAGCGCGGGCACAGGTCCCCAGGAGCCCTTCGTGAGCGCCGGCGGGTCCTTGACGACCCGGTCGACGAGCACGCCCGTGTCGTCGGCGATCAGCACGCGCCCGTGGGTGCCGCCCACCCGCGTCGGCCGCAGCACCACCTCCTCGAGGTCGTCGAGGACCGCGTCCGGCGCGCCCTCCTGGTGCAGCTGGCGCCGCACTCCCTTCCAGCGGTTCTCGACCTCGCGGTCCCCGGCCTCGTTGGCGCGCGTCGCGTCGATGTACACCGTCGCGAAGGGGCCAGGATGGCCGAGGAGGGGCTTGAGCCAATCGATCTTCATGCGAACACCTCATGACGTCCGTCGGCGTGGCGGGAGGGCCGCCCGACGCGGCGGTGCCGACGCCCGGGGCCCGCCCTGGGTCCCCACCAGGGTCCGTCAGATCGACGGGGGTCGCCACCGCGCGTCGGGCCCGGGGGGCACCTCGCGCCGGCCTTTCGACCCTCGCCCGGCCCGCTCCCGGGCCGTCAGGAATAGGTGTCGAGGACCGGGGTCCCCTCGCCCGAGGCGGCGTGCTCGGCGGCGATGCGCTCGTGGTGGCGGATGACCTCGTGGACGATGAACGCGCGGAACTGCTCGGCGAACTCCGGGTCGAGACCGGCGGAGCTCGCGATGCCCGTGAGCCGGGCGATCTGCTGGCGGTCCCGGTCCGGGTCCGCGGGCGGGAGCCCGCCCTGCGCCTTGAGCTCGCCCACGCGGCGCGTGAACTTGAACCGCTCCGCGAGCAGGTGCATGAGCGCCGCGTCGATGTTGTCGATGCTGTCGCGCAGGCGGAGGATCTCGTCGGGGACGGCGGGCTGCCCGGGGTCGTTCGTCACCCACCGATCCTAGGGGTGCCCGTCGGGCGTCGAGGAACTCGATACTCGGAGTACGGAGTAAAGTGGCTCGCCGTCCCTCCCTACCGTCCCACTCAGCGGAGAGTTTCATGACGGAACACACGTCGCCGAGCCTCGTCGAGGTCTCCCCCACGGCGACCATCAGCACCCTCCTCACCGACCGTGTCGCGCGCGACCCCCGGGCGACGCTCGTCGAGCGCCGCACCACCGCCGACGGTCCGTGGGAGCGCGTCACCGCGCAGGAGTTCGAGGACGACGTCGTCGCGGTCGCCCGCGGCCTCCTCGCGCGCGGCATCGAGCCCGGCGACCACGTCGCGATCATGTCGCGCACCCGCTACGAGTGGACCCTCCTCGACTTCGCCGCCTGGGCCGTGGGTGCCGTGCCCGTCCCCGTCTACGAGACGTCGTCCGCCGAGCAGGTGCACTGGATCCTGTCGGACGCCGGCGTCCGGCTCGCCGTCGTCGAGACGGCGGCCCACGCGGCCGAGGTCGCGACCGTGCGCGACCGCCTGCCCGGCCTGGAGGACGTCCTCGTCGTCGAGGACGGCGCCGTCGACGCCCTGCGCGCCGCCGGGGCCGACGTCTCCGCCGCGGAAGTCGAGTGTCGTCGGGCCGCGCAGCGCGTCGACGACCTCGCGACGGTCATCTACACGTCCGGGTCGACCGGGCGCCCCAAGGGCGTCGAGCTCACCCACCGCAACTTCGTGCACCTCGCGCTCAACGGCCGGGCCGGCCTCGCCGAGATCCTCGACGCCGACGGCGCACGCACCCTGCTGTTCCTGCCGCTCGCGCACGTGTTCGCCCGGTTCATCCAGGTCGTCGTCGTCGCGTCGGACGCGGTCCTCGCGCACTCCTGGGACACGAAGAACCTCGTCGCGGACCTCGGCTCGTTCCACCCGACGTTCCTGCTCGCCGTGCCGCGCGTGTTCGAGAAGGTCTACAACACCGCCGAGCAGAAGACCGGGACCGGCGCCAAGCGCAAGATCTTCCACTGGGCGGCCAAGGTCGCCATCACCTGGTCCCGGGCGCTCGACACGCCGGGCGGCCCCGCGCTCGGGCTGCGCCTCCAGCACGCCGTCGCGGACCGGCTCGTCTACTCGACGCTGCGCGCCGCCATGGGCGGCCGGCTCACGTACTCCATCTCCGGCGGCGCGCCGCTCGGCGAGCGGCTGGGCCACTTCTACCGCGGGGTCGGGCTGCGCATCCTCGAGGGCTACGGCCTCACCGAGACCACGGCCCCCACGGCCGTGAACCTGCCCGGCCTGACGAAGATCGGGACGGTCGGGCCCGCGTTCCCCGGCACGTCCCTGCGCATCGACGCGGACGGCGAGCTCCTCGTCAAGGGCGACCACATCTTCCGCGGCTACCGCAACCAGCCCGACCTCACCGCCGAGGCGCTCCAGGACGGCTGGTTCCGCACCGGCGACCTCGGCGCGTTCGACGACGACGGATACCTGCGCATCACCGGCCGCAAGAAGGAGATCATCGTGACCGCCGGCGGCAAGAACGTCGCGCCGGCCGTTCTCGAGGACCGGCTGCGCGCGCACCCGCTCGTGAGCCAGGTCGTCGTCGTGGGCGACCAGCGCCCCTTCATCGGCGCCCTCGTCACGCTCGACGCCGAGATGCTGCCGGGCTGGCTCGCCACGCACGGCCTGCGTCCGATGGACGTCGAGACGGCCGCGCACGACGCCGACGTGCTCGCCGCGCTCGACCGCGCCGTCGCGCACGCCAACGAGGCCGTCTCCCGGGCCGAGTCGATCCGCAAGATCACCGTGCTCACGACGGACTTCACCGAGCAGAACGGCTACCTCACGCCGTCGCTCAAGGTGAAGCGCCGCCTGGTCATCGACGACTTCGCCGACACGATCGACACGCTCTACGGCTCGAAGGTCGGCGCCGACGCCTGACGACCCACCCCCGGCCCCGGTCACGGGTCGAGCAGGAGGTCCTGGTGCGTCCGGGTGACGAGACGGACCAGGACCACCTGCTCGGCCGAGCTACATCGCCTGGTCGACGGTCGTCGGGGTCAGGCGGACTTCTCGCGCGGGGTGCGTGCGCGCGCGGTCGTGGTGCGCGGCACGATCGTGGGATTGACGTTGTCCAGCACGACCTCGCGTGTGATCACGACCCGCTCCACGTCATCACGCGACGGCACGTCGAACATCACCTGCTGCAACACCTCCTCCATGATCGCGCGCAACCCCCGCGCCCCCGTCCCGCGCAACAACGCCTGCTCCGCGACCGCCTCGACCGCACCCTCGGTGAACTCCAGCTCCACCCCGTCGATCGCGAACATCCGCTGATACTGCTTCACCAACGCATTCCGCGGCTGGGTCAAGATCCGCACCAACGCCTCCCGGTCCAACGCCGCCACCGACGCGATCACCGGCAACCGCCCGATGAACTCCGGGATCAACCCGAACCGGTGCAGATCCTCCGGGCGCACCTGCGCGAACAGGTCCTCCCCCGCACCCGTCTCGATCGGCGCACCAAAACCCACACCCCGCTTGCGCGCCCGCGCCGCCACGATGTCGTCCAACCCCGCAAACGCCCCCGCCACGATGAACAGCACGTTCGAGGTGTCCACCTGGATGAACTCCTGGTGCGGATGCTTACGACCACCCTGCGGCGGCACCGACGCCGACGTGCCCTCGATGATCTTCAACAACGCCTGCTGCACACCCTCACCCGACACGTCCCGCGTGATCGAGGGGTTCTCCGCCTTCCGCGCCACCTTGTCGATCTCATCGATGTAGATGATGCCCGTCTCAGCCTTCTTCACGTCGAAGTCCGCCGCCTGCACCAGCTTCAACAGGATGTTCTCCACGTCCTCACCGACATACCCCGCCTCGGTGAGCGCCGTCGCGTCCGCGATCGCGAAAGGCACGTTCAACATCCGCGCCAACGTCTGCGCCAGATACGTCTTGCCCGTCCCCGTCGGACCGATCAACAAGATGTTCGACTTCGCCAGCTCCACGTAGTCCGCGTCGTCCGGGTTCGAGGGCTTGGCCTGCTCGCCCGCTTGGACGCGCTTGTAGTGGTTGTAGACGGCGACGGCCAGAGCCCGCTTCGCGGCGTCCTGGCCGATGACGTACTGCTCGAGGAACTCGAAGATCTCCTTGGGCTTGGGCAGCTCCGTGAGACCGAGCTCCGTCGCCTCGGCGAGCTCCTCCTCGATGATCTCGTTGCAGAGGTCGATGCACTCGTCGCAGATGTACACGCCGGGGCCCGCGATGAGCTTCTTGACCTGCTTCTGCGACTTGCCGCAGAACGAGCACTTCAGCAGGTCGGCACCGTCTGAGATACGAGCCACTACGCGTCTCCTTGTCCCGGTGACCGGTCCTCCGCCCGTCGGGTTCGACGGCGCGGGGCCCGGGCACGGCCGAGCGGGTCCTGCTCCCCATTCCACACCACGGGGCCCCCGTTGTCAGGTGGGCTCTCCGCACGGGGCGCAACGTGTCGCGCCGCCGACCCCGGCGGGGACGGCGGCGCGGCGCGTGGTCAGGCGGACCGGGTCACGGCTTGTTGACCGCGACGGCCTTGCGGCTCTCGAGGACCTGGTCCACGAGGCCGTACTCCTTCGCCTGCTCGGCGGTGAGGATCTTGTCGCGCTCGATGTCCTGGCGGACCTGCTCGACCGACTTGCCCGAGTGCAGCGCGAGGGTGTCCTCGAGCCACTCGCGCATGCGGATGAGCTCGTTCGCGTGGATCTCGATGTCGGACGCCTGCGCGTAGCCGCCACCCTCCATCGCGGGCTGGTGGATGAGCACGCGCGCGTTGGGGAGCGCGAGACGCTTGCCCGGCTGGCCCGCGGCGAGCAGCACGGCCGCGGCGGAGGCCGCCTGGCCGAGGCAGACCGTCTGGATCTGGGGCTTGATGTACTGCATCGTGTCGTAGAGCGCGGTCATCGCGGTGAACGACCCGCCCGGCGAGTTGATGTAGAGGATGACGTCGCGGTCCGGGTCCTGGCTCTCGAGCACGAGGAGCTGGGCCATGACGTCGTCCGCGGACGCGTCGTCGACCTGGACGCCCAGGAAGATGATGCGGTCCTCGAACAGCTTGGTGTAGGGGTCCTGTCGCTTGAAGCCGTAGGCGGTGCGCTCCTCGAACTGCGGGAGCACGTAGCGGGCGGACGGCGCACCGCCCGGCAGGGCGATGCCGCCGGGGCGGGCCGCGGGGCCGGCGAGGCGCTGGGCGGTGGACAGGTACTGGGACTCGGCGCTGAAGCTCACGGGTTCTCCTCGGTGAAGTCTGGTGTCCGGTGCGGGGTCAGGAACCCGTGGTGCCGCCGCCGCCGGTCACGGACGACGCGTTGGTGACGACGTGGTCGATGAAGCCGTACTCCAGCGCCTCCTGCGCGGTGAACCAGCTGTCCCGGTCGTTGTCCTTGAGGATCTGCTCGAGCGGCTTGCCGGTCTGCTCGGCCGTGAGCTCGGAGAGCACCTGCTTCATGTGCATGATCAGCTGCGCGTTGATGCGCACGTCGGTCGCCGTGCCGCCGATGCCGCCGGACGGCTGGTGCATCATGACGCGCGCGTGCGGCGTCGCGTACCGCTTGCCCTTCGTGCCGGACGAGAGCAGGAACTGCCCCATCGACGCCGCCATGCCCATGGCGATCGTCGCGACGTCGGGCTGGATGTACTGCATCGTGTCGTAGATCGCCATGCCGGCCGTGATCGAGCCGCCGGGCGAGTTGATGTAGAGCCAGATGTCCTTGTCCGGGTCCTCCGCGGCGAGCAGCATCATCTGGGCGCAGATGGCGTTCGCGTTCTCGTCGCGCACCTCCGAGCCGAGCCAGATGATGCGCTCCTTGAGGAGCCGGTTGTAGATGGAGTCGTTGAGTCCGAGGCCCGGACCCTCGGCGCGGTTCACCGGGGCCGTCGCGTCGGACGGCAGGTACAGCTCGTTCACATCCATCTCCTTCGTCGCTCCCGCGGGTCGCCCCCGCCTGCGCTGCCCTGGCCGGCCGGGACGGCGTCCCGGTCCAGCCGTGCTGCAGTGACCCTAACGCGGTCCGTGCCCGCCGTTCGTCCCGGCGGGCCGCGTTTTCGCTGACGGCGCACCAGGCACCACGCCCCCTCGCCGACGACGACGGCCCGCACCCTCGCGCGGAGGGTGCGGGCCGTCGTGGGGACCGTCCGGCCGGGGGCCGGCGACGCGTCAGGCCTTCGTCGCGTCCTTCTCGTCGTCCTCGACCGGGGCGTCGGCGGCGGGGGCGGCCGAGTCGTCCACGAGCGCCTCCTCGACCGGCTCGCCCGCGACGTCCTCGACGGACTCTTCCGCGGCGGCGTCCTCGTCGTCAGAGCCGATGAACTCGGTCAGGTCGACGACGTTGCCGGCGGTGTCCTTGACCTCGATCTGGCGCAGCGCGACGGCGAGCGACTTGGAGCGCGCGACCTCGCCGACCATCGCGGGGATCTGCCCGCCCTGGTCGAGCGACTGGATGAACTGGTTCGGGTCCATCCCGTACTGGCGCGAGGCGCTCACGAGGTACTCGAGGAGCTCGTTCTGCGCGACCTTGATCTCGAGCTGCTCGGCGAGGGTGTCGAGCAGGATCTGGTTGCGCAGGGCGTCGGTCGCCTCGACCGTGACCTCGGCGCGGTGCGTGTCGTCCTCCAGGCGGCCCTCGGACTCGAGGTGGCGGTGCACCTCGGCCTCGACGGCGCCCGCGGGGACGGGGATCTCGACGGCGTCGTTGAGCGCCTTGAGCAGCTCGTCGCGCGCGGCGACGGCCTGGTTCGACGTCTTGATGCTCGCGACCTGCTCACGCAGGTCCGCCGTGAGCTCCTCGAGCGTGTCGAACTCGGAGGCGAGCTGCGCGAAGTCGTCGTCGGCCTCGGGGAGGTCGCGCTGCTTCACGGACGTGGCGGTGACGGTGACCGCGGCCTCCTTGCCCTCGTGCTCGCCGCCGGCCAGCGGCGCGTTGAACGTGGTCGTCTCCTCGGCCGAGAGACCGGTGAGCGCCTCGTCGAGGCCCTCGAGCATGTTGCCCGAGCCGATCTGGTAGCTCACGCCGGAGACGGAGTCGACCTCCTCGCCGTCGATCTCGGCCTTCAGGTCGAGCACGACGAAGTCGCCCTCGGCCGCGGGGCGGTCGACGCCGACGAGGGTGCCGAAGCGCTCGCGCAGCGCGTCGAGGCGCTCGGTGACGTCCTCGTCCGTGACCTCGGCGGGCTCGACGGTGATGGCGAGCGAGTCGAGCGCGGGCAGCGTGATCTCGGGGCGGACCTCGACCTCGGCGGTGAAGACCAGCTGGCCCTCGCCGGCCTTCGCCGGGATCTCGGTGACCTCGACCTCGGGCTGGCCGAGGGGGCGCAGGTTCTCCTCGCTCGCGGCCTGGCGGTAGAAGCCGGAGAGCGCGTCGTTGACGGCGTGCTCGATCACGGCGCCCCAGCCGACGCGCTGGTCGATGACGCGGGGCGGGACCTTGCCCTTGCGGAAGCCGGGGATGTTCACCTGCTCCGCGATGTGCTTGTAGGCGTGGTCGATGCTCGGCTTGAGCTCGTCGTACTCCACCTCGACGGTCAGCTTGACCTTGGTGGGGTCCAGGGTCTCGACGGCGCTCTTCACTTCGATGATCTCCAACTGATCGGGGCGGGCCGCGGGCGGCCGGGGACGGCACCGCACGCGGGCGTACGGGCAACCGTCCCATCGTACGCGAGCGGTCAAGCGCGCCCGACGCGCGGGTCTGTCCGCGATCCTGACCCCGCTCCTCTCCTCATCTCGACCCGGGCCCTGGTCCCGGCCGGGGCACGACGAGCAGCACCGCGAGCGCGACGACCGCGGTCGCGACGACGGTCGGCCAGCGCAGCCCCACCACGCCGAGCACGTCGAGCAGGACCGCCATGACCATCTGGCCCCCGACGACGGTCAGCGTGAGGACGAACGTGCCGAGGTGGCGCACGGCGAACGCGGCCGCGACGGTGACGACCGTCCCGAGCGGCCCGCCCAGGTAGAGCCACCACTGCGGGGGCAGCACGACGCCGTCGAGCACGCCGAACGGGACGCCGAGCGCGCACACGAGCGTGATCCCGGCGAGCCCGCCCGTGACCGACGTGAGGGTCGCCACGACCGGGTCGCCCGTGAGCTGCGTGACGCGGCCGTTGCCCGCCTGCTGCCCGCACAGCACAGCGCCGCCCACGAAGAGCGCCGCACCGGCCGCGACGACCGCCCACCCGGGACCGCCCGCGCTGCTCCCGAGCACCGCGATGCCCAGACCGGCGAGCGCCGCGAGGCCGGCGCCCGCACGACGCGGCGTGAGCCGCAGCGGCGCGGGCAGCCCGACGCCCCGCGCGTCGAGCGCGAGCCCGGCGACGGTCTGGCCGGCCACGGAGCAGACGGACGCGACCGCGACCCCGACGAGGGGGATCCCGGCGGCCATCGCGACGACGATCGGCACGCTGCACAACCCGACGGCGAACCACCACCACGAGGCGGACGAGCGCACGACGGCGAGCGTGGACCGGACGCGGCGGCGGGCGACCACCACGAGCACGGTCGCGAGGAGGGTGCCCACGTAGGAGAGCCATGCGGCGAGGACGGGCCCCGTGCCCGCGGCCCCGAGGTCGCCGTTGAGGCGTCCCTGGAGCGAGAGGACCGCACCGCTGCCCGCGGCGACGAGCGCGGCGAGGGTCACGCGGGCTGCCGGACCGGCGGTCGCGGAGGACGGGGTCAACGGGCACCTCCCGGGGACGGGACCGCCACGACGGTCCGGACGTCGACGACGTCCCGCGACGCCCCGCAGGGCGCCGCGCGAAGGTCGGGGTGACAGGATTTGAACCTGCGACCTTCCGCTCCCAAAGCGGACGCGCTACCAACCTGCGCCACACCCCGTCGTCCGCCACGGCGGGCGGACCAGGGGCAAGTGTACTGGCGGGACGGGGCGCGACCGACGGGCCGCCGCCTGGGGAACGCCGCGGCACGGGCGGCCCGCCGACGTTTGCTAGGGTGGCGGCCGCAGGTCGGTGGCACGCCGTCCCGGGCGGCCGCACAGGCCGACCGCCGGGCGAGCCGAGGCCCGTGCGGGCGTAGCTCAATGGTAGAGCCCCAGTCTTCCAAACTGGCTACGCGGGTTCGATTCCCGTCGCCCGCTCCGTTCGTCCCACGACCCCACGGGCGCCCCGCCTTCCCGGCGAGGCGCCCGTCGTCGTTCCCAGGGCCCCCGCGGACGGCGTTGCAGGGCCGCGCCGCGGACCGATAGCCTCGGGGCACGCGCGCCGTCGGCCCGCCCGGAGCTCCGGGTGACTCCCCCGGCGCGACCGACCAGGAGGAGCGAGGAATGACCGCGACGACCGCGCGTCCTGCATCGCTGCACCGCGCCGCGCCGCGCACCTCCTGTTGTCGCTGTCTCGGCTGCCGCTGACGACGGCCGTCCCCGCGTGCCCCGGCACGCCCGCGCACGCCCCTCGTCCCGCCCGAGCCCGTCCCGTCGCCCGCGCGCGCCCGCGCCGCCCCCGCGAGACGCTGGACCCCGGCCACCGGGCGCGCCCCGCTCCCCATCGGTACCCCCACCCGGCTCACCCCGAGCCGTCGACAGAAGAGGAAGACATGGCACGCATCTACGACGACGTCACGCAGCTCGTCGGCAACACCCCGCTGGTCCGGCTCAACAAGCTCACCGAGGGGCTCGGCGCCACCGTGGTGGGCAAGCTCGAGTTCTACAACCCCGCCAACTCGGTCAAGGACCGCATCGGCGTCGCGATCATCGACGCCGCCGAGGCGTCCGGCGAGCTGAAGCCGGGCGGGACGATCGTCGAGGCGACGTCCGGCAACACCGGCATCGCGCTCGCGATGGTGGGTGCGGCGCGCGGGTACGACATCGTGCTCACGATGCCGGAGACGATGTCGAAGGAGCGCCGCGCGCTGCTGCGCGCGTTCGGTGCCGAGCTCATCCTCACGCCGGGCTCCGAGGGCATGAAGGGCGCGGTCAGCCGCGCGGACGAGATCGTCGCCGAGCGCGAGGGCGCGATCCTCGCCCGCCAGTTCGCGAACGAGGCGAACCCGGAGATCCACCGCCGCACGACGGCCGAGGAGATCTGGGCCGACACCGACGGCGCGGTCGACATCGTCGTCGCGGGCATCGGCACGGGCGGCACCATCACGGGCGTCGGCCAGGTGCTCAAGGAGCGCAAGCCCGGCGTGCAGATCGTCGCGGTCGAGCCCGAGGAGTCGGCCATCCTCAACGGCGGCCAGCCCGGCCCGCACAAGATCCAGGGCATCGGCGCGAACTTCGTGCCCGAGATCCTCGACACCTCGGTCTACGACGAGGTGATCGACGTCAACGCCGAGACCGCCGTCGAGTACGCGCGCCGCGCCGCCAAGGAGGAGGGCCTGCTCGTCGGGATCTCCTCGGGCGCCGCGATCGCCGCCGCGCTGCAGCTCGCCGCGCGTCCCGAGAACGCGGGCAAGCTCATCGTGACGATCATCCCGTCGTTCGGCGAGCGCTACCTGTCCTCCGTCCTCTACGCCGACCTGCTGGACTGACGTGACCGACCCCCACCCCCGCGCACGGACGGCCGGCCACCGGCTGCGCCGGTTCGTGCGCGTGCTCGGCGAGGACCTCGAGGCGGCCCGACGGCGGGACCCCGCCGCGCGCAGCCGCCTCGAGGTCGCTCTCGCGTACCCCGGCGTGCACGCCGTGTGGGCCTACCGGCTCGCGCACCGCATGTGGCGCGAGCCCCTGCTGCGCCTGCCGGCGCGGCTCGTGTCGCAGGCGGCGCGCGCGCTCACCGGCGTGGAGATCCACCCCGGCGCGCGCATCGGCCGACGGCTGTTCATCGACCACGGGATGGGCGTCGTCGTGGGCGAGACGGCCGTGGTCGGCGACGACGTCGTGCTGTTCCACACGTCGACGCTCGGCGGGCGCTCGATGAAGCGGGGCAAGCGGCACCCCACGCTCGGCGACCGGGTCGTCGTCGGCGCCGGGGCGAAGATCCTCGGGCCGGTGTGGGTCGGCGACGACGTCCAGGTCGGCGCCAACGCCGTCGTCGTCAAGGACGTGCCCCCGGGCGCGGTCGCCGTCGGCGTGCCGGCCACCGTCCGGATGCCGGCGGGCACGCCCGCCGCGCGGGAGGCCGTCGAGGACCCGTCGCTCCTCATCGAGTACGTCATCTGAGGAGGACGCCGGGGGCGGCCCCGGATCGGCTAGTGTGGTCGTGGGCGGTACCTGAGACCGCGCGTACCGGATACCCCCCTGCCCGGTGCGCCCTCGGGTACCGCCCGCTCACCGCCGGCCGCAGCCGCCCGTCCGTGGCCGCCGGTCCCGGCACCACGACCCTCGACGAGGAGGAGCGCGCATGCGCCTCGGCATCCACACCGGCTACTGGTCCGCCGGTCCCCCCGACGGCATCCAGGACGCGGTCGTCGCGGCCGACCGCCTCGGCGTCGACTCTGTCTGGACCGCGGAGGCCTACGGCTCCGACGCGTTCACGCCGCTGGCGTGGTGGGGCTCGCGCACGACCCGCATCCGCCTCGGGACCGCCGTCGCGCAGGTCTCCGCGCGCACCCCGACCGCGACGGCGATGGCCGCGCTGACGATGGACCACCTCTCGGGCGGCCGGTTCGTCCTCGGCCTCGGCGTCTCCGGGCCGCAGGTGGTCGAGGGCTGGTACGGCCAGCCGTACGCGAAGCCGCTCGCACGGACCCGCGAATACGTGCAGGTCGTGCGCGACGTCCTGCGCCGGGAGGCGCCCGTGACGTCGTCCGGCCCGCACTACCCCCTCCCCCTGCCCGACGGCGTCGGGACCGGGCTGGGCAAGCCCCTGCGCTCGACCGTCCACCCGCTGCGCGCCGACCTCCCGATCCACCTGGCGGCCGAGGGGCCGAAGAACATCGCGCTCGCCGCCGAGATCGCGGACGGCTGGCTCCCGCTGTTCTACTCGCCGCGCATGGACGCGACGTTCCGCGAGCTCCTCGCGGACGGCTTCGCGCGCCGCGCGCCCGAGCGCTCGCCCGAGTCCGCGTTCGAGGTGAGCGCGACCGTCCCCGTCGTCGTGCGCGAGCACGTCGAGCAGGCCGCGGACCAGGTGCGCCCGTTCCTCGCGCTGTACGTCGGCGGGATGGGCGCCAAGGGGGCGAACTTCCACCGCGACGCGCTCGACCGCCTCGGGTACGCCGAGGCGTGCGACGAGATCCAGGCGCACTACCTCGCGGGACGCAAGGACCTCGCGGCCGCCGCCGTCCCGACGGCGATGGTCGAGGACGTCGCGCTCGTCGGCCCGCCCGAGAAGATCGCGAGCGACCTCGCGGCGTGGCGCGAGACGGCGGTGACGACGCTCCTCGTCCAGGGCGACGCGACGGCCGTGCAGACGCTCGCCCCGCTCCTCGCGGCCCCGACCCCGGGCTGACCGGCCCGGCGCCGCGCGGTCAGCCGTCGGCGCCGGGGAACCACACCGCCCGGCGCAGGTCCACGCGACGCCCGTCGCGCGACAGCGGGCAGCCCTCGGCGCGGAGCTCCGCGAGCGCCGCGTCGAGGTGCTGCGCGGGCGGCGACCCCGCCGCGTTGACGATCCGCCACCACGGCACGGGGGTGCCGTCGTCGTCCACCCCGGACGACCCGGCGAGCACCTGCCCGACCTGGCGCGGGCCGCCCCGCCCCAGCGACTCCGCGACGATCTCCGCGACGAGCCCGTAGGTCATGGCCCGCGCGGGCGGGACGCGCCGCACGAGGTCGAGCACCGCGGTCGCGTACTCCTGGGCGAGGGCGCGAGGGTCGGCGCGGTCGTCGCCGCCGCGTCCGGGGGTGCGTCGTGCCATGGCGCCCGACCCTAGCCGTCGCGAATGTCCTGGCGCGAGCACGGCCCGGGACAGGAGGATCAGGGGCATGAGCGACCACCGACCCGCACGCCTCCCCGACGGCTACGAGCTCGTCCCCCTCACGTCCGCCGACCTGCGCGACGTGCTCGACCTCGACACCACGACGTTCCCCTCGCCGGTGGAGGTCGACGAGCTCGTCGACCTCCCGTTCCCGCTCACGTGGGAGCGCGCGCTCGGCGTGACGGTCGAGCGCGAGGACGCGGACGCGCCGCCCGTCGACGGCGCGCGTCCCGTGCGGCGCGAGCTCGTGGGGATGCACGCGTCGTACCCGTTCGCGCGCTTCCCGGTCCCCGGCGCGACCGCTCCGGTCGCGGGCCTCACCTGGGTGGGCGTCCACCCCGCGCACCGGCGGCGCGGCATCCTCAGCGCGATGATCGACACGCACCTCGCCCGGTGCCGCGAGCGGGGCGAGCCGGTCTCGGCGCTCTTCGCGGCGGAGGCCGCGATCTACGGCCGGTTCGGGTACGGCAAGGCGGCCGACGACGTGCGCCTCACCGTCCCGCGCGGCGTCGCGCTGCGCGACGTCCCGGGCGCGGAGCGGCACACCGTCCGCATCGAGCGCGCGGACCGCGCGCGGCACGGCGAGCTCGTCGCGACGATCCACGAGCGCGCGGGCGCCGACCCGACGGGCCAGGGCGCGGGCATCAACCGTCCGGGGTGGGCGACACGCGAGACCCCCGAGCTCCAGGCGACGTTCTGGGACGACGCCAAGGTCTGGCGCAAGGACCGCGAGCCCACGCGCATCGCGATCGTCGAGCTCGACGGCGAGCCGCGCGGGTACGCGCGCTTCCACCGCAAGCTCTCCTGGGAGGCGACGGGCCCGCGCGGCCCGGTGAGCACGGGCGAGGTCGTCGCGCTCGACGCCGCGGCCGCCCGCGCGCTGTGGGGCGTGCTCACCGACCTCGACCTCACGCACGAGGTGACGCCCTTCATGCTGCCGGTGGACGACGTCGTCACGAGCCTGCTCGTGGACCCGCGCTCCGCGTCGCCGCGCCTCGCGGACAACCTCTGGGTGCGGGTCGTGGACGTGCCCGGCGCGCTCGCCGCGCGCCGGTACGCCGCGGACGTCGACGTCGTGCTGCACGTGACCGACGAGCGACTGCCCGACAACGCGGGGCGCTGGCGGCTGCGGGCGGAGGCCTTCGGCCCGGCGACGGCCGAGCGGACCGACGACGCGGCGGACGTCTCCCTCGACGTGCGCGAGCTCGGCGCGACCTACCTGGGCGGGACGTCGCTCGCGGCCCTCGGCGCGGCAGGTCTGGTCACCGAGCACTCCCCCGGCGCGCTCGCGCGCACGAGCGCGGCCCTCGGCTGGCCCGTCGCCCCGGTGTGCAGCTGGGTGTTCTGACCGGTCGGGCGCACCCGGTCCCGGGTGCGCCCGCCGTCACGTCTGGCAGACGCCGCACCAGAAGAGGCTGCGCCCCGCGAGCTCCTTGAGGAGCACCGGCGTGCCGCACACCCGGCACGGCAGCCCGTCGCGGTGGTACACGTAGAACGCCTCGTCCGCGGGCACGGCGTCGGGAGCGACGTCGGTGTTCTGCCGCACGCGCCGCCGCCCGGTCGCCGCCTCGTCGGGGGCCTCCCCCGCGCCGTCGTCGCGGTGCTCGGGGCGCGTCGTCACGATCGCGCCCGTGCGCGCGCCGTCGTGCATGAGCACGACGAGGTCGTCCCACAGGGTCCGCAGGTCCTCCGCGGGCACGTCGCGACCGGGGCGCATCGGGTCGAGCCCGGCCCGGAACAGCGCCTCCGCGCGGTAGATGTTCCCCACGCCCGCGACGACGTCCTGGTTCATGAGGAGCAGCCCGACGGGGCTGCGCGAGCGCCGCACCGCGGCGACGAACGCGTCGCGCGGGTCGGGCTCGCCGGGGCCCGGGTCGCGGATCGGGTCCGGACCGAGCCGGTCCTCGACCGCGCGCTTCTCGTCGTCCGTGACGACCTCGCACGCCGTCGGGCCCGTGAGGTCCGCGACCGCGTGCGCGCCGACGAGCCGGACGCGCACGGCGCCGCGCGGCGGCGGGGGCGACCAGGCGTCGTCGGGCGCGCCGGGCACCTCCCCCGGGCCCGCCGGGACGGTCTCGCGCTCGCCGATCCGGCGCCGGGGCGCGCCGATCGCGTGCACGACGGCGGTGCTGCCGTCGCCCGCGAACGTCCACGCGCCGTAGAGGCCGAGGTGCACGCGGAGCCAGCGGACGTCGTCGGACGCGCCGCCCGGCCCCGCGAAGCCGAGGAACATCTGCTTGCCCCACGCCTCGCTCGCGACGAGCACGCGGCCGTCGAGCAGGGCGGCTCCCGCGGCGAACCGGCCCTGCGGGCTGCTCACCGCGAGCGGCTCGCCCGTGAACAGCTCACCGAAGGCGCGCGCGAGGCGGTGGACGGTGTGGCCCTCGGGCACGTCAGGCCGAGGTGCCGCGCGCCGCCTCGTACGCCGCGAGCTGGTCGATGCGGCGCTGGTGGCGCGGGTCGCCGCTGAACGGCTCCGCGAGGAACGCGTCGACGAGCGCGACCGCCTCGTCCACCGAGTGCTGGCGCGCGCCCACCGCGACCACGTTCGCGTCGTTGTGCTGGCGCCCGAGGCGCGCGGTCTCCAGGTTCCAGGCGAGCGCCGCGCGCACGCCGACGACCTTGTTCGCCGCGATCTGCTCGCCGTTGCCCGAGCCGCCGATGACGACGCCCAGCGAGCCGGGCTCCGCCGCCACCGCCTCGCCCGCCGCGAAGCAGAACGACGGGTAGTCGTCCTGCGCGTCGTAGGTGTGGGCACCGTGGTCGACGACGTCGTGACCCGCCGCCCCCAGGTGCTCGACGAGATGGGTCTTGAGCTCGTAGCCGGCGTGGTCCGCGGCGATGTGAACGCGCATGGGCTCATCATGCCCCAGCGGGCCCCCTCGCCGCCGGGGTGAGGCCGTAGCCTGAGACGCATGACACAGACCTCCCCGACGTCCACGCCTCCGTCCTCGTCCGGCCCGGCCGACGCGGCGCGCTCCGGCATCGACCTCGACGCGCTGGACCCCGCGGTCCGCCCGCAGGACGACCTGTACCGCCACGTCAACGGCCGCTGGCTCGCGACGCACGAGATCCCCGCCGACCGCGCGATGGACGGCGCGTTCCGGGCGCTCCACGACCAGGCCGAGGTGCACGTCCGCGAGATCATCACGGACCTCGGGGAGCAGGTCGCGGCAGGCGGCGCGGACGTCGGGCCGGACGCGGCGAAGGTCGGGGCCCTCTACGCGAGCTTCATGGACACCGAGCGGATCGAGGCGCTCGGCACCACGCCGCTGCAGCCCGACCTCGCGCTCATCGCGTCCGCCACGACGCAGGCCGAGCTCACCGGGGCGCTCGGCGCCCTCCAGCGCACGGGCGGCGCGGGCGCCGTCGGCTTCTGGGTCGACAACGACGCGAAGGACCCCGAGCGCTACGTCGCCTACCTCTACCAGTCCGGGCTCGGCCTGCCGGACGAGGCGTACTACCGCGAGGACCAGTACGCCCCGGTGCGCGAGAAGTACGTACCGCACGTCGCGCGCATGCTCGCGCTCGCGGGCGTCACGTCCGAGACGTGGGGCGCGTCGCCCGAGGACGCCGCCGAGCGGATCGTGGCGCTCGAGACGAAGCTCGCCGCGAAGCACTGGGACGTCGTGCGCGACCGCGACGCCGACCTCACGTACAACCCGCGGACGCTCGCCGCGCTCGTCGAGGAGGCCCCCGGGTTCGACTGGCGCGCGTGGGTCCTCGCGCTCGGCGCGCCGCAGGGCTCGCTCGACGACGTCGTGGTCCGCGAGCCGGACTTCGCGGCCGGGTTCGCCGAGCTCTGGGCGAGCGAGCCGCTCGAGGACTGGAAGCTGTGGATGGTGTACCACCTCGTCACCGCCCGGGCTCCGTACCTCTCCGAGGACCTCGTCGAGGCGAACTTCGACTTCTACGGGCGCACCCTGTCGGGCGCGCAGGAGGTGCGCGAGCGCTGGAAGCGCGCCGTCTCCGTCGTCGAGGGCGCGCTCGGCGAGGCCGTCGGCGCGCAGTACGTCGCGCGGCACTTCCCGCCCGCGTACAAGGCGCGCATGGAGGAGCTCGTCGCCACGCTCGTGGCCGCCTACCGCGAGTCGATCACCACGCTCGACTGGATGACGGACGAGACGAAGGAGAAGGCGCTCGCCAAGCTCGAGGCCTTCACGCCGAAGATCGGCTACCCCGTGCGGTGGCGCGACTACTCGGCGCTCGTCGTCGACGCGCACGACCTCGTGGGCAACGTGCGCCGCGCCCACGCGTTCGAGCAGGACCGCGAGCTCGGCAAGATCGGGCGCCCGCTCGACCGCGACGAGTGGTTCATGACGCCGCAGACGGTCAACGCCTACTACAACCCGGGCATGAACGAGATCGTCTTCCCCGCCGCGATCCTGCAGCCCCCGTTCTTCGACCCCGAGGCCGACGACGCCGTGAACTACGGCGGCATCGGCGCCGTGATCGGCCACGAGATCGGTCACGGCTTCGACGACCAGGGCTCCAAGTACGACGGCGCGGGCCGCCTCGAGGACTGGTGGACGGCGCGCGACCGCGAGGAGTTCGAGAAGCGCACGACGGCGCTCGTCGCCCAGTACGACGCGTACCGCCCCGCGCAGCTCGGCGAGGACGGCCCGCACGTCAACGGCGCGCTGACCATCGGCGAGAACATCGGCGACCTCGGCGGTCTGTCGATCGCGCTCAAGGCGTACCGCATCGCGCTCGGCCGTCCGCTGGAGGAGGCGCCCGTCGTCGACGGGCTCACGGGCATCGAGCGCGTGTTCCTCGGCTGGGCCCAGGTGTGGCAGTCGAAGGGCCGGGACGAGGAGGTCGTGCGCCGCATCGCGACGGACCCGCACTCGCCCAACGAGTTCCGCTGCAACGGGGTCGTGCGCAACGTGGACGAGTTCTACGACGCCTACGACGTGCAGCCGGGCGACGCGCTCTACCTCGCCCCCGAGGAGCGCGTGCGCATCTGGTGACCCCGGACGCGCGAAGGGCCCGCGGCGGGTCGTCCCGCCGCGGGCCCTCCTGCGTGGTGGTCGGGCCGGTCAGAGCGTCCGGATGCCCGCGCGCGCGATGGTGAAGCCCTTGCCCGTGGCGTCGTCGCGGCACGTCATGCCGGTCTCGGCGCTGTCGCACGTGAAGGGGCCGACCGTCGTGGACGTGCCGTAGTCGAGGATCGCGGTGTCCCCCGGCGCGGGCTGCGGCTGCTCCGCCGCGGGCACGCACGGCTGGTCGACGCTGCCGTCGGCGTCCAGGACGACCTTGTAGCCGACCGTGCCGTCGCACCCGTCGACCGGGGCGGGCTGCGTGCCGAGCTGGGCGATCACGCACGTCGCGCTGACGTCGGTCACCTCGCACGTGATGTTCCGCGACTCCGACGCGAACGTCTCGGACACCGTGGGCTCGGCCGGTGCCGTCTCCTCGGCACCGTCCGTGGCGGTCGCCGCCGGGGACGTCGACGCCCCGCCGAGCGGTTCCTCGTCGCCGCCGCCGAGCAGCGAGATCGCGAAGACGATCGCCCCGAGGACGAGCAGCGCGTCGACGACGATGAACGCGATCCACCCCGCGCCGAGCCGGTTCGAGCCGCGACCGCCGCCTCCTCCGCTGCGCCCGTCGCGCCGACCGGTCGACGGTCCGGACGGGGCGCCCGCCCCTCCCGACGTGGTGCGCGGGGCGGCGGCGGCCGGGGCTGCCGAGGCCGGCGGGTGGTAGGCGGGCTGCTGCGCGGGCGGCGTGGCGGCCGCGTAGGCGGGCTGGGCGGTCGGCTCGTACGCCGCGGTCGCGCCCGCGTACGGACCGGCCGCAGCGTGACCGGCCGCCGTGTCGCCCGGCGCGTAGCCGGGACGGCCCGCGGCCGTCCCGACCGGGGCCGCGACGCCGAACCCGTTCTGCTCGGTCGCGTAGCGCACGCGCTGCGGCGGCACCGGCGACGGCGAGGGCGCCGGGACCGCGGGCTGTGCCGCCGTCGGGAGCTGGGTGATCGGCGTCACGTGCTGGACCGTCGTCGCCTGGAAGGACGCCGCCGACGCGACGACGGTCGGCTGGCCGTCCGCGGGCGTCGCGCGCGGCGCCTGGGCCGTCGGGCCGCTCGTCGGGGCGAACGAGGGCGGCCCCGAGGTCGCGTGCGCGGGCACGGGGGCGAACGCCGTGGTCGGCTGGGCGTCGTCACGACCGACCGCGGCCCCCGGGACGCCGCCGGGGGGCGGCGGCGGCGGTGGCACGGGTGCGTTCGGGGACATGCTCGGCTCCTCGCGGGCTTCCTCGGCGGTCTCGCCCGGCGCGACCGGGCGGCGGGCGCTCCTGGAACCGCCCGCGAACTGACGAAGCATGGCACGAGCCACCCGCACCGGTCGAACCCCGGGATCCCCACGACGCCCACGCCCCCGCGGTCTGCACGACGTCCGCACGACGGCGGCGCCGCGCCCGACCTCAGTCGAAGACCGGACCCTGGGTGCGCGTGCGCTTGAGCTCGAAGAAGCCCGGCGTGCTCGCGACCAGGACGCACCCGTCCCACAGCCGCCCGGCGGCCTCGCCCTTCGGCGCGGGCGTCACCACGGGGCCGAAGAACGCCGTCCCGCCGAACGCGACGACGGGCGTCCCGACGTCCTCACCGACGCGGCCGATGCCCTCGGCGTGCGACGCGCGCAGCTGCTCGTCGTAGGCGTCGGAGCCCGCCGCCTCGGCGAGCGACGCGGGCAGGCCCACCTCCGCGAGCGCCTCGAGCAGCACGGCGTCGTAGTCCGTCCGCCCGCCCGGGTGCAGGCGCGTCCCGATCGCGTCGTAGAGGGGCTTGACGACGTCCTCGCCGTGCTCGACGCGCGCGGCGGTGACCACGCGCACCGGGCCCCACGCCTTCGCCATGAGCTCGCGGTACTCCTCCGGCAGGTCCCGGCCCTCGTTGAGCACCGCGAGGCTCATCACGTGCCAGCGGACGGTGACGTCGCGCACCTGCTCGACCTCGCCCATCCAGCGGCTCGTCATCCACGCCCACGGGCACACGGGGTCGAACCAGAAGTCGGCGACGCGCACGTCGTCCTCGGTCGCGGTGGGGTCGGTCGTCGCGGTGAGCGTCACGGGGCGGTCTCCTTCGTCGTCGGGCGCGCCCGGGGTCCGGGTCGCCGGGGGCGCGGCGGCCGGGCCGACGGCGTCCCCACCCCGTTCCGACACCGCGCGAGGGCAACGTATTCCCGGGAGCGGGCGCGGGCACGCGTGGGATGATCGTCCGTGGCCCACAGGCCGCCGTCGAGGCCGACCGGCCCGACCACGAGACCGAGGAGATGCAGTGCCCGGAGAGAACCTCACCCGCGCCGAGGCGAGCGAGCGCGCGGCGATCGTCGACGTCCAGTCCTACGAGGTCGACCTCGACCTCACGACGGGGGCGACGACGTTCGCGTCGACGACCGTGGTGCGGTTCACCGCGACCGAGGGCGCGAGCACGTTCGTCGACCTCGTCGCACCGACCGTGCGCGAGGTCGTGCTCAACGGCCGTGCGCTCGACCCGGCGCAGGTGTTCGCCGACTCGCGCGTCGCGCTCGACGGCCTCGCGGCCGACAACGAGCTGCGCGTCGTCGCCGACTGCGCGTACACCAACACGGGCGAGGGCCTGCACCGGTTCGTCGACCCGGTCGACGGCGAGGTCTACCTCTACACGCAGTTCGAGGTCCCGGACTCGCGGCGCGTGTTCGCCGTCTTCGAGCAGCCCGACCTCAAGGCGACGTTCGCGTTCACGGTCACCGCGCCCGCGGCGTGGGAGGTCGTGAGCAACCAGCCGACGCCCGCGCCCGAGGCGCTCGGCACGAAGGCCGACCCGACCGGCACGGGCGCCGGCGACGTCGAGGTCGCACGCTGGACGTTCGAGCCGACGCCGCGCATCTCGTCGTACATCACCGCGCTCGTCGCAGGGCCGTACGTCGTGGAGCGCAGCGAGCTCACGTCGTCCGACGGCCGCACGATCCCGCTCGGGGTCTTCTGCCGCGCGTCGCTCGCCGACCACATGGACGCCGACTACGTGTTCGACAAGACGCGCGAGGGCTTCGCGTTCTTCGAGTCCGCGTTCGAGCACCCGTACCCGTTCGACAAGTACGACCAGCTCTTCGTGCCCGAGTACAACATGGGCGCGATGGAGAACGCCGGGTGCGTGACGTTCACCGAGACGTACGTCTTCCGGTCCAAGGTCACCGACGCGGTCAAGGAGCGTCGCGTCGTGACGATCCTCCACGAGCTCGCGCACATGTGGTTCGGCGACCTCGTGACCATGAAGTGGTGGAACGACCTGTGGCTCAACGAGTCGTTCGCGGAGTACGCGTCGACGCTCGCGACCGCCGAGGCGACCGAGTGGCGCGAGGCCTGGACGACGTTCGCCGCGATGGAGAAGTCCTGGGCCTACCGCCAGGACCAGCTGCCCTCCACGCACCCCATCGTCGCGACGATCAACGACCTCGAGGACGTGTTCGTCAACTTCGACGGCATCACCTACGCCAAGGGCGCGTCGGTGCTCAAGCAGCTCGTCGCGTGGGTCGGCAAGGAGCAGTTCCTCGCCGGCGTCGCGGCGTACTTCCGCAAGCACGCGTGGGGCAACACCGAGCTGCGCGACCTGCTCGTCGAGCTCGAGGCCACGAGCGGCCGCGACCTCACCGCGTGGTCCGCGCTGTGGCTCGAGACCGCGGGCGTGAACACCCTGCGGCCCGAGTTCGACCTCGACGCCCACGGCCGCTTCACCACGTTCTCCGTGGTGCAGACGGCGGCGGCCGACCACCCGACGCTGCGCCCGCACCGGCTCGGGATCGGCTTCTACGATCTCGTCGACGGCGTGCTGACCCGCGTGCACCGCACGGAGGTCGACGTCGCCGGCCCGCGGACCGAGATCCCCGAGCTGCTCGGCCTCGACCGCCCGCAGCTCGTCCTGCTCAACGACGACGACCTCGCGTACGCGAAGATCCGCCTCGACCCCGCGTCGCTCCAGGTCGCCACCGAGCACCTCGCAGACCTCGCCGACCCGCTGGCCCGCTCGCTCGTCTGGGGCTCCGCGTGGGACGCGACGCGCGACGGCGAGACGCCGGCGAGCGACTACGTGCGCCTCGTGCTGGGCAACATCGCCCGCGAGACCGAGTCCACGACGATCCGCACGACGCTCAACCAGCTCGCGCTCGCCGCGAAGACGTACGTGGCCCCGGAGCGCCGCGAGGAGACGCTCGCGCACGTCGGCGACGTGCTCTGGTCGCTCGCGCAGGACGCGGCCCCCGGCTCGGACCTGCAGTTCCAGCTCGTGAAGTTCTTCGCGCACCTCGCGTCGACGCCCGCGCACGGCGAGGCGCTGCGGTCGCTGCTCGACGGCTCCGCTGCCCTCGACGGGCTCGAGATCGACACCGACCTGCGCTGGGAGATCCTCGAGGGGCTCGTCCTGCTCGACCTCGCGGACGACGCCGAGATCGAGGCGACGCTCGACGCCGACTCGACCGCGACGGGTCAGCAGTCCGCCGCGCGCGCCCGCGCGACGGTGCCCACGGCCGCGGCGAAGCGCGCCGCGTTCGACCGCCTCGTCGGCTCGGACGACGCCCCCAACGCGATCGTCCGCGCCACCACGCTCGGGTTCCAGCACGTCAACGACCCCGAGTCGCTCGCCCCGCTCGTCGGCGCGTACTTCGACGCGCTGCTCCCCCTGTGGGACCAGCGGTCGTACCACATCGCCGAGGCGCTCGTCACGGGCCTCTACCCGGCCCCGCTCGCGAGCACGGTGCTGCGCGACGCGACGCAGGAGTGGCTCGACGCCAACGCCGACGCCGCTCCCGCGCTGCGCCGGCTCGTCGTCGAGAACCTCGCCGGCGTCGAGCGCGCCCTCGCGGCCCAGGCCGCCGACGCCTGACCCCTCGGTCAGCACCCCTCACGACCGCGCGCCGGGTCGCTCCGCACGACGGAGCGGCCCGGCGCTCGTCGTCCCGCGCGGTTCCGCGACCAGGCGGTACCGGCGCGTCGAGCAGGCGATCCCGGCGCGTGCGGCGGCCAAGACGGGCCCGGACGGCCTGCTCGGCCGGCTCGGCCGGCTCGGCCGGCTCGGCCGGCTCAGCCGGTCAGAGGGAGTCGTTCATCGCCTTGGCAAGCGAGCGCAGGCGGGCGGAGTCGAACAGGTCCTCGAGCAGGACGAGGTTGCCCGACGAGTCGCCGAGGGGCACCTTCCAGTTCGGGTACTCCTGGTCCGTGCCCGGCTGGTTCTGGGAGCGGCGCTCCCCCACCGCGTCGGCCAGCGAGACGCCGAGCAGCACCGCCGGGGTGCTGCGGACGAGGCGGTGCAGGGCCTCGACCAGCTCGCGCTCGGACGGGTCCTCGCCCACGAGCGAGCGCTCGCGCAGGAACGCGATCATCGCGTCCCGCTCGGCGCGCGCGGCCCGGCGCACGTCGGCGACGTCCTCCGTGAGCACGCCCAGACGGTCCCGCAGCTCGACGTGCTCGCCCGCGAGGTACCCGGCCGTGGGCGGCAGGTCGTGCGTCGTGACGGTCGCGAGCGCGAGGCGCCGGTAGTCCTCCGGGGGCAGCGGGCGGCCGTCGTCGGTCTTCTCGAACCACAGGACGGACGTGCCGAGGACGCCGCGGTCCGCGAGGTAGTCACGGACCCAGGGCTCGAACACGCCGAGGTCCTCGCCGATGACCATCGCGCCCGCACGGTGCGCCTCGAGGCACAGGATGCCGACGAGGGCCTCGTGGTCGTAGCGGACGTACGCGCCCGCGTCGGCGCGCGCGCCGCCCGGGATCCACCACAGCCGGAACAGGCCGATGACGTGGTCGATCCGGATCGCGCCCGCGTGCCGCAGGACGGTGCGCAGCATGTCGCGGTACGGCGCGTACCCGGCCCGCGCGAGCGCCCGCGGGTGCCACGGCGGCTGGGACCAGTTCTGCCCCTGCTGGTTGTACATGTCCGGCGGCGCCCCGACGGACACCCCGGTGGCGAGCACGCCACGGTGCGACCAGACGTCGGCGCCCTCGGGGTGCACGCCGACCGCGAGGTCGTGCATGATCCCCACCGACATCCCCGCCTCGCGCGCGGTGCGCTGCGCGACGCGGAGCTGCTCGTCGGCGACCCACTGGAGCCAGCAGTAGAACTCGACGCGGTCGGCGAGCTGCTCGCGCAGCGCCGCGACGGTCGGGCCGTTCGAGTCGGACGCACCGGGCGGCCAGTCCCGGTCGCCGTAGTGGTCGGCGAGCGCGCACCACGTGGCGAAGTCCTCGAGCCCCTTGCCCTGCTCGGCGCGGAACGCGTCGAGCGACGCCTGGCGGGCGGTGGACCGGGGCGCGGTGAACACGACCTCCAGCGCCGCCTTCTTGGCCTCCCACGCGGCGTCGCGGTCGATGGGACCGGGGTCGGTGTCGAGGTCGCGCACCGGGTCGAACGCCCACTCGACGAGCGAGCGGTCGGCCGCGGACAGGTACCCCGTCTCGCGGATGTCCTCGACCCTGATGTACAGCGGGTTGACGAAGCGGCGGCTCGTCGGGAGGTAGGGCGAGGGCGTCATCGGCGTGCGCGGCTCGGCGGCGTGCAGCGGGTTGACGAGGACGAAGTCCGCGCCGGCCTCGTGCGCGGCGAGCCAGGCGAGGTCGGCGAGGTCGGCCAGGTCGCCGACGCCCCACGACGCGCGCGAGCGCACCGAGTACAGCTGGGCCATGAAGCCCCACGCGCGCCGCTCTGCGACGGCGGCGGGCAGCTCGAGCCGCTGCGGCGTCACGACGAGCGTGGCGCGTGCGTGGGCGCCGTCGCTCTCGGCGTGCAGGTCGTGCCACCCGAGGGGCAGGTCGGCCGGGATCTCGAACGTCGCGCGGCCGACGCGCCGGCCGTCGACGGTGCGCGGCTCGACGAACACGTCGAGCTGGCCGAGGTCGCGGCGCTCCCGGGGGGCGCGCGCGGCGTGGTGCCCGGCGACGCCGGAGCGGCCCTGCTCCGCCTCGAGCTCGACCCAGACGTCGACGGCGGCGCCGTCCTGCACGTGCACGGGGACCGGCACGGCGTCACCCTGCCGCACGACGACGGTCGGGGGCAGCATCTGCCGCCACGCGTCGTCGCGCGAGTGCTCGAGGCTGACGGCGACCTTCTCCGGGGACGACGCGGGGACGCCGAGGGCCTCCAGCACGGCGACGAGGGTCGAGGCCCGGACCTGGCGGCGCGTCCCGTCGAAGTCCCAGAAGTCGGACGCGACGCCGTGGGCGTCGGCCAGCTGCACCAACGGCTCGGGCAGGTCCGTCTGCGGGGGTTCGCTCACGCCTGCATCCTGCCAGACCAGGGCCTTGCGAGCAGGACGATCGCCCGGCGTGCCCGGGGCGCTCTCATGTGCCCCGGGTACCCTGCCCGCATGTCCCTCCCCCTTCTCGCTCCTGCCGTGCGCGTGCCCGCGGAGGTCCCGGAAGAGCTGAGCAACGGCTTCGACCCGAGCAACCCCGACGACTGGTTCGAGTGGTTCGTCGGCCTCCCGCTGCGCGTGCTGCTCATCGTCTTGATCGGGGCGCTCGTCCTCGCGGTCGTGCGCCGGCTCATCCGTCGCGTCTCCGAGCACATCGCCGAGGGCACGCCCACGCTCCGCGGCAAGCGGCTCAAGGGCCTCGGCGGCTCCGAGGTGGGCAGCGTGCTGCTGCGCGCGAACCCGCTCGCGAGCGCCCGCCGGGCCCAGCGGGCGCGGACCGTGGGCTCGGTGCTGCGCTCGACCGCGAACATCGTCATCGGCGCGACGATCGTGCTCATGGTGCTCACCGAGCTCGGCGTGAACATCGCGCCGTTCCTCGCGTCGGCCGGCATCGCGGGCGTCGCGCTGGGCTTCGGCGCGCAGAGCCTCGTGAAGGACTTCCTCTCGGGCACGTTCATGCTCCTCGAGGACCAGTACGGCGTCGGGGACACGGTCGACTTCGGCGAGGTCACGGGCACCGTCGAGGAGGTCGCGCTGCGCGTGACGAAGGTCCGCGACGGCAACGGCACGCTGTGGTTCGTCCGCAACGGCGAGATCCTGCGGACGGGCAACAAGACCCAGGAGTGGGGGCGCGCGGTGGTGGACGTGCGCGTCGCGTACTGGGCCGACGTCGAGGCCGTGCGCGCGGCGCTGCTCGCGGCCGCGGAGGAGGTCGGGAGCGACCCGGTGCTCGGCACGTACTTCCTCGAGCCGCCCGAGGTCACGGGCATCGAGGCCATGACGGCCGAGGCGCTGCAGCTCAGGGTGCAGGTCAAGACGCAGGCCGCGATGCAGTGGGAGGTGGCGCGCGCGCTGCGCTCGCGCGTCCGGCAGGCGCTGTCCGACGCCCGCGTCCCGCTGGCCGGGGCGCAGCAGGTGGTCGTCCTCGACCACTCGCCGTCGCTGCCCGACGACCGGGCCGACAACCGAACCGACGCGCGGGCCGACGACCGGCCCGACGACACGGGCGACCGGTCCGCGCAGGCGGCCCGCGAGCGGCGCGGCGCCGCCGCGGCGACCGTGGTGCAGGACGCGGCGGGCGGCCCGGCGTCCTGAGCCGCGCGGCGCCGTCGGGCACGACCACGACGGCGCCGGTCCCTCCGCGCGGAGGGACCCGGTGGGGACTCAGCGCAGGCCGTCGAGCTCCGCAGCGAGGTTGTCGGCCTCCGGGCCGACGATGACCTGGACGACGCGGCCCGAGCGCACGACGCCGAACGCGCCCGTCGCCTTGAGGCGCGCCTCGTCGACGAGCTGCGGGTCCGTGACCTCGACGCGCAGGCGCGTGATGCACGGCTCGAGGTCGACCACGTTGCCCTGACCCCCGAGGGCGTCGAGGATGTTCTGTGCCTTCTGGTCCGAGGGGGTGCTCATCGAAAGTGTCTCCTGAGGCGAGTCGCGGGTGGGGATCCGCGCGGGGGATCCGGGGTGTCGGGGTGCCGAGCACCTGGGAACAGCCTAGTCTCCTGGCGAGGTTGTCACCGGATCGACGCGGCCCCGCAACGCCCCCGCAACAGGGACGTGCGCGGCGCCTGGCGGTCGGACCGTGACGGGCACGCGTGCGCACCGGCCCGGGCACCCGGGTCGCACGCCCGAGGCGGACGAGGAGCGAGGGTCGTGACGGGCGGAACCGAGGACGAGGCACGGCAGGTCATCACGGGCATCGGCGTGTGCCCCGGCACGGTCGTCGGGCCGGTGGTGCTCATGCCGGAGGCCATCGACGAGCCGGCGCCCGGGCTGCGCATGGGTCCGCGCGAGGACCACGAGGCGCAGGCGCGGCGCGTCGACGCCGCGGCGGAGCAGGTCGCGGGCGACCTCCAGCGCGCCGCCGACGCCGCCGACGGGGACGCGCGCGACGTCCTCGAGGCGACGGCGGCGATGGCGGCCGACCCCACGCTCGCGGCTGACGCGCGGCGGCGCGTGCTCGACGAGCACCTCGTGCCCGAGCGCGCGGTGTGGGAGGCCGCGGAGGAGGTCGTGCGGCAGTTCACCGAGCTCGGCGGGTACTTCGCCGAGCGCGCCCGCGACGTCGCGGACGTCCGCGACCGGCTCGTCGCGGCCCTCACCGACCGCCCCGCGCCCGGCGTGCCCGAGCACACCGAGCCGTTCGTCCTCGTCGCGTACGACCTCGCGCCGTCGGCCACGGCCGCGCTCGACCCCGCGCGCGTGCTGGCGATCGTCACCGACGGCGCCGGGCCGACGTCGCACACCGCTATCGTCGCGAACGCCAAGGGCATCCCCGCGGTCGTCGCGGCCACGGGAGCGAGCGCGGCGCTCGCTCCCGAGGACGTCGTGCTGGTCGACGGCGCGGCCGGGACGGTCGTCGTGCACCCGTCGCCCGAGCAGGTGGCTGCGGCGCGGGCCCGCTCGCAGCAGGTGCGCACGTTCGACGGCACGGGCCGCACGCGCGACGGGCACCGCGTGCAGCTCCTCGCGAACGTCGGCGACCCGGCGGGCGCCGCGGCGGCAGCCGCGTCCGGCGCGGAGGGCGTCGGGCTGTTCCGCTCCGAGTTCTGCTTCCTCGACCGCGAGCAGCCGCCGACCGTCGCGGAGCAGGTCGCCGCCTACCGCACCGTCTTCCGCGAGTTCGGCGGGCGCAAGGTCGTGATCCGCACCCTCGACTCCGGCGCGGACAAGCCGCTGCACTTCCTCACCGTCGACGACGAGGAGAACCCGGCGCTCGGCGTGCGCGGGCTGCGCACCGCCGCGCGCTGGCCGGAGCTGCTCGAGCAGCAGCTCGACGCGATCGCGCAGGCCGCCGCGGCCGAGGAGGCCGAGGTGTGGGTCATGGCGCCCATGGTCTCGACCGTCGGGGAGACCGAGTGGTTCGTCGAGCGCTGCCGCGCGCACGGCCTCGACGTGGCGGGCGTCATGGTCGAGGTCCCGAGCGCCGCCCTGCTCTCCGGGCCGATCCTCGCGCGCGCGGCGTTCGCGTCGATCGGCACCAACGACCTCACGCAGTACACGATGGCCGCGGACCGGCTCCTCGGCTCGCTCGCGGAGCTGAGCGACCCGTGGCAGCCCGCCGTGCTCCGGCTCGTCGAGGCGACGTGCGCGGGCGGGGCCCAGCAGGGCCGGCCCGTGGGCGTGTGCGGCGAGGCGGCGTCCCAGCCGGTGCTCGCCGTCGTGCTCGTCGGGCTCGGGGTGTCGTCGCTGTCCATGACGGCGCGCGCGATCCCCGACGTCGCGGCGCTCCTGCGCGAGGTCGACGTCGACGAGTGCCGACGGCTCGCGCGCCTCGCGGTCGAGGCGGAGAGCGCGGCCGAGGCGCGCGCCGTCGTGCGCGAGAACCTGCCGGTGCTCGCCGAGCTCGGGCTGTGACGTGCGCCCGGACCGCCCCCGGGCGGCGGCTCCGGGCTCGGGAGCGCGCCGCCGCCGGTGCGATGATGGGCCGGTGACGACCGAGCCCACCCCCCGCCCGACGCTGCCCGTCGCCGGACTGTCGAACGGCGCGCCGGCCGGCCCCGCGGGCGCGACCGCGCCGGTCCGCCCGAGCCGCACGTTCTACGACGAGGTCGGCGGGCACGAGACGTTCGTGCGCCTCGTCGACGCGTTCTACGAGGGCGTCGCGGACGACCCGGTCATGCGGCCCATGTACCCCGAGGAGGACCTCGGCCCGGCGCGCTGGCGGCTCACCGCGTTCCTCGAGCAGTACTGGGGCGGCCCGACGACGTACAGCGAGCAGCGCGGCCACCCGCGCCTGCGCATGCGGCACGCGCCCTTCAAGGTCAACCCCGACGCGCGCGACCGCTGGCTCGCGCACATGCGCGCCGCCGTCGACACCCTGGACCTGCCGCCGATCCAGGAGGCGACGCTGTGGGACTATCTGGAGCGCGCGGCGCACTCCCTCCTCAACACCTTCGAGGACTGACCGACCCGCCGCCCGAGCGAAGGAGCCCCCACCCGTGACCCCCGAGCCCACCCCGCCGTCGACCTCCTCGGCCTCCCCCGGCCCGACGTCGGACGCCGCCCCGCGCGAGCAGGTCCCGAACCCGCTGCACCACCTCCTCGACGTGCTGCGCCTCGAGCGGGTCGGCGACGGCGACGGGTCGGCCGCCGACCCGGAGCACTTCCGCGGGGTCTCCGTGCACCAGCCGACGGGCCGCGTCTACGGCGGGCAGGTGCTCGCGCAGGCGGTCCTCGCCGCGGGCCGCACGGTCCCCGAGGGCCGGCTCCCCCACTCGCTGCACGGGTACTTCCTGCGACCCGGCGGCCTCGACGTGCCCATCGACTTCGCGGTCGAGCGGCTGCGCGACGGGCGCTCGTTCAGCGCCCGCCGGACGCACGCGATCCAGCACGGCAAGCCGATCCTGTCGATGATCTCCTCGTTCCAGGAGGAGCAGGGCGGCATCGAGCACGCGTCCGAGATGCCCGCCGCCCCGCCCCCCGAGGAGGTGCCGTCCGCGCTCGACGTGCTCGGCGGCATCGACCACCCCATCGCGCGGTTCTGGTCGCACCACTCGGCGTTCGAGCTGCGGCACGTGGGCGGGTCGCTCTACCTGCACCCGGACCACGAGCCCAAGGACCACCAGATGGTGTGGATGCGGGCGCGCGGCGACGTCGGCGAAGACCAGCTGCTGCACCGTGCGCTCATGGCGTACGCGTGCGACCAGGTCATGCTCGAGCCGATCCTGCGCCAGGCGGGCACGAGCTGGGTCACGCCCGACATGTCGATCGCGAGCCTCGACCACGCGATGTGGTGGCACCGCGACGTGCGCGTGGACGAGTGGCTGCTCTACGTGCAGTCCGCCCCGAGCGCCCAGGGCGGACGTGGGCTCGGCGCCGCGCGGGTGTTCGCGCAGGACGGCACCCTCGTCGCGTCGATCGCCCAGGAGGGCATGGTCCGCCTCCCCGCGCTCTGACGGGCGACGGACGCGCGTCGGCCCGACACTGTCCTGGTGCGACTGCGCCGCGTGACCGTGACCTCGCCGGGGTACACCCGCCGCCCGAAGGGCGACGCGTGGGTGTTCCTCGACGTCGAGGGCCTGCCCCTGGCCGACGAGGAGGAGGTCGCGCGGTGCGAGCGCCTCGCCGTCCCGCCCGCGTGGTCCGACGTCTGGATCTGCCGGTACCCCAACGGGCACATCCAGGCGTTCGGCCGGGACGTCGCCGGGCGCGGCCAGTACCTCTACCACGAGCAGTGGCAGGTGCGGCGGGCCCGCCGCAAGCACGACCACGTGCTCGACGTCGGCCGTCGCCTGCCCGCCGCCCGGCGCCGGGTCGCGCGCGAGCTCGAGCTCCCCGGCATGCCGCGCGACAAGGTGCTGGCGCTCGCGTTCCGGCTGCTCGACCTCGCGTACTTCCGGGCGGGCGGCGAGATCTACGCGAAGCAGAACAACAGCTACGGCCTCGCCACGATCCGCAAGGAGCACGCGCGCGTCCGCCGCGACGGGAGCGTGCACTTCCACTACCCGGCGAAGTCCGGCCAGGTGCGTGACGTGATCGTCGACGACCCGGTGGTCGCCGAGCTCGTGACGACGCTCAAGCGGCGCCGGGGCGGCGTCGAGCTGCTCGCGTGGCGCGACGTGGCCGCGACCGGCAGCGCGGTGTGGCACGACGTCACGAGCGCCGACGTCCAGGCCGGCATCAAGGAGCGCCTGGGCGACGACGCGACGCCCAAGGACTTCCGCACGTGGCACGCGACGGTGCTCGCGGCGCGCGCCCTGGCCGACGCCGGCACGGCGCCCGCGTCCGAGCGCGCCCGGCGCCGGGTCGTCACGGGGATCGTCAAGGACGTCGCGGAGGAGCTCGGGAACACGCCCGCCGTGGCGAGGTCGTCGTACATCGACCCGCGGCTGTTCGACCTGTGGGAGCGGGGCGAGACCATCGGGTCGACGCGCTCGCAGGCGCGCGCCGAGCGCGAGGTCCTGGAGCTCCTCGGATGAGGGCCGCGGTCACCGGGGTCACCGGGTACGTCGGCGGGCGGCTCGTGCCCGAGCTGCTCCGTGCCGGCTTCGAGGTCCGTGCGCTCGCCCGGCACCCCGAGCGGCTCGCGGGCCGCGAGTGGGCGGACGACGTCGAGCTCGTCGAGGCGGACGCGAGCGACCTGGACCAGATCCGGGCGGCGCTCCAGGGCGCCGACGTGGCGTACTACCTCGTGCACTCGCTCGGCACCGGGCGCACGTTCGAGGTCCGCGACCGGCGCACCGCGCTGACGTTCGCGCGCGCGGCGCGCGAGGCCGGCGTGGGGCGCATCGTCTACCTCGGCGGGCTGTTCCCCGACGTGCCGGAGGGCGAGCTGTCGCCGCACCTCGCGTCGCGCAAGGAGGTCGGGGAGATCCTGCTCGCGTCGGGCGTCCCGACGACCGTCCTGCGCGCCGCGGTCATCCTCGGCTCGGGCTCCGCGTCGTTCGAGATGATGCGCTACCTCACCGAGCGGCTCCCGGCCATGACGACCCCGAAGTGGGTCGACAACCGCATCCAGCCGATCGCGGTCCGCGACGTGCTGCGCTACCTCGTCGGCTCGGCCTCGATGCCCGACGACGTGTCGCGCGGCTTCGACATCGGCGGCCCCGACGTGCTCACCTACCGCGACATGATGCAGCGGTACGCGCGCGTGGCGAACCTCCCCCGACGGCGCATCGTCAGCGTGCCGGTGCTCACGCCCCGGCTGTCGTCGCACTGGGTCGGGCTCGTCACGCCCGTGCCGAGCGGCATCGCCCGACCCCTCGTCGAGTCGCTCCAGCACGAGGTCGTGTGCCACGAGCACGACATCGCGCAGTACGTGCCCGACCCGCCCGAGGGGCTCATCGGGTTCGACCGGGCCGTCGAGCTCGCGCTCGAGCGCATCCACGACGGCGAGGTCACGACGCGCTGGTCGTCCGCGTCGGTGCCCGGGGCGCCGTCGGACCCGCTGCCGAGCGACCCCGACTGGGCGGGCGGCTCGCTCTACGTGGACGAGCGCCGCACCGTCGTGGACGCACCGCGCGAGGTGCTCTGGCGCGTGATCGAGGAGATCGGCGGGCAGGGCGGCTGGTACTCGTGGTCGCTCGCGTGGCGCGTGCGGGGCCTCATGGACCGGGTCGTCGGCGGGCCGGGACTGCGCCGCGGCCGGCGCGACGAGCGCTACCTCCGCGTCGACGACGAGCTCGACTGGTGGCGCGTCGAGGCGATCGAGCCCGGCCGCCGGCTGCTGCTGCGTGCCGAGATGCGGCTCCCGGGCCTCGCGTGGCTCGAGCTGCGCGTCGACGAGGCGGCGGCCGAGCTCCCCGACGCGACGGACCCCGACGCCCCGGGGCCCTCGCCGGAGGACGCCAGCGGGCCGGGCCGGACCTACTTCGCGCAGCGCGCGCTGTTCCACCCGCACGGGCTCGCGGGCCAGCTCTACTGGTGGGCCGTCAAGCCGTTCCACGGCGTGGTGTTCGGCGGCATGCAGCGCAACGTCGCCGAGGCCGCCGAGCGCGCCGCCCGCAGCGGTCGTCCCTCCGCGGACCGGCCGCGCGACGACCGAGAGCCGGGCTGACCGGAGCGGCGACGCACGCCGCCGCTCCGAGGGCTCAGCGGCGCCGGCGGAACGTCAGGGGCTCCTCGACGAACGGCTCCCACGCCGCGCGCTCGGCCTCGCTGATGCGCCGGGGCGAGCCCGTCGCGGCGTCGACCACGACGATCGTCGTCGCGGCCTTCGCGTACGGGGCGCCGCCCGAGGTGGGGCCGGTGCGCTCGAAGCGCGCGGCGCCGTCGTGCACCTCGTAGCAGACCTCGAGGCTGGCCCCGCCGAGGTGCCCGATCCACAGCTCGACGCGGACGGGCGTGCGCGTGAAGCCGAGCGGGCGCAGGTACTCGATCTCCTGGCGCGCGACGAGCGTGTGGCTCGTCGCGTGCGGGCCGGTCTCCAGGACGGCCGTCGGCCAGGCGTCCTCGCCCGCGTCCGGGTGGGTCCAGAACGCGGTGATGCGGGCGTCCTCCAGCAGGCGGAACATCTCGACGTTGTTGACGTGCGCGTACGCGTCGAGGTCCGACCACCGCAGGGAGACGGGGACGTGCAGACGGGTCATGGAGGGTCCTCTCGCTCGACGGTGCGGCCCGGCGCGACCGGCGGGACAGGTGCCCCGGTCACCGGACCGGGTCCATTCTCCACCGGCCCGCCGACCACGAGGCTCCTCCGCGCCGAGCCTGGAGGTCGGACGGTCAGGACGCGGCGACGAGGGCCGCGGCGCGGCAGCTCGCGAGCGCGGAGAGCTCCTCGCCCACGGGGAGCCGCACGAGCCGGTCGGCCACCTGGCCGACGGCGTCGCGCAGCCGCCGTCGGGCGCGCGCCGCCCGCCGTCGTCCGCCCACCGCGGCCGCGGCGCGGGACACGAGCGCGACGAGCACACCCACGACGATCCCGCCGAGCGCGAGCAGCGTCGGCCACGGCAGCTCCGGGGCGCCCGGGCCGCCGAGCGTGAGAACCGGCGTCGGCGGCTCGGGCAGGCGCAGGTACGTGAACCCCCACAGCGCGGCGAGCCACAGCAGGCCCACGACGAGCGCCGCGAGCACGAGCCACTGGAACGCGCCGACGACGCGCCACCACACCGGACGGCGGGCCGCCTCGAGCTCGGTCCCCGCGACGGCCTGGTCGAGCGCGTCGGCGAGGTCCGCCGCACCCTCGGACGCCCGACGGCGCACGACGAGCGCCCAGTCGTCCGGCACGCCCGCGGTGGCCTCGGCCGCGTAGTCGCGCACCGCCGTCTGGGCGCCGGCCCGCAGCGCGGCGCCGACCGCCGGGAGCGAGGTCCGCACGAGCTCGGGCCGGCTCGCGGTCTCGCCCGTCCCCAGCTCCTTCGCCGCCCGCGCGCGGGCCGAGCCCGGCGCAGGCCCGGTGCGCAGCCCGATGCGGCGCAGGGGGTCGGGCCGGAACCGGCCGACCCAGCGCGTCACGGGCCAGCCCGTCGCGGCGCGCGCGTCCCGCACGGCCGAGCCGCGCACGGCGGCGACGACCGTCGGGACGCCCGCCGCGGCCTCCAGGGCATCGACGAGGCCGTCGCGCGCGCGGCGCGCCGCCCGCTCCGGGACGGGCTCCCCGCACGCCGCCGCGACGCGGCGCGCGACCGCCCGCACGTCCGCCGCGAGCCGGTCGTTCGACGCACGCCGCCGGGCCGCGGCGTCCGCGAGCAGCCCCCGCAGCTCGTCCAGCCCCTGGCCGGTGCGAGCCGAGACGCCGAGCACGCGCGCGTCGGCGAGCCCGTCCTCGGCCGCGAGCCGGCGCAGGTCGGCGAGGCACGCGTCGGCGTCGGCGGGCGTGAGCCGGTCCACCTGGTTGAGCACGAGGACGACGACCGACCCGTGCCCCGCGAGCGGGCGCAGGTAGCGCTCGTGCAGCGCGGCGTCCGCGTACTTCTGCGGGTCGACGACCCACACGAGCAGGTCGGCACGCTCGACGAGGCGTTCCGCGCGCACGCGGTGCTCGACGACGACCGAGTCGTGGTCGGGCAGGTCGAGCAGCACGAGGCCGCTCGTCAGCTCGCCCGCGCGGCGACCACGCAGGAGCGCGCGCAGTCCCCCGCCTGCCCTCGCGTCGCCCGGGTCGCCGGACGTGAGCGGGGTGCCCATCTCGTGCCGTCGCCGCACCTCGAGCCAGTCGAGGAGGGCGGCCGGTCCCGCCGGGCCGGCGGCCGGTCCCGACGCGCCCCACACCGCGGCGAGCGGGTGGGACGTCGTGGGCCGCTGCACCCCGACCGTCGCGAGCTCGGTGCCCGCGAGCGCGTTGAACACCGACGACTTGCCGGAGCCGGTCGCGCCCGCGAGCGCGACGACGGTGTGGTCGGCCGAGAGCCCGGCCCGCTCTCGCGCGCGGGCGACGACGGTCCGCGCGTCGGCGAGCAGGTCGGCGTCGACGCGCCCCTCCCCCGCGCGCACGGCGGTCTCCAGCGCGGTCGTGCGCGCCGCGAGGTCGATCGTCATGCCTGCTCACCCCCCAGCAGGCGGCGCCAGAACCCCGGCCGCCGGGCTGGCTCTGCCGCCTCGTCCCCCGGCGCGGCCACGGGCTCGTCCGGAGGCGGCGGGGTCCACCCCGCGCCGCGCAGGAGGCGCGCGGCGTGCCGGCCCACGGCGGTCCGGCCGTCTACACCGGCCGCGACGGCGGGGCGTGCGGACCGCTCGACCCGGGCCGCGGCCTCGACCGCGCGCGCCGCCTCGAGGACCGAGCGGGCGGTCTCGTCGGCGTCGGCCGTCCCGAGCGCGTCGAGCTGCGCGGTGTAGCGCAGCGCCTCGTCGTCGAGCACCACGCGCACCCGCTCCGCGAGCCGCTCGCGCGCGGTCCGCGTCAGACGCCGTACGGCGTCGTCGCCGAACACGGCCTCCAGGAGCTTCTGCGCGAGGATCGCCGTCCCGCCCGCGATCCCGACCTCGGCGCCCGTCAGACCGCCGGTCGAGGCGAACACCACGACCATGAGGCTCAGCCCCAGCCCGTTGATGCCGAAGGACAACGCCCGCGCGGCGCCGCGCTTGCCCGCTCCCTGCTCGCGCACGAGGTCGAGGACGTCGGACTGCCAGCCCCGGATCTCCTCCGCGACGCGCGCCCGCACGCCCGCGGACGACCGCGCCAGGTCGAGCCCGTCGAGCAGGGCCGACCCCGCGGGGTCCGCGCGCCACCCGCCGTAGGCGCGCTCGGCCGCGACGTCCGTCGCGTCCAGGACCACCGCCTCCAGGCCGTGCGCGATCGCCTGCTCGACCTGTGGCGCCTGCGCCGGCCGCCCGCGGAAGAACGCCGCGAGCGCGTCGCGGACCCGACCGACGCCCTGCTCGACGGAGCGGAACAGCTCGCTCGTGCCCACGAAGTCCTGCCAGCGCGCGAGCACCTCGCCGCGCAGCAGCGCGCCGTCGCTCGTCGCGGCGTCCACGGTCGTCGCCGCCTCGTCGTACGCGCGCTCGACGACGCCGCGCAGGCGCGCGTCCGACGCCGCCTGCGCGTCGGCCGCACCCGCCACGAGGACCGCCCGGCGCACGAGGTCGTCCACGACCCCGTCACGCGTGGCGGTCGCGACGCGGTCCCGCTCGTCGCCGTCCGCGCCCAGCGCGGAGAGCCACGACGCCACCGCGGCGACCGCCCGCTCGGGGAGGAAGCCGTCGACGAGCTCGGACTCCCCGACGACGAAGAGCGTCGCGGCGTCGAGGCCGTTCTCGTCCATCATCCGGCGCAGGTCGTCGGCCACGGCCTCGGTGCCCGGGTCGACCCGGTCGAGGACCATCGCGACCTGCGCGCGGCGCTCGGCGGCACGGTGCAGGAGGTCCCACGGGACGGCGTCGGCGTAGCGGGCGGCCGTCGTGACGAACAGCCACAGGTCGGCCGCGGCGAGGAGCTGCGCGGCGAGCTCGCGGTTCGCCGTCTCCACGGAGTCGACGTCGGGCGCGTCCACGAGCGCGAGGCCCTGCGGCAGCGCGTCGCTCGCGACGAGGCGCAGCGTGCGCGTCGGGTCGGGCGGCGTGGCGGGCTCGCCGGGCCTGGTCCCGGTACCGGGACCGGTCGGGGTGCCTGTCGCGGTGCCGGGGGCGGCGGACCGGGTGCCGTGCTCGCTCACGCGCGCGAGCCCGGGCAGCACGCGGTCGGTCGAGAACCAGCGCTCGTCGAGCGGGTGGTGGACGAGGACGGGCGCGCGCGTCGTCGGGCGCAGCACGCCGGGCGCCGAGACGTGCTCGCCGAGGAGCGAGTTCACGAGCGTCGACTTCCCCGCTCCGGTCGACCCGCCGACGACGACGAGCAGCGGCGCCGCGTGCGAGCGCAGCCGGGGCAGCAGGTAGTCGTCGAGCTGGTGGACCGCGAGGCCGAGGTCCTCGCGCGCGAGCGCCGCGCCGGGCAGGTCGAGCGGGAGCCGCGTGGCGGCGAGCCGCCCCCGCAGGATCTCCAGCGCCTCGACGAGCCCCGTGGTCGCCGAGGCGCTCGCCGCGACCCCGCCGGCGCGCGGCGCGTCGGGGCGCGGCGCGTCGGGGCGCGGCGCGTCGGGGCGCGGCGCGTCGGGGTGCGGGCCGTCGGGACGAGGGCCGTCGGGGGTCGGCGCGTCCGGACGGACCGCGTCGTCTCCGGAGTCACCGCTGGCCGTCATCCCGTCAGTCTGCCGGACTGCCGCTGGCCAGGCCCGATGGGACGCGGCAGGGTCGTCCCCGGCACCCCCGCGAGACCGGGCGTACGGGTCGAGACCGCCCCTGCGAGGGGCGACCGCGACCGCACGAGCCGGTCCGGCGGAGGGTCACTCCCCCAGGCGGTGCCGGAGCCACGCCACGCCGACCTCGGCCTGCGCCCGTTGGAACGCGCGCAGGTGCGGGATGCCCGGCGGCGCCGGGTCGAGCGAGGACTTGAGGAAGTAGCCGGTCAGCGCGGCGAGGTAGGAGGTCACGGCGTCGGGCTCGACGTCGCGCGGCAGAGGGTGACGCCGCAGCATCTCCTCGGGCGGCGGACCGCCCTCGACCTGCACGGCCGGGAGCATGCCGACCGCGTCGCAGAACGCGGCACCCCGCGCGGCGCACGGCCAGTCGACCGCGACGGCGGCACGGTCGACGAGCACCGTGTTGTCGCCCCGGAGGTCGCCGTGGACGAGGTGGTCCCCCGCCGTGGCCTCGGGCCACGCCGCCGCCAGCACGGCGAGCCGGTCGACGCGGTCCGCGACCCACGGGTCGTACGTTCCCAGGCCCGCCGGACGACGGTCCGCGAGGTCCTCCCACTCGCGCCACTCCACCGTGTCCGCGAAGCGCGGGAGCGGGGAGTCGGCGGGCACCTCGACCTCGCCGATCCGGCGGGCGAGGTCCGCGACCGCCGCGAGCTCGTCGTCGCGCCACGGCGTGGCGACGGCCCGGCCGGGCACGGCGTCGAAGGCCAGCGCGACCCAGGTCCCCGCACCGTCGAGGTCGTCGTCGAGCACCCAGCGGAGCGCAGGCGCCGGTGTCCCGGCGGGCAGCGCCCTCGCGGTCCGCGCCTCGAGCCGGTACAGGTCGGCGGTGAAGGGGTGCTCGGGCCCGACCGCCTTGACGAACACGTCGCCCGCGTCGGTCCGGAGCGTCGACGCGAGCCCCTGCGAGTAGCCGCCGTCGTGGCTCGTCCAGCCCGAGACGCCGGCACCCAGCCGGGTCTCGACGGCAGCGCGGACCGCCGCCGGGAGGTCGGGCCAGGAAGGGCGCACGCGCGAGGGGGCGAGGTCGAGGGTCATGCCGAGGGATCCTCGCGACCTCCGACGGGCGGCGTCAACGCCTTTCCGCGCCGCCGAGCCGCCACGGACGGCGGGGACGGTCCGTCCCGCTGGACCGCCGAGGTCCTGACGGCGGGGCGCCTGGAGGTCTGGACGGGCCGACGCCGGGCGGGAACGGGTCCCGCCCGGCGTCGTGGCCGAGCCGTGCGACGACGGTCGCTCAGTCGCGCGTGAGCTTGCGGTACGTCACGCGGTGCGGACGGGCCGCCTCCGCGCCGAGGCGCTCCACCTTGTTCTCCTCGTAGGAGGCGAAGTTGCCCTCGAACCAGTACCAGCTCGCCGGGTTCTCCTCGGTGCCCTCGTACGCGAGGATGTGGGTCGCCACGCGGTCGAGGAACCACCGGTCGTGGGACACCACGACGGCGCAGCCGGGGAACTCGAGCAGCGCGTTCTCGAGCGAGCCCAGGGTCTCGACGTCGAGGTCGTTCGTCGGCTCGTCGAGCAGCAGGAGGTTGCCGCCCTGCTTGAGCGTCAGCGCGAGGTTGAGACGGTTGCGCTCACCACCCGACAGGACCCCCGCAGGCTTCTGCTGGTCCGGGCCCTTGAACCCGAACGACGCGACGTACGCGCGCGACGGGATCTCGACGTTGCCGACCTTGATGAAGTCGAGGCCGTCGGACACGACCTCCCACAGCGTCTTCTTCGGGTCGATGCCGCCGCGCGACTGGTCGACGTAGGAGATCGACACCGTCTCGCCGACCTTGAGCTCGCCGCCGTCCAGCGGCTCGAGCCCGACGATCGTCTTGAACAGCGTCGTCTTGCCGACGCCGTTCGGGCCGATGACACCGACGATGCCGTTGCGCGGCAGCGTGAAGCTCAGGCCGTCGATGAGCTGGCGGCCGTCGAACCCCTTCTGGAGGTTCGACGCCTCGAGGACCAGGTTGCCCAGGCGCGGGCCCGGCGGGATCTGGATCTCCTCGAAGTCGAGCTTCCTCGTGCGCTCGGCCTCAGCAGCCATCTCCTCGTAGCGGGCGAGACGCGCCTTCGACTTGGTCTGGCGGCCCTTCGCGTTCGAGCGGACCCACTCGAGCTCGTCCTTCAGGCGCTTGGCGAGCTTGGCGTCCTTCTTGCCCTGGACCTGCAGACGCTCCTGCTTCTTCTCCAGGTACGTCGAGTAGTTGCCCTCGTACGGGTAGAGGCGCCCGCGGTCGACCTCGCAGATCCACTCCGCGACGTGGTCGAGGAAGTAGCGGTCGTGCGTGACGGCGAGGATCGCGCCCGGGTACGTCGCGAGGTGCTGCTCGAGCCAGAGCACGGACTCGGCGTCCAGGTGGTTCGTGGGCTCGTCGAGCAGCAGGAGGTCCGGCTTCTCGAGCAGGAGCTTGCACAGCGCGACGCGGCGTCGCTCACCACCGGAGAGCACCGACACGTCGGCGTCCGGCGGCGGGCAGCGCAGCGCGTCCATCGCCTGCTCGAGCTGCGAGTCGAGGTCCCACGCGTCGGCGGCGTCGATCGCCTCCTGGAGCGTGCCCATCTCGGCGAGGAGCGCGTCGAAGTCCGCGTCGGGCTCCGCCATGAGCGCGGAGATCTCGTCGAAGCGCTGCTTCTTGGCGAGGATGTCGGCCACGGCCTCCTGGACGTTGCCGAGCACCGTCTTCTCCTCGTTGAGCGGCGGCTCCTGGAGCAGGATGCCGACGCTGTACCCCGGGGAGAGGCGCGCCTCACCGTTCGAGGGCGTGTCCAGGCCGGCCATGATCTTGAGGATCGTGGACTTCCCGGCGCCGTTGGGGCCCACGACGCCGATCTTGGCGCCGGGCAGGAAGTTCAGGGAGACGTCGTCGAGGATGACCTTGTCTCCGTGCGCCTTGCGCGCCTTGTACATGGAGTAGATGAACTCAGCCACAGCCTGTCGTTCCACCGTTTCGGTCGGGAGAGGTACGGGATTCGTCGACCACTCAGCCTACGCGGTCGGGCCGCCGGGACGCGCCCGACGGCGCCGCGACCGGTCGAAGGTCACGACGCCGCCCCGTCCCACGGCTCAGGCGGCGGCCGTCGCGCTCCCCTTCCGGGCGGTGCGGGCACGCGGCGCACGAGCGCCCGCGGGGCCACCCGCGCCGCGCGGGCCGTCCCCGACGGGCGGGCCTTCCTCGACGGGCACGGCGCCGGGGTCGTCCGCGGCAGGGGGCGCGTCGGCGACGCCCCCGTCGTCGGCGGGACCCGCCGCGCCGGGCTCCCCGCCCAGCGCTGCGGCGACGTCCGCCGCCGCCCACGGGTCGTCGTCGGCAGGCTCGTCGAGCGCGGGCTCGCCGGGGACGGGCTCACGGCCGCCGACGCCCGGCCCCGCGCCCGACTCGACACCGCCCGAGGTGTCGGGCACCCCGGTCGGGTCGAGCGTGCCGGCCGCAGCGGGCGGGACGCCGTCGACCGCGTCGGCGGGGCCGCCCTCGGTGCGGCGCGTGGCGTCGTCGTCGCGGCGGTGCACCGTGCGCGTGAACCGCGCCTCGCCGAGCGTGAGGTCCGGGCCGAGCGCCGTCGCCTCGACGACGAGGCTCGTGCGCGGGCCGTCCGGGCCGTCCCACTCGTCGAGCGAGAGCCGGCCCGTGACGACGACCGGGTCGCCCTTGTGGAGCGAGAGCGCGACGTTGCGCGCGGTGTTCTTCCACGCCTTGACCGTGAACCACAGCGTGCGGCCGTCGACCCACTCGCCGCGCTCGCGGTCGAGGTAGCGCCGGGTCTGGGCGATCCGGAAGCTCGTGAAGTCGTTGCCCGACTGCGAGCGGAACAGCGTGGGCGTGGTCGCGACGAAGCCGGACAGCGTGACCGTGACGTCACCGGGCATGGTTCCTCCTGAGGTCGACGGCCGGGCTGGTCCCGGCCACCGCCTCAGGGTGCGGTGGGAGCGGCGGGGGCGTCCGGCGTCGGGCCCTCGCCTGTGGACGAGCCTGCGCCGTCCATGCCTGGGGGTAGCCGTAGCGCCCCGGTGAGCGGTGCGGCGGGGGTCTTGTCCCGCGCGGACTGCGCCAGCTCGCGCACCTGCCGGTGCAGGTCGAGGAGCTCCTGGGTGGGCCGGCCCATCGCGTCCTGCACGACGCGCTCGATCGCGCCGCGCCCCGAGGCGAGGACCTGCTGCTCCCGGCGTCGGGCGAGCGTGCGCCGCACCTGGAGCGCGACGAGGAACGCGACCACGGCGCCCAGGACGGCGACCGCCGCCACGACCGCGCACACCGTGACGAGCGTGCGCCCGAGGTCGAGCACGCGCAGCGACCCGAGCACCGCCAGGACCCCCGCCACGACCCCGACCGCGAGCGCCGACCAGGCCGCGCGCCGCGTGGGGCGCGAGGACGACGGCCCGCGCGTGTCGAGGGGGATCTTCGCGAGCGCGGACCGCGTCGCCTCGGCGACGCGCGGGGACGGCGCGACGGCCTCGTCGAGGGCCTTCTGCCAGCCGGACCGCAGCGAGCGCCCCGCGCGCGCGAGCCAGCGCGAGCGCGACAGGGCGACGGCGTCGGGCTGCGGCGGCGAGAACTCGGGCCGCCCGTACCCGTTGCGCACGGCCGCGCCGACCTGGCCCGCGACCGCGGCGAGGCCCGTCGCGTCGGCGAGCGCGTCGACCTCCTCCTCGACGGCCGTGCTCATCGTCCACGGGACGTCGCCCGGGAGCTGCTCCAGGAGGAGCGCCCCGGCGCGGTCGAGCTCGCCCGCGACGCGGCTCGCGGCGACGCTGCGTCGCGCGACCGCCTGCTCGAGCAGCGACCGCAGCTCGTCCAGGCCCTCGCCGGTGCGCGCGGAGACGGTGGTGACGTAGACGCCGTCGAGCCCGTCCTCCTGCAGGAGGCGGCCCATGTCCTCGACGAGCGACGCGCGGCGCGCCTCGGGGACGGTGTCGATCTGGTTGAGCGCGACGACCATGGAGCCCTCGAGCCCCGTCGACTTCTGCAGGTAGCCCGAGTGCAGCGCGTCGTCGGCGTACTTCTGCGGGTCGACGACCCACACGAGCAGGTCGACGAGCGGCAGCACCCGGTCCACGACCGCGCGGTGGGCGGGCTCGATCGAGTCGTGGTCCGGGAGGTCGAGCAGGACGAGGCCGCCGAGCGCCGACTCGTCCTCGGCGTCGAGCTCGCCGTCGCGCGTGATGCGACGCTCGGGGTCGACGTCGAGCCAGTCGAGCAGCGCCGTCGCGGCGTCGCTCCACGAGCACGCCGTGACCCGGGCCGTCGTGGGCCGCTTGACGCCGACGTCGGCAAAATCGAGGCGCGACACCCGGTTGAAGAGGCTCGACTTGCCCGACCCGGTGCCGCCCGCGAGCGCGACGACGGTGTGGTCGACGCCGAGCGCGAGCCGTTCGCGCACGCCGCCGATCGCGTCGCGCACCTGGGCCGCGACGGCGGGGTCGAGGCGGTCGCCCGCGAGGTCCACCGCGCGCGCGAGGTCGTCGACCCGGGCGCGCAGCTGGGCGTCGTGGGACGTCACATGAGCCTCCTCAGCTCGGCGAGTCGTAGGCGCAGGCCGACGGCGGCGTCCGCGGCGAGCGCAGGGTCGGCGAGCGTCGTGAGGACCGGCTCGGCCTCCCGCTCGACCATGGTCGCGGCCCGGTCGGCGAGGTCGTCGCGCAGCGCGGCGACCGCCTCGTCGCCCTCGTCCGCGAGCACGGTGCGCACGAGCCGGGCGGCGTCGTCGTTCCCTGCCGCGCCGGCGAGGAGCAGCGCCGCGACGCCCGTCTCCCCGAAGGCCTTCACCGCGGCACGGCCCGCCTCCGACGCCGACGGCGCCCCGAGCGCGGTCACCACGTGCTCGGCGCGCGTCGCCCACTGCTGCACCTGGGTCGTCGCGGACGCCTCCCGGCGCGCGGCGGCGGCGTCCTCGGCGGGCAGGACGGCGGCCCCGCCCGGCAGCGGGCGGTCGCCGTCGAGCGCCGCCCGCAGCGCCTCGTACGCGAGGACGCCGTCCGCGGCGAGCGTGCGGCGCGCCGCGTCGCGGGTCTCGTCGAGCAGCGGGGCGAGCACCAGGTCGCGCGCGCGGCCCCGGCGGCGGGACGACCGCACGACGCCGCCCCGCACCTTGACGCGGTCGACGCGCGCGGCACCCGTCACCTGGGCCCAGCGCGCCTCGAGCGACCCGTGCGCGACGGCGCCGTCCAGCGCGGTGCGGCGCACGGTCTCCTGCACCGGCGGCAGCGCCCGCTCGACGGCGGAGCGCAGGTCCGCCGCGGCCTCGACCTGCTCCTCCACCGCGTCCGAGACGCCGGTGACCCAGTCGGGCAGGGCCGCGAGCGACCCCTTGAGCGTGCGCACGATCACCGCGCGGGAGCGGTCCGGGCCCGCGAGCATCGTCAGCCAGCGCGCGACCGGCGCGACGACCGAGCGGTCGAGCAGGCCCTCGTGCGGGCCGACGTCGGGCACGACGAACAGCGGCACGCCGTCCATGCCGTGGTCGCGAAGCCGCTGGAGCAGGTCGCCGCGGATCGTCGTGAGCGTCTCGCGCGGGACGCGGTTGAGGACCATCGCGACGCTCGCGCCGCGCTCCTTCGCGCGCGACAGCGCCTGCCACGGCAGCGCGTCGCCGTAGCGCGACGCGGTCGTGACGAACAGCCACAGGTCCGCCGCCTCGAGGAGCAGGCTGGCCGTGTCGCGGTTCTCCGACAGCAGCGAGTCGAGGTCCGGGGCGTCGAGCAGGCCCGTGCCGCGCGGCACGCCGTCGTGGTCGATCACGCGCGCCACGCGCGTCACCGGGCCCTCGACGATGACGTCCGCGTCGAGCGGGTTGAACGCGAGCACCGGCTCGCGCGTCGTGGGCCGCAGCACGCCTGCCTGCGACACCTCCTCGCCGAGCAGCGAGTTGTACAGCGTCGACTTGCCCGCCCCCGTCGACCCCGCGATGACCACGATCGCGGGCGAGGACAGCTCCCGCAGCCGCGGCAGCAGGTGCTCGTCGAGCTGGGTGAGCAGACGACGGCGCGAGGCGTCGGCCTCGGTCGCGCCGTCGATCGCGAGCGGGAGGCGCACGTCCGCCACGTCGCGGCGCAGGTCGCGCGCGACGTCGAAGACCGTGACACCGAGCTCCTCGGTCGCCTGAGCGGGGCGCCACGAGCCCGGCGACCGGCCGGCCGAGGTGGCGCTCGCGTCGCTCGTGGCGGCGTCTGGGGTTCTCACTGGTTCATAGTGACCGCTGTCGAGGGCCCCGCCAAACGCACGCGCCGGACGACGCACGACCACCCGACCTGCGGCTCCACCACCGCGGCCCCACCTCCCGAGCACGCCCGGCGCCCACTACGATGGGCGCGCGCCTCGATAGCTCAATGGATAGAGCAACGGCCTTCTAATCCGTAGGTTGCAGGTTCGAGTCCTGCTCGGGGCACCACCGAAACGGCCCGTGACCAGCGCAAACGCTGGCACGGGCCGTCTACGCATTTCGTCTACTTTCCTCGGTGCCCACGTTTTCCCCACGGAAACGCGCAGGTCAGCGCATCGAGACAACGACGTCCACGTCCGGAGAGTCCGGCGTCCACATGACACCCGCCACGGTGAACCGCTTCGAGTCGATGTCGACGCAGTCTCCCGCCCTCGGGGCAGCAGGCATCTCCCGCTCGAAGGAGTGCTCGCCGTAGCGGTCGCTGGACAGGTCGAGGCGGACTCGCAGGACGGTCATGGACGCCATGCCTCGTCGTAATCGGGGTGGCCCGCGTAGGGCAGCGCGAGAGCCCGGAGCGTGGCGTCGAACGCCAGGAGCCGGGCAGCGAACAGGTCGCGGGCCTCTCGAGGCGCTTCGTCGCGGTCGCGCTCGCACTGCTCGCGGTAGTCGACGATGCGGCGCTTGGCCTCGCACTCCGTCAGCACGCGCGCCGGGTCGTGGCGGACGACGTGGTACGCGACTTCGGAGGTCTGGAAGGTCCAGTCACGCTCGCCCTTGGCCGCGCGGATGACGGGGTCGCCGTCTGCGCCGATGATCGCCTGTGGGAGGCTCTCGCGATCAAGCGTCCACGGCCCGGGTTCGGCGTCTTGTGCGGCGGTTTCGTCCTCTTCGATGCGGGCGAGCAGGAACTCGGTGAGCGTCATGGCTTCCCCCTCGGGACGATGGTGTCGAGCACGGCGCGGACGTCGGGCCCGGCGTGGGTCTTCTGGACGTAGTGGCGAGCGGTGACGTCGGTCCCGGCGTGGCCGAGCTGCCCGGCCGCAGCGGCGAGGTCGGCGTTCGCGTCGATGAGCGTCGCGACGGTCTTGCGGAACGTGTGCGGGGTGACCCACCCGAACCCGGCCTGGTCGCGCACCTTCCGCCACGTCTTGCGGACGTTGTTCGGGTCGCGCAGCGCGCCGTTCCTGGACGGGAACACGAGGTCGTGCACGTTGCCCGCGGGCTGCGTGACGCGGCGGCGCAGGAGCGTGTCCGTGGCGAAGCGCGGGAGGAGTAGGCGGCGGCGCGACGTCGACGTCTTCGGGTGCGCTTGCCGCTCGAGGTGCCAGCGCCCGGCGTCGTCCTTCACGTTGATGATCGTGCCGGTGATCGTCACGGCCGCGTGGTCGGGGTCGAGCTCGACGTCGGCCCACCGGATCGCGAGGAGCTCGCCGATGCGCGCGCCGGTCGCGAGGAGGACGTCGACGATGTCGAGGAGGTCGTCGGCGCGGCGCGGGCCGCGCGCGGGCTCGATGTAGCCGCTCGTCGGCTTGATCGGGCGACCCTCCTGCCAGGCGAGGGCGGCGGCGCGCAGCGTTGCGACTTCCTCGAGCGTGAGCGCGCGCGACTCGGGCCGGGTCACGGTGATGTCGGCGACGTCGCGGACCGGGTTTGCGGTGGCCGCGCCGTGGCGCACGGCGAGCCCGAGCGTGCCGGACAGCACGGTTCGGCAGAGCTTGGCGGTGGGCGCACCGACGCGGGTCGTGACGCCCTTGAGGAACGCGTCGAGCCGGGACACGGTCGCTTCGCGCACGAGGAGCCCGCCGACGCCCGGAAGGACATGGTCGTCGAGCACCTCGCGGTAGCGGCGCACGGTGCCCGCGGCGAGGTCGCGTGCGCGCACCTCGGCGTGCCAGACCTCCGCGACGACGCGGAGCCGCGTGTCAGCGGTGATGTCGTCGCCGGCGGGCGCGGAGCGTTCGGTGAGGTACGTCGTGAGCGCCGAGCGGGCGGCGTTCTTCGTGCGGCCGGTGCGCTCGACGAGGCGCGTGACGCCGTCGTAGTCGCGGAACCGCGTCCGGGCCCGGTAGCCGCCTCGCGGGAGCGCGGTCACGAAGACGGTCCCCCACGTGCCGACGGGGAGGGGCGGCCTACCCATCCTTGGTCTCGCGCGCCCAGACGACGTCGACGAGGTCGGCGATGATCTGGCGCGACTGCGGGGTGATCTGCTGCAGGCGGTCCGCGATCACGCTGATGTCGGAGTCGGGGAACGTGTCGCTCTCCGCGATGCCGGACGAGACGAGCGCAGCGCGCTTCACGACCTCGGGCGGTAGCCGTAGGCCCTTGGCGAGCTTGGTCAGGGTCTCGTCGCGCGGGAGCTTCGCGCCGGTGCCGATCGCGAGCTGCCCGACGCGCGCTTTCGAGAGGCCGGCGGCGCGGGCGATGTCCGCGTAGGAGTCCCCCGTCGCGTCTTGGTGTCGGCGGATGAGCTCGGCGAGGCTCAACCGCGTGGGCATGCTCGGGTTCGCTCCATCGTTCATGCGCGGGAGTCTACAAGTTGTAGACGATCGCGTCTAGCAGTGGACGGCTCGCTGACCAGTAGGGATAGACGATGGCCGCGCCTGGTGCTACCTTCGTGGCGTCTACTAGTAATAGACGTTCGACTACGAGGGGTGACCGTGACCACGAAGACCAGCAAGCTGACGGTGATCGCGAAGCGCGGTCCGCTCGCGGCGGCGATCAAGAAGAGCGGCCTGTCCTACCGCGAGCTGCAGGAGAAGACCGGGCAGTCGCGCTCCGCGATCAACAACCTCGTGCGCGACGGCCAGCGGTACGCCATGGACGAGGAGCGCGCGAAGGTCCTCGCGAGCGTCCTCGGTGAGCCCGTCGAGCGGCTGTTCGCGCACAAGAACGGCGACCCGCTCGGCGGCGTCCAGTGAGCTTCGAGTCCTACCTCGCGAACGAGGTCGAGCGGCACGACGAGCGGCGGTGCCTGCGCTGCGACGACGAGCCCGTCGAGCACGACGGCGACCTGTGCCGCGAGTGCGTCGCCGCCGTCGAGAGCGAGTACGAGGAGGCCACCGGTGACGACGACGCTTCCTGACGGACTCCGCGGGCGGCTCATCCTCCCCGCCGCCGAGTACCGCCGCTCGCGCCTCCCGTGGCTGCGCGCGCGCCGCACCGGGCTCGGTGCGTCCGACACGTCGGCCGTCCTCGGCCTCAACCCGTGGGCGACGCCGTACTCGGTGTGGGCCGACAAGGTCACCGCCGCACGGCCCGTCGACCGCGTCGTGTCCGAGGCCGCTGAGTGGGGCTCCGAGCTCGAGGCCGTCGTCGCGCGTAAGGTCGCGACCCGGCACCCCGACCTCGGCAAGATCGCGCCGACGCCGGGCCTCCTCGCGCACGAGGAGCACCCGTGGATGCTCGCGACGCTCGACCGCCTCCTCGTCCCGCGCGGCCAGCGCGACGCCGCGCCGACGTGCCCGCTCGAGGTCAAGACCGTCAGCGAGCACATGTACCGCCACCACTGGCTCGACGGCGTCCCGCCGACGCACATCCTCGTCCAGGTGCAGCAGCAGCTCGCAGTTACGGGCTACGACCACGCGTTCGTCGCGGTGCTCGTCGGCGGCCAGTACATGCCCGAGCCGTTCCGCGTCGAGCGGGACGACGCGGTCATCGCGCGGATGACGGAGTACGCAGGCGAGTGGTGGTCGCAGTTCGTGGACGGGCGCACCCCTCCCCCGCTGACCTACGCCGACCGCGCCGACCTCGCCGTCGTGCACCCGGGCGACCTCGACCTCGACCCGCTCGTCGCGGACGACGCGGTCCTCGCGGCCTTCGCCGACTACGTCGACGCACGCCGTCGTCGCGACGAGGCGATCGAGGACATGGACCGGAGCGGCTTCCTCGTGAAGCGCGCGCTCGGCGACCACACCGCTCTCGCCGACGAGTTCGGCACGATCCTCGCCACCTGGCGACCCACCAAGACGGGACGTTCGTTCCGCGTGAAGGGATGACCATGACCACCGACTCCACTACCTCCCGCACGTCGCTCCTCGACGTCGTCGCGGCCCGCACGGGCAAGGCCCCGGCCGCGCCGCGCGAGCGTCGCACCCGACCGCTGACCGGCACCGCGCAGCACCCGCTCGTGCTCCTCGCCGGCGGACCGAAGGTCGGCAAGTCCTACGCTCTCGCCGCGGCTTCCGCCGATCGTCGCGTCGCCCGGCTCGCCGTCGTCGAGGTCGGCGGCGACCAGGGCGCGATGGACGCCTACGGCGCGATCCCCGGCGCGCGCGCCGAGCTCGTCGAGCACGACGGCACGTGGGCCGACATCACGGCCGCGATCCAGGCCGAGTGCGCCGCCGAGCCGACGCCCGGCGGGCTGAACGTCCTCGCGATCGACGGCGCGACCAGCCTCTGGGCGGTGCTGTCGCGCGAGGCGCAGCGAGGCGGGCGCGACCTGGGGCCCGGCGGGTGGGCCGCGGTGAACTCGACGTGGGCCGACTTCCTCACCGTGCTGCGCACGTTCCCCGGCCCGGTCGTCCTCACGGCCCGGGTCGACGGCGAGACGATCGTCGACGACGCGCTCGGCCGCATCCGCACGCAGCGCGACCTCGCGTTCGAGACCGACGTCGTCGTGCAGGCCACCGGGCACCGCCGGTTCACACTCGCCGGCGCGCGCTCCCTCGCGCTCTCCGACGTCGCCGAGTCCGGCCCGGTCGAGCTCGGCGACCTCGTGCTCGCCGACCTGTTCGAGCTGCTCGGCGCGGACGAGGCGGGTGCCGAGTGAGGCCGCGGGCTCGGTTCAAGGTCGGGTGCTCGCGGCTCACGGGCCTCTGGTACGCGTTCGACCGCCTTACCGGCACGGTCGTGACCGCGCCGACGCACCCCGAAGCGATGGAACGGTGCCGCATGCTCGCCGGCGCGGCCACGGAGCCGACGGCGTGAAGCGGTCGAAGCCGTTGACCCGGCGCACCCCGCTCGCGCGGTCCGCGACGCCCCCGAAGCCTCGCGCGCGGACGAAGCGGTACGTGCCGCACGTCATCCCCGCGCGGCTGCGCATGGACGTGTACGCCCGCGCGGGCGGGCGCTGCGACCTGTGCCGCATCCCGCTCGCGGGCAACGCGTTCGACGCGCACCACCGCAAGCTGCGGTCGCGCGGCGGCGAGGACTCGCTCGAGAACCTCGTCGCGCTGCACCGGCACTGCCACGACTGGGTGCACCACCACCCGGCGGACGCGACCCGGCTCGGCTTCATGGTCGCCTCGCACGCCGACCCCGCCACCACTCCCCTGCACCTGCACGGCCGGACCTGGGTCCTGCCCGACGGCCGTGCGTTCGTCCCGACGACACGAAGGAGCACGACATGAGCACCGCCCTCGCCCGCCGCACCGACCCGGAGACGTCGCACCTCGCGGCGAGGCGCGCGGAGAAGCACGAGCCGACCGTCCGGGCGTGCGTCCTGACGGTCCTGACCGAGGACGGACCCCTGACGCACGACGACCTCATCCGGGCGTTCACGCGCCGCGGCGTCGACGAGCTCGACTGGCCGCACGCGACGGCGTCGTCGATCCGGACGCGCTGCCACGAGCTCGTGGACGACGGCCTGGTCGAGGTCGTGCCGGACGAGGTCGGGCGGTCGGCCAACGGCGGCAAGGCGCGTCTCTGGCGCGCCGTCAACGTCCACTAGTAATAGACGAAGGAGCGAACTTCGATGTCCAACCTCACCATGACCGACCTGTTCTGCGGCGCTGGCGGCTCGTCCACGGGCGCGGTGTCCGTCCCTGGCGTGTCCGTCCGGCTCGCGGCAAACCACTGGGACCGTGCGATCGAGACGCACAACACGAACCACCCCGACGTCGACCACCTGCAGGCCGACATCTCGAACACCGACCCTCGGTACGTCCCGACGACCGACATCCTCTGGGCCTCCCCGGAGTGCACCAACCACTCGCGCGCGAAGGGCCGCAAGCAGCACAAGCAGCCCGACCTGTTCGGGGACGTGCTCCCGGACGAGGCCGCCGAGCGGTCCCGCGCGACCATGTGGGACGTCGTTCGGTTCGCCGAGACCCACCACTACCGGGCCGTGCTCGTCGAGAACGTCGTCGAGGTCGTCGACTGGTCCGCCGAGTGGGGCGTCAAGGGCGGCCTCTTCCAGTCCTGGCTCGGCGCGATGCACGCCATGGGCTACCGCCACCACATCGTGTCGATGAACAGCATGCACGCGCAGGGCTACGGGCTGCCCGCGCCGCAGTCTCGCGACCGGGTCTACATCGCGTTCTGGCGGCAGGGCGAGCGCGCGCCCGACTTCGAGCGGATGCAGCGTCCGCGCGCGTACTGCCCGCGCTGCGACGAGGTCGTCGACGCCATGCAGTGGTGGAAGAAGGGCGACGGGCAGGCCCGCCCGGGCCGGTACCGCTCGCAGTACCTCTACCGCTGCCCGAACGTCGCGTGCCGCAACGAGGTCGTCGAGCCGGCGTGGCTTCCGGCGAGCTCGATCATCGACTGGACGAACCCGGGCGTCCGGATCGGCGACCGCGACAAGCCGCTCGCCGAGAAGACGATGCGGCGCATCCAGGTCGGGATCGAGCGGTACTGGTCCCCGATCCTCGCGGAGAACGGCGGCAACCCCTACGACGCCGCCGACCCGAAGCACCCCGGGTTCGGCAACCCCGCGTCGTACTACCGGGCGTGGCCGATCACCGACCCGACGCAGACGATGCACACCCGCGAGTCCAAGGGCCTCGCGTACCACCCGCTCATGGTCCCGGTCGAGGGCCGCGAAGGGAAGGAAGCGCGCATCGCCGCCGAGGCCGCGCGCACCATGACGACCCGCAACGAGACCGGCCTTGCGCTCCCGCCGTTCCTCCTCGACCGGAGGTTCGAGTACCGGGCGCGGAACCTCGACGACGCGATGCCGACGCTCACCGCGAACGACACGAGCAAGGCGCTCGTGCACCCGCCGTTCATCGCCGAGCTCCGCGGCGGCGGGTCGACCGCGCGGCTCGCCGGCGACCCGCTGGCGACCGTCACGGCGTCCGGCAACCACCACGCGCTGATCCACCGGAACAACGGCGGCGGCGCGGAGATGACCACGCCCGCGTCCGAGCCGGTGCGGACCGTCACCACCGCCGGGCACCAGTCGCTCCTCACGGGCGGCACCGTCAACATCGACGACGTCCGCTTCCGGATGCTCGAGCCCGACGAGATCAAGCAGGCCATGGCGTTCCCCGCCGACTACGTCATGGTCGGCAACCGGCGCGAGCAGGTGAAGCTCTCCGGCAACGCCGTAACCCCGCCGGCCGCACGCGACCTCGTCGCGACCGTCGTCGCCGCGATCACCGGAGAGGACGTGGCGGCGTGAGCGCCGAAGAGGGCACCACCGTCCCCCTGTGGTGCGCCGTGTGTCAGCGCTTCGTCGACCACCACGCCGCGACGGTCTCGGTCACACGCGGGGGTCGCGTGCTGCACGTGACACCGGAGGTCCTCGCGAGGCATCGCGCGACGCACGAGGGCGGTGACGCGGGGTGAGTGTGATCTTCGAGGCCGCGCTCGACCAATACCGCGCGTGCCGGAAGGCGTTCGAGGACTACCGCGAGGGCCAGTACCGGCGCGCGCTCGACGAGCTCGGCGGCGTGCTGCTCAACCGTGATGGGCAGCGCGAGCGGGTCGACACGTACTCGCTGTTCATCGGGTCGCACCAGCGAGCGGACCGGTGGGCGTCGGAGGAGCTGCGCGCGTGGTGGGCCCGGCACGGGCGGATGACGTACGCGGAGTTCGAGCGACAGTACGTCGACCAGATGTGGGGTGAGGCAGCGTGAGCGGCGACGTCATGCGCGCGCTGTCCTACTCGCCGGACTGCGGCCAGGGGAAGCACAAGGCGTGCACGGGCGACGCGTGGGACTTCGACGTCGACGAGCCCGCGCCGTGCGCGTGCGGCTGCCACGCCGCCACGTTGGGGCCGCCGACGCTGCGCTTCGTCGTGCCGCCCGCGCTGTGGCTGACGTCGAACCGGCCCATCACGAACCACGCGTACAAGGCGCGCCTCGTGCGGGCCCTGCAGGAGCTCGCGAAGGGCGCAGCCGAGGAGCAGTCCCTCGCGCCCGTCACGGGCCGTGTGCACGCCGTCTGGCGCATCGCATACCCGAAGGGCACCGGGTGGAAGCACGGCGACGCCGCGAACGGGCACCCGACCTGCAAGGCGCTCCTCGACGGCCTCGTCACCGCGGGCGTGCTCGCCGGTGACGGGCCCCGGCACGTGCGCCCCGAGACCTACGACCGATCCGAGAACCACACGGAGCGCGGCGACCACGTCGTCGTGCTCGAGCTCCACCCGGAAGGAGGCGGTGCACCGTGAGCGTGGAGTCCATGGCGCTCGCCCTGCATCACTCGCGGGCGAAGGGCACGACGAAGCTCGTGCTCCTCGGCATCGCGAACCACGACGGCGACGGCGGGGCGTGGCCCGCGCTGTCGACCCTCGCGCGGTACGCCGGCGGGGTCGACGAGCGCACCGTGCGGCGGTCGCTGCGCGAGCTTGAGGCGCTCGGCGAGATTCGCGTGCACGTGAACGGGGGCGGTGACCGGAGCACCCCGGGCGACCGTCGCCCGAACCTGTACGAGGTGCTCGTCGCGTGCCCGTCGAACTGCGACCGGACGGCGCGGCACCGCCTCGTCGACGGGGGGACGTCAGTGTCCGCCCGTCCCGCGAACGGGGGGACACGCACGTCCTCCCGTGGCGGCGACGGGGGGACGCCGGTGTCCGAACGGGGGGACGTGGGTGTCCGGGACGGGGGGACGTGGGTGTCCGGGGAACCATCCTTTGAACCATCCACTAACCGTCCGAAGGGGGAGGCTTCCGAGGGGGCGTCACCAGCGCGCGACGACGACCGCGACGACCCCTCCCCCTTCGAGGACCTCGGAGGGAACATCGCACCCGGGCCCGTGCCGCTGACGCGGCCGGACCGGTGCACCCGCCACCAGCTCGACGACGACGCTCCCCCGTGCTGGGGCTGCAAGGCCGCCCGGGAGCGCGCCGAGCAGGCAGCCAAGGACGCCGCGCACGCCGAGGCCGAGCGGCAGCGTCAGGAGCGCCACACGGCCGCCGTGCAGGCGCGGGCCGCGATCCGCTTCTGCCCGCTGTGCGACGAGCGCGGGTACATCTCCGTGCCGGGCAAGGGCGCGCGGGTCTGCGACCACGACCTCAGCCCCGAGCAGGAGGAGCGGGCCCGGCTCGGGCGTGAGCTCGTCGAGCGTGCGCGCCGAGCCGCCGCCGAGGGGAACACGACGCCGGAGGGGGACGAGTGAGCACGAGGTTGTACGAGGAGCAGCGGGCCCGCGAGCTCGCGCAGTACGTGACCAAGGCGGCGCGGGTCGTGCGCGAGGTCGGCGAGCGGTGGATCGAGCTGCACGGCCTCGTGCCGGCGGGCTCGGGCGGGTCGAAGGACGGCCCGTCCGGCCCGGCGCACGCTGGGCCGCGGGTCCCGGTCCGGGTGGACGTGATCGACCTCATGCGCGAGGTCGAGGCGTTCGTCGAGCGGTTCGTCCCGACGGTGCGCGGCACGCTGCGCATGGGCCTCGGCAGCACGAGGTCGGTGCCGACCGGGGTCGCGTTCCTCGCCGCAAGCCTTCCGGGCGTGTACGAGCAGGACCCGGACCTCGGCGACGAGGTCGCTCGGGACGGGTTCCGTCTGCACCACCGGGCGGGGGTCGTCCTCGGCATTGTGTCGGGCGCGTACCGGCTCGAGGCGGAGTGCCACGTGTGCGGGATGCAGTCGCTGTGGCTTGAGCCGGAGTCCGCGACTGTGGCGTGCGGGATGCCGGGCTGCGGGGGTCGGTGGCCTCTTTCGGCGTCGCGGCTCGTGCACTCTTCGGCGACGTCGTCCCAGGTCGGGGGGTGATGACCGGGCGAGCTGGGAGCCAGGTCCGTCCGCGACCCGCTATGGTTCGAACACGTGTTCGAACTAGAACGGGTGTGCATGTTCGGATGCGACCGCGGCGAGAGGTAGACATCACAACGAACTGTGCACTATCGTCTACAACTAGTAGACGGGAAGGAGCGAACATGACCCACCCCGCTTGGAGCCCGATCGACGACGACGGGTTCTCCCACAAGGAGCCTGTCACCCTCGGGTGGGGCCCGATCGGCCCTGACGGGGAACCCGCACGCGTCGTGACGGTCCAGGCAGTCTGGACCGACCAGGACGGCGTCGCGGTGAGCATCACCGTCACCGACGACGAGCCCATCCCGGCGGCACTCATCCCCGCCGTCGCGGACGTCCTCGCCAACATCGCCACGGCCGCGCCTCCCGGCGTGACCAAGGCGGCGTGACCCGGGCGCGGGTCGACCCGACCAAGGACGGTCGACCCGCGCCCTCCCCGTCCACTGAAACTAGACACTCGTCCAGGGAGCGAACCCATGGCCCGACGCGCAGCCCTCAACGGCACCGCCGACCTCACGCACTCCGCGCGCGTCACCGTCGCCGAGCACTCGACCAGCACCGACGACGCACGCGAGCTCCTCACCATGCTGGGCCTCGACACCGAGCCCCTGCCCGCCTCGGCCGCCGTCGACCAGACGATCGTCGAGCGCACCGAGGCCCGGCCCCGACTCACCGCCCGGAGGCTCGCATGAGACCGCTCGCCCTCGCGGCCGTCGCCGTCACGGTCGGCCTGCTCGCCTCCGTGATCCTCGCCCCGCCCGCCGCCGGCGGGCTCGACGGCCGAGCAACCCTCGGCCTCGCGATCACCCTGGGGGTCCTCATCGCGTACCGCGCGCACCGACGCACGCCCTGAACGTCCACCCGTTGTAGACGACCGACCACATGGAGCGAACCATGACCACCACCATCACCGACCGCGTGCCCGTCGGCACCCGAGTCCGCTGCACCGACGGAGCGACCGCGACCGTCGTCGACCACCGCGACAAGGCCGCCGTCGGCCGCGCCTACGACTACGTCATCCGACTCGACAAGCCCGACGCCGACGGCAACCGCATCCAGTTCGCCGCACGCGACGACTTCGAGCCCATCGACGGCGGGACCACCACCGGCCACCGCCCCGCCGTCGCTGCCGTGCCGGACGTGTGCGCGGTCGTCGCGGAGAACGGCGGCACGACCCTCGTCGCCCCTCCCCCGCAGGCACGCCGCGCCTACTCGCCGGACAGCCTCGCGTCCCTCCTCGTCGGGACGCCGCCGGGCGTCGCGCACCAGGTCGACGTCGAGCACGCCGTCCGCATCGCGACGCTCGAGTCGATCCTCGCCGAGTCCCGGCAGGAGACGCAGCGCGCGCAGGACGCCCTCGTCGTCGAGCGCGCGAAGGCCGAGGCGTTCGCCGCCGAGCTCGCCGCGGAGCGCGACGTCCGTCTCACCGCGGAGCGGCGTGCCGCCGCCAACGGTGCCGCGCTGCTCGCGGCGCGCCCCGTCGTCGACGCCGCGCGCGAGCTCGTCGACCAGTGGGCCAACCCCGACGGCAGCAGCCTCCGGGAGTCCGCGCTCTCGACGGCGCTCACCGTCGCGGTCCGCGCGCACGCCGAGGCGACCCGATGAGCACGCCCGCACTGGCCCGCGCCACCGAGGCGCTGCTCAAGGTCACCATCATCGATCCGGAGTCGACCGAGCGGTACGCCGAGCGCCTGGCCCGCGCCACCGTGTCCGCCGCCCTGCACGACCCCGCCGACGACGTGATCGCCCGGACGCTGGGCGCACACCGCGTACTCGGAGGGCAGTGGGGAGGGCGTGGAGCCCGCTGGGCGCTCCGCTGCACGTGCGGGTGGGAGACGACTTGGACCGAGTCCCGCCGCGAGCGGATCGCCGAGCACGAGGGGCACGCGGCTGATGCCGTGCGGGCCGCGATTCTCGGAGAGGTGGCGTGATGGACACGCTCGTCGTCGAGTTCCCGCTCGAGTACGCCGGTCTGGACCGCACGATCGACGCGCTCCGCGAGGAGGCGGCCGAGCAGCTCCCCGAGCTTCTCTTCGAGCTCGGTGCCGCGTGGGCGTCCGACCCGGTGTGGCGCGTCGGTCCGTCCGAGCGCGCCGAGGACGCCGCGGAGGGGCTGTCTCTCTTCGCCGAGGGTCCCGGCGAGCCGTGGCAGGACCCTGTCCGGTACCGCGGGCGCGACTGGGTGAACGCGTGACCGCGTCCGCCCGTCCGGCCCGGACGCCGGACACCACTCCCGTCCCGGACAGCGCGCCGGAGACCAACACCCGAGAGCGAGCGAGCACCATGACCGTCACGTCCCGCACCGGCCCGACGTCGGGCACGCACCGACCCGCCCGGCTCAACGCCGACCACCCGTTCGTCCTGGCGAGCCTGCTCGTCGTGCTCGTCGCGGTCGCCGCGGCCTCGTTCACGCTGTCCTTCACCGGCGTGTCCGCCGCCGCGCCATGGGCCGCGATCCCCGCCCACCTCGCGTGGCTCGTGCCCGTCGCGCTCGAGGTCGCGATGCTCGCGTACGTCGTCACCGCGTCCGTCCGGACGCACCGCGGACAGCGCGCCCGGCTCGCGTGGACGCTCGTCTGGGCCCTCACCACCGTCTCGTCCACCCTCAACGCGCTGCACGCGTGGGACTCCGGCCCCAAGGGCTGGCAGGGCGCGGTCGGTGCTGGCCTGGCCGCGATGTTCCCGTTCATGACGCTCGCCGCCGCGCACGTCGTCGTGGGCGTGAGCTTCGCACCCCACCCGGACGGCGGACAGGCGGACACCCCGGACGCTGCGCCCGCCGTGCCGGTGGACACCGGACGGACCGCCCGGACGGACTGGGCGGGCCTCCTCGACGACCTCGGCCACACCACCACCCGACGCCGCACCGTCCGCCGACACCGCGTCGCCGGACAACCCCGCCCGTCCCGAACCACCGACCACGCGGACACGATCCTCCGCCTCAAGGCGGACGGACAGTCTGTCCGCTCCATCGCCGCCGCCGTCGGCCTCAGCAAGACCACCGTGTCCGACTTCCTTCGCACCCAGGAGGTGCCCGCATGACGAACACCGACCAGACCACCCTCAGCAGGGCCGAGCTCGACGCCCTCCCGCTCGGCGCACGCGTCGGTTTCACCGACGGGCGCGGCTGCCCAGGCGCGGCCGTGAAGGTAGGTTCCCGCCCGTCGTCTGGCGGGGAGAGGTTCTCGATCACCGGACCGACCCTCGTCTCCTCATTCACCGTCGCGAAGGCCGGGGCGGTGCTCCTTGAGCCCGCGCGCTCTGCACCGACCGACGGCGACGCCCCGGTCACAACCTTGACCAGGCCCGATCAGGCCGACGGCCTTGAGGCCCGCTCCGTCCTGCGGGACGCGAACGGCACCGTCGTCGAGAACGCGGGTGGCCCGCGCCCCTGGCTCCCCACCGGCTTCACCGAGGGCATCGAGTCGACCGACCTCGCCTACCCCGTCACCGTCCTCTGGCCGACCCCGCCCCCGACCGAAGCCGACCGCGCGCTCGCCGCGCACCACGTCGAGGCGGCCCGCCACCGGTTCGCGTCCGACCAGGCCGTGAGCAAGTACAACCCGGAGCTACAGGCCGTCCGTCGCAGCGTCCTGCGCGTGCTCGACTCCACCATCAAGACGATCCGGGAAGGAACCGAGACTGCCGTTTGAGCGCCCCTGCTCGTTGGCAAAACTAGGTCCCTGCCGGTTCCGCTCGAGCGTCTTGCGTGGTCATTATCTCGGGCCGACCACGGACAGAATCCACGCGCCGGCCGCAGCGGCAATCGGGCTGAACACGACGGCACCGACGATCTTCGACTTGAAGTCGGCACGACGATTCGCTCGTTCGGCGAGAACCTTGTCGCGAGGCGTGAGGTCGACCATCAGTCGACCGTTGGTTTCGGGGGTCGGACCGAGAGTTCCGGCCGGACGCTTGGGCCCGAAGAGGCGATACAGGGAGCCGCATGCGAAGAGGGCCAGCACTCCGGCGAACAACCAGAAGGCGAACGGCGGAGCTGTAGCGAGCATCGCCCAGAGCCAAGACGCGACAATGAGTGCCGGCGCAGCTGCTGCCCAGACCTGCCGTCGCCTGACCGGCGGAGTTCTACGACGTCGCCCCGCGAGGAGAGTGGTCAGGGCCGCTTGATGCGCACGCAGAGAGGTTGAGTCGGGCGCTGCGGCAGCGACCTCAGTTGGCTTCACGCTCGCGGTGAGCGAGGACTCGTACCCGTTGATGTCGAAACGTACCGCCTCATGCCACTGGTAGCGACCCCACTCGTCATGGGGATTCCCGTTCTCCGTGGCGAAGCCGACCTCAAATCGGGCGCTATGCCACTCGGCTCCTGCGAGGTCCGCAACCTTCACCCCCTCACGGAAGCCTCCAGTGCCCGAGTGGCCGCGAACGACCACCGCCGAGCCGGGAGGCGCATACGTCGCCGCCTCGAACCTGAAGACCCGCTCCGCCATCTCGAGCGCCTCTTGCACGTCCGTCACGGTCACCACGCCGCTAAACACCCGTACATGCACATCCCCGGACCCGGGAATCACCAGCTCGTTTCGTGCGTGAGAAGGGCCGTACCAGGCTCCCAACGCTTGCGACAGCAGTCCCATGATCGGAAAAGGTACCCCCTCCCGTGACACAACTTGTAGACACGCACGCGGCTGCGGTTGCCGTGAACCGCTCCCCCGCAACGATCCGTGACTGGCTCCGCAAGGGCTGGCTCACCCCGCACGGGCGCGAGAACCGCCGCACCCTCGTAGACCTCGCACAGGTCTACGAGGCCGCCAAGACACACGCGCCCAAACCGTCCACCACATCACGCACGCGCAGCTACTTGCAATAGACGCGCAGGTCGGCCACACTTCGATGCAGCGCTACACGTGTGCCCGCTTCGCTCCCGGGCGTGCTGGTGGCGCGACACCGTCCGCCCCCGGTCGAGCTGCACGAGCTCCCGGGGGCGGACCTTGTTCCACAACCGAAAAGCGCGCGAGCGGGCGGAGCGTTGGCCCCTGGGCCGCACACCGCCCGCTCGCGGCACACCAAGAACACGCCCCGACCTCCGGTGACAGCGACGACACCCGGACGGCGGGGCCGCCACCCGTTCAGAGACCGAGCGCCCGCGCCTTCGCCGCCGTGAACTCCTCGTCCGAGAGGATGCCCCGCTGGTGCAGGTCCGCGAGCCGCTCGACCTCCTCCGCACCCGACACCGGCGCGGCCGGTGCCGCTGGCGCGTGGCGCGCGACGATGGCCGCCTCGACGGCCTCGCGTAGCTGCAGGAACACCTCCTGCTGCGCCTTCGTCACGATCACCGAGTTCTCGTCGCCAGCCGCGTCGTAGGTCTGGCGGCCGAACGATGCCCGCCGCTCGTTCCCGCCAGCCAGCGTGAACTGGATGTACCCGTTCACCAGCGCGCCCGGCTTCTTCCACTGCACCGCGGTGATCGACCCGACGGGAATCCGCTTCGTGCCCTTCCCGACCGTCGCTCGTCCGAGCCCCTTCCGTTCGATGGTCACGAACTGCCCATCGAACTCGCAGATCGCCCCGACACCCCTCGCCCTGATCGTCTCGCTCATGGCCGAAGGGTAGCGACCGCCCGGAGGTGACGCCCCGTGCCCGTCGCGCCCCCGTCCCGCTGTCCTGTCCCCGGATGCCACCAGCTCACCACCGAACGTGGCCGGTGCGCCGACCACCAGCGCAAGGCGTGGGAGAACCCGTCCGCGAACACGCGCGCCCTCACGGGTGCCGAGCGCGGCCGGTTCCGCCGCCTCGTCCTCGAACGCGACCCCGTGTGCCGCTGCACCGGCTGGTGCGGCAACCACCCCGGCCCCTGCACCGCCCCCGCGACGCAGGCCGACCACATCGTCCCGATCGGTGAGAGCGGGGCCCGCACCGACACCCGCAACGGGCAGGGCCTCTGCGAGCCGTGCCACGACGTGAAGACGTACCGCGACACCGAGCGCATGCGCGCACGACGACGAGGAGCGAACCTATGACCGACCCTCAGCCCACGGCCGCGACGGACGACGTCGTCGACCTCGTCCGCATCACGTGCGACGAGAAGTTCGGCAACCTCGTCGGCGAGCTCACGTCCCACCGGGACGCCGCGGCGTTCGTCGCCGCGCTCGAGCAGCGCGGCGTCGTTCTCGCACTCGAGGGCGAGTTCGACCTCGCCGCCCAGCACGGCGCGCCCGTCGAGCCCGCCTCTCCCGCGTTCGACGTCGTCGTCAACGTGACGGTGCACGCCGAGCACGACTCGCTCCCCCAGGTGCTCGACGCCCTCCGGGGCACGCACACCACGGTGCAGGTGAACCCGTGACGGCCGCCGCTCTCGTCCTCGTCCTGAGGGCGATCAAGCAAGTACGCGAGACCACGAAGGCTGACTACGTCCTGTGGGGCGAGTCATGAGCGACGTCACCACCGCGCTCCTCGACCTCGGCGGGTTCTTCCTCTGCCTGTGGTTCGCCGTCGCTGCGCTGTTCGGTTACGCACTCGGCCGGGTGATCCGACGACGTGACCAGCAGACACCGCGTGAGACCGCACCGGCCCCGCGTGCCACGTCGCCCAACCGCGGGCCGCTCGTGTTCATCGCAGCGCCCACGCCGCGGCGCGCGCACCACTGGCGAGCGAGCCAGGCGCTCAACCTCGCGCACGTGCGCGTGTGCACGACACCATCGACCGCGAGTGTCTTCCGCCTCATCGACGGCGACCGAATCGTCATCCTCGACGACACGCCCGCCGACGTCCGCCTCGCGCTCGCACACCTCCGCAACCGCCACCACGACGTCAACGTCACGGTCGAGGTCCCCGAGGTCGGATACAGGAGCCGCTGACCACCCTCCCCGGGGAGGGGGTGTCGCGATCCTGCCCGACCTCGGCTCCGGCCGCGCCGCCGATCCCCTCTTCGCGGCTGCTCAGATCGGCGAAGGGGGGTGTCTATCTAGGAAGAGACGCCAAGACATTTTGCGCCTCGTCCGCGTACGGCTGGAGCGCCGACAGTTCCTCGGGCAGACGGCCTCGCGCGGTGGCAACCCGGCCAACCAGTCGACCCTTCGCCGTAAGTGAGTAGTGGGGTCCGTCGACATCCACCAGCCCCATCTCGACGAGCTCACGAGGCGGGGTTCCGGAGAAGCCTGGGCCGAAGGTCGCGTCGTCCCTGGTGGATGCGATCAGATCCGCGGCGAGTCGGAAGAGAGACGAGCGCGCTCGCGGAGACAAGTTGTCTAGCGTTCTCTTCACCTCGTCCAAGTGAGGGACTGGGGGCCATCGCAGCGCGTTTGCCCGATATCGGCGCGCCACGACGGGAGAAAGTGGCGGCGGCCATGTAAACCCGAATTCCGTGGGGTCCGGCGGTTCAGCCTCAGCATGGGATACCACGGCGGGGTCCGAGACGGCTGCGACCACGCGCTCAGCTGTCTCGACTCGGTCTAGACCCTCGCCAGTCGCTTTCCCGATGACTGCTTCAATGAGCCGCTCATTAACACGGTCAACCGCAACTTGCGTCCCCTGGGTTCGCTCTTCGATCCTCGAGAAGAGCGCGACGAGCTGGCCATGAAGCACTTGGCCCTCACGAGACTGACGCCCCGCCTCGGCGGTCTGAACAATGAACACGATGATCTGAACCACAAATGCGAGAACTGCTAGCGCCATAGCAACGACGCTCAGAACGTCGGCGTCTCTGACGCTTGCCACCAGAACGAGAGATGTTAGCGACGCGATTGCGACCAGCAGCGACCAAAGCGCGAGCGTCCGAAACGGCACGCGCGCAGCGGCGTCGATCGTGGGCGAGGGCTGTTGCTCCGACACCCGCCCGATTCTGCCGGACCGGTCCAGTGCCGAGGGCGACCCGGGGGGTGAAATCGTGGGACGTACTGCTGCTCCCGCGAAGCTGCGCCTCCTCAACGGGCGCGGCGAGGGCAAGGACTCGGGCGGTCGCCCGGTCGAAACCGGGCCGACGTTCCGGCGCATCCCGCCGACGCCGCCGGACGACCTCGTCGGCGAAGCGCTCGACGAGTGGAACCGGGTCGTGCCCGAGCTCGTCCGGCTCGACCTCCTCAAGGAGGGCGACCGGGCGACGCTCGTCACGTACTGCGAGGCGTGGGCCGTGTTCTGCGAGGCGACCGACCAGATTCGCGTGCACGGCCTGTTCATCGAGGCGAAGCAGGGCCTCATCCCGCACCCGGCGGTCGCGATCCAGCGCAACGCCGCGAAGGAGGTTCGCGCGATCGCCGCGCACTTCGGCCTGACCCCGAGCACGGAGCAGGCGCTCGCAAGGGGTGACGGCCGTGGCAACGACGACGAGAACCCGTTCGACTAGCACGAGCCGGGCCGCGAAGTCGGGGAACCCGGCGAAGCGCGCGACCGCGTCCGAGCCTCGCGGCCCGTCGGCCGCGGCGCTGCGCCGCCTCAAGATCAGTCCCGAGGTCGCGGCGTACATGGCGGCGCGGGGCATCCCGCTTCCCGACTGCCCGCCGAAGGTCAAGACCCCGGAGCCGCGCACCGTGCGCGGCGCGCAGTTCTCGTTCGACCACGTCGACCGCGTGCTCCGCGCGTTCACCGCGCTGCGGCACGTCGCCGGCCAGTGGGCCGGGAAGCCGCTCACGCCCGACCCGTGGCAGGTCGCGTACATCATCGCGCCGACGTTCGGGTGGGTCCGGTGGGACGACGACGCCGGAGACTACGTCCGGATCATCCGCGACCTGTACGTCGACGTCCCGCGCAAGAACGGCAAGAGCACGCTCTCGGCCGGCCTCGCGATCTACCTCGCGTGCGCCGACGGGGAGGCGGGCGCGCAGGTCGTCACCGCGGCGACGAGCGAGCGGCAGGCCGGGTTCGTCTTCAACCCGATCAAGACCCTCGCGGAACGCACTCCCGCTCTCAAGGGCAAGGTCAAGGCGTTCGCGAAGCGCGTCGTGCACGTGCGCTCCGGGTCGTACATCGAGGTCGTCTCCTCGTCGGCTGACGCGCAGCACGGCGCGAACATCCACGGCGGGATCATCGACGAGCTCCACGTCCACAAGACACCGGACCTGGTCGAGACGATCGAGACCGGCCGCGGGTCCCGTACCCAGCCGCTCGTCGTCATCATCACGACGGCCGACTCGGGGAAGCCCGACACGATCTATGACCGCAAGCGGCGGTACGTCGAGCAGCTCGCCCGAGCGGTCATCAAGGACGAGTCGGTGTACGGCGTCGTGTGGGCCGCGGACGAGGGCGACGACCCGCACGCGGAGTCGACGTGGCGCAAGGCGAACCCCGGGTACGGGATCAGCCCGACCCGCGCGTACCTCGCGGCCGAGTCGCGGAAGGCGAAGAACAGCCCGGCAGACCTGGCCGCGTTCCTGCGCCTGCACCTCGGCATCCGCACGAAGCAGGAGACGCGGTACATCGACCTCGCCGTGTGGGACGCGAACGCGGGCATGACCGTGCGCGAGGACGACCTCGTCGGCCGCGCGTGCTACTCCGGTCTCGACCTCGCGTCCGTGTCCGACCTGTCGGCGATGTGCCACCTCTTCCCCGCGGACGGCGGCGGATTCGACGCCGTCTGGCGGTTCTGGACCCCCGAGGCGAACGTCGAAGCGCTCGACAAGCGGACCGCCGGCGCGGCGTCCCGCTGGGTCAAGGACGGGTGGCTCACGGTCACCCCGGGCAACGTCACGGACTACGACTTCATCGAGTCGCAGGCGCTGGCTGACACGGAGAAGTTCGACATCCGGTCGTTCGGGTTCGACCCCTACGGCGCGACTCAGCTCGTGAACAACCTCGCGGGCAAGGGCCTGCCGATGGTGAAGGTGCGGCAGGGGTTCCTCACGCTCTCCCCCGCGCTCAAGGAGTGCCAGCGTCTGCTGCTGCTCGGCTCCCAGAAGGACGCCGCGCGCCCCATGCTCCGCCACGGCGGGAACCCGGTCATGCGCTGGATGACCGACAACCTCGCCGTCGAGACCGACGCAGCGGAGAACGTGAAGCCGTCGAAGCAGCGCGGCGGCACGTCCGGCAACAAGATCGACGGCTGGTCAGCGCTGGTCACCGCGATGTCGGAGGCGATCGCCGACGACGCCGGGATGTCGGCCTACGACGACCACGACCTGATCATCGCCTGAACCGAGGAGGCCCCGTGCGTTGCAAGACCGGAAGCGTGGTGCTTCTCACCCTCACGGATGGTGCGGCCGTGCGTGGTCGTGTCGTCCGGTCGTGGCGGTGGCGCGTCATGAAGCTCGTCGACGCGGAGGCCGTCACGCCGCAGGGCGTCGCACCGATCGGCGGGCACGTCCTCGTGCCGCACCGGTCCGTGCTCGTCGGGCAGGTGAGCGGCTGATGGTGACCTTCGCGAACCCCGACGGGCGCACCGTGACGTGGGGCACCGGCGTACCGGCGCGCACGACATGGGGCGACATCCCGGTCGTCGACCCTGGCACGCCGCTGTCCGTCCTCACCGGGGGCGGCAAGCACGACCCGCTGCGGGTCTGGAAGTCGCAGCCCTCGGTCCGCAAGGTGGTCGAGTTCGCTGCACGCGGCGTCGCGTCGGTCCCGCTCCACGCCTTCGAACGGGTGTCGGACACGGACCGGCGTCGCGCCGCTGGCTCGACGCTCGAGCGCACGCTGCACCTGCCGCAGCGGCACGTCACCGGGTACCGGCTCATGCACGACCTGACCGTGGACCTGTGCATGTACGACCTGTACTGCGTCGCGCTGATCGACGGCGTGCTGCAGCGCATCCCCCCGCGGCTACTCGACGTCGAGTCGGACTTCCTCGGGGCCGTGACCCGAATCCGGATGCTCACTCCCGCCGGCAAGCTCACGCTCGACGACTTCCCGCTCGCGTTCGACGCCGGGTGGCACCCCGCGAAGGCGCACGGCGTATCGCCCCTGGCGACCCTGTCGAACCTGCTCGACGAGCAGACACGGGCCGTGCAGTGGCGCTCAGCGCAGTGGGACGAGGGCGCGAAGGTGTCCGGCGTCCTCAAGCACCCGAAGTCGCTCGAGGGCACGAAGCGCGACCGGTTCGTCAACTCGTGGCGGGCCTTCCGCACAGTCGGTGAGCGTGCCGGCGGGACGCCGATCCTCGAAGACGGCATGGAGTACCAGCAGCTTGAAGGACTCAAGCCGGTGGACGCGCAGGACATCGAGGGCCGCCAGCTCACGGACGCCGAGGTCGCCTCCGCGTACCACATCCCGCCCGAGCTCGTCGGTGCGCGCGAAGGCACGTTCGCGAACATCGCTGCGTTCCGGCAGATGCTGTTCGGCCCGACCCTCGGGCCGGTCATGGAGGGATTCGAGCAGGCGTTCAACGCCGAGATAGTCCCCGCGCTCGCAGACCAGCAGGGCATGTACGTCGAGTTCAACCGTGAGGCCGCCATGGCCGGGTCGTTCACCGAGCAGGCGGAGGTCCTCTCCCGGTCGACGGGCGGTCCCTGGCTCACGCGGAACGAAGCCCGCGCCCGGCAGAACCTCCCCGCGCTGGAAGGCGCAGACGAGCTCGTCGTCCCGAAGAACGTCACCGAGGGCGGCCTCGCGTCGCCCGCCGACACCGCGCCGACCGGCGCATAGGAGGGATCATGACCGACTCGCGCACCGGGGCCGCGGTCCTCAAGCGGTACGCGGCCACCGTGACGAAGGTCGACGCCGGGCCGAACGGCGGGTTCGACGCGCTCGTCGCCGTGTTCGGCAACGTGGACAGCCAGGGCGACGTCGTCCGCGAGGGCGCGTTCACCCGCACGCTCGAGGAGTGGGGCGACAACCCCATCCCCGTGCTGTGGTCGCACCAGTTCTACGACATGGGCGCGTTCATCGGGAAGGCGTCCGCCGAGGAGACCGCGGACGGGCTGCTATTCCACGCCGAGTACCTCGACACCGAGTCGGGGCAACTCGCGCGCAAGCTCATGGCCGAGGGCCTCGTCGTCGAGTTCTCCTGGTCCGGCCGCATCCGCGAGGGCGCGTGGGTCGAGAAGGAGGGCGAGGACTCCTACTACGAGATCATCGACGTCGACCTCTGGGAGGCCGGGCCCTGCTTCAAGGGCGCGAACGCCGAGACCCAGCTCCTGGGCGTGAAGTCGCTCAGCGACCAGATCGACAGCGAGGGCACCGACCTCGCCGCCCGCCACGTCGACACCCTGAAATCCGTGCACCACACCCTCGGCGCGCTCATCAGCGAGGCCGAGAAGACGGAGCGGGACAGCCCGCCCGACGAGCCCCCAGGCGACACGCCTGGCGCACCACCCACCCAGAAGGCCCCGGCGGACGCCGGGGCCTTCGTCGTTCCCGCATCACTCAAGGCGCGCCTCGCGCTGTCTACCACGGAAGGACGGGCCTGACATGGACCCGAAGCTCGAGCTGCAGCAGCTGGACGCCGAGCGCGCCGAGCTGCTCACCAAGGCCAACGAGGGGACCATCACCCCCGAGGAGGTCACCCGCGCCGACGAGGTCGTGAAGCGCATCGGCGAGCTCGCAGACATCATCCGCAAGCGCGACGAGACGGCCAAGGCACTCACCGAGGCCGGTCGCGGTCGCACGTCGGACGTCCGCACCAAGGACGACGACAGCGAGCAGCCCGCCGGCCGCACCCTCGGCCAGCGGTTCATCAACTCCGACGCGATGAAGGCCCACCGCGAGGCCAACCCGCTCGGGGTCTCCGGCAAGCCGGTGTCGATCAAGGCCGCCGGCCTCGGATCGTTCGCGGCCAAGGCCCAGGGCGACCCGACCCCGCTCGGCACGAACCTCGGCGGAGCGATCGTCTACGAGCGCCTCCCGGGCATCGTCGACCTGACCTACCCGAAGCCGCCCACGCTCCTCGACCTCATCACCCGCGGCACGACCGCGACGTCGTACGTCGAGTACCGACAGCTCGTCGCCGCGACCGCCGCCGCCGACGTCGTACCCGAGCGCGGACTCAAGCCGCTGAGCGAGCTCACCACACAGGTCGCCCAGGCAGCCGCGCACGTGGTCGCCGACGGCATCAAGGTCACGAACCAGGAGCTCGCCGACGACGGCATCATCGCCGCGCTCATCGACTCCGTGCTCGCGCGGAACGTCTGGGGCAAGATCGAGGACCTCGTCCTCAACGGCACGGGCACCAATGAGCCGCGCGGCATCCTGAACACCACCGGCGTCCTGAACCAGGCGTTCGCGACGGACATCCCGACGACGATCCGCAAGGCGATCACCAAGCTGCGCACCACGTCGGACACCGAGGTGCAGGCCGTGGTCCTCAACCCCGCGGACGACGAGAAGCTCGACCTGCTGCAGGACGCGAACCAGCGGTACTACGGGAACGGCCCGTTCGGCGCGGGCCCGTCGACGATCTGGGGTCGCCCCCGCTTCGTCTCCTCGAAGGTCGCTGAGGGCTCCTCCGTGCTCGGCGACTTCTCCACCGTCCAGCTGCTCGAGCGCGAGGGGCTGACGATCGAGGCGTTCAACCAGAACGAGGACGACGCCCGTCACAACCTCACCTACATCCGCGCCGAGGTCCGCGAGCTCCTGCTCATCCGTGAGCCCGCGAAGCTCCTCGTCGCCGAGCTCGCCCCCAAGACGCCGTGATCGTCGTCAACGGCGTCCGCTACCGCGACGAGGATGCGGCGCGCCTCGGGCTCGGCCCGAGCAAGGGACCCGAGCCCACGGAGAAGGTCGACGTGAAGGAGGCCGACGGTGGCGCAGCTGGCGAAGCCAAGCGACCTCGCAACACGTCTCGGGGTCGCGGCAAGCGATCCGAGTCTGCTGCTGGCTCTGCAGCGGGCGAGTGACCGTTTCGAGGGTGAGGTCGGGTACCCGATCCTGAAGGTGGAGGACGACGTCGTCCACCTCTCGGGAGACGGGACCCGCACTCTCCTCCTCCCCGCGGTCCCCGTCGTCGGTGAGGTCACGGTCGTCATCGGAGGGTCGCCCGTGACCGACTTCGAGCTCGCGCGTCGCGCCGGAATCCTCCGGCGCGACGCGCGTTGGCCGGACGGGCTCGAGAACATCGAGGTCACGTACACGCACGGCTGGGACAACGTCCCCGGAGACATCGCCGACGCCGTGCTCGAGCAGGCCGAGGCGACGTACTGGGTGCTCCCGTCTGTGGCGAACGTAGCCGCGGGCAGTGAGCAGATGGCGTTCTTCGCGACCGCCGCCAGCGGCGTCACGCAACGCTGGTCCGACGCCGTCGCCCGCTACGAACTTCGCCACGGGGACCGGTCATGAGGCTCCCCCGGCTGCTACACCGCGAGACGCTCACGGTACTCGTCGTGACCCCCGGGGACCCGGACGACGACGGCGTACCGACCGAGGACGTCGTCGAGCAGGACGTCCCCGGGTGGAACGTCCAGCCCGTCGGGACGAACGAGTCTCTCGGGGATGCCGAAGTCGTCACCGGCCGGTGGCGTGCCTCTGGGCCACTCACCGAGTGGTTGCAGGCCGGGGACCGCCTCCGGTGGCGCGGCACCACGTACCGCGTCGACGGCGAGCCGCAGCACTACCGCGGCGGCGCGCTCGACCACACCGAGGTCGTCCTCATCGCGTGGAAGGGGGCATGACCATGGCGAAGCGCATGAAGCCGTCGACCGAGCTGCTCGAGCGTGCGGCGTCCTCACCCGCTGTGCGCGCGGCGCTGCGCGCGAAGGCGGCGCGCGCGCTGCCCCGGGCGCAGCGCCTCGCCGCCGCGGCAGGCGCGCAGCGGTTCGGCCGCAGGCTGCGCGTGGAGGAGGGCACTCGCCCCGGGTCGAAGGCTGAGGGCGGGTTCCGCCGCCCCTACGCCCGCGTCACGGCGACCCTCAGCGATGACGACCAGGCGGCCGACGCGGGCGCGAAGATCACACGCCGGCAGATCCTGCGGAGGGCTTCCAGTGCCTGAGGTACTGCGGTGGGCGAACGCCGAGCGCGAGGTCCGGGCGTGGCTCGTCCCGCGGCTCTCCGTCGGGTCGGCCGGTGTCGTCACCGAGACGACGACGACCGTCCCCGAGAAGTACGTGAAGGTCGAGCGCGCGGGCGGACGCGGAGACGGCCCACTGGACAAGCTCGTCCAGATCGAGGTCGCCGTGCACGCGCGCACCCGCGGCGACATGTGGGCGCTCGTCGGCGAGGTCGAGACCGCGTTCGCGGCGCTCGCCACCAACGGCACGCCGGGCATGTACGTCGACGAGGTCGAGGAGACCTTCGCGTTCGCCGCTGACCCGATGCCCAGCCAAGACGTGCGCCGCGCGATCGCGACGTACACGCTCACCGTCCGCCCGCGCTGACGGGCGGCAACCACGGCCCGCGGGCCGACCAACCCACCACCAGATCATCCGAGCCCCGCGCCGTCCGGCCGGGGCTCTCGTCACGGGAGGAACCATGCCGGACGTCCGCGCACTCATGGACACCAACTCGCGCCTCGTGCGCAAGTGGGGTCGCAAGCTCGTCGCTCTGCAGGACTACTCGGCCCCGGTGCCGACGTCGTTCTTCGACACGACCTCGAAGACGCCGGTCCTGCCGGCCGACGCGAAGGTCCTCGGCTACATCACGACCGACGGCGTGGTCCTGCCGGCGAGCGTGTCGACCGAGCCGACCACCATGGACCAGGACCTCGAGCCGGTCCGGACCGACATCACCGGCATCGAGAAGTCGGTGAACGTCGCGTTCGGCGAGTCGTCGAGCTCCTGGCTGCACGCTCTCCGGCACGGCCAGGCGTGCAGCGAGTGGCCCGCCAAGAAGGACGCGCCGTGGGTGTTCGACGACGGCGACTTCGTCGACTTCCCGTACTACCGGCTGTGGCTCATCTCCGCGGACGGCCCGGAGGAAGCGGCGTTCTACCGCATCGAGTACGGGTACCGCGCGAAGGTCACCGCCACGAACGACCGCACGCACGCGCGCAACGCGAACGAGGCGATCGGCTTCACGTTCGGCCTGTTCAAGGACCCCGTCGTCGGCAAGGCGCTCGCCTCGATGGAGAACGGTCCGGGCTTCCCGGCCGCGTCCGCGGGCTGAGCTCTCACAACCGGGCGCGGCTGGACGGTGCGGGGAGTCCCGTCCGGCCGCGCCCAGCAGACTCCCCCGACTCCCCAGGATGTGAGACGAGAACATGGGCAAGCCCAACCGTCGCCGTGTGCGCATGGAGACGTTCAAGCAGCAGGTGGCCGAGCACGTCCTCCCCGAGGACCAGATCATCCCCGTCGACGTCGAGGTGGACGGCGAGGAGCGGACCGTCTATGTGAAGGTCGGCCTCGCGCTCTCCGCGGACGATGACTTCGGCGAGCAGGTGAAGGCCGCGAAGAACGCCGACGAGCTCGCGCTCGTCATCCTCGGCGGCCACCCCGAGCACGACGCCGACGAGCAGCTCGCGACGTGGAAGGCCGCCGGGTACACCGTCGACGACCTCGCGATGCTGTTCGGCACCGAGTCCCGCGCGGCGCAGGAGCGCCTGGGAAACTTCCGCTACGCGGGCTGAGCGAACTCCTCGGGCCCGAGCCCGAGGCCATGGAGGCGGCGCTCCTACAGGAGTACGCCCCGCGTGATCCGCTCGCCGAGTACCTCGACGGGCGGATCACGCTCCGCAAGCTCCGCGTGATGATCGAACACCTCCCGCCGGGCAGCGCGCTGCACCGCGCGCTCTACGGCCCGTGGGGAGACACCGAGAGGCTGCTGCACGCGATCGCGAACCACGGCGGCGCGCTGCTCACGCTGACGAGCAACATCCAGGCTGCGAAGGCGAAACAGGAGCAGCAGCAGTTCGTCCCGATCCCCGGCCCAGACCTCACCGAGTACCAGCGCGAGCAGCAGGAGCAGGAGCTCGACGACGCCGAGGAGCGCGTCGACCTGCTCGCCGTGCTCACCCGCGCGCAGGCCGAGGACGACGACGGGACCACAACCACATAGCAGGAGGTGCCCATGGCTGGCGACGTGACGTGGATCGATGTCCTCCCAGCCATGGACACCTTCGCCAAGCAGCTCGCCACCGGCACCACGAAGGCCGCCGCAGACGCCGGCAAGGCGTCCGGTCTCGCATGGGCCAAGGGCTTCGAGCCCGCCGCGAAGAACGGCGCGGCGAAGGCCGCCGTCGACGAGCTCGAGAGCGCGGCGAAGAGCACGAAGAAGATCGTCGCGGACCAGACGCAGGCGATCGCGAAGGCTCGCGCCGCCGAGCGCGACGCGTCGGCTCGGGTCGTCCTGGCCGAGCAGGCGCTCGCCGACGCCCGCCAGAAGGCCGGGGAGGACTCCGCCCGCGCCCAGGCCGCGGAGCTGCGTCTTGAGGCCGCGCGCGACCGCCAGCGCGCCGCGTCGGCGAAGGCGACGTCGGTCGAGGACCAGCTCGTCGCCGCACAGCGTGAGCACCGCGAGGTCACGCGTCAGCTCGAGAAGGCGACGTCGGACCTGAACAACGAGGTCGACGAGCAGCCCAGCAAGTGGGGAGCCGTCAAGTCGTCCGTGGGCCAGGCCAAGGACTCGTTCAACGAAGCCACGGGCGGGCTGGGCGGCATGGTCACGAAGCTCGCCGCCGCCGCTGGCGGCGTCGCCCTGTTCACCGAGGCGTGGTCCCAGGGCATGGAGCTCGACGCCGGAGTCGACAAGATGGCCGCCTCGCTCGACCTGACGGCGGCGCAGTCCGCGACCGCTGGCAACGTCGCAGGGTCGCTGTACGCGAACGCCTACGGCGAGTCCCTGACCGAGGTGTCCGGCGCGGTCGGCACCGTCATGTCGTCGATCGCGGGCATGCGTGACGCGTCCGAGGCGGACCTCGAGTCCGTGACGACGAAGGCCCTCGACTTCGCGAAGGCGTTCGACGTCGACGTCGCCGAGTCCGCGCGCAACGCGGGCATCCTGATCCAGACTGGGCTGGCGACCGACGCCGTGCACGCGTTCGACCTCATGACGGCGTCGCTACAGCAGGTGCCCGAGGCGCTGCGCGGCGAGGTCGTCGACGCGACGCAGGAGTACTCGCAGTACTTCGCCCAGCTCGGCCTGACCGGCGAGCAGTCCATGGGCATGCTCGTCGCGGCGTCCGCGGGCGGGCAGTACGCGATCGACAAGACCGGGGACGCGCTCAAGGAGCTGACGATCCGGGCCACCGACATGTCGGCGGCCTCGGTCTCGGCGTACGAGCTCGCGGGCCTGTCCGCCGAGGACATGTCAGCGAAGTTCCTCGCCGGTGGCGACGTCGCGTCCGGGGCTCTGTCCGAGCTCGTCACCGGGCTGCAGGGCATCGAGGACCCGACGTCGCGCGCCAACGCGGCGATCGCGCTGTTCGGCACCCCGCTCGAGGACATCGGCACGGACAAGATCCCCGCGTTCCTCGACTCGCTCTCCGCAACCAGCAGCGGCCTCGGCGACGTCACGGGCAAGGCCGAGGCCATGGGCGACACCCTGAACGGGAACGCCTCGACTGGCTGGGAACGGCTGAAGCGCGGGTTCGTCGATGTCCTGGTCGATGGAGTTCAGCCCCTCCTCGGTCCGGCGGAGTCGATCCTCGGGTGGGTACAGGAGAACCCTGCCGCGCTTCAGGTGTTCGCGGTCGCGCTCGGCGCGCTCGCCACCGCGTGGGGCGTCTACACCGCCGCACAGTGGGCAGCGAACAGCGCCATGCTCGCGTCTCCCATGACGTGGGTGGTCGCGGCCGTGGTCGCCGTCGGTGCGGCGGTATGGGCTCTGGTCGAGAACTGGGACTCGGTCGTCGCGTGGTTCAAGGACATCTGGGAGCCGATCGGCAGCTGGTTCGGGGACCTGTGGCAGGACATCCTCGACGCTGTCGCGCCGGCGGTCGCGTGGTTCCAGGACGACGTCATGCCGGTGTTCTCCGCGGTGTGGGAGGGCATCAAGGCGGGCGGCGAGCTTCTGTGGACCGCGCTGCAGGTCGTGTTCGTCTCGATCCTCACCGGGTGGCAGCTCCTCGCGGACGGCTTCTCCTGGGTCTGGACCACCTTCCTCGCCCCGGTCTGGGAGGCCGTGAAGGTCACCGCGCAGCTCGCGTGGAACTGGCTCGACCAGAACGTCTTCCTCCCGATGCGCGTCGGATGGGAGCTCCTCGGGCAGGGCTTTGCGTGGGTCAAGGACAACGTGTTCGTCCCCGTGTGGGACGCGCTCGTCCGGGCCGGGCTCAACGCGTGGAACTGGATCAACCAGTGGGTCATCACGCCGATGAAGCTGGGCTGGGAGATGCTCGGCGCGGGCTTCGCGTGGGTCAAGGACCACGTGTTCGTCCCGGTGTGGGACGCGCTCGTTCAGGCCGGCGTCAACGCGTGGAACTGGCTCGACCAGTGGGTATTCTCACCGATCAAGACCGGGGTCGACGCAGTCGGCAAGGCGTTCGAGCTGACGAAGGAAGTCATCTCGGTCGCGTGGGCCAAGATCAAGGAAGCCGCCGCGAAGCCGGTGAACTTCATCATCGAGACCGTCTACACCAAGGGCATCAAGAAGACGTGGGACTCGATCGCGGAGAAGGTCGGGCTCGACCTCAAGCTGCCCGACATCGACCCGATCAAGTTCGCGACGGGCGGCGTGATGCCCGGCTACACCCCGGGCCGTGACGTGCACCGGTTCGTCTCCCCCACCGGCGGGCTCCTCGAGCTCTCCGGCGGCGAGGCGATCATGCGCCCGGAGTGGACCCGGGCCGTGGGCGGCCCCGCGGCCGTCGAGCGGATGAACGCCGCCGCCCGCAACGGGCAGGCGTTCGCCAACGGCGGGGTGTGGGGCAACATCACGGGCTGGGCCGGGGACACGTGGGACGCCGTCGCGCGCGGCGCGTCCGCGGCGTGGAACTGGGCCGGGGACGCCGCGGAGTCGGTCGCGAAGTTCCTCAAGGACCCCGTCGGCGCGCTCGCGGACCTCATCACCAAGCCCATGAACGCGGTGCTCGGCGGGATCGGTGCGGGCGACCTCGGCACGATCGTGTCCGAGCTGCCGCGCAAGGCCGTGGGCGGGCTCGTCGAGACGGTCAAGGGCCTGGTGTCCCGGAAGAACGAGGAGACCGCCGCGGCGGCCGCGCCCGCGGCCGGCGCGATCGGGTGGCAGCGCATGGCCGGGATCGTCAAGGACCTGCTCCCCTGGGCGCGGATCACCTCGACGTTCCGGCCCGGTGCGATCACCGCGACCGGGTTCCCGTCGATGCACGGGCAGGGTCGCGCGGTCGACATCGCGGGCGTCGGGTCGATGGACACCGCGGGCATGACCCGCATCTTCCAGACCCTCAAGGCCGCGTACCCGGGGTCGTATGAGCTCATCTACTCCCCGATGGGCGCGCAGCAGCTCTACAAGGGCCGCTCGCACCTCTACCCAGAGCCGACGAAGGGCGACCACTACAACCACGTCCACTGGGCGCTGGCGAACGGTGGCGTGCTCGAGTTCGACGAGGGCGGGTGGCTGCCTCCGGGCCCGTCGGTCGTGGTGAACAACACCGGCAAGCCCGAGCCGCTGGCGCGGGTGGACGTCGCTCCGGCCTGGGGCGGGAACAACACGAACGCGCCCGGGTCGGATCGGCGTCCGGTGCGTCTGGTGGTCGGTGACCGCGAGTTCGACGCCTACCTCGAAGAGGTGGCCGACGGGCGGATCAGTGCCGCGCAGGCGGCCGGGCGAGGCACGAGGGGGTACAAGCGGTGAGCGGTCTGAGCGTGGAAGCGCTGCTGGACTCCCCCGGCCCGCGCGCGGGGGTGACGGTCGAGGGCCTGGACGACGTCGGGCCCTCGGTCGTCACCCTGTGGCGGTCCTCGCCGGGGAACAAGCGGCGGGTGGTGCGCGGGTGGAACCGGCGCGTCGTGTACGGGTCGGGGTACGTCGAGGACGCGGAGTGCCCGATCGGGCGGACCGTGACCTACGAGCTGCAGGTCGTCGCGGGCGCGGTCGTGCCCGCGGCCTTGTCCGCGTCGGTGGTGCTGGACTCGCGGTGGGGCAGCGTCCAGGACCCGATGCTCCCGGGCCACATGCTGCCGGTCTCGGCCGAGACCTACGTCGGCGGGGTCGGGATCGTGTCCCCGTCCCTGCCGACGCTGACCTACGCGATGGGGGTCGAGCTCGCGACGATCCTCGGGTCGGACGAGCCGGTCGCGCTCGGCGGCCAGCGCCTGGTCGCCTCCGGTCTGGCGTTCAACTTCGTGACCGACCTCGCCGAGACGTCCACCGCGCTGCGCGGCATCCTCACCGGCGCGTTCCCCCTGCTGATCCGCCCGCTGCCGTCGTGGGGCGACCTGGCCGACCTGCTGTACGTGGCCGCCGAGGTGGAGGACGTCACGCCGCGTCGTTTCTTGCAGGGGCGGCTGTACCGGTGGCGGGTCCAGGGCCCGCAGGTCGCGCCGCAGTCGATCAACATCGTCGTGCCGATCTGGACCTACGGCGACGTCGAGGAGCTGTGGGCCACCTACGCCGACGCGCAGGCCGCCGCCGTCGCGGCGAACGCGACCTACCTCGACGACCTCAAGGACCCCTCGATGGGAGGTGCGTGACGTGCGCGCGATGAGCGAGGAGGCCCGCTCGATCCTGGCCGGGTCCCGCTCCGGAGATGGGCTGCGGGTCGTGGCCTGGTACGACGGGCGCGTGGTCGGTCCCGAGGGCGGGCTGCCGCGCTCGGACTGGACCTTGTCGTGGTCGGACAAGCAGGTCCAGGGCCAGATCGGGCTGACCGTGAACGACCCGGACGGCACGCTCGCGCCGTGGGCGGTGGACGACCCGCTCGGCGTCGCGGGCACGCGCCTGCAGGTCATCTACACCCTGCCGCAGGGGTACTTCGTGGACATCGGCTGGTTCCGCCTGGCGTCCAACGACCCGGCCGAGTCGTGGCGGGTCTACCAGGTCGGGCAGGACGAGGACGGGGACGTGCTGCAGTACGTCTCGGCCGGCGCGCGCATCCCGATCACCGGTGAGGACCTGACCCGCCTCGCCGTGCGCGACCGGCTCCTGGCCCCGGAGAACCCGCCCTCGGGTGCGACCGTGCTGTCCGAGGTGCGCCGCCTGCTGCGCGACATCATGCCGGTCAAGGTCGCGGCCGGAGTCGTGGACTCCCCCGTGTCCTCCTCGGTGATCTACGAGCGCGAACGCATGGACGCCGTCGAGGACCTGCTCGCCGAGATCGGCTGCGGGCACCGCATGAGCGGCGACGGGCAGCTCGAGGTCTACCCGCTCGCCGCGACCGAACCGGTCTGGGACGTCGTCGGCGGACCCGGCGGGGTCCTCATCAACGTCCAGCGCTCCCAGACCATCGACGGCCTGCACAACGCGTGGGTCGTGGAGGGCAAGTCCGACGACGGCCGCCAGCTCATCGGGCGCGCGTTCGAGGACGGCGGGCCGCTGCGCTGGGACGGCCCGCACGGGCACGACCCCTACTTCCAGGCGTCGACCGGGCTGCTCAAGACCCAGACGTCGGTCGACAAGGCAGCGCGCACGCTGCGCGAGAACCAGCGCTCGACCCGCTCGGTCGACCTGACCGTGACGTGCCTGCCCCACCCCGGGCTGCAGATCGGGGACTGGGTGCGCGTGGCGAACCCCGTCATCGCCGGGCGGCCCGTCCCGCTGGTCGGGCGCACGACCGGCATCCAGATGCGCGGCTCGGAGGGAGGGGTGTCCCCCATGTCGCTGACCGTCGCGTGCCGGTACGAGGACGTCCAGGCCGTCGCCCAGGAGGTGCGGCGTGCTTCCTGACCCGCTCCTGGGCCCGCCCCTGGAACGTGAGCAGGTGCGGCTGGTGTCCGGGACCGCGGTCCGCGACGGCCAGGGCAGGATCGTCGCGTCCACCTCGGGCGTCATCATCCCGGCCGCGTGGGTCGACCCGACCGGCATCACGGAGGGCGACCCGCTGCTGATCGCGATGACGTCCGGCCCGACCGGGCAGTCCCAAGCGACCGTGCTCGGGCGCGTCACCGCCCGGCCCCGGCCCGGCACGGGCACGGTCGCCTCCGTCCCGGCAGGCTCGGCGACGATCACCGTCACCACCACCGAGGGCGACGTCACCGCGACGTTCCTCGCGTCCTACGCCCCGACCGTGGGCGACCTCGTGCAGCTGCACTGGACGGCCGGGCAGGCGCGCGTGGTCGGCAAGGCGGGTGCGACGCCCGCGCCCGCCCCGCCGCCACCTCCCCCGCCCCCGCCTCCCCCGCCGGCGCAGTCCGGCACGGCGACGTTCGCCGCGATCGACTCCGGCACCTACCAGCTCGGCTCCGGGTGGAACGACGCCTACGGGTTCGGGCAGAACCTCACCCAGGGCACCTACGGGCCGCGCACCTACCGCGGCGCGTGGTTCTACGGCACCGGGCCCGGGTCGCTGGCCGGGCGACGCCTGACCGGGCTGCGCATGCACCTCGGCCCGCGCCGGCGCATCGGCTCGCACAACGCCGACCTCGTGCTGCACCTGTACACCCACGGGTTCTCCGCCCGCCCCGGCGGGGACGTGAACCTCATCGACGGCCCCTACGACGTCGTCGTCCCGGCCGGGTTCGGTGGCGGCGACATCGCCCTGCCCGTCACCTTCGCCGCGACCCTCGTCGCCGGCGGCGGCCTCGCGATCTACGGCAACCCCTACATGGGCGTCGTCGGCCGCACCGAGTACCCCGCCTCCGGCGCGGTCGCCATCGACTGGGCCGCCTGACCGCGACCCACCCACACCCCCGGCGCGCCCGGGAGAACGGAGCCTGCCGTGCCCACGATCCTCCCCGAGGGCATCCGCGTCCCGGCCACCGGCGACGCCTACGCGCTGACCGAAGACCTGCGCAAGATGATGGAGTCCGCGACCACGATCGTCCCCGTCGCGAACGAAGCCGGGCGCAACGCCCTGTCCGCCGGGCTCACCGCGGCCGGACGCCCGCCCTCGACCACCGAACCCGCCATCGCCTGGCGCGCGGACACCAACGCGCTCGAGATGAACTGGGGCACCGGGTGGAAGCCCATCCCCGCAGCCGCGACCGTCCGCGTCACCATCGAAGAGACCGCCGGGTACGTCGTCAACCAGTGGACCGCGATGCCGCTCCTGGGCACACCCGTGGCCGCGCAGACCGACGACCCCTACGGCGTGTTCAGCATCGACCGCGACGCACGCCGCGTCGTCGTCTCCGTCCCCGGCCTCTACCTCATGACCGCACGCGTCGTGACCGTCGCCGACGGACCGCCCAACATGTCCCAGCAGCTGCGCGCCAACAACAACCCCGAGGACGAGCAGCGCATGGACGCCACCCTCGGCGTCACGTCCATGGCCAGCCAGGCCCGCCTGTCCGCCGGCCAAGGCGTCGACCTGCGCACCTTCCGCTACGGCGGGTCGAACAACACCAAGCTCGGCGGCCACCTGCACATCACCCGGATCAGCGCATGAGCGCCGCGCTCGCCCTGTGGGGCAAGGTGCAAGAGCCCAAGGTCGTCACCTGCCTGCACTGGATCGCCTACCTCGTCATCCTCGGCGTCGGGGCCTCGGCCCTGGTCGACCCGCCGTCGTCGGTCGCGGGCGAGCTCGGACCGGTGCTCACCACCGTCTGGGCCGCGTTCCTCATCCTCGGCGGCGTGCTGGGCGTGTTCGCGACCCTGCCCGGCATCTGGTGGCTCGAGCGGGCAGCGGTCATCGCGTCGATTACCGGGCTCGCGGTCTGGGTCATGGTCACCGTCGTCCTCGAGCTCACGATCCCCGACGGCAACCGGTGGCCCCAGGCCGGCGCGCTGCTCATGCTCGCGCTGCTGCTCGCCGTGCGGTGGTTCCGCATCCGCCGGTACGCCTACGACCCCGAACCGCCCGTCACCCGCCACCGCGACTGAGAGGGCGGGAGCCTTGATCGACCTCACCACCGCCCAAGCCTGGGCCGCTCTCATCGTCGCGGTCGGCGGCGGAGCGCTCGTCCCCACCATCGCCAAGGGCCTGACCGCGTGGCTGTCCGGCGCGGCCGCCCGCGAGCGAGGACGCAACGCCGGGCTCGTGCGCCAGCGCGACGACGCCTACGCCCGCCTGCGCAAGACCGAGGACGAGCGCGACGACGCCTACCGCCAACGCCGCCTGTACGCCGAGCACGCCTCGGCACTGCGCGGCTGGCTCCTCGAGCTCGGCATCACGCGCGAGCAGATCGACGCACGAGCGCCCTGGCCGCGCGACTGACCCAAGCACCCACACCCACCCACGGCCCCGGCCGCCACCACGGCGACCGGGGCCTCGCTACACCCAGGAGGCTCCCCATGGTCACCACCCGACAGGACCTCGCGCCCGCCTCGATCGTCCGGTCGATGACCGACGGCGCGGGCTCGAAGGCGCTCGGCATCCTCTTCCACGAGACGGCGAACAAGAGCCGCGGCGCGAACGCCGCGGCGCACGCCCGGCTGCAGAAGCGCGGCAACGTGCGCAACGCGTCGTGGAACTGGACGGTCGACGACACCGAGGCCGTGCAGTCGTTCCCGAACGGGATAAAGACGTGGTCCGCCGGGCGCGGCGGGCTGCACTACGTCTCGGTCGAGCTGTGCGTGAACCCCGACGGCGACTACGCCCAGACCGTCCAAAACGGGATCGAGCTCGCGTGGTGGCTGCGCTCGCAGGGCGTGGGCGATGCGCTCAAGAACCACCACGACATCACCGGGAAGAACTGCCCCACGCAGCTCCTGTCCGGTGCCGAGGGCGGCTGGGCGGGCTTCGTCGCGCGCATCAACGGCGCGTCGACCCCGGCGCGCCCCGCCCCGTCCTCGTCGAGCGGCAAGCTCGGCGAGGACGGGTTCGAGGGCTCCGGCACGCTCGGCGCAATGCAGCGCGCGCTCGGCTCCGCGAACCCCGACGGCACGCTGAGCGCGCCGTCGAACTTCACCCGCGCCTTGCAGCGCTTCCTCAACGCCCGCGGCTTCCGCGACTACGACGGGCGCGTGCTCGAGGTCGACGGCTTCGGTCACCGGCAGAACGTCCCGTCTGCGGTCATCGCGCGCACGCGCACGGACTGGGCGTTCCAGCAGTACCTCGAGACGACGCCCACGGGCCGCGCCCGCGGGTACGTCGGCGACGGCGAGTGGGGCCGCCCGTCCGCCGGCGTGAAGGTCATCCAGGCCGAGCTCAACGCCGGCCGCCTCTTCCGGTGACCCCGCGCACCCGTCGGCGCGCCGCACGCCTCGTGCGGCGCGCCGCCGCGGCCGCCGCCGTCGCGGCCGCGGCCCTCACCCTCGGCACCGCGCTCGCGGTCGCCGCCGTCCACGTGTTCGTCCTCGAGCCCCTGCGGGTGCTCGCCCACCTGATCGGAGCCACCCCGTGACCACCACGTCCACCCAGCAGGCCCATCCGGTCCGTGCGTCCTGGCGCACCGCGACCCAGACCGTCATCTCCGTGATCCTCGTCCTCGGGGTCGTCGCCCCGATCGTCGCGGCGATCCTGCACGACGAGCTCGGCGAGTACCTGCCCGAGGCATGGCTCGCGTGGGTCGTCGCCGCAGGCGCGGTCCTCGCCGCCGTCTCCGCCGCCCTGGCCCGGATCATGGCGATACCCGCCGTCGACGCCTGGCTGCGCCACCTCGGCCTGTCCTCGACACCCAAGGTCGTCGAGCCCGACGCCGACGGCGTGCACATCATCACGTCGATCGTCGACACCTCCGCGCCCGCCGGCTACGAGGTTCCCGAGGTCTCCGCGGCCAAGGACGAGATCGCCGACCGTGTGCGTGACCTGCTCGGGTACCACGACGTGGACATCGAGACCGCCTACACGACGCCGCGCGACCCGATCCACGAGGCCGATGTGATCGTCGAGAAGCTCCTCGCGCTCGGGTGGCGGCCGACCGCCTGACCATCCCTGCACGCGACCGCGCCCCCGCTCCTCCCATGTGGAGGGGCGGGGGCGCTTCGTCGTTCTATCCGGCCGTTCGTCGTCGGGAGCCCTGTTGCGCATCCTTCGAGGTGACGAACCGACCTGTCGTTGCGGATCTGGCGGTGAGCGTCCCCTTCCGCGCATCTTTGCGCGCCTCGGCCACGTAACGAGTAGGGTTCCGACGCATCTCGGCGATGAGTCGGTCCATGTCTGCTGCCCACTTGTCTGCCATCGTCACCCTCCCCTCTCCGTCTTCGTATCAGCATCTACCCACATTCCATCGCACAGTGCGACCGCCACGCTAGATATCCGCGCAAGGACTTGGACCACACCCTTGTCCTCCTCGGTGAGGTCGCCAGGGTCTCGCGCGTTGATCGTGAGAAGCCCAGAGAGCCGTCCATCAACCATGACCGGGGCCGTGACGAACGTCCTGTACGACCGGGGCCGTGACAGGTCCATGCCCGCTGGCGGGTCGGCGTGGATGTCCTTGCAGAAGTTCGGCAGGCCAGTCTCGGCCGCCTCCCACACGGCCTTCCCTTCCCCGTCGTCTCTGAAGAACTTGGAGACGGGTTCATCCCCACGTCCGGTCGAGAGCGACGGGTGTGGGATCAGGCAGTCCCGGTCGTCCACCTTCGTTCGGTAGAAGAACGACGCTCGGGACCCTTCCTCGCGGGTGAGGGTGAGCGCACAGATCAGTGCCAGCATGAGAACGGTCGGCAGTTCGTGCTGGCGTTTGCGCGGGGTGGTCTTCGCGACCAACTGAGCGAGACCGCGCATCAGCGGGTTGAGGCCTCGGTAGAGCAGCGCCTTCGAGTCCCCGAGTTGGCTGACGAGAGCGCCCTTCGCGACCACTTCCAGGAACGTCCCGGCCGCAGCGACCACACCCAGTGGAGCGACCCACCATCCGAGGGGCCCGACGAGCAGACCCGCCACGCCGAACGCCACGACCGACGATGGACCGAGCCACCACCAACGTCCCGCCGCCAGCATCAGCGCCGACCATGCCGCCCTCATGGGTGGCGACCCTACCGTGACGACGCCCAGCGGACGGTCAGGGACGCGGTCGAGGACGGCGCGGGATCGTGCGGAAGACGTCCTCGACGCGGAGCCAGACGATGAGCTCGTGCTGGTTGTACGGCGGGGTCAGGGCCTTGATGACGACCATGGCGTGCGTGTCGGTCCAGCGGATCGCGCGCGCCGGGAGCAGCTCCTCGTGCGTCTCCCAGAGGAGACGCACGATCACGGCGAGGTCGCCTGACGGCATGACGGGCACACGCGGCGGGTCGTCGTAGTTGAGCGGCTTCTTTTCGGACCATGGGCGGTCCTCGAGCTGGCCCGGCCGCGGCGCGGACGCGGCGATCCCAGGCCGGTCGTCGCCCTTGCGCCGGATCAACCCCCGCCGGTCTTCACGCTCGCTCACCGAGCCAGGCTACGCGCAGTTCGAACGCACGTTCGATCATCGATGCCCCGTCGTGCCCACGCTTACCCCACGGAAACAATCGGCGACCGCGAGCCTCGGAATCACGGCCGTGCACCCGGAATAGACACACGTCCATAGTTCCAGAAGAACCGTCCATCGCCGTCTATTTATTCTGGACCTGCGTCTATGTGTTCCGAACTTGGGAATCCGTAGGTTGCAGGTTCGAGTCCTGCTCGGGGCACCACGCGCGACCCCCGCGCGACGCACATCACGCCCGGGCGAGCCTGGAAGGGCCTGCGGCGCGACGGTCCCCACACGCTCGTGCCGGCCGAGGCAGCGCTCTTCCTCACCCGGGTATCAGGAACGGCGCACGTCCCTCTCTCCGGTACGTGAGTCGCTGGGGGCACGCTCGCCGTCGCGCGCTCTGCGCTGCCCTCCTCCTGGCCGTCCCGGCCACGCTCGTCGGCTCGACCGCGAACACCGACCTGCCCGCGACCGTCCCGTCCCCCCGCTTCGCCACCTACTCCCCCGTGACGCCCGGGACGTCGTGCGTGCCCGACGACGTCGCGGGCGTCGTCAACGCGATCGCGTGGGAGGAGATCGAGCGGCTCGGGGCGCGCGGGCTTCCGGTGTGCGACGTGCGGTGGCGGTTCGTCCCGGGCGGCGTCGGGTGGTGGGGCTTCGCCGACGCGGTCGTGCGGCCCGGGGAGGCACCGCGGGTCTGGATCGTCGAGGACGTCGCCGCCTACGGTGACGACGGCGACGCGGTCGACGGAGAGCTGCTCGAGCAGCACGTCCGCACCACGGTGCGGCACGAGCTCGGGCACGTGCTCGACGCGCTGCTGGGCCTCTCGGAGGACGACCTCCGGGACCTGGTCGTCGTCGAGCTCGACCGCGGGCGGCCGACCCTCCGTCCCGCGCGGGAGGCGTTCGCGGAAGCGGTGACCGTCGCGCTCACCCCCGACGGCGAGGAGCGCACCTGGTTCTACGACGAGCACGTGCCCGAGGAGAACGTGCGAGCGGCGGAGCTCGTGATGGAGGCCTTCACGTCCGGTCGGCAGGAGCGGGAGCCTCGTGCCGTCGACGGAGCGCAAGGACCAGATCGCCGACCCTGAGCGACCGACGGTCGCAGGTGGGCCGCGACCAGGGCTCGTCAGCCGTCCGGGTCCCGCTCACGTCCGGCACAGCCGGGCGCCCCCGGAACGTGCCCGCGCGAGCCGACGGCGGAACTCGCCGACCGCCCGAACGTTGGTCTGACATGGGGAGTTCTCACCCTCCCGATCCCCGGAAAGGGTAAAGATCCGGCCACCGGTCGTAGATATACTCGCCCGACCGGCGCAGGCCGGTTCCACCCGGTTCGCCCGGGTCGAGGGGGAGCCCGGGAGGGCGTCCTCCACCCGCCACCGACGGCGTCCGACGGCACGCACGAGCGAAGGACCGACATGACCGAGGCAGCACCGCTCCAGCCCCCCGCCCCGACGGAGACGCTCACGCTCAGCGCCCCGGAGCCCGTCAAGCCCGTCGCGGCGACCCAGGCCCCGGCGCTCGCGCCGCGCATCGACGAGGCGGCCATCCCGGGTCTCGAGTCGAAGGTGTCGTCCTACCTCGACCAGCTCCTGACCACGGACACCCGCTCTCCCGAGTTCGGCGCGAAGGCGGACGACGTCCGCAAGATGGGCGACAAGGACATCCGCGCCGCGGCCGACGTCTCCAACCGCATGCTGGAGATGCCCGTCAAGGAGCTGCGCGAGGGCGGCGTGTCCGACAGCTCGAAGGTGAGCAAGTCGCTGCTCGAGCTGCGCCGCACCGTGGAGGACCTCGACCCGAGCGAGGCGAGCGTCGGCAAGAAGTTCCTGGGCCTCATCCCGTTCGGCGGGAAGCTCCAGGACTACTTCCGCCGCTACGAGAGCTCCCAGAAGCAGCTCAACGCGATCGTCCAGTCGCTCTACAACGGCCAGGACGAGCTCCGTAAGGACAACGCGGCGCTCAACCTGGAGAAGCAGAACCTCTGGGACACGATGGCGCGGCTCAACCAGTACATCTTCATCGCCGAGCGCCTCGACACCGAGCTGTCCACGAAGATCGCGGAGATCGAGGCGAGCGACCCGGAGCGGGCCCAGGCGCTGCGCGAGGACGTGCTGTTCTACGTGCGCCAGAAGCACCAGGACCTGCTCACGCAGCTCGCGGTGTCCATCCAGGGCTACCTCGCGATGGACATCATCATGAAGAACAACCTCGAGCTCATCAAGGGCGTCGACCGCGCGACGACCACGACGATCTCGGCGCTGCGCACCGCCGTCATCGTGGCGCAGGCGCTCGCGAACCAGAAGCTCGTGCTCGACCAGATCACGGCGCTCAACACGACGACGTCGAACATGATCGCGTCGACCTCGAAGATGCTGGCGGACCAGTCGGCGAGCATCCAGCAGCAGGCGGCGAGCGCGACCGTCGGGCTCCCGCAGCTCCAGCAGGCGTTCGCCAACATCTACGCGACGCTCGACTCGATCTCGACGTTCAAGACGCAGGCGCTCGACTCCATGGCGCAGACCATCGGCGTCCTGGAGACGGAGACGACGAAGGCGAACGAGTACCTGGACCGTGCGCGCCGCTCCGACCAGTCGCAGGCGGGCAGCGGCTCGCTCGACATCGGCCGGCTGTGACGCGCCGTCTCTCGACCACCCCTCCCCGCACCACAGATCGGACCCCGAGCTAGATGGGCTGGTTCTCCGACGTGATCGGCCGCCTCGGCGGCCGGTCCTCCGCGCCCGAGCCCGAGTACGAGCTGCCGGCCCCGCCCACGTCGACCGACATCCTCGCGTCGGTCGAGCGGGTCGAGCAGCAGATCGAGGGGCGCGTGCCGCCCGCCGTGACGGCGCGCGTGCACCGCATCACCGGCACGGTCGAGGAGATGGTCCCGCGCCTCGACCGTCTCGGCGGCGGGTCGCAGCAGGCGCACACGGTCGTCGCGACGGCGACGAGCTACCTGCCCGAGGCCGTCGGCGCCTACCTGCGCCTGCCGCGCGACTTCGCCGACCGACGGGTCGTCGCGCAGGGCAAGACGTCGCTCATGCTGCTGTGCGACCAGCTCGACCTGCTCGGCGTGACGCTCGACAAGATCTCCGACGCCGTGTCGCGGGCCGACGCTGCGGCCCTCGTCGCGCACGGCGCGTTCCTCGCGGAGAAGTTCCGCGACTCGTCGATCGCGCTCGACCCCGGCGCGGGCCGGGGCACGCCGCAGCCGGGTCCGCCGTCGGAGCCCGGACGACTGGAGGCACCGTGACCACCCCGGACACCCCGACCCTCGCGGCGGCGCTCGACGCGCTGGACGCCGCCGCGCGTACCGCGGGCGTCGACGAGGAGGCCGCCCGCGACGAGGGCGCGCGCCTCGCCGCGGCCGTCGCCGAGTCCTCCCCCGGCGCCCCGGCGGCGTGGCTCGCCGCGCTGGGCCACGACCCGGCGGCGACGGGCGCGTTCTTCACCGCGGCGTCGAGCGCCCGGCGCTGGCGCACGTCCCCGACCGACGTCCTCGCCGCCCTCGGGGCAGCGCGCTCGAAGCACGCGACCGCGTACGGGCAGGCGCTCGCCGACGTCGCCCGCGCGGCTGCGCGCCTCGGCTCCCCCGGCCCGCACGTCGCCGGGGCCGCCGCCTCGACCGCCGCGGTCCAGCAGGCCGGAGCCGGCCCGGTGGCCGCCCCTGCTGCGACCCACGCGCCAGCAGGCCCGACGTCCGCCGCGGGCGGCCCGCTCGCCGCACCCCGCACGACGGGCAGCGCGGACCCGTTCGACCTCGGCGACCTGCTCGCCGCGCAGGGCTCGCTCGACGCGCTGCGCCGCCCGGGCCCCGAGGTCCCGTCCGTCGCGTCGATCCTCGACGCGCTCGGCGCGCGCGGGACCGGGGGCGGAGCCGCGCCGTCCGGCACGACGCACGCCCCGGCGTCGGGCACGACGGCGGGCGCGACCGCCGGGAGCGCGGAGACGGCCACGGAGACCGCCGCGGAGGCGGCGGTCGAGGAGGAGCCCGCGCGCTCGATCGAGGAGCTGCTCGCCGAGCTCGACGCGCTCACGGGCCTCACGCGCGTCAAGGACGAGATCCACCGCCAGACGGAGCTCCTGCGCGTCGAGAAGCTGCGCACCGAGGCGGGCCTGACCCGCCCCACGCTCACGCGTCACCTCGTGTTCCTCGGCAACCCGGGCACGGGCAAGACGACGGTCGCGCGGCTCGTCGCGGGCATCTACCGCGCGCTCGGGCTGCTCGAGAAGGGCCACCTCGTCGAGGTCGACCGCTCGGAGCTCGTCGCGGGCTACCTCGGGCAGACGGCCGTGAAGACGTCGGAGGTCGTCGCGACCGCGCTCGGCGGCGTCCTGTTCGTCGACGAGGCGTACGGGCTCGCGGAGGACCAGTACGGCGCCGAGGCGATCAACACGCTCGTCAAGGACATGGAGGACCACCGCGACGAGCTCGTCGTCATCGTGGCGGGCTACCCCGGCCCGATGGCCGACTTCCTCGCGACGAACCCCGGCCTCGAGTCGCGGTTCTCCACGACCATCACGTTCGAGGACTACGCCGACGCCGAGCTGCGCGACATCTTCGCGAGCATGGCCTCCCGGGCGGACTTCGAGCCGACCCCCGAGGCGCTCGACGTCTTCGCCCGGCTCGCCGCGGCGCAGCCGCGCACCGAGGGGTTCGGCAACGCGCGCTGGGCCCGCAACGTGCTCGACGCCGCGATCGCGCGCCACGCGTGGCGGCTCAAGGATGTCGACGCCCCGACGATCGACGAGCTGCGCCTGCTCCTGCCCGTCGACCTCGTGGACGGCGAGGGCGCTCCCGCGCTCCTCGCGACGCTCGACCCGCCGGCACCCGAGGACGCGCCGGCCGAGTCCCCTGCCCCCGAGACCGCCGACGGCACCGACGACGCACCCGACACCGCACCCTCCAGCGCCGAGGAGAACGCATGACGACCACCCCGGTCCGCCCGGCGGGCCAGCAGATCGTCCCGGCCGGCGGACCCGCGCCGGGCGGTGCCCTGACCGCCCCGGGCGGGGGCGCCGTCGTCCCGCAGGGGTCGCAGGGCGCCGCCGTGTCCCGCGCGCGCGGCGCGCTGCGACGGACGCCCGGCAAGCTGCGCCTCGTCATGGCGCTGTGCGTGCTCGCCGCGCTCGCGCTCGGCGTCCTCGGGTTCCAGGCCGGCAGCCTCCAGTCGCGCGCCCTCGCCGCGGCGAGCGAGGACGCGGCCCAGCTCGTCGGGGTCCAGGAGGTCCGCAACGCGCTCGTCGCCGCGGACGCGACCGCGACCGGGGCGTTCCTCGTCGGGGGACTCGAGCCCGCCGACCAGCGCGCGCGGTACGACGAGCTCGTCGACCAGGCCGCGAACCGCCTCGCCACGCTCTCGGGCAGCAACGAGGCGGACGCCGCGCTGCTGGGCCAGGTGGCCGCCGACCTCACGGTCTACACGGGGCTCGTCGAGCAGGCGCGCGCCACCAACCGGCAGGGCTTCCCCGTCGGGTCCGCGTACCTCGACCAGGCCTCGACGATCCTGCGCGAGCAGATGCTCCCCGCGCTCGACGAGGTCGTGCTCGACGACGCCGACCGCGTCGCCGCGGACTTCTCGGGCGTGCGCAACGCGCTGTGGGTGCTCGCGGCCGGCCTGCTGGCCCTCGCCGTGCTCCTCGCGAGCCAGGTCTGGCTCGCGCGGCGCACGCACCGCGTGCTCAACGTGGGGCTCGCCGTCGCCACGGCCGTGCTGCTCGTCGTGGGCGTCGTCTCGACCGTCCTGCTGTCCCAGGCGAGCGCCCGCGCGCACGACGTGCGGACCGGCCCGTACGCAGCGACGCTCGCCGCGTCGCAGGCGTACTCGCTCGCGAACGACGCGAAGTCCATGGAGGCGTTCACGCTCATCAAGCGCGGCTCGGGGCAGACGTACGAGGAGTCGTTCGTCGCCGCGACGGACGACGCGGCGGCACGCCTCGACACCGCGGCGGCCGAGGGCAACCTCGACGGGACGACGGCGCAGGCGCTCGACGCCTGGGTCGCGCGGCACGCCGAGATCCGCGCGCTCGACGACGCGGGCCAGTGGGACGACGCGGTCGCCCTCGCGACCGCGACCGACCCCGAGAGCCCCAACGCCGCGTTCGACGCGTTCTCGGCCGCGGCCCGCGACGACATCGAGACCCACGCCGCCGCGACGAGCGACCGCCTCGACGGCGCGGCGACGACGGCCACCGTCGCGGGCTGGCTGCTGCTCGCGGCAGGGCTCGTCGCGGCGCTGCTCGCCTGGCGCGGCGTGACGGCACGACTGGAGGAGTACCGGTGACCACGACGCCCGCCCCCCACGCCCGGCCCGCCGGGACCCGCCGCACCGGCACGCGCGCGCGCCGCACCGGCGTCGTCACGACCGGGCTGGCCTCGGCGCTCGTCGCGCTGCTGACGCTCGGCGCGTGCTCCGGGCCGTCCGGCGCGGAGGACCTGCGCCTGACGACCACCCCGCAGGACGAGTCGGCCACGGAGTCCCCCGCGGCACCCGCCGCACCCGCCGAGTGCGCCGACCCGCTCGCCTCGTATGCGCCCGAGGGCGCGCTGCCCGGCCCGGACGCCCTGCCCGGCGGCAGCACCATGGCCGCGATCCGCGACCGCGGCGCGCTCGTCGTCGGCGTCTCGGCGGACACGCTGCTCATGGGCGCGCGGAACCCGCTGTCCGGCCAGATCGAGGGCTTCGACATCGACGTGCTGCACGAGGTGTCGCGCGCGATCTTCGGCGACCCCGACCGGCTCCAGTTCCGCGTCATCACGTCGGGGCAGCGGCTCGAGGTGCTCGAGAACGGCGAGGTCGACCTCGTGGCGCGCGCGTTCACCATCAACTGCGAGCGCTGGGAGTCCATCGCGTTCTCCGCGGAGTACTACCACGCGGGGCAGAAGGTGCTCGTCACGCGCGACTCGACCGCGAACGGGATCGCGGACCTCGAGGGTCAGCGCGTGTGCGCGCCCGAGGGCACGACGACGCTCACGCGCCTCGAGCAGTTCTCCGGCATCGAGCCCGTCCCGGCGACCACGCACACGCAGTGCCTCGTGCTGTTCCAGCAGGGCAAGGTCGATGCCATCACGGGTGACGACACGATCCTCGCGGGCTTCGCGGCCCAGGACCCGTACGCGAAGGTCGTCGGCGAGGCGATCAGCGACGAGCCCTACGGCATCGGCGTCCCGGCGCAGAACGTCGACATGGTGCGGTTCGTCAACGGCGTGCTGGAGCAGATGAAGGCCGACGGGCGCTGGGCCGCGATCTACGGCGAGTGGCTCGGCGGCCTCGGCCCGGCCCCGACCCCGCCGGCCGCGGTGTACGGCCGCACGCCGTGACGCGCATCCCCGCACCCGAGGCGCCGGGACGGCTCGGCGAGGCGATCCCCGCCGCCGACCTCCTGGCGTACCTCGGCGCGCTCGAGACCTGGCTCGACGAGCGCCGCACCGAGCTCGACCGGCTCGACGCCGCCGCGCAGGCCGCCGCGACGCCCGACGCCTACACCGCCGACCTCGTGCTCGCGCTGTCGCTGTGGCAGGCGATCCGCTCGCGCGCCGACGAGATCCGGCCCGTGTGGGACTCGGGCCGGGCCGACGCCGTCGCGCGCGAGAAGATCTCCCAGCTCCTGTGGGGCCGGCTCGACTCGGGCTCGGGCGCCGCGCTCGTCTCGCTCGTCGAGGCGGTCAAGCTGTGCGACGCGCTCGTCGTGCAGCTGCGCACGCGCCTGTCCTTCGACCCGCACACGGCCGACCAGGTCGCACGGCTGCGCGGCGTGCGCGCCGAGCTCGTGCGCTGCGAGGACCTCGCGGGCTCGGACGCCGACGCGCGCGGGCGCGTCGAGACCCTCCGCGGGCGCCTCGACCACCTCGTCGCGCAGGCTGCGCGCGGCGCCGACGTGTCGGGCCCGCTCGCGGAGCTCGAGACCGAGGTCGCGCGCGCCGAGCGCGACCTCATCGTCGCGTCCGCGCAGCGTCGTGAGCTGCGCCGGGACCGCTCCCGCACCAAGGAGCAGCGCGCCGCGCTCGAGGCGCGCGAGCCCGCCCTGCGCGAGCTCGTCGCGCGCTGCCGCCGCGAGATCGCGCACCCGCCGCGGCTCGCCGTCCCCGACGTCTCGCGCCTCGGCCCCGTGCCCGACTCGCGGTTCGAGCTCGACGCCTACGCGGCCCGGCTCGCGACCGTGGCCCGCGCCGTCGAGACCGTCGAGGACGCCTACACCCGTCCCCTGCGCGCCCGCGCCGAGCTGCGGTACAGCCTGGAGCGGCTCGCCGCGCGGGCCGACGCCAACGGCCGCTCGGCGTCCCCCACGGTGCGCTCGGGCCTCGCCGAGGCGCGCGAGGCCGTCGAGACGACGCCGTGCGACGTGACGCTCGCGCGGTTCCTCGTCGAGCAGTACCAGTTCCTCACCCGCGACCTGCCCACCCCGGAAGGAGCGTCGTCGTGACGACCACCGCGACCGTCCCGTGCTCGGAGCCCGGCTGCCCGGGCACCATCGAGGACGGCTACTGCAACGTCTGCGGCGCGCCCGCGGGCGGCTCCGGCACCACGCCGACTCCCGCCGCGAGCGGCACCACCGGCGTGCCCGCGCCCGGGAGCGCGGCCGCCGCCTCGCCGTCCGCCATGCTCGGCACCGGGTTCGTGCAGGGCCGCCCGGGCACCGCCGGGGCGGGCGACCCCGACGCCGAGCGCTCCACGCGCACCGGCCGCACGAGCTCGAGCCGCCTCGCGTCGACCGCCCTCGGCTCCGCGCGCACCGCCGCGACCGGCTCCAAAGCGACCCGTCGCGTCGGAACCTCCTCGACGCGCCTGCGCGGGCGTGGCCTCGGCGCGGGACTCACGACCGTCCCGTCGGTGCCCGTCCGGGACCCGCTGCAGTCCGTCATGGCCGTGCCCGAGGTCGCCGAGCGCAAGCGCTTCTGCCCCGCGTGCGGCGAGAAGGTCGGCCGCGGGCGCGACGGCCAGCCCGGCCGCACCTCCGGGTTCTGCCCCCACTGCGGCAACCGCTTCGACTTCACCCCGCAGCTGAAGCCCGGCGACCTCGTGGGCGGCCAGTACGAGGTCGTGGGCTGCCTCGCGCACGGCGGCCTCGGCTGGATCTACCTCGCGCGCGACCAGAACGTGTCCGGTCGATGGGTCGTGCTCAAGGGCCTGCTCAACTCCGGCGACCCCGACGCGTACGCGGCGGCGATCTCGGAGCGCCAGTTCCTCGCGGAGGTCGAGCACCCGCTCATCGTCGAGATCTACAACTTCGCCATGCACGACGGCGCCGGCTACACCGTCATGGAGTACGTCGGCGGCGAGTCGCTCAAGGAGATCCTCCAGCAGCGCCGGGAGGACAACAACGGGGTCATCGACCCGATGCCCGTGGACCAGGCCCTCGCCTACGTGCTGGCGATCCTGCCCGCGTTCGCGTACCTGCACGACCACAACCTGCTGTTCTGCGACTTCAAGCCGGAGAACGTCATCCAGCAGGGCGACGGCGTCAAGCTCATCGACCTCGGCGGCGTGCGCCGCACCGACGACCTCACGTCCGCGATCTTCGGCACCGTCGGCTACCAGGCGCCCGAGGTCGCGGAGGTCGGGCCGTCGGTCGCGTCCGACATCTACACGATCGGACGCACCCTCGCGACGCTCGTCCTCGACTTCCGCGGGAACACGACGACGTACGTCGCGTCGCTCCCGCCCGTCGCGGACACCCCGGTGTTCCAGCAGTACGACTCGTTCTACCGCCTGCTCGCCAAGGCGTGCGCGCTCGACCCGGCCGACCGGTTCGCGACCGCGGACGAGATGCGCACCCAGCTCCTCGGCGTCCTGCGCGAGGTCGTGGCGGCGGACGCCGGCCCGGGCAACCCGGCGCTGCACTCCGCGGCCTCGGTCCTGTTCGAGGCGCCGGTCGCGGACGTCGCGTCCCGCCCGCTCGCCTGGGACGAGCTGCCGACGCTGCGGCGCGACGACCACGACCCTATGGCGAGCTGGCTCGCCGGGGTCAACGTCGTGGACCCGGACGCGCGCCTCGCCGCGCTCGCCGACGCGCCCGAGGACACGGTCGAGGTGCGCCTCGCCCGGGCCCGCGCCGCGATCGAGGCCGAGCGGTTCGACGTGCTGCGCGACACGATCGCGACCATCCTCGCGGACGACCCGTGGGAGTGGCGCGCCGCGTGGATCGGCGGCCTCGGCGAGCTCGCGCAGGGCGACCCGGTCGCGGCGCGCGCGTCGTTCAACGCCGTCTACGGCCAGGTGCCGGGCGAGCTCGCGCCCAAGCTCGCGCTCGCCGCGGCCTGCGAGCTGAGCGGCGAGCCCGACATCGCCGAGTCGCTCTACGTGATCTGCGCGCGCACCGACGCGAACTACACCGCGCCGGCCGCGTTCGGGCTCATGCGCGTGCGCGAGGCGCGCGGCGACCTCGACGGCGCGCTGCACGCGCTCGACCTCGTCGGCCCGACGCGCGGGTCGTACGTCGAGTCCCGCACGCTCCGCGCGCACCTGCTCGCGGCGTCGGGCCGTGGGCTGCCCGCGCTCGCCGACGCCATGGCGAGCGTCTCGACCGTCGCGATCGCACCGCGCGAGCGGGCCGAGCTCGCGGTGGGCGTCCTGCGCTCCGCGCTCGACACCGTGACGACCTCCGGCCCGGAGCCGACCACACGCATCGCGGGCGTGCCCGCCGACGAGCCCGCGCTGCGCGACGCGCTCGAGGGCGCGTACCGCGAGCTCGCGTCGCTCACCGACTCGCGGGACGAGCGCATCACGCTCGTGGACCGCGCGAACGAGGTGCGCCGGTGGACGATCCGATGAGCGACTCCCCGGCGCCCGCACCGGTGCCCGGCGGCACGGTCGCGGAGCCGAGCGGCGTGCTCGCCTGCCCGGCGTGCGGGGAACCGTCGCCCGAGGGCGCCCGGTTCTGCGAGGCGTGCGGCACCCCGCTCGCCCCGCTCCCGACCGCGACGGGCCCCGACGCCGGGACCGGAGCTGCCGCGGACCTCACGACCGACGCCGCGACGGACCCCGCAGCAGCCGGGACCGGGGACGGCGGGCCCGGGTCCGACAGCGCGACCGACGACAGGATCGCCGCGCCGTCGGGCGAGGCCTCCACCGAGACCGGCGGCGACGCGGCCGAGGGCGGCGTGCGCCCGTGCGTGCGCTGCGGCGGCCAGGTCGCCGAGGACGGGTACTGCACCGAGTGCGGCGAACCCGCGGCGTCGGAGCGCGACCACTGGGCCGAGCGGCCCGCGAGCTGGGTCGCCGGCGTGTGCGACCGGGGCGTGCGGCACTCGCGCAACGAGGACGCGATGGCCCTGGCGGCGAGCCCGTCCGCGACCGCCGAGCGGGCGTTCGCGGCGCTCGTCGTGTGCGACGGCGTGTCCTCCGCGCCCGACTCCGACGTCGCGAGCCTTGCCGCGGCGCGCGCCGCGCGCGACGTGCTCGCGGCGCGCGGCCCCGACGGTCCCGACCCCGTGACCGGCGAGGCCTCGGCGCGCATGGGCGCGTGGTCCGCGCTCCTCGGCGACGCGTCGCGCGCCGCGCAGGACGCGATCCTCGCGACCGTCGGCACGATGGCCGACCGCGAGAACCCGCCGTCGTGCACGTTCGTCGCGGCCGTCGTCGACGGGCCGCTCGTCGTGGCGGGCTGGGTGGGCGACTCGCGCGCCTACTGGATCCCGGACGACGGCGACGCGCACCAGCTCAGCGTGGACGACTCGTGGGCGCAGGAGATGATCGCGCAGGGCGTGCCGCGCGCCCAGGCGGAGACGTCGCCGCAGGCGCACGCCATCACGCGCTGGCTCGGCCCCGACGCCCCCGACCCGGTGGCCCGCACGGCCGCGACCCTGCCCGACCGCGACGGCTGGCTGCTCGTGTGCTCGGACGGCCTGTGGAACTACTGCTCCCCCGCGGCCGACCTGGCGGCCCTCGTGCGCAGCACGCAGGACCGCGTCGGCGACGACCCGCAGGTGCTCGCGGGCGCGCTCGTCGACTGGGCGAACGCCCAGGGCGGCCGGGACAACATCACGGCGACGCTCGCCCGGTTCTCCCGGGCGTCGTCCGCGACCCCGCCACCGCCCCCGGCGGACCCCGCCACCGCCTGACGCGCACCGCGCGTCGGGCCCCGACGACCCGATAGCCTGCACGAACACCCGCACCACCGAAGGAGCCCCCATGGCCGAGTTCGCCGCCGAGGTCTACCAGAACGAGTTCCTGTCCGAGGGCGCGACGGACGTCCACGCGATCGTCACCGTGACGTGCCGCGGCGCCGGGAGCGCGGGGAGCGCCGGCGGCGCGGGCGGGGTGGCCGAGATCATCATGGTCGACACGTCGGGGTCGATGTCGGGGCGCAACATCGAGGCCGCGAAGCACGCCGCCCAGGTCGCGGTCGACCAGATCCTCGACGGCACGTGGTTCGCGATCGTCGGCGGCAGCCACGTCGCGAACCGTGCGTTCCCCTACCCGAACGCCCGCATGGCCATGGTGCAGATGGAGCCGGGCGCGCGCGCCGAGGCGAAGCGCGCGATCTCGATGCTCACGCCCGGCGGCGGCACGGCGATGAGCACGTGGCTGCGCCTCGCGGACCAGCTCTTCGCGACGGTGCCGCAGGCGACGCAGCGGCACGCGATCCTGCTCACCGACGGCAAGAACGAGTCCGAGCCCCGCGCCAACCTCTCGGCCGCGGTCCGGGACGTCACGGGCCACTTCCAGTGCGACGCGCGCGGCGTCGGCTCGCGCTGGCAGGTCGACGAGCTGCGCGAGATCTCGACCGCGCTGCTCGGCACGGTGGACCTCATCGCGGACCCGAACGAGATCGCCGCCGACTTCGAGAAGCTCATGCAGGCGTCGATGGCGCGCGGCGTCGCCTCGGCCGACCTGCGCGTGTGGGCCCCGCAGGGCTCGCAGGTACTGTTCGTGCGCCAGGTCGCCCCGACCGTCGAGGACCTCACGCACCGCCGGGCCGAGGTCAACCCGCTCACGGGCGCGTACCCGACCGGGTCGTGGGGCGACGAGTCGCGCGACTACCACGTCGCGGTGCGCGTGGCCTCGAAGCCCGTCGGCTCCGAGCAGCTCGCGGCGCGCGTCCAGCTCGCCGTGAACGGCGAGGTCGTGTCCTCGGGCCTGGTCAAGGCGAAGTGGTCCGACGACGAGTCGCTCACCACGCGCATCAACCCCGAGGTCGCGCACTACACCGGCCAGACCGAGCTCGCCGCGGCGATCCAGGAGGGCCTCGCGGCCAAGGCGTCGGGCGACGAGGCGACGGCGACCGTCAAGCTCGGCCGCGCCGTCCAGCTCGCGCAGCAGACGGGGAACGAGGAGGCGACGTCGCGCCTGCGCAAGGTCGTCGAGATCGACGACGAGGAGCACGGCACCGTGCGGCTCAAGCGCAACACCTCGACGCTCGACGAGATGGCGCTCGACACCGCCTCGACGAAGACGACGCGGGTGCGTCGGTGAGCGCCGTCGTCTGCCCCAACGGGCACCCCTCGGAGTCGACCGACTACTGCGACGTGTGCGGCGAGCCTATCGCCGCGGCGTCGGCACCCGCGGCGCCCGCGGCGGGCGCGGCGTCTCCTGCTCCGGGCGGAGCCTCCGCACCGGCGCAGGCCCTCGAGTGCCCGAACTGCGGCTCGCCCGCTCCGGCCGGTGCGCTGTTCTGCGAGAACTGCGGCTACGACTTCACCACCGGCGCCCTGCCCGACCCGGTGGAGCCTGCGTCGGCGCTCTCGCTCGACCCGCCGTCGCGCCCCACGCCGGCCACCCCGGCCGCACCCGCGGCTGCCCCGGCCGCACCCGTCGCACCGGAGGCAGGCGTCGCGTCGGGCGCGACGCCGCCGCCGCTCCCGGCCGCGTCCCCCGCGTCCGCGGCCACCCCGCCGCCGGGCGCCTCCGCACCGCTCGAGGCTCCGGCGTCGATGCCGGCCGCCGGGACGGGCACGGGCGAGCAGCCCGCCGGTGCGTCTGCGGACCCGGCCGGCCCCGCGCCGTCGGGCGCGCACCTGCCGACGCCGCCCGTGCCCGGGCCGGACCAGTGGGTCGTCGAGATCTGGATCGACCCGGACTGGTACGCGGCCCAGCAGCCCGAGGACCCCATGCCGTCGGCGGGCCTGCCGGGGCTGGTCGTGCTGCGCGAGCGCAGCGTGCTCGTGGGGCGCCCGTCGGTCTCGCGCGGCATCCACCCGCAGGTCGACTGCGGCGCGGACACCGGGGTCTCGCGACGGCACTGCCAGCTCAGCACGGACGGGCAGCGCTGGTGGGTCGAGGACCTGCAGTCCTCGAACGGCACCTACGTGAGCCCCGCGGGCGAACCGCTCCCGACGGACCCGATCCCCGCCGGCCAGCGACGCGAGCTGGCCGACGGGGACCGCGTGTACCTCGGGGCGTGGACGCGCCTCGTCGTCCGCAAGGCGCTCCCGGGCGAGGCGTGAGCCGGGCTCAGCCCTCGGACGTCTGAGGCTCGGCCTCGGCCGTGATCTGGGTCGCCGCGCCGCCCGCGCGGTGCGCGACCTCGATCCGGCGGGGCCGGGCCTCCTCGGCCACCGGGATCGTCAGCGTCAGCACGCCGTCCTCGTACGACGCCGTGATCTTGTCGAGCGCCAGGCCGCGCCCCACCGTGAGCTGGCGCGCGTACGTGCCGGACGGCCGCTCCCGGGCGAGCCACTGGACGTCCGGGTCGGTCCGCGGGCTGCGCTCGGCGCGGATGGTCAGCGTGCGGTCCTCGACGGACACGTCGATCGTGCCCGGGTCGACGCCCGGGAGGTCCATCGTCAGCACGTAGTGGTCCCCGGCGCGGAACAGGTCGAGCGGCATGCCGCCCGAGGCCGCCGAGGCGGCGGTCGCGCGGGCGCCGGACGCGAGCTGGCCGACCAGACGGTCCATCGCGTCGAAGGTGCTCGTGAAGGGGTCGGTCATCGCAGCCACACCTCTCACCTCCTCGTCGCACGGTCCCGGACGGTCCGGGACCGGTCGGTGCTCCCGCGAGGCAGGCACCCCGCGGGCGGCTACAGCTCCTGTTTTAGCACTCTCCCCCCGAGAGTGCCAAGAGGTGCGACGAGCCGTGTCGACCGGCCGGGCAGGCCGCGTTGTGCAGCTCCCACACCGACCCCGCACCCGCGCCCCGGCGCGGTTGGAGGATCCCTCCAACGCCTTGTGCGATCCGTGCACGGCGGGCCGCGGAGGTGGTCGCGAGCGCCGTCGCCCGAGGGCCGCCGTCCCGGCCAGAGTGGACACGCCCGACCACCGACACCAGGGAGCCCGCGATGACCGACGCCCGCACGGAGACGCCCGCCGCCACCCCGTCCGCCACGGCGCCCACCGCCCCGGACGCGCCGCGCGGCGCACCGCGGGACGTGCCCGACCGTCGCCGCGGCCGGTTCGCGCTCGACGCCGGCGACGCCGCGCGGGTCGCGACGTTCGCCGCGCTCCTGGCCGCGCTCGGCCTGCCCGGATCGATCGCGCTGTTCGGCAACGCGGTGCCCGTGACGCTCCAGACGCTCGGCGTCATGCTCGCGGGGGCGATCCTCGGCGCGTGGCGCGGTTCGCTCGCCGTCGCGACCTTCCTCGCGCTCGCCGCGGCCGGGCTCCCCGTCCTCGCGGGCGGGCGTGGCGGGCTCGGGGCGTTCGTCGGGCCGTCCGCGGGCTACCTCGTCGGGTTCCTCGCCGGCGCGGCCGTCGTCGGCCTGCTTGTCGACCGGCTCCGGCGCGTCACGTTCGCGCCCGTGCTCCTCGCGTGCGTCGTCGGCGGGATCGCGGTCGTCTACGCCGTCGGCATCCCGGTGCAGGCGCTCGTCACGGGCGTGCCGTTGCCCACGACCGCGCAGCTCTCGCTCGCGTTCCTGCCCGGCGACCTGCTCAAGGCGCTCGCCGCAGCCGCGATCACGGTGGGCGTCGTGCGGGCCTACCCCGCGGCCCGTCCGGTCGGGCGCACCAGCCGCGCCGCGGCCGACGGCCGCCCCGCCTCCTGAACACCTGCGAGAGTGTCCGCGTGCCCGTCGCCCACCAGGTCCTGACGCACGCCGCCGACCCGGCCGCGCGCGACCGTCCCGCCCTGCGCACGCCCGAGCGGTCGCGCACCTACGCCGCGCTCGCCGCGGACGTGCGCGCGGGCGCGACGCACCTGCGCGCGTCGGGTACGCGACCGGGCGACCTCGTCGCCGTGTCGCTGCCGGACCCGCTCGACCTGCTCACGGCGATGCTGGCCGTCGACCACCTGGGCGCGACGCCGCTCGTGTGCGACGCCGCCTGGCCGCGCGCCCACCGCGCCGAGGTGCTGCGCACGCTCGCGCCGCGCACGTTCGTCGAGGTGCCGCTGCCGCGCGGGACCGGCACCGCCGACGGCGCAGAGCCCGCGCCGCCGCACGTCCCCGGCCCCGACGACCTCGCGTGGGCCGGGTTCTCGTCGGGGAGCACCGGCCGCCCGCGCGCGGTCGTGCGCACGCGCGCGTCGTGGGCGGGGTCGTTCGACGCGGTCACCCGTCTCCTCGGGCTGCGACCCACCGACGCGGTCCTCGTCCCCGGCCCGCTCGCGTCGTCGCTGTACTGCTTCGCCGCCGTGCACACGCTCGCCGTCGGGGCGTGCGCCGTCCTCACCCGCACGCCGGCCGCGACGACGGCGGCGCTCGCGACGAGCGACGTCGTGCACCTCGTGCCGCAGGTCCTCGACGACGTGCTCGACGCCGTCGCCGCGGGCGCGCCGTCCCGGCTGCGGCACGCGGTCGTCGGCGGGGCGTCGCTCGCGCCCGGGGCGCGGGAGCGGGCGCGGGGCCTCGGCGTCGACCTGCTCGCGTACTACGGCGCCGTCGAGCTGTCGTTTGTCGCCTACGACCCCGACGGGTCGGGGCTGCGCGCGTTCCCCGGCGTGGACCTGGCGGTCCGCCCCCTGCCGTCGGCGAGCGTCGGCGAGGTGTGGGTGCGCTCGCCGTGGGTGTCGCGCGGCTACCTCGCGCGCGCCACGGGACCGCTGCGGCGCGACGGCGCGTGGCACACCGTCGGGGACCTCGCCGACCCGGGGCCGGAGCCGCTCGTGCTGCGCGGCCGGGGCGACGGCGCGATCCTCTCGGGCGGGTCGACGGTCGTGCCCGAGGACGTCGAGGTCGTGCTGCGGGCCGTGCCCGGGGTGCGCGACGTCGTCGTGCTCGGCACGGCGCACCGCCGCCTCGGGGCGGTCGTGACGGCCGTCGTGGAGTGCGACGACCGGTCGGGGCTGCGCGCGCACCTCGAGCGGGTCGCCCGCGCGGCGCTCGCGCCGGCCCAGCGACCGCGGCGCTGGTACGGCACGCGCGCGCTGCCGAGGACGCCGTCGGGCAAGCCCGCGCGCGGCGCGGTGAGCGAGGCCCTCGGCGGGACGGACCTCGCGCGGTCGGGCCTGGAGCCGCTGCGGTGACCCGGCACCCGAGCACGTCGACGCGCGGCACGACGGACGCGACGCCCGTGGTGGTCGCCGCGCGCCGCACGTGGATCGGCACCGCGGGCCACGGGCACCGGGCGCTCACCGAGGTGGACCTCGCGGCCGCGGCGCTGCGCGCGACCCTCGACGACGCGCAGGCGCAGGGCGTCGACGGTGACGTCGCGGACGTCGTGCTCGGGTGCTGCACGGGCCCCGGCGGGGACGTCGCGCGCGTCGCGGCGCTCGCCGCCGGAGCGGGCGTCGGCGTGCCCGGCCTCACGGTCGACCGGCAGTGCGCGTCCGGCCTCGCGGCCGTGCTCGTCGCGGCGCAGCAGGTCCGCGCGGACGAGGCGACGCTCGTCCTCGCGGGCGGCACCGAGAGCGCGACGCGCTCCCCCGCGCGGGCCCACCGCACGCCGTGGGGGGACGTCCCGTACGCGCGCGCGGCGTTCACGCCCGTGCCGTGGGCCGACCCGGAGATGGGCGCGGCGGCCGACGAGCTCGCCCGACGACGCGGCGTGACCCGCGAGCGCCAGGAGGCGTACGCGGTGCGCAGCCACGCGCGCGCCCGTGCGGCGCACGACGCCGGGCGGTTCGCCGCCGAGACCGTGCGCGTCGGCCGGCCGGGCCGTGCCCTGGAGCGCGACGAGCGCGCGCGCCGCCTCGACCCGGCCGTCGTCGCACGGCTCTCCCCCGCGTTCGCCCCCGACGGGACCGTCACGGCGGCGACGTCGAGCCCGGTGAGCGACGGCGCCGCGGTCGTCGCGGTGGTTCCCGAGGCGGTGCGCCGCGACCTGGGCCTCGCGGGCCTGCGGGTCGTCGCGTCGGCCACCGTGGGCTGCGACCCGGCGCTGCCCGGGTGGGGCCCTGTGCCCGCGGTGCGCGTGGTGCTCGACCGCGCCGGCGCGCGGCTCGACGACGTGGCCGCGGTCGAGGTCGTCGAGGCGTTCGCGGCCCAGGTGCTCGCGGTCACCGACGCGCTCGGCCTCGACCCGCTGGGCGACCCGGCGGACGACGCCCGCGTGTGCGCCGACGGCGGCGCGCTCGCGCTGGGCCACCCGTGGGGCGCGAGCGGCGCGGTGGCCGTGGTCCGGCTGTTCTCCCGGCTCGTGCGCGGGGGGGCGCGGGCCGGGACGCTCGGGCTCGCGACGGCGGCGGTCGGCGGCGGCCAGGGCGTCGCGGTGCTCGTGGAGGTGACGCGGTGATCGCGCGGGCGGCGCGCGCCCTGCGGGGGCGACGCCGGGACCGCCCGGCCGAGGTCGCGGCACCCGCGCCCGAGCTCCCGCCGCAGGACGGCGCAGCGGGCTGCGTGGTGCGGCTCGAGGACGTGCACGTGCGGCTCGGCGAGCGCGACGTCCTGCGCGGCGTGAGCCTCGAGCTGCGCGAGCGCCGGGTCGGGGTGGTCGGTGCGAACGGCTCGGGCAAGAGCACCCTGGCCCGCCTGCTCAACGGGCTCGTCGTGCCCACGGCGGGGCGCGTGCTCGTCGACGGTCTCGACACGCGCCGCCAGGGCGCGGCGGTGCGACGGCGCGTGGGGTTCGTGTTCACCGACCCGGACGCGCAGATCGTCATGCCGACCGTGGCGGAGGACGTCGCGTACTCGCTGCGCGGCGTCCCCGCGGACGAGCGCGCCGCGGTCGTGCGGCGCGCCCTCGCGGCGCGCGGCCTGGCCGAGCACGCGGACCATCCCGCGCACCTGCTCTCGGGCGGCCAGAAGCAGCTCCTCGCGCTCACCTCCGTGCTCGCTGCGGGACCGCGCCTCGTCGTGGCCGACGAGCCGACCACGCTCCTCGACCTGCGCAACACGCGCCGCGTCGCCGCGGAGCTCGCGTCCCTCTCCCAGCAGGTCGTGCTCGTCTCGCACGACCTCGCGCTCATGGACGCGATGGACCGCGTGCTCGTGGTCGACGGCGGGCGGGTCGTCGCGGACGACGCGCCGGGCCCGGCCGTCGCGCACTACCGGCGCCTGGTCGACGCGGGGCCGGGATGACGGCGGGCGGCTACCGCCCGGGGACCTCGGTGCTGCACCGCCTCCCGGCCGGGGCGAAGCTCGTCGGCCTCGCGACGGCGTCGGGCGCGGTGCTGCTCGTGTCGTCGCCGGTCGCGGTGGGGGTCGTGGTCGTCGTGGTCGCGACGCTCTACGCGCTCGCGGGGGTGGGGGCCCGCGCGGCGTGGGAGCAGGTCCGACCGCTGCGGCTCGTCGTGCCGGTGCTCCTCGCGGTGCAGTGGTTCGCGCTCGGTCCCGCCGCCGCGGTGGTCCTCACGACCCGCCTCGTGGCGATCGTCGCCCTCGCAGGCCTCGTGCTGCTCACGACCCGCACGGCCGCGGTGCTCGCGGCGATCGAGCGCGGGCTGCGCCCGCTCGGCCGCGTGGGGGTCGACGTCGGCCGGGTCGCGCTCGTCCTCTCGCTCGCCGTGCGCTCCGTCCCGGTGGTCGCGGCGCTCGCGCAGCGCGTGCGGGACGCGTGCCGCGCGCGCGGCCGGGAGCACGACGTCCGGGCCTTCGCCGTCCCGCTCGTCGTGGGCGCCCTGCGCCAGGCGGACGCGCTCGGCGACGCGCTGCGCGCCCGCGGCGTCGACGACTGAGGCCGCCCCGGCGTCGTCTCGCCGGTGGTCCCGGTGCTGCGCCCCGCCGTCGTGCCCCCCGCTGTCGTGCCCGCTGTCCCGGCCCCGCCGCTGTGCCGCCGGTCGGTCCCGCTAGCGCGCGCCGGCGACGGCGCGCCGGCCACGCAGGGCGAGCGCCGCGGCGACGGCGATGCCCGCCACGGTCACGACGAGCAGCACCCGGTAGTCCACGACCCCGACGAGCGCGGCCCCCACCACGGTGAGCAGGAGCTGGGGCACGTTGAGCAGCATGGTGCTCGCCGCGGCCACCCGGCCCTGGAGCGCGGGCGGCGTGCGGAGCTGGCGCTCGGTGACGAACCCGACGATCGCCCACGTGACGCCGAGGCCGACGCCGCCCAGCCCGACGACGACCGCCACCACGCTCGTGCCGGTCGCCGGGACGATGCCGAGCGCGAGCACGACCAGCCCCAGCGCGACGAGGCGCTGCGCGCCCCACCGGGCCGCGAGCCGGGCAGCGGTGAGGCCGGCCACGATCGCGGTCACGGCCTGGACGGACGAGACCGGGCCGAGCAGCGCGGCGGGCAGGCCGAGGCCGTCCTCGACGATCGCGAGGCTCACGGCGTTGAGCAGGCCCACCGCCCCGAACGCGACGACGAGGGCGACGGTGAGCACGCCGAGCGGGGCCGTCCGCGCGAGGTGCCGGAAGCCCGCCGTCACCTCGGCGAGGTACGGCTCGCGCTCGTCGGCCGGCGGTGTCTCGCGCACCCGCACGCGCGCCACCACCGCGGCCGCGACGACGAACGCGCCCGACGCGGCCAGGACGAGCGGCCACACGCCCGCCATCGCGTAGGCGCCCGCGCCGACGACGGGCATGAGCAGGCGGAACACCTGGTCGATCGTCGTGAGGCGGCCGTTCGCGGCGGCGAGCGCGTCGTCGGGCAGCATGTCGCGCACGAGCCCGGACTGCGCGGCGGACGTCGCGAACCCGACCCCCGAGTACACGACCGTCACGAGGAGCACGAGCCACACCTGTCCCGGGCCGCGGACGAGGAGGAGCGCGAGCAGCACGGCCGCGCCGACGAGGTACGTCGCGACGAGCATCCGGCGGCGGGACACCCGGTCGGCGAGCTGGCCGAGGAACGGCGACGCGAGCGCGGGCAGGCCCAGCGCGGCGAACACGAGCCCGGCCGCACCGTTCGATCCCGTGAGGTCCTTGACCCACACGGCGAGGATGATCGCGAGCACCGAGTCGGCGAAGTTGGTGAAGCCCCACGCGACGGAGAGCAGCCGGAAGGGGCGCCCGCGGAGCGCCGCCCGTGCGTCCGGTCCCGGCGTCGTGCTCTCGCGCTGCGGCGCGGACGCCCCGGTCGCCCTCTCCCCGGTCGCCGTCGGCGCGGCGGTCGACGTCGGCGCCGCGGCCTGGTCCGTGGCCGCCGGCTCGGACGGCGCGGTCACCGGGGGTCCGCGGGCGGGTCGGCGTTGACGACGGCGAACAGCCGCGCCGGTCGCGCGCCCTCGGGGCGCAGCGCCGGGTCCTCCCAGCGCCCGGCGAACCGGTCGGTGAGCGCCTCGACCTCGCGCGCGAGCGCGTCGAGCTCCTCGCGCGTCGCGTAGAACGACGACGAGCTGAGCGTGGAAGCGAGCAACCACCGCGGGTCCTCCTCCGCGGCGCCGGCGAGCCACGCCCGCACGCGCGCCGCCTCCTGGCCGAGCACGAGGTCCGCCACGGCGCTCGCCGCGGGCAGCGACTCGGGCACGTCGGGGTCGAAGCGGGTCTGGCGGCCGCGCCCGACCGTCTGCCACGGGCGCTCCTTGCCGCGCCGCTCGGCGGCCTCGACGTAGCCGTACTTCGCGAGCATGCGCAGGTGGAACGAGCAGCTCGCGACCGACTCGCCCGTGACCTCGGCGCAGCGCGTGGCCGTGACCTCGCCCTCGTCGTCGAGCAGCGCGAGGATCCGCAGGCGCAGGGGGTGCGCGAGGGCGCGGATGCTCGCCGGGTCGGTCGCGACGACCGGCTCCGGCGAGGTCGTGCTCGCGGGGGTGCCCGGCGCGGGGCGGTCGGCAGCGGTCGTCATGGCGGCGACGCTACGTCACGAAAGATATCTTGCGCAAGAGTTCTTTCTTAAGATTCCTCGGGCGGTGCCTCGACGGGCCGCGGGGATGCCTCCGGTCGAGCCAGCAGGTCGTGCACCCGGCTGACCGCGACCACGACGCCGAGCACCGCCACGGCCAGGCAGAGCCCGGCGAGGACGTCCGTGAGGAAGTGGTACCCGAGGTAGAGCCGGCTCAGCGCCACGGTCCCGACGACGAGCACCGACGCCACGACCCAGACCGTGAGCACGCGCGCGTCGCGGTGGCGGTGCCACACGAGGTAGCCCCCGACGAGCACGAGCGTCGCCGCGCCGATCGTGTGGCCCGACGGGAACGAGAACGACCGCTCCACCCCGGCCACGACCATCGAGACGTCCGGGGGGCGCGGTCGCGCGATCACGGCCTTGAGCACGCTCGAGACGAGGGTCGCGAGCACCATCGCCCCGGCGAGCAGGCCCGGCTCCCACCACGTCCCCGAGCGGCGGGCCCACACGACGCACCCCACCGCCACGAGGACGGGCAGCACGAACGGGCCGAACACGTTCGTCACGACCGTCAGCACCCCCGTGGCGACGGGAGTCCGGTGCGCGACCATCCAGGCCAGCAGCGGCTCGTCGAACCGCCAGAGGTCGTCCCGCTCCCGGACGGAGTCCAGCAGGCCGGCGAAGCCCAGGACGCCGACCAGGACCAGGAGCACCCCCGGCCAGACGCTCACGAGCACCGCCCGCGGCGACGTGCCCTCCTTCGACCCGCTCGTCGTCGCACCCATCCCCGGAGGCTACGGAACGCGGGCCGACGACGCAGCGCGGCACGGTCCCGGGCCGACCCTCCGACGGACCGGACGGGCCCCCGGGCGGTCCTGGCGAAAATCCCGTGCGCCCCCGGCGCCCGGCGTGGTCGTATGAGCACACACCGCGGTGGCGTCCGTCCGGTCCGTACCGGGCGGTGGAGGGTCCGGCCAGACCCACGAACCCAGCGTCACGAGAGCAGCACCATGCATCCCTTGATCACGTACGACGTGGCGGCCCTCAGCCGTCGCGAGCAGCTGCAGGAGCAGACCCTGCGCCGGTCGCAGCTGCGCCGCACCACGACCCGCGTCCCGGCGCACACCCGGCAGGCCCGCCTGTCGCGCCGCACCGCATGACGCGCACCGAGCGCTCGTCGCACCGGGGGCACACCCCGCCGGGCGAGAGCGCGACCCGTCGAAGGCCTCGGCCGTCCGGACCCTCCGTGGACCGGACCGCCGGGGCCTTCCTCGTGCGCGACTAGGCTGTGGGCGTGAGCCCTGTGAACGCGAACGAACGCATCGTCTGGATCGACTGCGAGATGACCGGGCTCGACCTGGGCGCCGACGCCCTCGTCGAGGTCGCCGCGGTCGTCACCGACTCCGAGCTCAACGTGCTCGGCGACGGGGTCGACGTCCTGGTCCGCCCCCCGGCCGAGGCGCTCGAGCAGATGGGCGACTTCGTGCGCCAGATGCACACCACTTCCGGCCTCCTGGACGAGCTCGACGAGGGCCTGACGCTGGCTGAGGCCGAGCAGCGCGTCCTGGACTACGTCCGCACCTGGGTGCCGGAGCCCGGGAAGGCGCCCCTCGCGGGGAACTCCGTCGGGACCGACAAGGCGTTCCTCGACCGCGACATGCCGGCCCTCATGAGCCACCTGCACTACCGGATCATCGACGTCTCCTCCGTCAAGGAGCTCTCGCGCCGCTGGTACCCCCGCGCCTACTTCTCCTCTCCCGAGAAGCACGGCGGGCACCGCGCGCTCGCCGACATCCTCGAGAGCATCGACGAGCTGCGCTACTACCGCGCCGCCGTCTTCGTGCCCGCGCCGGGCCCGGACTCGGCGACCGCCCGCAAGATCGCGGAGCAGGTCGTCACGACGAGCGTGACCCGGGGACGCACGCGTCCCGCCGAGGGCGCCGACGCCACCGACGACCCGGCCGTGGCGACCGTCACAGGAGCCGGCGAGGCCTGACGCGAGAAAGGCGTCCAGGAGCACCCCGCGGACCGGGTACACTTTTCGACGGCCGGTGCTCCAGGCGCCGGTCCGTGAGCACGGCTCACATGGTGGGTATAGCTCAGCTGGTAGAGCACCTGGTTGTGGTCCAGGGGGTCGCGGGTTCAAGTCCCGTTACTCACCCCAGACGGCGAGGGCCGGTCTCCGTACGGAGACCGGCCCTCGTCGCGTCCCGGGCCCGACGAGCCCTCCGTCGACGCGCCCCGGGCCGCTCAGGGCGCGCGGTGCGACGCGACGGCGAGGACGCCGCCGAGGCCGATCATCATCCCGCCCCCCGCGGCCCGCACCGCGCCGAGGCGCCGGGGCGAGGACGCGAACCACGAGCGGGCCGCGCCCGCCGCCAGCGCCCAGACGCTGTCGCACACGAAGGCGATGACGGTGAAGACGAGCCCGAGCACCATCATCTGCGCAGGCACGCGGCCCGCGTGGAAGTCGGTGAACTGCGGCAGCACCGCGACGAAGAACACGATCGTCTTGGGGTTGGTCACCCCGACGACGTAGCCCTGCCGCACCACGCGCCACCAGGGCTCACGTACGGGGGCGGCGTCGACGGCGACGGTCCCGTCGCGCCGGTGACGGATCGCCTGGACGCCGAGCCACACGAGGTAGGCGGCCCCGACGAGCTTGACGACCGTGAAGATCGCGACCGACGTCGCGACGACCGTCCCGACCCCGAGCGCCACCGCGACCACGAGCGTGAGCGCGCCCAGCTCGTTGCCGAGCACGCTGAGCACGCCGCCGCGGTGGCCCAGCGTGAGCGAGCGGCCGACGACGAAGAGCACGCTCGGGCCCGGGATCGCGACGAGCACGAGGGACGCGAGCGCGAAGGCGAGGAGGGCGTCGAGGTGGGGCACAGCGCCACGATAGGCCGCAGCGTGACGCACGTCACGGGCGAATCCGCGCGGCAGGCCGGACGCACGGCGGCGACCGCCGCCCGTGCGGAGGCCGCCCGCGCGGTCCGGGTGCGGCGTGTCGGTGGTTCGTCGTACGGTCTGGGGGACGCGCGGCATTGCGCTTGACGAGCCGAACCGCGGTCGTGGTTGGGTGGAGGCCGTTCACCGACTGTCGGGAGGCAGCGCCCCATGATCGAGTTCCGATCGGTCACGAAGACGTACCCCGACGGCACGGCTGCGGTCGCCGACTTCGACCTCGTCATCCCACCCCACCGCACCACGGTGCTCGTCGGCTCCTCCGGGAGCGGCAAGACGACGCTCCTGCGCATGATCAACCGGATGGTCGAGCCCACGTCCGGCACGATCGAGATCGACGGCAGCTCCGTCCTCGACCGCGACCCGGTGAAGCTGCGGCGCAGCATCGGGTACGTCCTGCAGAACGGCGGGCTGCTCCCCCACTACAAGGTCGTCGACAACGTGACGACGGTCCTGCGGCTCGAGGGCACGCCCCGGAGGCAGGCGCGCGAGCGCGCCCTCGAGCTCCTCGACACGGTCGGCCTCGACCGGGCGCTCGCCGACCGCTACCCGAGCCAGCTCTCGGGGGGCCAGCAGCAGCGCGTGGGCGTCGCCCGCGCGCTCGCCGCGGACCCGAACATCCTGCTCATGGACGAGCCGTTCGGCGCGGTCGACCCGATCGTGCGGGCCGAGCTCCAGACCGAGACCATCCGGCTGCAGCGGGAGCTGGAGAAGACGGTCGTCTTCGTCACGCACGACGTCGACGAGGCCTTCCTGCTCGGCGACCAGGTCGTGATCCTCGAGAAGGGGGCGCAGATCGCGCAGATCGGGTCCCCGAGCGAGATCCTCGAGAACCCCGCGAGCGAGTTCGTCGCGAGCTTCATCGGTGCCGAGCGCGGCCGTCGTGCGCTGCGCACGAAGCGGACGGACCACGGCACGGTCCTCGTCGACGGCGCGGGACGGACCCAGGGCGTGCTCGTCGGCGACGCCCCCGAGGACGGCGCATGACCTGGGTCCTGGACAACGTCGACCTCATCGGCCGTCTGACCGCCGAGCACCTGCGCCAGTGCGTCGTGCCGATCGTGCTGGGGTTCGTCGTCTCGATCCCGCTCGGCTGGCTCGCGTTCCGGTTCCGCCTCACGCGGGGTCTCGTGCTCACGCTCGTCGGGCTGCTCTACACGATCCCGTCGCTCGCGCTCTTCGCGCTGCTCCCGCCGCTCCTCGGCATCAGCTTCCTGTCCGAGGTCAACCTGGTGGTGGCACTGACGATCTACGCGGTGGCGATCATGACGCGGTTCGTCGCCGACGCTCTGGCGTCGGTCGACCCGACGGTCCGGCAGGCGGCCCTCGCCGTCGGGTACGGGCCGTGGCGACGCTTCTGGCAGGTCGACCTCCCGCTCGCCGGCCCGGTGGTGCTCGCCGGGCTGCGCGTCACGGCCGTCTCGACCATCTCGCTCGCGACGGTCGGCATCCTCATCGGGATCGACAACCTCGGATACCTGTTCACCAACGGCTACCAGCGGCAGATCGTCCCCGAGATCCTCGCCGGCGTCGTCGCGGTCGTCGTCATCGCCCTGCTCGTCGACCTGCTGCTCGTGCTCGCCGGGCGAGCGGTCATGCCCTGGTCCCGGAAGGTGCGCGCATGAACGTCTTCTCCGACGCGGTCGCCTGGATCTTCTCCCCCGACCGGCTCACCGGCGCGCTCCCGCTGCCCGAGGCGATCTGGACCCACCTCGCGTTCACGTTCGTGGCGGTGCTGATCGCCGCGGCGATCGCTATCCCCGCAGGCTGGGCGATCGGCCACACCGGGCGCGGGCGGGAGGTCGCGGTCGCCCTCTCGGGCGCGGCGCGCGCCGTGCCCTCGTTCGGGCTCGTCCTGCTGCTCGTGCTCGTGCTCGGGGTGACCCACAAGGTCGCCGCGTCGATCACGGCGTTCGTGCTCCTCGCGATCCCGCCCATCCTCGCGGGGGCGTACGCCGGTATCGAGGCCGTCGAGCGGCGCGTGGTCGACGGCGCCCGGTCCGTCGGCATGACCGGGTGGCAGGTCCTCCTCAAGGCCGAGGTTCCTCTCGGGCTGCCGCTGCTCATCGGCGGGCTGCGGTCCGCGACGCTCCAGGTCGTCGCCACCGTGACGCTCGCCGGCTACGTCGGCAACTGGGGTCTCGGCTTCTACATCGTGCAGGGCATCCAGATCCGCGACTTCTCCCAGATCCTCGGCGCGGCCCTCGTCATCGTCGTGCTGGCCGTCGTGCTCGACGCGCTGTTCGCGATCCTCCAACGGCTCGTCGTGCCGCGCGGCGTCACGGCGGGACGGTCCGCGGAGGACTCCCCGTCCCGGCGGCGCCGCCGCGCCCCCGAACCCACCACCGCCTGACGCGGACGGCGCTCCCCCGCCGCACGCGCCGAACCGACCCCTCCCGGTCCCCGGGACGGCCCTCAGAAAGGCAGACACATGCGCACCACCCGACGCACCGCCGCCCTCGTCGCCACCGCGGCGACCGCCGTCCTCGCCCTCACCGCCTGCGGCGGCGGGTCCGACCCGCTCGCCGAGGACACCACGAGCTCCGACGGCGGCGGCAGCGCCTCGTCCGACACGATCGTCGTCGGCTCGCAGGCCTACTACTCGAACGAGATCATCGCGGAGATCTACGCGCAGGCACTGGAGGCCGAGGGCTTCACGGTCGAGCGCAACTTCTCGATCGGCCAGCGCGACGCGTACATGCCGGCGCTCGAGAGCGGCGAGGTGCAGCTCTTCCCGGAGTACACGGGCAACCTGCTGCAGTTCTTCGACCCGGAGACCACGGCGACGTCGCCCGACGACGTGTACGCGGCGCTCCAGGAGGCCCTGCCCGACGGCCTCACGGTCCTCGACCAGTCGACCGCCACGGACCAGGACTCCTACAACGTCACCGAGGCGTTCGCCACGGAGAACGACCTCACGAGCCTGTCCGACCTCGCCGGCCTCGACGTGCCGCTCACGCTCGGCGGCCCTGCGGAGCTCGAGCAGCGCCCCTACGGCCCGCAGGGGCTCAAGGACGTCTACGGGGTCGACGTGTCGTTCGTCGCGACGGGCGACACGACCGTCCAGGACCTCGTCGCCGGGACCGTGAACATCGCGAACGTGTTCAGCGCGGACCCGCGCATCCAGACGGAGAAGCTCGTCACGCTCGAGGACCCGGAGGGCCTGTTCCTCGCCTCGAACGTCGTGCCGCTCGTCAACGCGGAGATCGCCGACGAGATCGCGGACGTCATCAACCCGGTGAGCGAGGCGCTCACCCCCGAGGGCCTCGTCGCCCTCAACGTGGAGTCCACGGTCGACCAGCGCTCGCCCGAGGACATCGCCGCGGACTGGCTGTCCGAGAACGGCCTCGCCTGACCGCACGACGACGACGGCGGCCCGTCCCGGGATCGGGACGGGCCGCCGTCGTGTGTGGGCCCTGAGCAGCGCGGTGAGGACGACTCGCGCTGTCGGCTGCGGGATCCGCGGCAGGTCGGTGCGGGTCAGCGCGCGACGCGCGCCGCGATCGCGTCGGCGAACCGGTCGAGAGACCCCGGGGAGAGCGCGAGGAACAGCGACGGCTCGGTGAGCTCGAGCTCGATGACCACGACGCCGCCGTCGTCGTTGCCCGTGACGACGTCCACGCGCGCGTAGAGGAAGCTCGCCGGGTCGCCGCCGCCGACGGCGTCGGCCGCCACGGCCAGGGCCCGCCGCGCGACGTCGAGCTGCTCGTCGGACGCGGTGAACGGGCTCATCTCCTCCTGCTGGTACAGGCCGCGCGTCGGGCGGTGCGGGCCGGTGAGCAGCGCGTTCTTGCGCACGGCGTGCGAGAACTCGCCGTCGACGAAGACGAGGCCCGTCTCCCCCGCGGTGTCGACGCTCGTCACGTAGGGCTGCACCATGACCTCGCGCCCGGAGACGAGCAGGTTCTTGGCGTGCTGGATCGCGAGCCCGCGCGAGTGCGCCTCGCCCGCCTGGTACCGGCCCGTGTCCTTCGCGCCTGCGCTGACCACGGGCTTGATGACGAAGTCGCCCTGGGCGGGCAGGCGCGTGTGGATCGCGCGCGAGGAGAGGTTGCGCGCCGGGTCGAGCCACAGCGTCGGGATGACGGGGATGCCCGCGCCCTCGAGCTCGCGCAGGTACCCCTTGTCGGTGTTCCAGCGCAGCACCCGCTCCGCGTTGAGGATGCGCGGGACCCGGGCCGCCCACGCAACGAACTCGTCGCGCCGGGCGGAGTAGTCCCACGTGGAGCGCACGACGACGGCGTCGAACGCGGACCAGTCGACGTCGGGGTCGTCCCAGACGGCCGGCTGTGCCGCGACGCCCCGGGCGTCGAGCGCCCGCACGAGCGGCGCGTCGTCGGGGTCGAGCTGCGGGAGGACGGAGCACGTCGCGAGGGCGACGCGCGGGGCGGAGTTCTCGGTCGTCACGTCCCCGAGCCTAGGCGACCGGGCCGCGGCGCGGGCGCCGGGCCCGCGCCGGGCGGTCCCTACAGCCCGTACTCCTCGAGCAGCCGCAGCCAGACCTCGCTCACGGTCGGGTACGACGACACGGCGTGCCACAGCCGGCGCAGCGGCACCTCGCCCACGACGGCGATCGTCGCGGCGTGCAGCATCTCGGCCGCGTCCGGGCCCACGAACGTGGCGCCGACGACGACCTCGCGCGCGGCGTCGACGACGAGCTGCGCGCTGCCCGCGTAGTCGGCGGAACGCACCGAGGATCCGGCGACGTTCGCGAGGTCGTAGCGCACGACGCGCACGTCGAGGCCCGCGTCGCGCGCGGACGCCTCGGTGTGCCCGACGGCCGCCACCTCGGGACGGGTGAACACGACCTGGGGGGAGGCCACGGCGTCGGCCGTCGCGGCGAACCGCGACCACGGCTCGGGCCGGGAGCCGACGGCGGGCGGCCGCTCGCCCGCGGTGGGTGCGCCGTCGGCGTCGGGGTCGCCGAAGCGCGCGGCGACGACGTCGCCCGCGACGCGGCCCTGGTACTTGCCCTGGTGGGTCGTCGCGACGCGACCGGTGACGTCGCCGGCCGCGTACAGCCACCCGGTGCCGGCGTCCGACCCGAGCCCCTGGACGAGCATCGTGTCGTCGACCTCCAGCGCGCGGCCGGGCGCGAGCCCGACGGAGTCGACGCCGAGGTCCTGCGTGCGCGGCACGCGGCCCGTCGCGACGAGCACGCGCTCGGCGGTGACGGGCGACAGGTCCGGTGCGTCCCCGCCGTCCGCGGGACCGGCGGCCGCGAGGACGAGCCGCACGCCGCCGTCGGGCAGGGGCTCGACGGCCTCCGTCGCCACGCCGAGCCGCACGTCGACCCCCAGCTCCCGCAGCGACGCGGCGACCGCCTCGCCCGCCCACGGCTCGGTGCGCCCGAGCAGGCTGCCGCGCGAGAGCACGGTCACGCGCGCCCCGAGGTCGGCGAACGCGACCGCCATCTCGGTGGCGACCACGCCCCCGCCGACGATCGCGAGCGACTCGGGCACGTCCTCGACCGCGGTCGCCTCGCGGCTCGTCCACGGGTTCGCGTCCGCCAGCCCGGGGACGTCGGGCAGGACGGGCACGCTGCCGGTCGCCACGATCACCGCGTGGCGGGCCGCGAGCCGCCGGGTGCGCGGGAGGTCGTCCGGGTCGGCGTCGGGCTCCTCGGCGACGACCTCCACGAGCCGCGGGCCGACGATCCGCCCGAGCCCGCGCACGAGCGTGAGCCCCGCGCCCTCGACCCAGGAGACCTGGCCGGAGTCGTCCCAGTCGGAGACCATCTGGTCGCGGCGCGCGAGGACGGCGGCGACGTCGAGGTCGTCCCCGACGGCGACGCCCGGGACGCCCCGCGCCTCGGCCCGCACGGCCCCTGGGCGCAGGAGCGTCTTGGACGGCATGCACGCCCAGTACGAACACTCGCCGCCCACGAGCTCGGCCTCGACGAGCGCCACGCTCAGGCCGGTGCGCGACGCGCGGTCGGCGGCGTTCTCGCCGACGGGCCCGCCGCCGATCACGATCACGTCGTACGTCTCGTCAGGGGTGGCCTCGGGCTGCGCGTCGGACGTCATGGGCCCATCCTCGCGCGACGGCCCGGTCGCCGCCCGGCGGTGCGACGGCGGGTCAGGCGACGCGGGCCTCGTCGAGCCGGTCGAGCACGTGCCGGACGGTCTGCGCGACGGTCCACCCGGTCGTGTCGACGTGCAGCCCACCGGGCGTCGCGCGGGCCGCGGCGGCGAACTCCTCCGGGGTCCAGGCGCCGTACGCCTGCTTGTGGCGACCGGCGTCGCGCGCGGCGAGCGTGGCGGCGTCCGGCGTCAGCACGACGGCGTAGCACGGCCGGGTGCGCACGCGCGCCGTGAACCGCGCGAGGTCGGGACCGAGCAGGATGTCCTGGACCACGGCCGTGACGCCTGCGGCCGCGTACGTGTCGGCCGCCTGCGCCGCGAGCGCCTGCCGCAGGTCGAGCTGGGCCCGGGCCGCGGCGGACAGGGGCGGAGCCGTCGACGCCTGGCCGCTGACCACGAACCGCCGGAACTGGTCCCCGCGCACGTGCGCGGCGAGCGGGAACGTGCGGGCGAGCGCGTCGGCGACCGTGGACTTCCCCGAGGCCATCGCCCCGGTGACGACGAGGACCGGCGTCTCCCCGCCCGGGGCGGCGGGGGCCGGGGTAGCGGAGGTCACGGCGCGACCGTACGGCGTCGTCGGCGTGCCGCGCGACGGAATTGCCGCGCGCGGACGCCCCCGGTCGAGGCCGGGGGCGTCCTGCACGCTCCGCGGGGGCCGCCGTCGGGCTAGTGCACCGTCGCCTTCTCGGCGCCCGCCCCGGTGAGCGAGCGCACCTCCATCTCGGCGAACTTCTCGGGGTGCGGCTTCTCCCTGCTGAGGAGCGTCCCGACGATCCCGAGGAGGAACGCGAGCGGGATCGACACGATCCCGGGGTTGCTCAGGGGGAAGATCGCGAAGTCGATGTCCGTGTTCTTGATCATCGACAGGCTGGCGCCCGTCACCGGGTCGACCTTCCCGGACACGACGGGAGAGAACGCGATGAGCACGACGCACGAGATCAGGCCGCCGTACATGCTCCACAGCGCGCCCGCGGTGTTGAACCGCTTCCAGAACAGCGAGTAGAGGATGGTCGGGAGGTTCGCGCTCGCCGCGACGGCGAACGCGAGCGCCACGAGGAACGCGACGTTCTGGCCCTGCGCGAAGATGCCGCCGAGGATCGCGAGGATCCCGATGACGACGACGGTGATGCGCGCGACCTTGACCTCGCCGTCGGGCTTGACCTCGCCGCGCTTGATGACGTTGGCGTAGATGTCGTGCGCGAAGCTCGCCGCCGCGGTGATGGTGAGCCCGGCGACGACGGCGAGGATGGTCGCGAACGCGACGGCGGAGATGAAGCCGAGGAGGATCTCGCCGCCGAGCGCGAACGCGAGCAGGGGTGCCGCGGAGTTCACGCCCCCTGGAGCGGAGCTGATCGTCTCCGGCCCCACGAGCGCGCCCGCCCCGTACCCGAGCACGAGCGTGAACAGGTAGAAGATGCCGATGAGCCAGATCGCCCACACGACCGACCGGCGGGCCTCCTTGGCGGAGGGCACGGTGTAGAAGCGCATGAGGACGTGCGGCAGGCCGGCGGTGCCGAGCACGAGCGCGAGGGCGAGCGACAGGAAGTCGAGCTTGGTGGTGCCGGTGGCGCCGTACTGCTTGCCGGGCTCGATGAGCGCCTCGCCGCCCGGGCCCGCCTTGTCGATCGCGCCCTGGAGCAGGTCGGACAGGTTGAAGCCGAACTTCGCGAGGACCCACACGGTCATGACGGCGGCACCCGCGATGAGCAGGACGGCCTTGATGATCTGGACCCAGGTGGTGCCCTTCATCCCGCCGACCAGCACGTAGAGGATCATCAGCGCGCCGACGACCGCGACGACGACGCTCTGGCCCGCCGTGGAGTCGACGCCGAGCAGCAGCGCCACCAGGCCGCCGGCCCCCGCCATCTGGGCGAGCAGGTAGAAGAACACGACGGCGAGGGTCGCGAGTGCGGCCGCCATGCGCACGGGCCGCTGCTTGAGCCGGAAGGACAGCACGTCGGCCATCGTGAACTTGCCGGTGTTGCGCAGGAGCTCGGCGACGAGCAGCAGCGCGACGAGCCACGCGACGAGGAAGCCGATCGAGTAGAGGAACCCGTCGTAGCCGTTGATCGCGATGGCGCCGCAGATCCCGAGGAAGCTCGCGGCGGACAGGTAGTCGCCCGCGATGGCGGTCCCGTTCTGCGGCCCGGTGAACGACCGTCCGCCCGCGTAGTAGTCCGCGGCGGACTTGTTCTGCCGGGACGCGCGCAGCACGATGACGAGGGTCACGGCGACGAACACGGCGAAGATCGCGACGTTGACGACGGGGTTCCCGACGTCCGTGGCCTCGGCGGCCAGGAGGTGCGCGCTCACAGCTCGTCCTCCTCGATCTCGCGGCGGAGCTCGTCCGCCTGGGCGTCGAAGCGCTTGTTGGCCCAGCGCGCGTAGACCATGGTGATCGCGAACGTGGACACGAACTGGCCGAGCCCGAGGAGCAGCCCGACGGTGACGTTCCCCCACACCCGGACGCTCATGAGGTCGTGCGCGTAGTTCGCCAGCAGCACGTAGACGAAGTACCACACGAGGAACAGCGCGGTCATCGGGAACACGAAGTTCCGGAAGCGTCGGCGCAGGTCCTGGAACTCGGGCGAGCGTTGCACCCGCTGGTAGTCGGTCTCTTCGGCGGGCCCCGGTCCGGGGGCGGCCGTCACGTCGGTCATGACGCCTCCGTTGGCTCATTCCGTGGACAGACAGAGAGCCCGCACCCCGCGGACGGTCGCCTGTCGACGCGACCGCACGCGACACTGCGTGCCCGGGGCGACCTTCCACCCCCGGCACAATGTGCCGTAGATCACTGTTGTCCGCAAGGACCGCGCGCGGCCGGTCGCGAGGCCGGTCGCGAGCCGTGCCGCGGGTCAGACGCGCACGTACTCCAGGTCCGTGATGTCGCGCCCCGCGGCCTCGCCCTTGCGCTCGAACCCCGTGAGCACCCGGCCCTCGAAGCGCGGCGCGGCGTTCCCCGGGCCGTGCACGTTGCGCAGCCCCGGCGCAGCGTCCAGCACCTCGAGCATCTGCTCCGCGTACTCAGCCCAGTCGGTCGCGAGCCGCAGCGTCCCGCCGGGGCGGCCGTCGTCGCCCTCCCCCGGCGCGCGCAGGACGCGCTCGGCGAGCGCCGCGAACGACGGCGTCACGAGACGGCGCTTGTGGTGGCGGGACTTGTGCCACGGGTCGGGGAAGAAGACCCACAGCTCGTCGACGCTCCCCGCGGGCAGCGTGGTGGCGAGGACCTCGGCCGCGTTCGCCTGGACGAGCCGCACGTTCGTCAGGTCGCGCTGCGACGCGCGCAGCACCGTCTGGGCCAGCCCGGGCGCGTAGACCTCGACGGCGAGGAAGTCCGTGCCCGGCTCGCGCTCGGCGGCCGCGACGACCGCCTCGCCCTGGCCCGAGCCGATCTCCACGACCAGGCGCGCGTCGCGCCCGAAGGTCGCCGCGACGTCGAGCACGTGGTCCGGGTCCACCGAGGTCCGCGCGACGTCGCGTGGCACGTCGACGAGGTAGCGGTCGCGGTACGCGTCCCACGCGCGCTGCTGGCGCGGCGCGAGGCGGCCGCTGCGCCGCACGAACGACACGGGCTGGGTGCGGTAGCGCGGTCGGGCGTCGCCGGTCCCCGGGGTCGCGGAGGGGGCGCCGGTCACGGGCTCGTCGAGGGTCTCGGGGGTCGGTTCGGGCACCGCACCAGGGTACGGGCGCCTCGCGCGGGGGTCGTGCCGCGCGAGGCGCCCGGCCCGTCAGACGTACGCCGCGTACGCGGGCAGGTCGAGCACCCCGTTGCCCGACAGCCCGAGGACGATCACCTCCGGCTCCGTCGCCGCGCGCGCGTGCGCGACCGCCGCCGCCACGGCGTGCGTCGACTCCGGCGCGGGGATGATGCCCTCGCTGCGCGCGAACAGCGTCCCGGCCGTGAACGCCTCGTCCTGGTCGACCGCGACGGCGTCCATGAGCCCGAGGTGCACCGCGTGCGACACCATCGGCGACATGCCGTGGTAGCGCAGGCCGCCCGCGTGGATCGCCGGCGGGACGAAGTCCTTGCCGAGGGTGTGCATCTTGAGCAGCGGCGTGAGGCCCGCGACGTCGCCGAAGTCGTAGCGGTACTCGCCCTGCGTGAGCGACGGGCACGCGGCCGGCTCGCACGCGACGAGCCGCGTCGTCGTGCCCTCGCGCAGGTTGCGGCCGAGGAACGGGAACGTCAGGCCCGCGAGGTTCGACCCGCCGCCCGCGCAGCCGAACACCACGTCCGGCGCGCCCTCGCCCGCCTCGTCGAGCTGGACGAGCGCCTCCTGGCCGATGACGCTCTGGTGCAGCATCACGTGGTTGAGCACGCTGCCCAGCGCGTAGTGCGCCGCGGGGTCCTTCGCGGCCGTCTCGACCGCCTCGCTGATCGCCATGCCCAGCGAGCCGGTCGTCTCGGGGTCCGCGGCGAGCATCGCGCGCCCTGCCTCCGTGAGGTCCGACGGCGACGGGTGGCAGATCCCGCCGTAGACCTCCATCTGCGCGCGCCGGTACGGCTTGGAGTCGTACGACGCGCGCACCTGCCACACCTCGACGTCGAGCCCGAGCAGCGCGCCCGCGAACGACAGCGACGCGCCCCACTGGCCCGCGCCCGTCTCGGTCGTCAGCCTCGTGGTGCCCTCGAGCGCGTTGTAGTACGCCTGCGCGACGGCGGTGTTCGGCTTGTGCGAGCCGACCGGGCTCACGCCCTCGTACTTGTAGTAGATCCGGGCCGGCGTGCCCAGGGCCCGCTCGAGGCGTCGCGCGCGCACGAGCGGCGACGGCCGCCACAGCGCGTAGATCTCGCGGATCGTCTGCGGGATCTCGACGTAGCGCTCCGTCGTCACCTCCTGCTGGACGAGCGCGAGCGGGAACAACGGCGCGAGGTCGTCGGGCGTGAGGGGCTCGCGCGTGCCCGGGTGCAGGTGCGGGGGCACCGGCTCGGGGAGGTCGGCCGCGAGGTTGTACCAGTGCGTCGGGACGGTCGAGGGCACCTCGGCGCCCGTCGGCTCGAGGGACCGGACGGGCAGGGCCGTCGGCGGGGTCTGCGGTGTCGTCATGCTCGGCTCCAGCTCAGGGGGACGGCCGCTGGGCCGACGACGCGCGCACCGGGTTCACCGAGGCCGCCCACGTCGTCGGGGCACGGCCGGATGAGGTCACCGGCCGTCAGGCGGCCGGCCACCAGGGGGTCACGGACGGGTGCGTCACGACGCCGACCCTACCCCCGCCCGCACGCTCGGGACCACCGGCGCCCAGATGAGGACGATCGGCTCTCGCGCGCGCGGGCGCGCGGGCGCTGGGATGGGAGCAGACGCCGGTCGACGGCAGTGCCGGCGCGGACGGAAGGAGCCGTCATGGTCAGCAACCACGTCCCGGGCAGGTTCGAGGGACGCACGGCGATCGTCACCGGCGCGGGCGCCGGCATCGGCCGCGCGACGGTCGAGCGGCTGCTCGCGGAGGGCGCGCGCGTCGTCGCCACCGACGTGCGGGAGGACCGCCTCGACAAGCTCGTCGCCGACGTCGGCACGGACGCTCTCGTCACCGTGGCGGGCGACGTGAGCGCGCAGACCACGGTCGACGCGGTGGTCGCTGCCGCGGGCGGCCGGGTGGACGCCCTCGCCAACGTCGCCGGGATCATGGACGGCTTCCTGCCGACCGCCGAGCTCGACGACGCGACGTGGGACCTCGTCATGACCGTCAACGTCACCGCGGTCATGCGCCTCACGCGTGCGGTCCTGCCCCTCATGCTCGAGGCGGGGAAGGGATCGATCGTCAACGTCGGCTCGGAGGCGGGCTCGCGCGCGTCGGCGTCGGGCACCGCGTACGCGACCTCGAAGCACGCGATCGTCGGCTTCACGAAGAGCACGGCGTTCTTCTACACGCCCCGGGGCGTGCGGGCGAACGTCGTCGCCCCCGGGGCCGTCGCGACGAGCATCGAGGCGCCCTTCCGCTCGCCGTACGCGGGCGAGCGGCTCGGACCGGTCATGGCGACGACCGTCCCGCCGGCCGCGAGCGCCGACGAGCTGGCCGCGGCGATCACGTGGCTCCTGTCGGACGACTCGGCCAACGTCTCGGGCGCCGTCCTGCACAGCGACGGCGGGTGGGCCGCCGTCTGACCGTCCCGCTCCCCGACCGGGCGGGCGACGCAGCGGCCCCCGGACCGTCCGGTCCGGGGGCCGCCGTCGTGCCGTCGGCGCCGCGTCAGCGGCGCGACGCCGGCGGATCAGCGCGGTGTCAGCCGCACGCGAGCGCGTCGTACGGGACGTCCGCGGCGGACGACCGGCCGTCCCCGCTCGCGGCGACGTGCGCGGTGCCCGCCGCGACGTCGGACGCCCGGACGGAGAACGCCTGGTAGGCCGACGCGCCGGGTCGCACGCCCGTGACGGTGCGCTCGCCGAACGGCGTGCTGAGCGTGACGTCCATCGGGACGGTGTCCGCGTTGCGGGCCCGGACGGCGACGTAGGCCGTGCCGCCGAGGCACTGCGTTCGCGCCGTCGTCTCGACGACGAGGCCGTCCTCGGCGGGCGCGGTGGTGAACGTGCTCACCGGCGAGACGGCGGTGCCGCCGCCCGCGCTGGTGGCCGTGACGGTCCACGCGTGCGCGGCGCCGGGCTCGAGCCCGTCCCACGTGACGGTCGCGACCTCGCCCGAGGGCACGGTCACCCTGCCGACCTCCTCGCCCGGGGCGTAGAGCGACACGGCGTCGGTCGCCAGGCTCGTGACGCGCGAGGTGAGGTCGACGGGGACGGTGAAGTCGTCCTCGCGGCCGTCGTAGCGCTGCTCGTCGTCGTACTCGGTGGCGCCGAAGTTCTCGAGCCACGGCGAGTAGGTGTCGACGATCATCTCGGAGCGGTCGACGTCGAACTGGAGCAGGCGCAGGAAGCTCGCGCCGAGCCGCAGGCCCTCGTCGGGCGCGTAGCCGCCGATCTCGGTGAGGCCCGCCTCCTCGGCCGTGACCTCGTAGAACTGGTAGTCGGCCAGCAGCTCGACGACGCCGCTGCCCGGCGTGCCGACGTCCTGGCGCACGTTGATGCCCACGCCGTGCCGGTGCCCCGCGAGGACGAGGAAGACGTTCGGGTTGGGCTCGACGACCTTGGCGTGCACGAGGCGGCCGTCGGGCGTCGAGATCTCGGAGTCCCGACCGTCGGGGTTCGTGCTCGGCACGAGGTAGTCGTGCGTGAGCACGATCGCGTTGCGGTCGGGGAACTGCTCGAGGACGCCGTCCGCCCACGCGGCCTCCTCGTCCGTCACCCCGTACGACAGGTACACGGCGACGAAGTCGAGCCCGCCCGCGCTGAACAGGTCGTAGTGGTTCTGGTTGTCGCCCTCGCGCCAGGGCCCGCCGTAGGACGCGTTCTCCCACCCCGCGGACAGGGCCTCGTAGCGCTCGGGGCCGTAGAACTCGTTGAACAGCGCCCCGGGCCCGTTGTCCTGGCCCGTGAGGTTGTCGTGGTTGCCGGCGAGGATCCCGTTGGGGATGTTCGCGTCGTCGAGGATCTGCTGCGCGGACGAGGAGAACGCGTACTCGCCCCGGACCTGGGCGGCCATCGCGTCGTCGGCCGGCAGGCGCGTGTAGTTCTCGTTCACGTCGCCCGTGTGACCCACGTACGCGATCCCGCGCGCCTCGGCGTTGTCCACGACCCACTGCGTGAGGTCCGTGTAGGCCTGCGCCCACACGGCGCGCTCCTCGGCCGTCTCCTGCTCGACCGCTCCCTCGGTGAGGTACTGCGTGTCGGTGAGGTGGACCAGCGAGAAGTCGTAGTCCTCGCGGGGCGCGAAGTCGGTCTCGTCGCGCGACCCGCCCGCGGCGATGTCGTCGGCGAAGGGGTCGGTGCCCGTGACGAGGACGTGCACGGTCCCGTCGGTCGCGGCGCCGTCGCGGAGCACGGTGCTCAGCGACGTCGTGCCCTCGACCGCGCCGCGCGTGGACGCGAGGGGCTCCCACCGCTCCCCGTCCCACACGTGCAGCGTCGCGAGCCGCTGCGGGTCGACGACGCCCTCCCAGCGCACGACCTGGCCGGCGGCCGAGCCCTCGGCGGGCAGCTCGAAGCGCTGATAGGTGACGTCGCGGCTCCGGGGCGAGTCGAGCGTCAGGTCGTCGCCCGGGGCGAGCGCGTCCGCCGCGGCGGACTGCTCACCCTCGACCGGGAGCGTCGTCGGGACCTCGGCCGACTCGCCCTGCGCGACGAGCGCCGGGGCGGTGACGTCGGCGCGGGAGAACGTCGCGGTGACGTCGCCACCGCCGGGCGCCGCGACGCGCGCGGACAGGTCGATGCTCCCCGCGACGTCGCGCGTGCCGTGCGCGGGCGCGAGGTCGGTCGGGACGTCGGGCACGCCGAGGCTCGTGAACGCGATCTCGTGCGTGCTCGCGTTCCCGAGCACGTCCGTCGCGGTGACGACGAGCGTGTGCGCACCCGGGGCGAGCCCCGGGCCGACGGGCGCGCCGAGCTCGAGCGGCTCGCCGTCGAGCGTGACGTCGGGGCCGGACAGGACGCCGGACGCGTCCGCGAGCTCGACCGCGAGGCTCGTCGCGCTCGCGAGCTCCGCGCCCGCCGCCGGCGTGCTGGACACGATCGCGGGACCGGTGTTGTCGGTGGTCACCGTCCGGCGCGCGGCCGCACCCGCGGCGGTCGCCGACGTGATCGCGTGCTCGCCGTCGGCGAGCGTCGTCGTGTCGACGTCGGCCCGCAGGCCGGTCGCGGGCGCGTCGGCGTCGCGCGTCACGTCGAACGCGAGGTCGACCTCGCGCGGCTTCGTCGTGCTCGTGCCGCAGTCTCCGTCGCCCATCGAGTACGACGGCGCGATGCCCACGCCGGTCGCCGTGCCGTCCGTCACGTCGAGCGCGATCCCGGAGATCGCGAAGTCGTCGCGGTTGTCGCCGCACGCCGTCGGGTACGTGCCCGTGACGAAGCGCACGACGTTGCGGCCCGGGGACAGGAAGGCGTTCGGGACGTCGATCCGCACCGTCTCGCTCACGTAGTCGCGGTCCACGAGGTCGATGCGCTGCCCGTTGACGAGCAGGTGGTTGGTGTAGCGGGCCTCGATCGAGTTCGAGCCCACGGTGAAGACGAACCGCGACGAGCCGGTGCCGAGCGTCGCGACGGTGGTCAGCGGGGTGCCGTCCAGCTCGATGCCGACGGGCGGCTCGCCCCCGGCGGGCGGTGTGGCGAGCACGGTCTGCGGACCGTGCAGCAGCGCGCCGTCCGCAGGGAGGATCACGGGCGCCCCCGGGGCGCCGTTGTTCACGGTGACCGCGCTCGTCGCGGTCGCGCCCGACGCGGTCGTCGCGGTGAGCGTGTGGGCGCCGTTCTCGAGCGTCGTGGTGTCGAGCTCCGCGGCGAGGCCGGTCGTGGCGGCCGGGTCCTGGTCGAGGTCGAACGTGAGGTCCGCCGAGAGGACGCGCGCCGTGTTCGTGCCGCACGAGCCGTCGCCGAACGCGTAGGAGAAGCTGTTGGCGGAGCCGTCGGCGGTCTCGCCCAGGAGCTCGAGGGACACGTCCGTGAGGTCGTAGTCGTCGTAGTTCGTGCCGCACGACGTCGTGACCGCACCGACGACGAACCGCACCCGGTTCTCGCCCGGCACGAGCCACCGCGCGGGCACGTCGAGCGCGACGCGCTCGGACACCATGTCCCGGTCGAGCTCGAGGCGCTCGCCGTTGACGAGCACGTGGCTGCCGTACCGCTTCTCGATCGAGTTGCTGCCGACGTCGAACAGCAGGCGCGCCGTCGCGGGCGTCGCGGCGGCGTCGAGGGCGGTGCCGTCGACCGCGAGCGCCGTGACGGCGTCGCCGGCGCGGACGGGGTCGGCCGCGACACGCACCGTGCCGTCGAGGAAAGTGCCGGTCGTCGGGCTCAGCACCGGCCGCGTCTCCGGGGCGGCCCCGGTGGACCGGGCGGCCGTCCGGTCGAGGGTCGGGGAGGCTCCCGGGGCGGTCGCGGCGGCGGCGCCGGGCGCGAGCAGGCCGGCGACCAGCACCGCCCCGAGCGCCCCGGCGACCGCGGCGCGGCGCCGCGTCCCGCCGTCGGCCGGTCTCTCGGTGCGTCTCTCGGTGCGTCTCTCGGTGCGTCGCGAAGTCCTGTGCGTGGGCACGGACGTGTCCATCGTGGTTCCCTTCCGTGGCGAACGGGTCGACGGGCGGCGCTGCCGAGCGGCGACGACGCCCGCACCGGACCCTTCCCGGCGGGGGTGAACGGGAGGACGGCGGCGGGCGAACTCCGGCGAAACGGACGGCGACGGTTGCGGCGGGCGACCTGCACGGGTGGAGCCGGAGGGCGGATCGCCCGGGCGGCGGACGACGAAGGCCGCCCACCACGAGGGTGGACGGCCTGGTCAGGAAGGGTGCGCCATCAGGGACTCGAACCCCGAACCCGCTGATTAAGAGTCAGCTGCTCTGCCAATTGAGCTAATGGCGCGCGAGAGGGAACACTACCAGCGGCCAGGACCGTCGATCTCCGCGAGGAGACCGGGCCCGCCGCCGCGCCGGCTCTCGACCGGCACGGCTCGGGCCGCCCGCCATGCGGACGGCCCGATCGGTGGTGGTGCGCCATCAGGGACTCGAACCCCGAACCCGCTGATTAAGAGTCAGCTGCTCTGCCAATTGAGCTAATGGCGCGCGAGAGAAAACACTAGCAGCCGCGGGCGCGCCGGGAAAATCCGTTCCGCCCGCCCTCGTGTGACGTCGGCGACACGGCCCGGCGAGCCCGCGCAGCGGCCCCGGCTAGAGGTACAGCCCCGTCCGGCCGTCCTCCTCGACCTCCTGCGACACGGCGTGCACGTCACGCTCGCGCAGCAGCACGAGGTCCTTGCCGCCGAGCTCGACCTCGGCGCGCTCGTCCGGGTCGAACAGCACGCGGTCCCCCACCGCGACCTGTCGCACGTGCTCACCGGCCGCGACGACGACGGCCCACGCGAGCCGCTTCGGGCCCACGGCCGTCGCGGGGATGACGAGCCCCGCCGAGCTCTGCCGCTCGCTCGCGTCGACCTCCGGGTCCACGAGCAGCCGGTCGTGCAGCATCCGGATCGGGAGGTCGCGGGCGGCCGGCCGGGACGGCGACGGGCGGGACGAGGCGGTGGCGGGGGCGGACGTCGTCTTGCTCACAGCGACAACGCTACCGGTGCCGCCCACCCTCACCTACGCTCGAACCACACCTTGGCCGGACCGAAGGAGATCCATGTCCACGCGCCTCACCGTCGGCGACACCGCTCCCGACTTCTCCCTGCCCGCCGCCGACGGCAGCACCGTCACGCTCTCCGACCTGCGCGGCAAGCACGTTGTCGTCTACTTCTACCCCGCGGCCGGCACGCCCGGCTGCACGACGGAGGCGTGCGACTTCCGCGACAACCTTGCCTCGCTCCAGGGCGCGGGGTACTCGGTCGTCGGCGTCTCCCCCGACCCGGTCGACAAGATCGCCACGTTCGTCGAGGCCGAGCACCTCACCTTCCCGCTCGTGTCGGACGAGGACAGGTCCGTCCTCGAGGCGTACGGCGCGTGGGGCGAGAAGAAGCTCTACGGCAAGACGGTCGTGGGCGTCATCCGCTCGACGGTCGTCGTCGACCCGGAGGGCAAGGTCGAGCTCGCGCAGTACAACGTCAAGGCCACGGGCCACGTCGCGAAGCTCCGTCGCGACCTCGGCATCGACCCGAGGTAGCGCACCCGGGCGGCGCCGTCCTGGCCCGGTGCGCGTCGAGCGACGCGCACCGGCCGCCAGGGCCGCGCCGCCCGCGCCGTAGACTGACCACCGCGCGCGAGTGGCGTAACTGGCAGCCGCGCCAGGTTTAGGTCCTGGTGTCCTCGGACGTGCGGGTTCGAGTCCCGCCTCGCGCACCCTCCCCGGCCCTGCCGGAGTCCCCGTCGTGACGGCGCGGCAGCACTTCCCGGATTCACCCGCACCCGATCTGGACGACCGTCCAGTTCGGTGTCTACCGTGGTGGCAGAGCCGGTGCCCGCACCACTTGCCCCCTGCCGGTACGGGCACCGGCTCCCACACCTGCCACGCAGCGCCTGCGCGCGAGACGGCCCACGACACGACGACGGCCCGGCACCCTCCGAGGGTGCCGGGCCGTCGTGGTGTCGTGCAGGCTCAGGCGTCCTGCGCCGGGGAGCCGTCGCTCGCCGCGGCGATCTGACGACGCACGTCCTCCATGTCGAGGCCCTTCACGGCGTCGACGACCTGCTTGAGCGCCGGGGCCGGGAGCGCGCCGGGCTGGGAGAACACGAGGATGCCCTCGCGGAACGCCATGAGCGTCGGGATCGACGTGATGTTGGCGGCGGCCGCCAGGCCGCGCTCGGCCTCGGTGTCGATCTTGCCGTGCACGACGTCCGGGTTCTCCTCCGACGACGCCTCGAAGACGGGCGCGAACATCTTGCACGGTCCGCACCAGTCGGCCCAGAAGTCGACCAGGACGATGTCGTTCTCCTTGATCGTCTGCTCGAACGTGGACTCGGTGAGCGTCTGCGTGGCCATGGATGTTCCTCCTGGGGGCTTGGGGGTCTGCTACGTAGAGCACACACCTTGCCCGGAGTATTCCCCGCGCACGACCGCGCAGACCCGGCCCGCGCACCCTCTACGCTGCCCCTGTGACGCACGACACCACCGCGCACCGGCTCTCGCGCACCACGATCGCGGGCTACGCCGCCGGGTCCGTCGGCACCGGCGGGTTCGGCACCCTGCCCGGCCTGGTCCTGCTCGTGTACCTCACCGACGCGCTCGCGGTACCTGCGGCGGTCGCCGGGCTCATCGTCACGGGCGCCAAGGTGTGGGACGTCGTCGTCGACCCGTTCATCGGCTACGGGTCGGACCGCGACCTGGCCCGCACCGGGTCGCGCCGTCGCTTCATGACCCTGGGCGCCCTCACACTGCCCGTCCTCTTCGCGCTGACGTTCGCCGTCCCCGCGGCCGCCGGGCCGACCGCCGCCGCGATCTGGGTGCTCGTCGCGTTCCTGCTCGCCGCGACGGCGTTCTCGCTGTTCCAGGTGCCGTACATCGCGCTGCCCGCGGAGCTCGACCCCACGTACGACGGCCGCACCCGCCTGCTCGCGTGGCGCGTCGCGACGCTCGCGTTCGCGATCCTCCTGTTCGGGGCGGGCGGACCGGCGCTGCGCGGAGGCGGGGACTCGACATCGGGGTACCTCGTCATGGGCGTCGTGTCGGGCGTCGTCATCGGCGCCGGGATGCTCGTGGCCGCGCGGGTCGCCCCGCGCGCACCCCGCGGCGCCGGCACGCCCGCTCCCCCGGCCGGCGCGACCACCGCCTCGGCCGGAGCGACCACCGCCTCACCCGGGACCGCCACGGGCTCGACGGCGCCGGCCTCGGCGTCGCGCGCCTGGACCCTCGCCGTGCGTGAGGCGGTCGACGCCCTGCGCCGCTCGCGCCCGTTCCGCACGCTGCTCGCCGCGTTCGTGCTCCAGGCCGTCGCGACGGGACTCATGCTCGCGGGGGCGGCGTACGTCGCGCGGTACGTGCTGCGCGACGAGGCGGCCGTCAGCTGCCTCTTCGCGGCGCTCGTCGCGCCCGCGCTGCTCTGCATGCCGCTGTGGACCCGGCTCGCGCGCCGCGACGGCAAGGAGCGCGGGTTCGTCGTCGCGACCGTGCTCTTCGCGGTCGCCGCGCTCGGGATGGTCCCGCTCGTGTGGGCACCCGGTGCGTGGGTCTACGTCCCCACCGCGCTCGCCGGCGTCGCGTACGCGGGCATGCAGGCGCTGCCGCTCGCGATGCTCCCCGACGCCATCGCGCACGACGCGCGGACGCACGGCGAGGGCCGCGGCGGCGCCTTCGGCGGCGTGTGGACGGCGGGCGAGACGACGGGCATGGCGCTCGGTGCCGCGGTGCTCTCGCTCGTCCTCGGGATCACCGGGTACGTGTCCACGCGGGCGGGCGAGACGGTCGCCCAGCCGCCCGCCGCGGTGGACGGGATCGCGCTCTCCTTCTCGGTCGTGCCCGCCGCGCTCGTCCTGCTGAGCCTCGTCCCGCTCGTGCGATACGGTCTGCGCAGGGGGGACATCGACGACACAGCACCGGAGCTGCCGCGTGACCACGCCCCGACCGACCGAGCCCGTGACTGACACGGGATCGACCGCCCCCGGCGCCCTGCCGCGGCCCGCCGACGCGGTGCCGCTGCGCACCGACGGGATCCTCGACCGGCTCGCCGCGCTCCGCGCGGCCGACGCCCCGACGCACGGCGGACGCGTCCTGTCCTACGTCTACGACCCCGGTCTCGCCGAGCTCGACGAGCTCGCCGCCGCCGCCGCGCGCGCCGTCCAGCCGGTCAACGGGCTCGACCCCACGACGTTCACGTCGGTCGCCGTCATGGAGGGCGAGCTCCTCGGGTTCGCACGCACGATGCTGCACGGGCCGGCCGACGGGCCCGACGCCGTCGTGGGCTCGGTGACGTCCGGCGGGACGGAGAGTTGCCTGCTCGCGGTGAAGATCGCGCGCGAGGCGTTCCGCGCCGCGCACCCGGACGTGCGCCCCCGCGTCGTGGCCCCCGTGAGCGTGCACGCCGCGTTCCGCAAGGCCGCGCAGCACCTCGACGTGGACCTCACGCTCGTCCCCGTCGACCCGGCGACGGGGACGCCCGCCGCCGCCGACCTCGTCGCGGCGCTCGACGCCGACGACGTCGCGCTCGTCGTCGTGTCCGCGCCGTCGTACCCGCACGGCGTCGTCGACCCGGTCGCCGAGGTCGCCGAGGCCGCCGCCGCGCGCGGCGTGCCCGTGCACGTGGACGCGTGCGTCGGCGGCTGGGTGCTGCCGTTCTGGGTCGCGGCCGGGGGCGAGGAGGTGCCGCCGTTCGACTTCTCCGTGCCGGGCGTGACGAGCATCTCCGCGGACGTGCACAAGTACGGCTACGCGCCCAAGGGCGCGTCCGTCCTGCTCGTGCGCGGGCGCGACCGCCAGCGCCGGCAGTTCTTCGCGACGACGGGCTGGCCGGGGTACCCGGTCGTCAACCCGACGCTGTCCGGGTCGCGCTCCGCCGCGCCGCTCGCCGCGGCGTGGGCCGTGAGCCAGGCCCTCGGCACCGCGGGGTACACGGCCCTCACCGCGCGGTGCGTGCGCGCGACCTACGCCCTGCGCGCGGCGGTGGACGCGATCGACGGGCTCCGCGTCGTCGGCCGCCCCACCGGCCCGCTCGTCGCCGTGGCGACCGACGAGTCCGTGCCGCCCGAGCGGCGCGTCGACCCGCACCTGTGGGCCGACGCCGTTCGGTCCCTCGGGTGGGTGCTCCAGCCGCAGCCCGGGCTCGTCCAGGACGACGGCACGCGCCTGCCGCACACGACCCACCTCACCGTCACGCCCGTCACCGAGGCCGGTCTCGACGGCCTCGTCGCCGCGCTCGGCGCGGGCGCCGACGCCGTCCGCGGCGCCGGGCGCCCCGACGTGAGCGGGGTGCTCGCCGCGCTCGCCGGTAAGTTCGCACCGAGGGCCGACGCCCCCACCGCCGACGAGATGTGGGGCGCGCTCGTCGGGGTGCTCGCCGCGGACGACGGCGGGCCCGAGGGCGACGACGACCGGGGGCCGCGCGCGTCGGTCCTGCCCGACCGCCTCGCCCCGCTCATGGCCCTCATGGAGGTGCTGCCCGCACCGGTCGCGGAGCAGGCGCTCGTCGAGATCGTGGCGCGCGTCTCCGAGCCGCACGCCGAGGCGCCCGGCACCGCGTGAAGGCCGCACGACCGGGCAGTGGCGCCCGGGGCGGACTCGCCCCGCCGCACCGCTCGGGGTAGAACAGTCGCGTGACCGACACCGCCGACTTCCCGCCCGACGACTTCTCCCACGACAACCCGCGCCCCGCGGGCTGGCTCAGCGCCGAGGAGATCGCGGTCGCGCGCGCCCAGCTCCCGCTCGTCTACGTCGACGCCGTCCCCGTCCGGGTCGACGACTCGGGCGACGTGGTCGCGGTCGGGCTCCTGCTGCGCGTGACGCCCGAGGGCATGATGACGCGGGCCCTCGTCTCCGGGCGGGTCATGTTCCACGAGCGCATCCGCGACGCGCTGCTGCGCCATATCGAGAAGGACCTCGGCCCGGTCGCGCTGCCGCAGGTGCCCGCGTCCCCGCAGCCCTTCACGGTCGCCGAGTACTTCCCGACGCCGGGCATCACGTCCTACCACGACCCCCGCCAGCACGCGGTCTCGCTCGCGTACGTCGTGCCGGTGACGGGCGACTGCCGGCCGCAACAGAACGCCCTCGAGCTCGCGTGGCTCACGCCCGAGCAGGCGTGCAGCGACGAGGTCCAGCTCGAGATGCGCGGCGGCCAGGGGGTGCTGCTGCGCCAGGCGATGGCGTACGTCGGCCGCCTGCCGTGACCGACGCGCCAGGCGTCCGGGTCGACGCGGGCCGGCACGTCGTGGCCCGCACCCTGCACACGCTCGTCGCCGTCGCGGCGCTCACGGGCGTCGTCCTGGAGGTCGCGATCGCGCTCGTCGACGGTCCCGGCACGGCCCCGAGCCAGGCCGAGCGCCTCGTGCGCCTGTTCTCCTACTTCACGATCCAGTCGAACCTGCTCGTCGGGGTCGTCTCCGTCCTGCTCGCGGCGCGACCCGCACGCGACGGGACCGTCTTCCGCGTCGCGCGCCTCGACGCGCTGCTGTGCATCGCGGTGACCGGGATCGTCTACAACACCGTGCTGCGCGGTCTGCAGGACCTGACGAGCGCCGGCCAGGTCTCGAACCTCCTGCTGCACCTCGTCGCGCCGCTGCTCGCGGTGGCCGCGTGGGGACTCGTGGGCCCGCGCCCGCGGGTCGACCCCGCGACGGTCTGGTGGTCCGTCGCGTACCCGCTCGCGTGGATCGCGTACACGTTCGTCCGGGGCGCCGTCGTCGGCTGGTACCCCTACCCGTTCCTCGACGTGGGCGAGCTCGGCCTCGGCCGGGCGCTCGTCAACACCGCCGTCGTGGCGGTCGTCTTCCTCGCCCTCGCGTGGGTCGTGCGTCTCGTCGACTCCCGCCTGCGCCCCGCGCCCTGACCCTCTCGCGCCCCGGCAGTGCGCCCGGGACCAAGGGCCCGCACGCTCGTTCCCGTCGGCCCTGGGCCTCGCGCCCTCGGAGCCGGACGCTGGAGGGAGGGGACCCGTCCGGTCCGGACGGGCGGTCGACGAAGGGGTGAGCGCGATGGACGCCGCAGTGGTCTACGAGTCGATGTACGGCAACAGCGAACGCGTCGCGCAGGCCATCGCGGAGGGGCTGTGCGAGACGGTGCGCGTCGAGGTCGTCGACGTGACCGACCCGGCCGCCCACCCGGACGCCCTGCGCCACGTGCAGCTGGTGGTCGCCGGCGGCCCGACGCACGCCCTGGGCATGACGCGCCCCGCGACCCGCGCCGAGGCGGTGCAGCGCGCGACGGGCCCGGTCTCCGACCGGGCCACCGGGCTGCGCGAGTGGGTGGAGTCCCTCCCGCCACAGGAGGAGGGGCGGCTCGCCGCGACGTTCGACACGCGCGCGACGAAGGTCCGCTCGCTCCCGGGCTCGGCAGCCCGCGGCGCCGCCAGGGCGATGCGCCGCGCGGGGTTCCGGCTCGTCGTCCCGTCCGCGTCGTTCTACGTCGGCGACGTCGAGGGACCCCTGGACGACGGCGAGCTCGACCGGGCGCGCGCGTGGGGTCGCGCGCTGGGCAAGGTGCTCGTCCCGGCGGAGAGCCCGGCCGAGGGCCGCTGACCACCCGGGCCCGCCCGCCCCCTGGCCACGACGCTCCGGCCGGTCCGGCGCTGAGGGCGCTGCGGGTCAGCCGAGCTCGAGCCGGGGCCAGTCGTCGAGGTCCTCGCGCATGCGGCGGTCGTGCGTCGCCACGACGACCGCCGCGGGCGTGACGCGCAGCGCCTGGGTGAGCTCGTCGACGAGGTCGATCGACAGGTGGTTGGTCGGCTCGTCGAGGACCAGCACGTGCGGCGCCGCGAGGAGCGCGCGGGCGAGGTCGAACCGCCGGCGCTGCCCCGCGGACAGCTCGCGCAGCGGCCGCTCCAGGTCCTCCTCCGTGAGCAGGCCCAGGAACGCGACGGGGACGAGGTGCTCGGGGTCGAGGCGGCCCGCGTCGAGCAGGTCGAGCGCCTCGCGCGCGTACTCGTCGAACCCGGTGCGGTCCTCCGCCTCCGGGGGCAGCGCCGGGCCCTCCTGCGCGACGACGCCCAGCCGCGCGCCGTCGACGACGGACCGGGTGCCGCGGTCGAGCGGCACCAGGCCCGCGAGCGCGGCGAGGAACGTCGACTTGCCGCTGCCGTTCGGCCCGGTCACGAGCAGACGCCCCGAGGGAGGGAGCGCGACCCGGGTCCCGGGCAGGTCGAGGCGCGCTCCGCCGTCGGGCCCGACACGCGGGCTGCGCAGCTCGAGCACCGGGTCGCCCGGCTCCCAGCCCGGCGACATCGCGGGGAGCTCGGGGAAGACGAGCTGGAGGGGCGGCACGGGCACCTCGACGGCCTCGGCCTCGAGCTGCTGGAGGCGCCGGTCCGCGGCCTTGACGTGGATCCGGGCGCGCGTCGCGCGGCGGTGCTTCTGGCTGCCCTTGGGCGGGCGCCACTCGTCGGACAGCCCCTCGTACGACGCGTCGAGGACCGCCGCGAGCTTCTCCGCGCGCTTCTGTTCCGCCCGGAACCGCTGCCGCCAGCGGTGCAGCGCCTGGTTCTTCGCGAACCGGTAGGAGAGGTACCCCGGCTGCCCGTAGAGCACCGGCTTCCCGTCCATCGCCGGGTCGAGGTCGAGGATCTCGGTCGCGACGTCGTCGAGGAGCTGCCGGTCGTGCGTGACCATCACCACGCCGCCGCGCCACGCGACGAGCTCGCCGGTGAGGAAGTCGATCCCGCCGGTGTCGAGGTGGTTGGTCGGCTCGTCGAGGAGGAGCAGGTCGGCGCGCTCGGCCAACCGACACGCGAGCCGCACGCGGTAGCGCTCGCCGACGGACAGGGTCGCGAGCTCGCGGTCCCGGTCGCGGCACGCGCCGAGGCGCGAGAGCGCGACGTCGACCCGGCGGTCCGCGTCCCACACGGCGAGGTGCTCGGCGCGGGCGAGGATCTCCGTGAGCTCGGCGAGGTCGCCCGCCTCGTGGTCGAAGTCCCGGGCCGCCGCCTCGAGCTCGGCAGCGACCGCCCGCAGCCCGCTCAGCGTCGCGGCGACGAGCGTGCCGACCGTCTGACCCGGCGCGATCGCGAGCTCCTGCTCGACGAGCGCGAGCGACCCCGCGCGGCGCACCTCCCCGCGGCCGGGCGCGAGGTCGCCGGAGAGCACGTGCAGGAGCGTCGACTTGCCCGTGCCGTTCTCCCCCACGACCCCGAGCCGCGTCCCCGCGGCGACGCGCAGCCCGACCCCGTCGAGGACGGGGCGTCCGGGGTAGGCGAAGGCGAGGTCGTCGGCGGCGAGGTGCACGGGGACCACCCTATGTTCCTGGGGATCGACCCTCCGCGTCCCGGGATCGACCCGCCAGGGCCGGTCCGGGCCGTGCGGGGACGGTCCCGCGGGCGGGGTACCGTCGGGAGCATGACCGACCTCGCGCCTACCGGACCGCGCCCTCGTCGCCCCGGGCTCGTCGTGCTCGCCGCGCTGGCCGACGTCGCGTGCGTCCTCGCGCTCGCGACCGGCGGCCTCGCGACGCACTCCGCCGACGAGGGCCTGACGCGGCTGCTCGTCGTGGCGTGGCCGTTCGCCGCGGGCGCCGCGCTGGGCTGGCTCGTCACGCGCGCGTGGCGCCGCCCGTGGGCCCTGTGGCCGACGGGCGTCGTGGTCTGGGGCTGCACGTGGGCGCTGGGCGTCCTGCTGCGCGTGCTCACCGACCAGGGCGTGGCCCCGGCCTTCCAGCTCGTGTCGTTCGGGTTCCTCGCCGTGACGATGCTCGGCTGGCGCGGCGTGGTCGCGCTCGTCGGCGTCCTGCGGCCGGGCGACCGCCGACGCCGCGAGCGCGAGCTCGCCGGCCGCCCCCTACCGCGCTGAGAGCGCCGCGACGACGTCCGGCGCGAGAGCGCGGAACGCCTTGCCGCGGTGGCTGATCGCGTTCTTCTCCGCCGGGCTCAGCTCGGCCGCGGAGCGGGCCGTCCCCGCACCGGGCTGCTCGTCCGGCAGGAGGATCGGGTCGTAGCCGAACCCGTTCGCGCCGCGCGGCGCGGTGAGCAGGGTTCCCCGCATCTCCCCCGTCCGCACGACCTCGGTGCCGTCGGGCGTGACGAGCGCCGCCGCGCACACGAAACCGGCCGCGCGGTGCTCCGCACGCACGTCGCCGAGCTGCGCGAGCAGGAGCTCGAGGTTCGCGACGTCGTCGCCGTGCCGCCCCGCCCAGCGCGCCGAGAAGATCCCGGGTGCGCCGCCCAGCACGTCGACGGCGAGACCGGAGTCGTCCGCGACGGCCGGCAGCCCGGTGGCCGCGACGAGGGCGCGCGCCTTGATGAGCGCGTTCTCGGCGAACGTCACGCCGTCCTCGACGGGCTCGGGCGCGCCGACGTCGCCCGCGCCGACGATCGCCTCGGGCGCGAGCTCGAGCCCCGGGTGCGCGTCGAGCTCGGCCGCGAGGATCGCGCGCAGCTCGGCGATCTTGCCCGGGTTGTGCGTCGCGAGGACGAGTCGCGCGCCGTCGGGCACGACGACGCCCGCCGCCCCGGGTGCGCCGCTCACCGCGGATCCGCCGCGAGCGCCGCGCGCTGGATCGCCGTGAGATCGGCGGTGCCGGCCACCGCGAGGTCGAGCAGCGCGTCGAGCTCGGCGCGGTCGAACGGGGCGTGCTCCGCGGTGCCCTGCACCTCGACGAACGTCCCGGAGCCCGTGACGACGACGTTCATGTCCGTCTCGGCACGGACGTCCTCGACGTACGGGAGGTCGAGCATGGGCGTGCCGTCGATGATCCCGACGCTCACGGCCGCGACGGAGTCGGTCAGCACGGGCTTGCCGCCCTTGATGTGGCCGTGCCGCTGGCCCCACGCGACGGCGTCGGCGAGCGCGACGTAGGCGCCGGTGATCGCGGCGGTGCGTGTGCCGCCGTCGGCCTGGAGGACGTCGCAGTCGAGCACGATCGTGTTCTCACCGAGCGCGGAGACGTCGATGATCGCGCGCAGGGACCGGCCGATGAGCCGCGAGATCTCGTGCGTGCGCCCCCCGATCTTGCCCTTGACCGACTCGCGCTGGCTGCGCTCGTTCGTCGCGCGCGGCAGCATCGCGTACTCGGCGGTGACCCAGCCCTCGCCCGACCCCTTGCGCCAGCGCGGCACGCCCTCGGTGAACGACGCCGCGCACAGCACGCGCGTGCGGCCGAACTCGACGAGCACGCTGCCCTCGGCCTGGTCGAGCCAGTGGCGGGTGATGGTCACGGGGCGGAGCTGGTCGGGCGTGCGGCCGTCGGCGCGGAGGGGCGCGGCCGTGCCCGGAGACGAGGAGGGGATGGTCATGCCGCCACCCTACCGACCCCCGGCCCACCGCTGAGTGCGCGGAATGGTCGCGCCTTCCGGGCCCGACGGCGGCTCCTCCCCGCGCTCAGCGGTCAGAGGTCGAAGACCGCGCCCGTCGTGGCGACGTCGACCGGGCCGGTGTACGTCTCCCGCGCCTCGGCGCGCGAGCGCTCGGGGTCGTTCCACGCGGGCAGGTGCGTGAGCACGAGCCGGCGCGCGCGGGCCGCGGTCGCGACCTCGCCCGCGCGCCGCCCCGTGAGGTGGATGCCCCGCTCGACGCCGTCGTCGCGGCCCTCGTGGAACGCCGCCTCCGACAGGAGCAGGTCGGCGTCGCGCGCGAGCTCGACCACGCCGTCGCACGCGTCCGTGTCCCCCGTGTACGCGAGGACGGCGCTCTCCCCCGGGCGCAGCGTGGACGGCCCGGTGACGCGCACCCCGTACGCCTCGACCGGGTGGAACACGCGGTACGGCTCGAGGACGAGCGGGCCGACCCGGACCGGCGCGCCCGGCTCCCACGCGCGCACGTCGAGCTCCTCCGTCACGCCGTCGCCCGGCTCCGCGCCGTACGCCGCCTCGATGCGGGCGGCCGTGCCCGCCGGGCCCAGCACGGTGAGCCGGCTCGGCACGCCCGTGCGGGTCGAGCCGCGGACCGGGTGGTAGCGCAGGTACACGTACAGGCCGCACACGTCGACGAAGTGGTCGGGGTGCAGGTGGGACAGTCCCACCGCGTCGACGTCGAGCGGCTCGACGAACCGCTGCAGCGCGCCCAGCGACCCGTTGCCCAGGTCCAGCACGACGTTCCAGTCGCGCGCCTCGAACCCCGCGGCCGCGGCCTCTGCGGCCGGGACCTGGACCAGGTACGACGACGCGGGCGACGCCGGGCCCGCGAACGACCCCGAGCACCCGACCGTGACGAGACGCATCAGGCCGCCTCCACGCTCAGCACCTCGGGGCCGAGGAACCGGCGCGCGAGGTGCTCGAACGGCTCCGCGCTCCCCGTCGCGAGGAACCGGTGCCGCGGCGGCCCCGCGTCGCGCGAGCGCTCGAGGTCGTGCGCGACGAGCGTGCGGTACACGTCCTTCGCGGTCTCCTCCGCGCTCGACACGAGCGTGACCTCGTCGCCCATCACGTACGAGATCGCGCCCGTCAGCAGCGGGTAGTGCGTGCACCCGAGCACGAGCGTGTCCACGCCCGCGGCCTTCACCGGGTCCAGGTAGCGGTGCGCGACCTCCAGCACCTCGGGGCCTGACGTCACGCCCTGCTCGACCAGCGGCACGAACTCGGGGCACGCCTGCGTCGTCAGGGTCAGGCCCGGGGTCACGGCGAACGCGTCCTCGTACGAGCGCGACGTGATCGTGGCCCGCGTCCCGATGACGCCGATGCGGCCCGACCGCGTCGCGGCCACGGCCCGGCGTGCCGCCGGGAGGATCACCTCGACGACCGGGAGCCCGTGGCGCTGCGTGTACCGCTCGCGCGCGTCGCGCAGCACCGCGGACGAGGCGGAGTTGCACGCGATGACGAGCATCTTCACGCCGTCGTCGACGAGCTGGTCCATGATCGCCAGCGCCATCGCCCGGACCGCCGCGAGCGGCTTCGGCCCGTACGGGCTGTTCGCGGTGTCCCCGATGTAGAGGAGGGCCTCGTTCGGGAGCTGGTCGAGGATCGAGCGTGCCACGGTCAGGCCACCCACGCCCGAGTCGAAGATCCCGATGGGAGCGTCGTTCACCCGGCCGAGCCTACTGTCGCCGCCCCGCGCCAGGCGCCCCGAACCACGCGCACGCCGCTGTGGCAGCGCCCACAGGTCCCCGCCACGCTCAGCCCCGCGGCCCGGGGCGCGGACCGCCCCGCCCCGCCCGCAGGTCCGCGAGCATGCCGTCGACGAGCGACTCCTGGAGCAGCCCCGTGAGGAGGAACACGCTCACGAGGAAGCGGCGCGGCGCGCCCCCGACCTCGCCGTCGTCCGGGCCGTCGTCGCCCTCCCGGTCCAGCTCGTCGTACAGGCCCTCGACCTGCTCGTCCGTGCGCAGGTCCAGGCGCTCGGCCAGGACGAGGCGCACGTCGGTCAGGGCGCCCGCGACGTCCTGCGCCTCCTCGCGCCCGACGACGAAGGGCGCCGCCTCGGCCGGCTCGGACTCCACGAGCATCCGGCCGAGCAGCACCAGCCGGCCCACCTTGCGCGCCGCGAGGTCGTCCTGCGTGAAGCGTCGGAACTCGTGCGCCACCTCGACGTCGTCCGACGCGTCCGGGAGCAGACGGCGCACGGCCGGGTCCGGCGGCGGCGTCGCGTCCGACCCGCCCCCACCGGGCGTCGGGCCCGTCCAGCCCGGGGGCGACCACGCGTCGTCGGGCGCGGACCGGCCCGGCGCGTCCGACGCCCGCCCGGGGACGCCCTCCTGGAGCATCTGCGCGACGTCGCCCGCGAGCTGCGCCAGCACGATCCGCTCCGACGGCTCGAGCTCGGCGACGTACCCGTGCGCCTCCGCGCGGAACGGCCTCACTGCTCGCCGTCCTTCTGGAGCGTCGCCCACAGCCCGAACGAGTGCATCGCCTGCACGTCGACCTCCATGCGCTCGCGGTCACCCGTGGACACGACGGCCCGCCCCTCCTGGTGCACCTGCATCATCAGCTCGTGGGCGCGCGCGGTGGAGTACCCGAAGTACGACTCGAACACGTACGCGACGTAGCTCATCAGGTTGACCGGGTCGTTCCACACGAGGGTGACCCACGGGCTGTCGAGCCGGGTCGCCTCCTCGGTGCGGACCGCCTCCTCGGGCACGGTCAGGGAGGCCCGCGCGGCAGCGGGGCGGGTGAAGATCGGGTGGGGTCTCACGTCACCACTCTATTCGCGGGCCTGTCGGCGCCCACCGCGGCGGTCGCTGCCCTACGGTATTCCGCATGAGCCTCGCCGACCCGGGCAGCGTCGCCCTCCCCGCGACCGACAGCGCTGCCCCCTCCGCCTCGCCGACGCAGCGGCCGTCGTACCAGCCGACGTACCAGCCCGGGGCGTCGACCGCGCTCCTCACCGACCGCTACGAGCTGACGATGCTCCAGGCGGCGCTCGCCGACGGCACCGCGGGCCGGCACTGCCTCTTCGAGGTCTTCACGCGCCGCCTCCCGCCGGGTCGGCGGTACGGCGTCCTCGCCGGGACCGGGCGGGTCCTGGAGGCGCTGTCGTCGTTCCGCTTCTCCGCCGCCGAGCTCGACTGGCTGCACGCGCAGTCCGTCGTCGACGACCGCACCCTCGAGTTCCTCGCCGGCTACCGCTTCACCGGGACGATCACCGGGTACCCCGAGGGCGAGGTCTTCTTCCCCCAGTCGCCGGTGATGACGGTCGAGGGCACGTTCGCCGAGGCGGTGCTGCTCGAGACCCTCGTCCTGTCGATCCTCAACTACGACTCGGCCGTCGCGTCCGCCGCGTCCCGCATGACGAGCGCCGCCGTCGAGCGCCCGTGCCTCGAGATGGGGGCGCGGCGCGCGCACGAGCAGGCGGCCGTCGCCGCGGCGCGGGCCGCCGTCGTCGGCGGGTTCGCCGGGACGTCGAACCTCGAGGCGGGCCGCCGGTACGGCCTCGAGACCATCGGCACCGCCGCGCACGCCTTCACGCTCCTGCACGACGACGAGAGGTCCGCCTTCGCGTCGCAGGTCGCGTCCCTCGGCCCCGGCACCACGCTGCTCGTCGACACCTACGACGTGCGCCGCGGCGTCGAGAACGCCGTCGAGGCGGCCGGCGGCCGCCTCGGTGCCGTGCGGCTCGACTCCGGCGACCTCGGCGTCCTCGCCGTCGAGGTGCGCCGCCAGCTCGACGCCCTCGGCGCGCACGACACGAAGATCACCGTGACCTCCGACCTCGACGAGTACGCCATCGCGTCGCTCGCCGCCGCGCCCGTCGACTCCTACGGCGTCGGCACCTCCCTGGTCACCGGCTCCGGCGCCCCCACGTGCGGCATGGTCTACAAGCTCGTCGCCCGCGCCGACTCCAGCGGCGTGCTCCAGCCCGTCGCCAAGGCGTCCACCGCCAAGACGAGCACGGGCGGCCGCAAGTGCGCCGCCCGCCGCTACGACGCCGACGGGCGCGCGGTCGAGGAGGTCGTCGTCACGGGTGCCGACCTCGCCGTGCAGGAGTGGGAGCCCGACGACGTCGATCTCCGCCGGCTCCAGGTGCCCCTCGTCGTCGACGGCGCCGTCGACTCGCGCTGGGTCGGGTCGTACGGCGTGGAGAACGCCGCGCACCGCCACCGCGAGGCGCGCGCCGAGCTGCCCCGCGGCGCGCGCCGCCTCTCCGCCGGCGACCCGGCGATCCCGACGGTCGTGCACACGCTGCCCTGACTCCCCGACCGGGCCGCGACCCGGTCGCGGCCGGGCGCACGCGCCCGGCCGCCGAGATCACGGGGGCTACCGCTTCCCGACGAACCAGCCGCGCACCGTCGCGACCCGGGCGTCGAGCTGCTCGACCGTCGCGAGCGGGACCTCGGGCCCGCCGCAGCGGCGCCGGAGCTCGGTGTGCACCGACCCGTGCGGCTGCCCGCTGCGGCGCGACCACGCCGAGACGAGCTGCTGGAGCTCCTTGCGGAGCTCCGCGGCGCGCCGATGGTCCATCTCGGCCCGCTCGCGCTCCGCGGACTGCGTGGTGCGCGAGCGCGCGCTCATCTGGTCGGCCTGCCGCTGACGCAGGAGGGTCGTGACCTGGTCCGCGTCGAGCAGGCCGGGCAGCCCGAGGAAGTCGAGCTCCTCGTCCGAGCCGACGTCCGCGCCCGTGCCGAACTCGCCGCCGTCGAACAGCACGCGGTCGAACGACGCCTGGGCCTCGAGCGCCTCGAACGAGCCCTGGACGAGCTCGCCCGACGCCTTGTCCTCGCGGTTCGCCTCGGCGAGGAGCGCGTCCTCGGGGTTGAACCCCTCCCCCTGCTCCTCCGCGGTGAGCGGCCGGTCCAGCGCGTGGTCGCGCTCGATCTCGAGCCCGTTCGCGAGCTCGAGCAGGTGCGGCACGCTGGGCAGGAACACCGACGCCGTCTCCCCGCGCTTGCGGGCACGCACGAACCGCCCGACGGCCTGCGCGAAGAACAGCGGCGTCGCGGTCGAGGTCGCGTACACGCCCACCGCGAGCCGCGGGACGTCGACGCCCTCCGACACCATGCGGACGGCGACCATCCAGCGCGCGTCGCCGTCGGAGAACTCCTCGATGCGGCTGCTCGCGCCGTCGTCGTCCGAGAGGACGACCGTCGGCGACTTCCCGGTGATGCGCGCGAGGTGGCCCGCGTACGCGCGCGCGTCCGTCTGGTCGGTCGCGATGACGAGGCCGCCCGCGTCGGGGATCGCCCGCCGGACCTCGGTCAGCCGCTTGTCCGCCGCCGCGAGGACCGACGGGATCCACTCGCCGTTCGGGTCCAATGCGGTGCGCCAGGCCTGGCCCGTCATGTCCTTGGTGAGCGCCTCGCCGAGACGCGCGCTCACCTCGTCGCCGGCCTTCGTGCGCCAGCGCATGTTGCCCGAGTAGGACAGGAACAGCACCGGCCGCACGACGTGGTCGCGCAGCGCGTCGCCGTACCCGTACGTGTAGTCGGCGCGCGACCGCCGGATGCCGTCGGGACCGCGCTCGTACTCGACGAACGGGATGGCCGCGGTGTCCGAGCGGAAGGGCGTGCCCGTGAGCGCGAGGCGCCGGGTCGCGTCCTCGAAGGCCTCACGCACCGCGTCGCCCCACGACAGCGCGTCGCCGCCGTGGTGCACCTCGTCGAGGATGACGAGCGTGCGGTCGGCCGTCGTGCGCGCCGCGTGCAGCGCCGGCTTCGCGGCGATCTGCGCGTACGTGAGCGCGACGCCGTCGTAGTGCGCGCCGTGCCGGCCCTGGCTGTTGCGGAAGTTCGGGTCGATCCGGATGCCGACGCGCGCCGCGGCGTCGGCCCACTGGTGCTTGAGGTGCTCGGTCGGGGCGACGACGGTCACGCGCCGCACCACGCCCTGCTCCAGGAGCTCGGTCGCGACGCGCAGCGCGAACGTCGTCTTGCCCGCGCCGGGTGTCGCGACGGCGAGGAAGTCGCGCGGCGCGCGCGTGCGGTACAGCTCGAGCGCCTCGGCCTGCCAGGCGCGCAGCTTGGACGCCGAGCCCCACGGGGCGCGCCGCGGGAACGCCGGCGAGAGGTGCGACGCCGCCGCGGAGGACGGGCTCTGGGGTGCCGGCGGCGAGGTCCTGCTACGGGAGTCGGGGGCGGAGTGACCGGTGGACGTCGTGTGGTGCTCCGCGCTCACTTGCCGGAGTCACCCTCGCCGTCCTGCGGGTCTCGCAGTCCCTCGTAGATCTCCTTGCACGTGGGGCACACGGGGAACTTGTTCGGGTCACGGCCGGGCACCCAGACCTTGCCGCACAGCGCGATCACCGGCTTGCCGGAGAGCGCCGACTGCATGATCTTCTCCTTGCGCACGTAGTGCGCGAAGCGTTCGTGGTCGCCGGGCTCGGTCTGCTCGCGCGTCTCCTCGCGCTCGAGCACCCCGGTCGACGTGCCGGTCGTCGGCTCGGTCGCAGGAGTCCGGAACGGGTCCTCGGGACCCCCGGGTGGCGTGCTCGCGCGGAGTTCGGTCATGGAGTGAAGTCTACGTCGCGACGCCCACACGTCGGGCGGCCGTCGCCGCGGCCGGTCCGCGCGCCGTGCGACACCCGCCGCGCGGACCACGGGCCGCGGGGACGGGAGACGACGAAGCCCGCCGACGCACGGTCCAGGGGCGTGGACCGCGCGCCGACGGGCGGCTCGGTGTCGCGGGAGCTCCCGCGAGGTGTCGTCGACCCGTCGGGTCAGAGGCCCTGCCAGTCGGGCTTGGACGCGTACGTCTGGCGGTAGTAGTCGCCGAGCTGCAGGCGCGAGGCCGCCGCGTCGTCGACCAGGACCGTGGCGTGCGGATGCATCTGCATGATCGTCGCGGGCCACATCGCGCTCACCGGACCCTCCACCAGCTGGTGCACCGCCTCCGCCTTGCCCTTGCCCGTGGCCAGCAGCACCAGGTGCCGCGCCGACATGATCGTCGCCAGACCCTGCGTCAGACAGTGCCGCGGCACCCGCTCCACGTCGTCACCGAAGAACCGCGCGTTGTCCTCGCGCGTCTGCGCCGTCAACGTCTTGATCCGCGTCCGCGACGCCAAGCTCGACCCCGGCTCGTTGAACGCGATGTGCCCGTCCGTCCCGATCCCCAGGATCTGCAGGTCCACACCCCCCGCCCCCGCGATCGACTCCTCGTACGCCGCGCACGCCGCCACCAGGTCCTCCGCGTTACCGTCCGGACCCTGCACCGCACCCGGAGCGAAGTCCACCCGCGAGGCGATCTCCGTCTCGATCACGTTGCGATACCGCTCCGGATGATCGACCGGCAACCCCACGTACTCGTCCAGCATGAACGCCCGCACCCCCGCGAACGACAACCCCTCCTGCACATGACGCCGCACCAGCTCGTCATACACCTTCAACGGCGACGACCCCGTCGCCAACCCCAGCACCGCCCCCGGACCCGACCGCACCACCGCCTCCACGGCATCCGCAGCCAGCACCGCCAACCGCTCCGCCGGAGCGATCACGACCTCCATCACAACACCTTTCGACGGCCGACGAGAGCAGCGCCCACGGCGGCGACCGGGACGTCCGACGGAGCGAGGGAGACCCGCTCCGACAGACGCAACGAAGACAGGAAGGGGGACGTGCTCGACTGCGCGTCGAGCGCGTCGCGGACCGCGTCCAGCAGCGGCTGGCCCAGCGCGGACACGCCGCCGCCGAGCACCACGTGGCGCACGTCCACCGTCAGCTCGAGGATCCGCACGGCGGAGGCGACGGCGGACGCGAACTCGTCCTTGATCCGGATCGCTTCCGGGTCGCCCGCGGCCGCGGCCTCGAAGAGCTCGGCAGGGGCCGGTCTGCCGTGGCGCGACGGCCAGCGCGCCGACACGGCGGAGCCCGACGCGTAGACCTCCACGCACCCGCGCTGCCCGCACGCGCACTCGGGCCCGCGCGGGTCGATCGGGATGTGCCCGATCTCCCCCGCCGCGCCGCTCACGCCACGGCGGAGCTCGCCGCCGAGCACGATGCCGGCCGCGAGCCCGGTGCCGAGAGCGAGGAACGCGAGGTCCTCCCCCTCCGCGCCGCGCAGGTGCGAGGCACCGAGGGCGGCCACGTTGAGGTCGTTGTCGACCTGGACCGGGACGCCGCCGAGCTCCGCGGACAGCGCCTCGGCGAGGGCGAAGCGTCCGCCCTCGATGCCGAGGTTCACCGCGTGCACGACGGAGCCGTCGGCCGGGTCCACCAGCCCGGGGACCCCGACACCGACGCCGTCGACGTCCGCGAGGTCACCGCAGGCGCGCCGGACCACCTCGCGGACCGCGCGCGCCGCGCTGGACACGACGCCCTCCGGTCCGCGCACCGTCGGCAGCCGCAGCGTCTCGCGCGCGACCCCGTCGGGGCCGAGGAAGGCCGCGAGCACCTTGGTGCCGCCGATGTCGAGGCCCACCGCGCTGCCCGGTCCCGCGGGGCCGCGCCGAGACGCGGTCCCGGGACCGGGGCGTCCGGCCAGGGCTGCGGCCGCCTCGCCGTCGAGCGAGGCAGCCGTGCTCAGGTCGCTCACGTCAGCCCTTCACCGCACCCGAGACGAGGCCACCGGTCATCCGACCCTGGACGATGAGGAAGAAGACCACCGCCGGGATGGCGATGAGCACCGAGCCGGCCATGAGCGCGCCCCAGTTGGTCGCCTGGGTCGCCTGCTGGAAGGTGCGCAGCCAGACCGGCAAGGTCATGGACTCCGGGCGCTGCATGATGATCAGGGCCATGACGAACTCGTTCCACGCCTGGATGAACGCGAAGACACCCGTCGCGACCAGCCCGGGGGCCAGGAGCGGGAAGGTGATCTTCCAGAACGCCTTGCCTCGCGAGCACCCGTCGATCATGGCGGCCTCCTCGAGGTCCGCGGGAACGCCGTTGACGAACCCGCGCAGCGTCCAGATCGTGAACGGCAGCACGCCGGACACGTAGACGATCCCCAGGCCGACGATGGTGTTGAGCATCTGCCAGTTGTCGATGATCCGGAAGATCGAGATCATCATCGCCTCGCCCGGGATCATCTGGACCACGAGGATCGCGAGGATGAACGTGCGGCGGCCCTTGAACCGGAACCGCGTCACCGCGAGCGACGCGAGGAACCCGAGGACCATGGCGATGACGAGCGTGAAGAACGTCACCGTGAGCGAGTTCCCCATCGCCGGGATGAACGGAGCGCGGGTCTCGTCGGTGATCGCCGTCACGTAGTTGTTCAGCGTGAAGACGTCGGGCGTCGGGAAGAACTTGAGCTCCGTCCCGCGCACGAGGCTCGACGGCAGGAAGGACGTGTTGATCATCCAGTAGACGGGGAAGACCGACGAGACGAAGACGATGATCGCCAGGATCGCGTAGCCGACGTTCGCCAGCTTCTTGCGCTGCTTCTCACGGCTCACGCGAGGGGCAGGGCCCGTTGCGGCAGACGCGTGCCGGACCGCGGCGCGGGGGGTGGTCTGGACGGTGCTCACAGTTCTTCCTCCCGGACCGTCTGGCGCACGTAGTAGAACGAGATGCCGAGCATGATGAACACGAAGATCACCGAGATGGCGCCCGCGAGCCCGTAGTGCCCCTGGGCCATGCCCATCTGGTAGATGTACACGCCGATCGTGTTCGTCTTGTCGCGGTCACCACCCACGCCCTGAAGGGCGTAGATCTGCGTGAAGACGCGCAGGTCCCAGATGATCGACAGCACGATGAGCACCGTGATGATGCTCCGGACGTACGGGACCATGATGAGCCGGAACCGCTGAACCGGGCGGGCGCCGTCGAGCTGGGCGGCCTCGAGGACCTCGCCGGGGATCTGCGTCAGTCCCGCGTACATCGTGAAGGCGACGAACGGCACGGCGCCCCACACGATGACGATCGTCGCGATGAGGAAGAACTGGAGCGGGTTGAGCAGCCACGAGTGGCCCATCCAGTTGTCGCCCGTGATCGTGGTCAGCAGGTTGTTGATGACGCCGTACTGGGTGTCGAAGATCCAGCCCCAGACGATGGTCGCGGCGAGCGCCGGCATGGCCCACGCCAGCAGCAGCCCGACCGAGACCAGCAGGCGGAAGCCCTTGCCGAGACGCATCATGAGCAGCGCGATGAGCGTGCCGAGCACCATGGTCAGGACGACGCACGCGACCATGAACACGAAGCTGCGCAGGAGCACGGTCCAGAAGCCGTCGACGTCGGTGAGGACCTGGACGTAGTTGTCGAAGCCGACCCACTCGGCGGGCTGGCCCATGAGCTGGGCCCGCTCGTACTCCTGGAACGACATGATGACGAGCCGCACGAGCGGGTATCCGACGAGGATGCCGAGCACGACGAGGCTGGGGACGAGGAGCGTCCACGGCAGGATCGGTGGACGCCGCTTCTTGGGTGGCCGCACGGGCGCGCCGGAGCGCTCGGTGCGGGGTTCGAGGGTGGTTGAGCTCATTTCCTCACTCCGTCAGGGGTTGCGCGGTGGTGCGCAGGCGACGTGCCTCCGGGGCTCGTCATGGGAAGGGGTGGGGGCTCCGGCGAAGGAGTCCCCACCCCTGACGGCTCGAGCCTCCGACGGTGCCCGGAGGTCACCGGGCACCGTCGGACCGGCTCAGCTGTTGAGGATCGACTCGATCTTCGCGTCGAGCTCCTCGGCGACCGTCTGCACGTCGTCGCCGTTGGCGATCTTCGTGAAGGCGCTCTGGAGCACGTTCTGCGCCTCGACGTCGGCCCACTTCGGGGACGCCGGGGTGAGGCGAGCGTTCTGCGCCGCCTCGACGCCCGCCTGGGCGATCGGGTTGTCCTGCGGCACCTGGTTCGCGAGCGACTTCTTCGCCGGGATCATGTTCGCCTGGGCGAGGATGGTCTGGTACTCGTCGCTCATCATGATCTCGAACGCCTTGTACGCGAGGTCCGGGTTGTTGGACTTCGCCGCGACGGCGATGTTCGAGCCACCGGCGAACACGGCCGCCGGCTCGCCCGCGGTCTTGCCGGGCAGCGGGAACGCCGCGAGGTCGGAGCCGTAGGTCTCGAGGCACCCGGGGGTGGTCTTGGGGTCCTCGGGCGTGGCCGAGGTCTTGATGGTGCCGGCGATCCACGTCGGGGCCGACACGAACGCCACCTTGCCCTCGCAGAACGGCACCTGGAGATCGGTCTCCTGGCCGTCCTTCGGCGCGAGCGACGCGTTCGTCATGAGGTCCTGGACCTGCGCGAGGCCGGCGAGGCCGCCCTCCGAGGAGAACCCGGCCTCCCACTCGCCGTCGTCGTTCTGCTCGGCGATGAAGCCGCCGTTCTCCCAGACGAAGGGCAGGGCGTTGTACCAGTCCTGACCGGGCCAGTAGACGCCGGAGACCGTGTCCGTCTTGAGCGACTTCGCCGTCGCGACGTACTCGTCGAGCGTCGTCGGGACCGGCGTGGAGCCGGTGACCTGCGGGGTGTAGAACACGGCGCGCGAGCCGGCGTAGTACGGGAGGGCGTAGTGCTTGCCCTCCCAGTCGCCGGCCTCGACGAAGCCACCGAGCAGGTCGTCGCCGCCCAGGGACTGGAACTCGTCCTCCGTGATCTCGCGGAAGTAGCCGGCCGACGTGAACGCCGGGGACTGCGTGTTGCCGACCTCGACGATGTCCGGGCTGTCGGAGCCGGAGAGCGACGTGGTGAGCTTGTCGACGAGGCCGGTCCAGGACTGCTCCTCGATGGTGAGGGTGCTGCCCGGGTTCTCCTCCTCGAACGTGGTCTTGAGGTAGTCGCGCGCGGCGTCGGGCGTGTCCGACCCGTTGAGCCAGACGCGGATGTCGCCGGAGGCGGACTCGCCGTCGCCGGAGCCGTTGTCGTCGCTCCCGCCGCCGGTGCTGCAGGCGGTCAGCGCGAGCGCCAGGGTGATCGTCGACGCCACGGAGGCGGCGACGAGACGGTTCCTCTTCACTGGGTGCTTCCTCTCGGTGATTCTTGGTGGTGGCGGCGATGCCCCCACCGGAGGTGTGGCAGGAGTCCTGCGTAATCGAGCGTGTGCAGGGGTGCTGCTGTGTTACTGCGTTCCCGGGGGTGCTGCACTGGGGGTCCCAGGAGGTCGTGAGGGGCGGGTCGTGGCCCGCGCCCCGGTCGGGCAGGGTGGGTCAGGCGGAGCGTCGTCGGCTCACGAGACCCCCAGCTGTCCGGAGAGGACGAGGACGGCGGCCCCAGCGAGGACGACGTCTTCGTCGAGCGTGGCCATCCGCACCTGCAGCCCGCTGCCGATGACCGGCATGGTGCGGGAACGGATGGTCTCGAACGCCGACTCGCGCAGGGGGCCGTCGAGCAGGTCCGCAGGACCGCTCACGAGCACCTCCGCGAGGTTGAGCGCACTGACGACAGGGGCCAGGGCGATGCCCAGCGTCCTGCCCACCGACGCCAGCACGGCGTCGGAAGCCTCGGTGTCGAGCCCGTCCACCGCGCGGCGCAGCGCCGGCACGGACAGGACGGTCTCCAGGCAGCCGCGGCGCCCGCAGGCGCACGGCTCGCCGTCCTCGACCACGGTCACGTGGCCGAGCTCGCCGGCGGCGTCGGCGTGCCCGTGCACGCGTGCGCCGTCGACCATGATGCCGGCGCCCACGCCCTCGCCCACCGTGAGGACGAGCAGGCCGTCCCCGGCCGCTCCCCCGAAAGTGAACTCGCCGAGCGCGGCGATGTTGGCGTCGTTCGCGACGTGGACCGCGAGCCCGAGACGCTCCGTGAGCTGGGCCGCGAGGGGGACGTCGTACCAGCGGCGGTTCGGCGCCTCGATGACGCGGCCCTCGGCGTCGACGACGCCGGGCGACCCGATCCCCACGCCGATGACCGGCTGGGTCGCGGACGCGATGAGGCCGCGGCAGAAGCGCATGAGGAGGTCGACGAGCTCGGTGCCGGTGCGGCCGTCCACCGCGAGGCTCTGCCGGACGACGAAGTCGCCCGTGAGCGTGACGACGGCGCCGCGCAGGACCTCGTCGTCGGTGAGGTCGACGGAGACGATCTGGTACGCGCTCGTGCGCATGCCGACGAGGATCGCGGGCTTGCCCACGCGCTGCCCCGGGCGGACGCCGAGCTCCTCGACCAGGCCCTCGGCGATGAGCACGGAGACGAGGTCGGAGATGGTCACGCGGGTGAGCGAGGTGGCGCGCGCGAGGTCGGCGCGCGACGTGGGCCCCTCGTGGAACAGGTGCTGCAGCACGAGCGACCGGTTGTGGGCCCGAGCGTGCTCGGGGAGCACCTTGGAGGTCGGCCTGAGCCCTGTGCTCAGTCGCCTCCTCGGTGCGCCGGTGCCGGTGACTGCCGTTGTCATGTTTGTTAGTAGACTGCCTTTACTAAGTGGCTGTCAACTCCCTCCCGGCTTCGTGACCGAAATGTAGCCGAGGAGGCCACGACCCGGGACCTTGGTCCCACGGCCGCGCACGTCACGACGTCGCGGTGATCCAGCCGCGCGCACCGGCGTGCTCGACCGAGCGGGACGCGACCAGCACGGCGTCCTCCAGCGCCGCGCGCCACGACGACCCGTGCGCCGCCGCCGCGGCGAACGCGCCGTGGACCACGTCGCCCGCACCCAGGGTGTCGACCACGCGGCGCGGCCGCGGGACCGCGACCTCGTACCTCTCCCCCGCGTCGAGCACCTCGACGGGCCGCGGACCGCGGGTCCGCGCGACGAACCGAGGGCCCAGCGCGGCGACGGCGTCGAGCACGTCGTCCGTCGCGACGCCGGGCGGCCGGAAGTCCGCCGACACGACGACGGCGTCGCACAGCCCGATCATCGCGGGCGCGTCGGGCTTCCAGGAGCCCCCGTCCAGCACGACGGCGCACCCGCGCTCCCGCGCGCGGCGCGCGACCCGGAGCGCGAGCCCCGGGTGGTGACCGTCGAGCAGCAGCACGTCCCCGGGGCCGAGCTCGTCCAGCAGGTCCGCCGTGCGACCCGGCGCCGCGAGACGCGCATCGGTGAGGTCGCCGAAGCCGGAGGCGTTGGTGCTCACGACCGCGCGCTCGCCGGTCGCACGCGTGACCAGCACCGTCGAGACCGCGGGCTGCACCGCCCCGGCGACGCCGTCCGCCGCGTCGACGAGCGCGACGCCGGCGGACTCGAGCTCGGACCGCACGACCGCGGCGAGGGGCCCGTGGCCCACGGCGGTGACGAGGGTCGTCGGGACGCCGCGCGCGACGGCGGTGGCCGCGGCGTTCGCGGCCGGGCCGCCGAACGTCGCGGCGAGGGACCGCGCGACGACCTTCTCGTCGGGTCCGGGCAGGGCGTCGACGACCTGGACGACGTCGAGGGTCACGAGTCCGCAGCACACGAGCACGCGCCCATCCTCGCGCGCGGACCGGTACGTCCGCACGGCGCCGGCGACGGTCGGATCACGGACAGTTCACAAGACGGTCACGATGTGGGTGCGGCTGTCCGGTTCGCGCGGTTGGCCCCCTACCCTCGCAGCATGCGGACCACTCGCCCTCTCGCCGTCGTCGTCGCGCTGGTGCTCGGCGGCGCGCTCCTGGCCGGCTGCTCCGCGACGCCGGGCGCCGGCGACGCCGCCCTCGACTCCGGCGCGGGGTCCGAGGCGGCGGTGGTCGACGGCACCGACGCCTCGTCCGGCGCCCCGGCCGGGATCACGACCGGCGACGAGGACGCCGTGGTCGAGGCGGACCGCGAGATCGTCACGACCGGCTCGGTGACCGTCGTCGCGAAGGACCCGTCGGCGGCCGCCGAGCAGGTCGCCGAGCTCGCGGAGAGCGCGGGCGGGCGGGTCGAGAGCCGTCGGCAGTCCGAGCCCGAGGGCGACGCGCGGCCCACGGCCGAGCTGACCGTGCGCGTGCCGGCGGCCCAGACGACCGCGACCGTGGACGCGCTCGGTCAGGTCGGCGAGGTGCGCGACCTCGCGATCGAGGCGGTCGACGTGACCGGCACCGCGCGCGACCTCGACGCCCGCGTCGCGGCGCTCACCACGTCGGTCGAGCGCCTGCGGACGCTCATGGGCGACGCGGCGACGACCGCGGACCTGCTCGCCGCCGAGCAGGAGCTCACGACGCGCCAGGCGGAGCTCGAGTCGCTCCAGTCGCAGCGCGCCGCGCTCACGGACCAGGTCTCGATGTCGACGCTGCACGTCACGGTCGTGCAGGTGGTGCCGGCCGAGCAGCTCGCCCCCGGCGGCTTCCTCGGCGGGCTGCAGAACGGCTGGACCGCTCTGCTGACCACGCTCAACGGCCTGGTCGTCGTCCTCGGCGCGCTGCTCCCGTGGCTCGTCGTGGTCGGCCTCGTCCTGCTCGTCGTGCGCTGGGTGCTGCGCCGGGTGCGACGTCGTGCGCAGGACGGCGGTGCTCCCCCGGCCGACGACGGCGGCACGGGGCCGGACGACGACCCGCGGGCGCCGTCGTCGGGACGGGCTCCGCTCGTCGGGGCGTCCGCCCGTGACTGAGGCCGTCACCCCCGAGGGCACCGGTCGCGTCGCGCGCCTGTGGGCCGACGACGAGGGCACGGCCCGGCTCGCCGGTCACCTCGTGACGCGCGTGTGCACGCACTGGGACACGGTCGGGCCGCAGACGTTCCCCCGGCACGTCAACCCGGAGCCGCGCGTGCAGTGGCGGGCCCACCTCGACGGCGCGGGCGACGACGAGGACCTGTACAGCGACGACCCCGGCGCGCCCCCGCTCCCCCGGGACGACGACCGGCTCGAGGTGCGGGGGCGGCGGCTGCGCCTCGAGTGGCTCGACGGCGACGAGGCGGCGGCAGCCTGGGAGCGCCACGGCTGGTGACCGCACAGAGCGCCGGTACGACGACGGCCCGCACCCCGAGAGGGGTGCGGGCCGTCGCCGCAGGGGTGGAGGTGCGGGGAATCGAACTCCATACGGAACGCTCCGGAGTTCCGTGGAATTACACCCTTTCCCGCTACATAGCAGACACTGGACTTGCTGGAACAATGTACCTAAGATGTAGGAACATCGAACCGCGCCGTTGACCATGTCAACACTGGTCAACGGGCGCCGAGGAGACCCATGGCCAGCATCAGACACCGCAAGCGCACCTCCGGGCGCACCTCCTGGCAGGTCCTGTTCCGCGCCGCCGACGGCCGCCAGACCTCCCAGACGTTCGAGCTCGAGCGCGAGGCACGCCAGTTCGCCAAGCTCGTCGACGACCTCGGCCCCGACGAGGCGCTCACCATCCAGCGCGAGCGCGAGGGGAGCAGCGCCGACACCCCGACCCTGCGCGCGTGGGCCCTCGAGCACATCGACGACCTCACCGGCGTCACCGACGGCACCCGGGGGCGCTACCGCCGCTACCTCGAGACCCATCTCACCCCCCTCGCGCCGCTCCCCCTGGACGCGATCACGCCCGTGCGCGTATCCCGGTGGGTCAACTCCCTCGAGCGCAAGGGACTGTCCGGCAAGACGATCTCCAACCTGCACGGCTTCCTGTCGTCCGTCTTCAAGGGCGCCATGCGCCGCGGCCTCGCGGACACCAACCCGTGCGCCGGGACCCGCATCCCGAAGACCGAGCGCGAGGAGATGGTCACCCTCACCGACACGGAGTTCGCGACCTTCCTCGAGCGCGTCCGACCAGACGCCCGCGACCTCGTGACCTGCCTCCCCCTCACGGGCCTCCGCTTCGGGGAGATCACGGCGCTGCAGGTCCGCGACGTCGACTTCAACGGCGGCAAGCTGTCCGTCACGCGCGCGTGGAAGTACGCCGAGGACAACGCCCGCACCCTGGGGCCGCCCAAGTCCCGCCGGTCGCGGCGCATCATCCCCCTGCCTCCGCGCGCGCTCGAGGCCCTCGCGCGGGCGTGCGCGGGCAAGGGCCCCACGGACTTCGTCTTCACCAACACCACGGGCGGGGCGTGGACGCGGCCCCGGTTCCACGAGGGCGTCTGGCAGCCCGCGGTGCGCGCCGCGTTCCCCGCGATCGGGAAGCGGCCACGCGTGCACGACATGAGGCACACCTGCGCGTCGTGGATGCTCAACGGCGGCGCCCCGATGTTCGTCGTGCAGCGCCACCTCGGGCACGAGTCGATCACTACGACCGAGTCGGTGTACTCCCACCTCGACCCGTCGCTGGCGTACACGGCCACGACCGCGCTCGCGAAGGCGTCGGCCGGCGCGTTCCCGGAGATCGATGCCGAGGAGATCCGCGAGGAGATCTGGGCGGAGATCGAGGGCCCGGACGCGGCCTAGCAGCTCCGGTCGAGTCGCTCGAGGCGGTCAACGATGATCGCTTGCTCCGCCCGGGTGAGCGTCGCGATGCGACGCATGAGCACCCCGGGCGTGACCTCGAGGTACTCGGCGGCCGAGGCGAGGTCCTGCGGGTGCAGGGCCATCGCCTCGGCCACGTCGTCGATGTCGTCGAGGAGGCGGCGGGCGGCGAGCGTGTCGGCTTCCAGCTCGAACCGCGCAGCGAACCACCGGTCCGGTGGGGTGTGCTCGTGGTGTCGGAGGTCGATGTGCGCGAGCTCGTGCGCGAGCGTCGAGTCGCGTTGGGTCCGGTTCAAGGATCGATCGATGAGGATCACCGAGACCTCTTGAACCCAGGCCCCGCGTACGGGTGCGATGTCGCACCGTTCGATCTGGACGTCTGGGTACCGTGCGGCGGCGTCACGCCACGGGCTATACCGAGCCAACCTGCCCCCTTCCTCCGTCAGCCGGCGCGGAGCTCCCTCGCCTTCTGCAGGAGTGCCAGCTTGGTCGCGGTCAGTGCCTCCTCACGCTCCTCGGGGCTGAGGTCTTCCAGCACCTTCGGGTCGACGTCGAGGTAGACGCCCTGCCCAGTGTGGGCGGATGCGCTGACGCCCGCCTCTTCGATGCCGCGCGCGACGCGGTCGATGCGGCCGGTCGGCCACCCGAAGTGGTCCTCGATCTTGCGCAGGGATGCGGCCCGGGGCCACCGCTGGCCGTTGATGAAGTCGCGGATGGTGTCGACGTGGACACCGGTCTCTCGGGAGAGCGCGGCGGCGGTGAGGTCGTTCTCGGTGAGCGTGACGCGGACGAGCTCGATCGCGTTCTGCCGGTTGCTGTCGGCGGACATGGGGAACCCCTCGCTGTAGTCATGGCGCTGCCTCTCGTGGCATCAGTTGATGGAACACCCCAGGTCACAGTGTTGTACACGGTGGAACTTGGGTAGGCGTGACGCTACACGACTCGGGTAACGAGGTCGAACTCGCCCGACGTTCGGGGGTGTAGTTTCGTACGTTATTCCACGGTGTTCCGTTGACAGTTCCACACGGACGTGGAAGACTCTGGAACACCAGCCCGGAACACTGCGGCGGACGAGTTCCAGACTCGCCCACCATGCTCCGGGAACAGCAGAGGGGCCCCGGGTTCATCCACCACAGACGTCCGGGACCCCACTACGGACAGGAGCCTACCGATGGACGCGTACGAGCGTCACCTGATGCTCGAGCAGGAGCGCCTGCTCGAGCGGTCCCTTCCCCGCGCGTGCGTCGAGTGCGGGGACCCGGCCGACGACCGCGAGCTCTGCGACACCTGCGCCGTGCAGGAGGTGGCGGCGTGAGCGGCACCCCCGCCTGCCGGTGCGGCGACCTCGCCGACTGCGGCACCGTCGACCTCTGCGACGTCCTCTGCTTCCGCTGCTACCAGCACTTCGACCAGTGGGTCACCGCGAACCACGCCGAACTCGGCCGCTCGCTCGTGTTCGCCGACTGGCCGGGCCGAACGGCGGTGGCCTCGTGATCCGCAACCCGATCGTCGCCGCCCTGTCGTTCGGGCTCGCGTTCCACCTCGTCGCGGCCGGACTTGTCGTCGCGTGGGTCGCCACCCCGTTCGACGGAGCCCACCTCATCCTCGCGCCCGCCCTCATCGTCACGGGCGCCGCTATCCTCGCCCGCTTCCACGTCGTGTCTGGGAGGACCCCACGATGAGCCAGACCACCAGCACCACCTGGGCCGTGTGCTTCTGCACCGACTCCCAGCACACCGAGTTCGACCACTACGCCTTCACCGGCGACCGCGCCGAAGCGGTCCGCCAGGTCTCGGGCTACGACACGACGGCGCACGTCATCGAGCGGCAGACCGTCGAGTCCACCCGCACGGTCCTCGTCGGCGCGGCCTCACCCCTCAACACCGCCGCCAGCTCGCAGGCCGGGCTCGCGTCGTTCGCGGGGGTGACCCGATGAGCACGCCAGCCGCCGAGATGACCGCCGAGGGGTTCTTCGACTGGCGCGAGATGGCAAACCGCATCGGCCGCACCCCGGACTGGGTCCGCCGCCACACGAAGGAACTCCCCCACCACCGCCTCCCGGGCAACCGGATCAAGTTCTCCGACGAGTGCGTCCGCATCTACAAGCAGTCCACGCTCGTCGTCCCCACGGGCCGCACCGCCGGATCCCGCGCACGAGACAAGGGCAACCGATGACCACCGCCACGGAGCACGTCGTCATCACCGAGCCGGGTGTGTACGACCTCGACGACGCCACGTACCACGGCGACCCCGTCCCGGCCGGGTCGCTGTCCAAGTCCGGCGCGGCCAAGCTGCTCGACTGCCCGGCGAAGTTCGACCACGACCGCAAGCACCCGACGCCGCCGCGCAAGACGTTCGACCTCGGGCACGCCGCGCACAAGCTGGTGCTCGGTGCAGGACCGGAGTTGCGTGAGATCCCCGAGGAGTACCTCGCGACGAACGGCGCCGCGTCGACCACCGAGGCGCGCGAGTTCATCAAGAAGGCGCGGGCCGACGGTGCCGTGCCGCTCAAGTCACACGAGTACCAGCAGGTGCAGGACATGGCCGCCGCGCTGCGCGCGCACCCGATCGCGTCCGCGCTGCTCAACCCGGACACCGGCAAGCCGGAGCAATCCCTGTTCTGGGTGGACCCCGAGACGGGCGTGTGGCTCCGCGCGCGCCTGGACTGGCTCCCGTCCAAAGTGCCCGGGCGGCGGACCATCATCCCCGACTACAAGACCGCGGTGTCCGCCGACCCGTGGGAGTTCCGCAAGACCGCAGCGGACTACGGCTACCACATGCAGCACGCCATGTACCTCGACGCCGTCGACGCGCTCGGGCTCGCGAACCCCGCGCCCGCGTTCGTGTTCATCGTCCAGGAGAAGACCGCCCCGTACGTGGTGACGGTCGTCGAGCTCGACACCGAGGCCGAGGCGCTCGGGCGCCGGCAGATCCGCAAGGCCGTGGCCACGTTCGCCGAGTGCCAGCGCACCGGCCACTGGCCTGGCTACACCGACGAGGTCGCCCTCGTCTCCCTTCCGACCTGGTACCAGACCCGCATCGAGGAGTCCCTGTGAGCACCGACGTCACCCTCCCGTCCGACCGAGCCCTCGTGAACCCCCGCTCGTCCGAGGCCACCGCGATCGAGCAGTCCCGCGCGATCGCCGAGGTCCAGGCCGCCGTGGTCGTCGCCCGGCAGAACCCCCGCAACCTCGACCGCGCTGAGGCCGAGATGCGCCGCTCCTGCGGGCGGCTCGCCGTCGCCAACCGCGCGTTCTACGCCGTCCCGAACCGCGGCCAGGGCGCCTCCGTGCACCTCGCCCGCGAGCTCGCCCGCGTCTGGGGGAACATCGACTACGGCGTGCGCGAACTCCGCCGTGACGACGCTGCCGGCGAGTCCGAGATGCAGGCGTGGGCGTGGGACCAGGAGACCAACGTCCGTTCGACACGATCGTTCATCCAGCCGCACGCCCGCATGAAGGGCAAGACCCGTCAGGCCCTCACCGACCTGAACGACATCTACCTCGGCAACCAGAACACCGGTGCGCGCGCGGTGCGCGAGTGCATCTTCACCGTCCTGCCCGACTGGTTCGTCGCCGAGGCTGAGGACGTGTGCCGGGCCACGATCCGCGACGGCGAGGGCACCCCGCTCGCCGACCGGGTCGCAGGCGCAGTGTCGAAGTTCGCCGAGCAGTTCGGGATCTCGCAGAAGCGGCTCGAGGACTACGTCGGCAAGCCCAAGGGCAACTGGACACCGGACGACCTGGCGAGCCTCACGACGGTCTACACGTCGATCAGCCGTGAGGGGATCAACCCGGACGAGTACTTCCCGAAGGGCACGGACCGGGTCACCGCGGGCGAGATCACCGGCGGGTCCCAGTGACCGCGCCCCGACGGATCCAGCAGCGCCGCACGAAGGGCTGGCGCAAGCCCGAGGGAGCCGTAGCAGTCGGCAGGCCGTCGAAGTGGGGTAACCCCTGGCGAGTCCGTCGCGCGTACAACGACGGCCAGTGGGACATCATCGAGACCGTCCCGGACCTGGGCGACACGTCGGTTGAGTGGGCTGGGTCTCTGACGGCAGCCCGGGCACAGGCCGTGGAGATCTTCCGCGCGATCCTCTTCGACGGCGCCAGCGGCGAGAAGCCCGACTACCCGAGCACCAGCGAGATCCGGGCCGAGCTCGCCGGCAAGGACCTCATGTGCTGGTGCCCCCTCGACCAGCCCTGCCACGCCGACGTGCTCCTCGAGCTCGCGAACGGCGCCCCCGCATGAGCGGCCACCAGCCGGCGCGGATCAACCCCGACACCCGGGCCGCGCTCGGCGTCGCGATGCTCGCCACGTCCGCCCTCGTGTCCATATCGTTCGTGCTGTCCTTCGCCGGACTGTCCGCGCTCGCGCCCTGGGCTGCCGTCCCGGGACACCTGTCTCCCCTTGTCCCGCTGTTCATCGACGGCGCGATCCTGGTCTACACCTACTCGGCCCTCGCGGCCCGGGCGCGCCACGAGTCCGCAGCGCGTCCGTGGACGTGGGTCGCGCTCTGGACACTCGTGTCCTCCACCGCGAACGCCGCGCACGCCTGGGCCATGGGCCCCGGCGGGTGGGAAGGCATCGTCGGCGCAACACTCGCCGGCTTGTTCCCCATCGGGTCGCTCCTCGGGTGCCACGAGATCGCGGACCGCATGATCGCGCGGCCCGGACACCAGCCGGACACCACCGTCCCGACCCCGGACACCCCCGTCCAGCTCGTCGTCCACCCCGTCCCGGACACGTCCGCCGCGCTCCTCGAGAACGTCCCGACGACCGTCACCGACCGGGACGCCCGGATCCTCGAGCTCCACGGCGCGGGGCTGTCCGTCCGGGCCATCGCGGGACAGACCGGGGTGTCCAAGACGACCGTCCACAACGTCATCGTCGCGGCGGGGGTGACGGCGTGACCCGGCCCAAGCGCCACCGCTGCGTGCGGTGTGGCAACGACGTCCACCTCCCCAACTCGGCGTGCACGGACTGCCGCTACGTCGACCCCGACACGTGCAAGGCCCTCACCACCGGACCCCGACGAAAGGCCGCAGCATGACGACCGCCCCGACCGCGTGCCGTTGCGGCACCACCCGCAACGAGCGCGGGCTCTGCCCCCACTGTGACGACGCCGAGCCGATCACGGGCTGGGTCACGTACTACGGCGTCCGGGCCCCTGTCCGATCGTGCCCCGTCGGCTGCGTCCCATGCAGGACCCGGGACTCCCAGTGCGAGGTGTGCCGCACCGACTGCGCCACACCCGTCGCCGCCACCTACCACCAGAAGCAGTGCCGCAAGGCCGAGAACTACCTGAGGAACAACCCCGCATGAGCGCACCCGTCACCGTCTACACCCAGCCCCACTGCATGCCCTGCACCGCCACCAAAAAACAGCTCGACCGGCGGGGCATCACCTACACCGAGATCGACCTCACCACGAACCCGGGCGCGCTCGAGCACGTCCGATCCCTCGGTCACCAGGCCGCCCCCGTCGTCATCGCCGGCGACCAGCACTGGTCCCAGTACCGACCAGACCACATCAACGCCCTCACCACCACCAACCAGGAGAACTGACCATGGCAGGCGACACCCTCCTCACCGTCATCGGCAACCTCACCGCCGACCCCGAGCTCCGCTTCACCCCGTCCGGCGCCGCCGTCGCGAACTTCACCGTCGCGTCCACCCCGCGCACCTTCGACCGCCAGGCCAACGAGTGGAAGGACGGCGACACCCTGTTCATGCGCTGCTCCCTGTGGCGCGGGGCCGCGGAGAACGTCGCCGAGTCCCTCACCAAGGGCACCCGCGTCATCGTGCAGGGCCGCCTCGTCCAGCGCTCCTACGAGACCCGCGAGGGCGAGAAGCGAACCGTCGTCGAGCTGCAGGTCGACGAGATCGGCCCGTCCCTCACCTACGCGACCGCGAAGGTCACCCGGTCCCAGCGCGCCGGCGCGGGTGGCGGTGGCGGGCAGCGTCCGGCCGCGCGCGGCGGCGACGCCTGGTCCACCCCGAGCGGGTCCTCGTTCTCGGACGAGCCACCGTTCTGATCGACACCGCGAAGCCCCGTCCAGCCACAGACCGTGGCCGGGCGGGGCTTCCGTCATATCCGGGCTCGCGCGAGCACATGTCCTTGCTAGTCCAGTGTTGTTCCAGGTAGAGTTCCAGCATCAGCGGTAGTCCCGCCCCAACCACCACAGAAGCGACGGGACTACCAGCCCCTCCACCTGGAAGGAGCCCCACATGGGGACTACCAAGCCTACGCACCCACCAGCAGTCGAGGCAGCGGCATGAGCGCCAACCTCACCATGACCGACCTCTTCTGCGGGGCTGGCGGCAGCTCGACCGGCGCCGTGTCCGTCCCAGGTGTGTCCGTCCGACTCGCGGCGAACCACTGGGACAAGGCCATCGAGACGCACAACACGAACCACCCCGACGTCGACCACTTGCAGGCCGACATCTCGAACACCGACCCCCGCTATGTCCCAACCACGGACCTCCTGTGGGCGTCGCCCGAGTGCACGAACCACTCCCGCGCGAAGGGCCGCAAGGCCCACCGGCAGCCCGACCTGTTCGGGGACGTACTCCCGGACGAGGCCGCCGAGCGGTCCCGCGCGACCATGTGGGACGTCGTCCGGTTCGCAGAGACCCACCACTACCGCGCGGTCCTCGTGGAAAACGTCGTCGAGGTCGTCGACTGGTCCGCGGAGTGGGGCGTCAAGGGTGGCCTCTTCCGGTCCTGGCTCGGCGCGATGCACGCCATGGGCTACCGGCACCGCATCGTGTCGCTCAACGCGATGCATGCCCAGGCGCATGGTCTGCCCGCTCCGCAGTCCCGCGACCGCGTGTATATCGCGTTCTGGCGGGAGGGTGAGCGCGCGCCCGACTTCGAGCACATGCAGCGACCACGGGCCTACTGCCCGCGCTGCGACGAGGTCGTCAACGCCATGCAGTGGTGGAAGAAGGGCAACGGGCAGGACCGACCAGGCCGGTACCGCTCGCAGTACCTCTACCGGTGCCCGAACACGGCGTGCCGCAACGAGGTCGTCGAGCCGGCGTGGCTCCCAGCGAGCTCGATCATCGACTGGTCGAACCCGGGCACCCGGATCGGTGACCGCGACAAGCCGCTCGCAGAGAAGACGATGCGCCGCATCCAGGTCGGGATCGAGCGGTACTGGTCCCCGATTCTCGCCGAGCACGGCGGCAACCCCTACGACGCCGCCGACCCGAAGCACCCCGGGTTCGGCAACCCCGCTTCGTACTACCGGGCGTGGCCGATCACGGACCCGACGCAGACGATGCACACCCGCGAGTCGAAGGGCCTCGCGTACCACCCGCTCATGGTCCCGGTCGAGGGCCGCGAGGGGAAGGAAGCACGCATCGCCGCCGAGGCAGCGCGCACCATGACGACCCGCAACGAGACCGCGCTCGCCCTCCCGCCGTTCCTCGCCGAGCTCCGCGGCGGCGGGTCGACCGCCCGCGCGGCGTCCGACCCGCTCGCGACCGTCACCGCGTCCGGGAACCACCACGGCCTCGTGATGCCGTACTACGGCACGGGCCGCGCCGCCCCGACCGACGAGGCGCTCTCGACGGTCACGACGCTCGCTCGGCACGCGCTGATCCACCGGAACAACGGCGGCGGCGCGGAGATGACCACGCCCGCGTCCGAGCCGGTGCGGACCGTCACCACCGCCGGGCACCAGTCGCTCCTCACGGGCGGCACCGTCAACATCGACGATGTCCGGTTCCGGATGCTCGAGCCCGACGAGATCAAGCAGGCCATGGCGTTCCCCGCCGACTACGTCATGGTCGGCAACCGGCGCGAGCAGGTGAAGCTCTCCGGCAACGCCGTCTGCCCGCCCGCCGCGCGCGATCTTGTCGCGACCGTCGTCTCCGCGATCACAGGAGAGGACGTGGCCCGATGACGTCACGTTCAGTCTCCGTCGTCCTGCCCGTCGAGTGGGTCCTGACCGCAAACGGCCGCTACCACCACATGGTCCGCGCGAACCGCACCCGCCACATCCGCGAAGCGTTCGCCCACGCCGCCGACGGCATCGCACCCCTCACCCCACCCGTCACCGCCGAGTACCAGCTCGAGTTCAAGCGCGGCCACCGCCGCGACAGCCCGAACTGGGCCCCCATGTTCAAGGCCGCCCTCGACGGATTCGCGACCGACGCCGGCGTGCTCCCCGATGACGACGACCGCCACGTCCGACCAACCGTGATCCAGCCCCACGAGGTCGACAACCAGCTCCCAGCTCAGCACATCCGCCTCACTATCACCCTCACGGAGGCACCCCAGTGACCACCACGACCGTGCGCCGGCGCCGCACCACCGCCCCCGAGCTCTGCACCCTCGACGGCTGCGACCGACCACACGCCGGCCGCGGATACTGCCAGCCCCACTACAAGCGGTGGCGCCGCTACGGCGATCCCCTCGGCCGGCCGACCGGGCAGCCAGTCGTCCGACCACGCAACCTCACCCCCAACATGGTCGAGGACCTCGAGTGGATGGCCCTGCACGGCGAGTCCGCCACCGGCGCCACCGAACGCATCAACCACCACACCGAAGCCCACACCGTCCTCACCGTCGACCAGCTCATCTCCACCCTGCGCGACTACGGGCACCGCGGCCTGGCGGCACGACTCCTCCTCAACGACGCCCTCACCGACGACGCGCTCGGCGGCGACGACGACGGCGGGCGCGGAGCCAGGGCACGAGGCGCACGTACCCGACTCGAGCAGGCCGCGGCGAACTGGCGACCAGGCGGTGACGCCTGATGGCCGACAAGCGCGCCTTCGCGAAGTTCGACGTCGGGTACCTCGACAACCCGAAGATCGCCCCGCTCCTCGACGACGGAAAGCCCTACGCCGTCCTCCTCCACGCCGCGTCCATCCTCTACGCCGCGCACCACCTCACCGACGGCATCGTCCGCGTCAAGACCCTCCTCCGGAAGGTCGACGCCGACGAGACCGACGTCCAGGCTCTGTTCGACGCCGGGCTCTGGGAAGACCTCGGCGACGGCCGAGCCCAGGTGCACGACTACCTCGAGCACAACCGCTCCGCCGACGAGGCGCAGAAGGCCACTGACAAGGCCCGCAAGGCAGCCCAGGCACGCCACAAGCAGGGGCCGAGCACGCCCGACGCCGCCCAGCCGAGCAACACCACCACCGATGCATCGAGCACTGCACCAAGCAGTGCATCGAGCACTGCATCGAGCGTGCCTAGAGAGAGAGAAGAGAGAGAGAAGAAGAACTCTCGTCCATCCGCTCCGCGGACGGACACGCGACCACCCGGATCGTTCGACACGTTCTGGGACGCCTACCCCCGCAAGGAAGCGAAGCGCAACGCCGAGAAGGCGTACCTCTCCGCGCTCAAGCGCACCGGCGGCGACGCCACCCCGCTCATCCTCGGCGCGCGGCGCTACGCGGCCGACCCGAACCGTGAGCAGGCGTTCACCGCGCTCCCCGCAACGTGGCTCAACGGAGACCGGTGGGGTGACGAGCCCCTCCCCGCGCGCGTCAGTAACCGACCAGCCGAAGCCCCACGACCAGGTGCCGCCGTGTGGGACCAGCGCGTCACCGACCCCTACGGCCTCGAGGAGGCGAACTACCAGTGACCGACACCGTGTGGGACGAGCTCACCGTCGTCGACGCCGAACGACTCATCGTCGGCATCGCGCTCCACGACCCCGCCACCACCGCCGAGGTCCGCCTCGAACCCGGCGACTTCTCCGACATCCGCTGCGCCACCGTCTGGGACACCGCCCGCGACCTCCACGCCCACGGGCGACCCACCGACCCCGCGACCATCCTCGCGAACCTCCGCGGCGACATCCGAGGCATCGACCCCATCTGGGTCGCCGACATCTACGGCGCCGCACCACAGACAGTCCTCGCCGACCACTACGCCAGCATCGTCACCAACGCCGCCACCCACCGACGCCTCAACGCCACCGCCACCCGCATCCAGCAGATGGTCCGCGACAACGTCCCCGCCGGCGAAGCCGTCGAGATGGCGCGCGCCGAGATCGACGCCTGCTCCCAGAGCACCACCACCGCCACCGGGTACATGCGCGACCACCTCGGCGACATGCTCGACGCCCTCGAAGAGGAACCCACCTTCACCCCCACCCCCTGGGCCGACCTCAACCACCTCATCGGCGGATGGCGACCAGGAGCCCTCTACGTCCTCGGCGCCCGACCAGGCGCTGGCAAGACCCTCATGTCCACCCAAGCCGCAGTCGATATCGCCAGCCGCGGCGGCGCCGTCGCCCTCAACAACCTCGAGATGTCCCGACAAGAGGTCATGTTCCGCGTCACCTCCCAGGTCGCCGGCGTCCACCTCGGACGCATCCTCGACCGCAAGCTCACCCCCGAGGACTGGGACCGGATCACCAAGCACGCCACCGCAATCCGCGACCTGCCCCTGTCGATCGACGACAACTCCTACGCCCGGCCAGTCGACGTCAAGGCTCACGCCCGCACCATCGCCCGCGACGGCAACCTCACAGCCATCGTCGTCGACTACCTACAGCTCATGAAAGGCCCGCCCGGCGACAAGCGGCCAAGGCACGAGATCGTCTCCGACATCTCCCGCGACCTCAAGCTCCTCGCGAAGGACATGCAGGTCCCCGTCATCGCCCTCGCCCAGCTCAACCGCAACGCCGCCGGCGCACCCCCCACCCTCGCCGACCTCCGCGAGTCCGGCGCGCTCGAGCAGGACAGCGACGTCGTCCTCCTCCTCCACGTCAACCCCGACGACCCGACCGACCTCAACGTCGCCGTCGCGAAGAACCGGCACGGGGCCACCGGCGCGTTCCAGCTCCTCCGACGCGGCCACCTCGCCCGCGTTGACGACCTCGCCTGGCAGGCAGGAGGTGCCCGATGAGCCTCGACCTCGCCGACCCCAACACCCGCCGAGCCCACATCGCCATGCAGCTCTGGGGCTGCCCCCGCCCCGACAAACACCACCACATGACCCGCCAAACCGCCGAAATCCACCTCGACCGCTACCGCAACCACCCCGGCTTCGACCCCACCGCCCGCGTCTACCGCTGCCCCTGCGGCGGCTACGTCTGGGGCCGCTCCACCCGCCGCCGAACCTGACACAACCACCACCCGGCGTCAGCAAACCCCCGAGGGAAGGATGCTGACGCCGGGCACGTGTTGGTCAGGAAAATGCGCAAGGACTCTTGCGCAACTCGGATGCGGTGGGTTCTTGCTTGTTCCATGTTGTGCGGTAGAGTTCCAGCATGTTCCCACCACAGACACCCACTACTTCCACCCTGCGGGGTGAGGGAGGAGCTCCTGCCGTGAAGCGTACCGAGTTCATCGACGTCGACCCCGCGGACGTTCGCGCCGGGGACTTCGCTGACCACCTCTCCCGCGAGCTCGACCCGCGCCCGGTGGCGTACGTCGACCACGAGGCCGGCGCGGTCGCTCTGACGATCGGGTCGCACACGTCCGGTCTCCTGCCGCTCGCCAACTACACGTACTCGCGCCGGAGCGACGCGCCGACGGAGGCGACCCGATGACCGCGCTCGACGGCGTGCTCGTCGCGGCCGAGCTCGTGGAGTACATCGGCGCTGAGCGCGTCGCGAGCGTCGACGTGTCCGACTACACGCACACGATCGGCGTCCAGTTCCACGACGCCGAAGACGGCAACCGTGCCGCGGCCGAGAACAGGGCCAAGGCGAAGAAGACCTTCCCGGACTCCGACCTCCCGTTCCAGACATGGGAGTCGGCCCGCGACGGCTGGACCGTCATCTGGTACGGCGCCTACAAGCCCGAGGTGGTGACACGGTGAGGCACTACTCGACCATCCCGCCTTACGACGAGATCACGCGCGCCGACCTCGACCGCGACGCCCGCCAGTACGCGCAGGACACGAAGCGCCTCGCGGACCAGCGTGGCCAGCTCGGCGGGCAGCCCGGCAACCCGGCCGCCGACCTCACCCCCGAAGAGCACGCCGCCGAAGCGAAGCGACTCCACGGCATCGCAGACCGGCGCCGCGAGTGCGCCGAGCAAGCCGCCGCCCGCGGCTGGGCCTCCGCCGAGAGCTTCCGCCACGACGCCGACCACTTCGACCGCCTCGCCCTCTTCCACGACCACGCAGCCCGACAGGACGCAGCCGCATGACCGGCCGCCACACCGGCACCCTCGCCCCCGGACTCGAGAACCAGGCCTACCGCGAAGACCGCGCCGGCGCACCCGTCCGCCTCCGCGGCCGACGGCACAAGCCCGCCGCCGACGTGCGCATCCGCGCCCTCCGCAACGCGTGGTGGTCCTCCCCCGAAGGCCGGCACGCCAACCCCCACCGTCCCGCCGAGCCCGGCCCGGTGACCGAACCCATGGAGGAAGCATGAGCACGCCCGACCTGGACCGCGCGGCGCGAGACCTGTGCACCGCCGACACGTCGTACTGGCACCACGAGCAGACCGACGACTACCCGTGCTCCTCGTGCGTCGAGAAGGCGCAGACCGCCGTGTCCGCCGCCCTGCACGACCCCGACAAGGGGCGCGACCCCGTGGCCGAGGCGCTGTGCTCGCACGACGAGTCGGTGCACCACATGGAGCGCACGGACGACTTCCCGTGCTCGGCGTGCGTGAGCGCTGCCGATGCCGTGCGGGCCGCGATCCTCGGGGAGGCGTCGTGAGCACCGCGCGTGACTACCTGGCGGCCGTGCAGCAGCGAGCCGACGCAGCAACCGACGGACCGTGGACGAAGGACCCTGACGAGCCCAGCATCGTGCTCAAGCCCGACGCCCCCGGCGGGTGGGACGGCACCGCGATCGCGACGGTGCAGCGTGACGACTACGGGCTGGTCGAGGAAGCCAACACCGAGTTCATCGCAGCGTCGCGCACGGACGTCCCGCGCCTGGTCGCAGCACTCACCGCCGCACTCGACCTCGCGGACGACCCGCAGCGCCACAAGGTCGCGCTCGGTCACGTGGACCGAGATGACCTGCTCGCCGTGATCACGGACGCACTGACCCCGAAGGAGAACGACTCATGAGCGACTACACCGACGCCGAGAGGAGAGGTGCGCTCCGGGTGTTGGACGAGGCCATCAGCATGGCCTTCCCGATGATGCACCTGAACGAGTACCACGTGAAGGCGCTCCCGCTGGCCGACCTGCTCGACCTGCGGAACCAGATCCAGAAGGGAGACGACTCATGAGCTGGACCCCCACCGACGAGCAGGTCGAGAAGGCCATCGAGACCTTCCGAGACAACTACTCGTTCCGTCAGCACGACGCCGAGTGGATCGCCCGTGCCGTGTTGGTTGCGGTCGGGCCGCACATCGCCGCACAGGCATGGGACGAGGCCGTGAACGCCATCACCTACCCGGCGATCGAAGAGGGCCGTTCGCGCATGACGCTGCGGCTCGTGCTGCCGCTGCCCGAGAACCCGTACATCGAGAAGGAGGCAGGCCGATGAGCGACTACACGCCGACCGTCGAGCAACTCCGCGACGCCTGGCATGCGGTGTGCAGCGACGGGAACAACCGCCACGACTACGCGGAGAACGCTGCCGAGGTGGACCGGACTATCGAGTCCGTGCGGGCCGAGGAGCGCGAACGCATCGCACGCAACATCGAGGCGAAGACACCTGACGGGCGCAAGTCGGCAGCGTTCTGCGCTGGCATGGACCGCGCCGCCCGGATCGTGAGGGAGGGCGCATGAGGCTCTGGAAGCGACGCGAGTCGCGAGCCGAGTCGGTCTACCGCGAGTGGTTCGAGCTCACGAACCAGCAGAAGGTGGCCATCCTGGAGGCTGCGCCCGACCTCTACGGGGCGCTCGCGCGGTTCGCGGCGACGGCCCACCTGGCCGGAATCCAGGCAACCTGCGAGAAGAGGTGGGACTCATGACCATCCACGAGCAGGCGCGAGCCGAAGCCGAGAAGCGCCTCCCCGACCGCCCCGAGACGCTGGCGCGAGACATGGCGCACAACGTGCAGGCGGTGCGTCTGCGGGAGTCGTTCGTGGCGGGTGCCGAGTGGGCCGCGACCCGCACACGCGTCGTCACCACCGTGACCGAACTCGACGCACTCCCGGTCGGCAGCGTCGTGCTGGACGCCGGCTCCTACGTGATGCACAAGGTCTGGGGCATCCCTGAGCCCGCCGACCACTGGTCGTACCTGGGCACCGAACACCCCGCCGTACCGGACCTCCCCGCCCGCGTGCTGTACGTGCCCGAGGAGACACGATGACGGACGACCTGCTGGACGAAGCGACACGGTACGGCGAGCGGTTCAAGAACGTCCCTGTCGGCGTCATGGTCCTCGCCCTGGTCGAGCGCGTGCAGCAAGCCGAAGCCGTGCGCAACGACTACCACCACCAGTACCTCGACGCCGTAGACGCGCGAGTGGACGCACTGACAGGGCGGGATGCGGCGCGGGGCAAGCTCGACAGGGTGCGCAACCTCGCACACCAGCCCATCGGCTTCCGCGTCAACGGAAGCATCGAGCCCGTGATCCGCACCCGCGACGTACTCGCCATCCTCGACGGGACCACGGGAGACTGAACCCATGACGCTGACCGACTTCCTGCTCGCCAGGATCGCCGAAGACGAAACCACCGCACAAGACGCCGAACCCGGGCCATGGACCCTCGATCGCGAGCACCTCCCTCAGGCGATCATCGGCGCCGACGGCGACCCGGTCATCCGCGCCGCCAAGGGAGACCGCGACTGGACCTTCCAGACGTCCCAAGTCGCCTACCACGTCGTCCGCCACGACCCTGAGCGCGTCCTGGCGGAGTGCGAATCCAAGCGCCGCATCATCGAACACGAGGAAGCACGACCCGCGAAGGACTACCGGCCGCTGCCGCCTGACGCCGACACGCCCGTGCTGCGCCTGCTCGCCCTCCCCTACGCTCACCACCCCGACTACGACAAGGCGTGGCGCCCGTAGGTCAGACCCCTGGACCAGTCGGCTCCACCTACGCCACCATCGACCCCATGCACAGGGGGAGCATCGGAGCATGGGTCCGCAACGTCATCATCGCCGTAGCCGTCATCGCCGGTCTGCTGTTCGTCGTTGAGCAGGTCGGCCGCAACGGGCCGAACGACCCGGGGTTCACCACCGATGAGTACGGCAACGTCGGCATCAACCAGGACGAGTAGCTAGAGCCGCACCAGACGAAACGACAGGAGCCGAGACCTTGGGACGGGCAGCGAAGCGCAAGCAAAAGACCGGACAGGCCACGGCCGGCATCGAGAAGTCACCCGCGCGCCTCAAGCGTGAAGCCGCACGCCGCCGCCGCGAGGAACAGGAGTGGGCAGCGCGGTCCGGTCCTGTCGAGGTTCGGCAGGTCGATACCGCGAACGAAGCCGAGTAGCCCACCGGGGCGGGTCAACACGACCCGCCCCGGTCGAGCCTCCAGGCTAGGGGCGTTTCCCTACACCACGTCGGGCGTTGGGCTCCCCTCCCAAACCCAAGAGTCGTAGCTCAACGGTTGCTGGTAGCCGGAAGCACTCCGGTAGATCACCGCACTGTTGGCGTACTTCCAGTAACGGTACGGCGAGCTGACGATCGCGCCCCCTCGCTGGTTCCACTCCGCCGGGGTGAGATGGTGGTTCGGGTGCGGAAGCCCGCCAAGTGGCGGCACTACGAACAACTCGTCAGGGCTACTGACGTTCCGGATCGTCTTGTCCCCCACGATCCGGTAGACCGTCTTCGGAGTTGGGGCACCGCGCTCCACCCACTCCTTGTACGAAAGCGCGGCCGAATTCGTCCCGTACGTGTGGTAGATCGCGCTAGACCACGGGTACTTGTAGTAGCCGATTTCAGCAGCGGCAGGCGACGCAGGGCCAGCAAGAGTGAAGGCCAGCACGAGCGCGGCAAGGATCGCGACGAAGCGCGAGGTAGTTCGAGGTTTCACGTGTGCTCCAGGATCAGCGTTGACCGGAATGCGCCGCAAGCCGCGGCAGACGCCGCTGATGCTAGCCGTGCGGTGGGGCTTCCGCGGTCAAGACCGGCCGCGCCCGCGTCGAGCACCACGACGGTCACCCCGTCATCGTCTGGGACCGCAAGGAGTAGCCCACCGGGGCAGGTCAAAGCGGCCAGCCCCGGTGGTGTCTTGCAGGGAGCAACTCGGCACCGGCTTCGCCCCAGAATCACCGCACCCTGTGGACGGATCTGTGTACAGGCGTTCGATCACGTTCGCCCTCAGCGAACAGCAAGCCTGCTGGTCCACCCTCAGAAACCGCGGAATTCCGCCAAAAGTGCGTGTGGGCGCTATCTGGTATGCAACCGACAGCGACTGAACCGTCGCGCCACGCCGAGAGACGCCCAGCCGGTTGAACTTTCGTTCGAGGTCCGTAGTCTCGAAGCAGCCCCAGCACCCGCTGGGAAAGCGAAGACCCGCGGCTCAAGTCAACTTGCCGGGAGACGCCAAGCCGCGGGTCTCTACACCGAAAGGTGATGCCCCATGGTTTCACACAACCCCAAGGCCCCGCGCGCGGTGTCCTTCGCCCTGCCCGAGATCTCCGTGTTCGAGCTCCTCAAGCGCATCGGGCTCGCAACATCGATCCTCGCGCACCGCCCCGTGATCGACGAGGCCGCACGGATGAGCGCGCTCATGGCCCTCGCTGGCGTCACCATCGACGACATCGTCGACTTCGAGCGGTGGAGCAACGGCGACTACCCCGAGCCCGACGCGCTCACCCTGGGAGCCTGACCATGGCCGAGACCTACTCGGAGATCAGCGCCGAGGACCTCACCGCGGACCACATCGGGCTGGCAGTCCGCGTCATCGACATGGACGACCAGAACGCGGGCGTAGCCACCGGGATCCTCGCCGCGTACCGGCACAGCCAGGACGCCTTCGGCGAAGACCGACGCGCCGTCCGCACGTCCGTCGAGCTCAAGATGTTCGGCGAGCGGTTCGACCTCCATCTGAGCCCGGAGGCAGTCATCGAGGTTACCGAGACCGACCCCGGAGACGACAGGGTCTGACACTCAAGCCCTGCGCCTTGATCAGACGCAATCAAGGCGCAGGGCTCGCCGTGACGATGTTCACCACGGCGGTGACGAGGCCACCAACGACAGCTCCCCCCACAGCACCCCACCAGCCGCCCACTCGGGCCGCACGCGTGGCGATCTTGCTTTCGTAGGCACGCTGACCTGCTTCCTCAAGCGAGATTGGCTCGATCACGGTCCGCGCGCCGCGGCTTGCGTTGACCACGAAACGGTCCACGAGATCGGTCATGCTACGAGCAAACGCCCGCCCGCTGGTGCTGTGTTCACGTAGGTAGAACTCGGTCTTCGACATCGAGAGCGTCACCTGCCAGTCAGGCTTCGAGACCGTTGCCGGGTCGACCGTCGCCCACGGACCGTCGTTCCGCGTCCCCGTGATGGTCACGTGTGACCGGTCCGCACGTGCAGGGAGGCGCGCGATCTCATTCGCAGCACCAGCTCCAATCCAGTTCCGGCTTGCGTTTGCGTGCGTGACGCTCGCGGCGTCGCCAGAGGCGCCTTCGAGGGCACCGATCAGCCCTTCCATCGCGTCGATGTCTGGGAAGACAGCCGAGCGCCTGCGGTGCAGCCGGAGGGCGTCGGGGTCATCTACTTGCCGCCAGCCTTCGGCCTCTGTTGCCGCAGCGACCCGACGCGCCGCTCGGTTCAAGGCTCTCCTGGTCTTCGACACGGGAGAATCATCGCGTGGACGGCACGCGGCGTACAGGCTGAAAGCGCGAAGACCCCCGGGACCACATGGTTCCGGGGGTCTTCTGGTTGGTGGTGGCATCTTTGGCCTCCCTGCTCGCCTCGGATGGTCGGGGCGAGCTGGTTGGTGGGCCGCGCCCGGGCGGGTAGTGGTGCCCGTTTCGTCTGTTCATGGCCGTAACTCTACCTAGTTGAGTTCCACTGTCAAGTCGCACAAGTTCCACTGTGCTCCACTTCACTACGTAGACTTAGGCCCATGGCCAGGAACAACACGCAGATCTGCGACTGCGGACGACCAACCAACCGCGTCGTCTGCCTCGACTGCACCGCGACCACGCGCCGCAACCTCGCCACCATCCACGACCACATCGTCCCCGGGCCCACCGAACAGCGGATCGTCACCGTCAACGACGCACACGGCCACCCGATCATTTCCAAGGCCACCGTCAAGACCGGCCCCGACCGGCTCATCCCCGGCCTCGCCACCGACCTCGACACCGCCATCACCCGCGACACCCGCTTCACCACCAACCCCGGCGGACGACGCACCCGAGGCAACGACGAACCCCTCCCCCTCAACCTCACCGCCTCCGACGCCCGCCAAGACCTCACCATCACCCTCGCCCGCGCCGCCGCCTACACCGCCGACGCCCGCTGCGAACCCCACCCCGTCTACACCCTCTACGCCCTCGCCGAGTACCTCGAGCACCAGCTCGACTGGATCGCCACCCAAGACGCCGGACGCGACTGCTTCGACGCCATCAACGGCGCCATCCACAAGGCCCACCGCGTCATCGACCGACCCGCCGACCGCGCCTACGCCGGCCCCTGCGACGTCCACGACTGCGACGGCGAGCTCTACGCCTGGGACGGGTCCACGCAAGCCAAGTGCACTGTCTGCCGCACCACCGTCACCCTCGACGACCGCCGCAACGACCTCCTCGACCAGGCACACGACCTCCTCCTCGGAGCGACCGACATCGCGCGCCTCCTGCGCGGCCTCGGCGAACCGGTCGACGCCCGCCACATCCGCGTCTGGGCGTCCCGCGGGCGCCTCATCAACCGGGGCGCCGTCGCCGACCCCCGGTACCGCGTCGGGGACGTCCTCGTCCTCGTCGAGCAGGCCAGCACCCGCAGGAAGGCAACCGCATGAGCACCCTCACCCGCCAGCAGCTCGACGACCTCCCCCGCGGCAGCATCGTCCGCGCCACCGACCGCCGCGGCCTGCCCGTCGCGGCCGTCAAGGTCGGCGACGCCCAGACCACCGGCGCCCACACCTGGTCCATCACCGGGCCCACCCTCGTCGGCTCGTTCGAGCTCGCGCAGGCCGACGCGGTCGAGCTCGTCGAGAACACGGGCCCGTGACCACCCCCGCGGCCGTCCGGCTCCACACCCGGGCGAAGCACGCGATGTACGCCGCGTGCGCCACGTTCTACTTCGCCGGCCACACGCCCGAGGCGCACGCCGACCTGACCGACGCGCGCGACCTGTACTACACGACCCTCGACCTCTTGGAGACACCCCGATGAGCACCGCCCAGCTCCGCACCGCGACCGTCGTCGACCCCGGCGTCATCGTCTCCACCATCTCCGACGCCGACCAGGCGCAGACCGTCATCTTTCGCACCGACCCCACCGTGCGCCTCGGGTACACCACCGAGGTCTGGCACGACGAGCCCGTCAACGCGCTCGTCCAGCACGAGACCGCGATCGACATGCTCACCGGCGACAACCACGGGAACGAGCCCTGGTGATGGACGCCCTCCTGATCGAGCCCGACCCGACATGGACCGTGTGGATCTACCCCGGCGCGATGCTCGTCGCGCTCATCGGCCTCGCCGTCATGGCGTTCTGGCCCCGACCACCCAAGCACTGAGGAGCACACCGTGAGCACCGCACTGCTCGACATCCCCGAGGACCTCACGAAGGTCTTCGCCCGCAACCACCGCACCAACGGCCTCCTCGTCGGACCCCACGGCCGGACCCGCGCGCAGCGTGAGCCCATCGACCGGTTCGTCGACCTCGTCCCGGACCAGCGCGTGAAGTTCCTCAACGAGCCGCGCTGGTGGACCGTGCAGGCCGTCAGCGACGACAAGGACGTCGTCGTCCTGACTCGCAAGGCGGCGTTCAGCCGCGAGATCCTCTACACGATCATCGTGTGGTCCGAGGGGCGTCGCGGTCCGCACGACTCGTGGGGCCACGGCGCTGAGACGCGCGAGGAGTGCGAGGAGATCGCCCGCGACTTCGACGGCGACGTGAAGCTCGCTCTCTCCGAGCGACGTGCCATCTACCTCGACATCGCGAAGGTGGAGGTGGCCTGATGCGCGTCTACGTCGCCGGGCCCATGCGTGGCCTGCCCGAGTTCAACTTCCCCGCCTTCGACGAGGCCACCCACGCACTCCGGATGCAGGGGCACGACGTCGTCAACCCCGCCGAACACGACCGCGAGGGTGGGTTCGACCCCGCTGGCATGACCGGCAACGAGGACCTCACCCAGCACGGGTTCGACCTCCGTGCCGCCCTCGCATGGGACCTCGAACAGATCACCCGCTGCGACGCCGTGTACCTCCTCGACGGGTGGCAGCAGTCGTCCGGCGCGCGCGCCGAGTACGCCCTCGCCCAAGCCCTCGGGCTCAAGGTCGCATCCGACGAGACGTTCCGGCGCATGAGGGGCCTGTGGCTCACCACGCCGGAACTCGAGGCCGGTGGCTACGGCCTCGAGCAGATCGCGCCGAAGCCCGACAACACGACCCCTGCCGTCCCGCCATCCGGTGAGGTGCGGACCGTGTCGTCCACCGGCGCCGCCAAGGGCGTCAAGCCCGAACGGTACGACCTCCTCCCCGTCGAAGCCCTCGCCACCGTCGCCCGCCACTACGGCGTCGGCGCCGCCAAGTACGCCGCCCACAACTGGCGCGGCGGGTACGAGTGGTCCAAGTCCTACGCCGCACTGCAGCGCCACGCCAACGCGTTCTGGTCCGGTGAGGACATCGACGCCGAGACCGGCTCCCCGCACATGGCCGCGGTCGCGTTCCACGCCCTCACGCTGCTGACGTTCATGGTCGAGCAGCCCGGGTTCGACGACCGGTGCAAGCCCCAGCCGCCGCCGTCGCCCGTGGCGCAGGCGATGCTCGGCAAGCTCACGCAGCTCGCCGACGACCGCATCTACTCCGAGGCACAGGAAGCCGGTGAAGCCGCGTGAAGGTCACCAACCTGCCCGTCCGCCTACGCATCGAGGCGCTCCTGCCCGAGCAGCAGCCCGGCACCGGCGCCCACGTCGGCGACATGACCATCGACCTCCCGCTCCGCCTCGACTCTCCCCCGCCCATCCACCGCCCTGGCGAGCGATTCGCGTTCGGGATGGTCGTCGCGCGACCAGACGACACCGTCCTGTTCGAGCGGCTCGGTGCCGAGCTCGTCCGCGCGGGCCGCGAGATGCTCGCCATCGCCCAGGAAGACCGCGCGGCCCAACAGGCGGCCGAGACGCCGGAGGACCAGCCGTGAGCCTCGCCGACCTCCACACCACCGGCCCTGCCCTCCGCGGCGGGACCTGCACCGTCGCGAAGATCCTCGCCCGCCTCGACGACACCGACCGTGCCTGGCTCACCGCCGTCCTCGCCGACCCCGACGAGCACTCCTCCACGATCGGGCGAACCCTCACCACCGCCGGCCACAAGATCGCCGGCACCACCGTCTCCCGCCACCGCCGCGGGGACTGCGCCTGCTAACAGTTCCGCCCGAACTGTAAGTAACGGCGCCCAGTACTAACACTTCCCGGCCCCACCCGATAGGACACCCTGTGAGCCTCGCAGACACCCACGCCGCCACCACGACGGCACACCAGCCCCAGGGCTCCATCGACGTCGGCCCCGACGGCGGCAGCATCAACAACGTCGTCATCGAGGGAGAGCTCAACGGCGACTGGGACCGCGTGTTCCGACTCTTCAACCTCGACCCGGCACTGTTCGAGGTCGTCGACGACACGGTCCGCATGTCGACCTGGCAGCAGTCCGCCCGCGCGAAGGACGGGCACCGCGACACCGTCCAGCTCTACGCCTACTCCGCCCGGTTCCGGCGCGTCTCCCGCGACATGGTGTCCCCCGAGACCGTGCAGGGCTGGCGCGACGCCCTCCTCGGCCACACCCCACCGAAGCCCACCCCGGCCCCCACCCGCACCGGCGGGACGTACGTCGCGCTCGTCGCCGACCCCCAACTCGGGAAGAAGAACACCGAGCAGGCCATCGAGAACTGGAAGCGCGGCATCACCCGCCACGTCGCCGCCGCCGCCCGCCTCGACATCGACGCGTTCCACGTCGCGTTCATGGGCGACGAGACCGAGGGCGTCGCGAACAACTACTGCGTCGGCGCCGACGAACTCGTCCTCACCCGCGACCTTCGGTGGGTGCCCGCTGGCACGCTCGAGGCAGGCGACGAGCTGTACACCGTCGAGGAAGAGCGGCAGTCGGTCAGCGGGCGACGCTTCGCTCCTGGTCACGTCCTGCGCAACGAGGTCAAGCAGCTCCCCGCCGTGCGCGTGACTTTCTCCGACGGCACCACGCTGCTCTGCACCGCAGAGCACCCCGTCCTCGCGCGCAAGAGCAAGTCCCAGCCCTGGGAATGGGTCCGCGCCGACCGGCTCATGGACCACCCCTACCAGGTGTCCAAGCTCAGCGACCCGTGGCAGCAGCCGACCGACTTCGACGCCGGCTGGATGTCCGGCCTCCTGGACGGCGAGGGGTGCCTGCAGGCCGCCGCCGGACGCGAGCCCTGGCACCTCAACGTGTCCCAGCTCCCCGGGCCAGTCCTCGAGCGCGCGAAGCGCATCCTCAGCGAGCACAAGTTCGCCTACCGCGAGGACGCGAACCCCAAGACCCGGGTCGTCACGCTCCACTTCCTCGGCGGCTACTCCGAGGTCCTGCGCGCGCTCGGCACCTTCCGCCCCGTGCGCCTCCTTGCCAAGGTCGGGTTCCCCTACCTGCGCACCCGCAGCAACGTCACCGTCACCTCGGTCGAGGACGCCGGAACGCAGGCCATCGCCGTCATGGGGACGAGCTCGCACACGTACATCGCCAACGGCATCGTGTCCCACAACACCAACCAGTCGCACACGATCGAGCTCAACCAGTCCCGCCAGCTCGAGACTGACTACGACCTGCGCGTGTGGACCATCAAGCAGGCCCTCACCCTCGGCGTGCCCGTTTCCGTGTCCTCCGTCATCTCCAACCACGGCGAGTGGACGAGGAACGGGTCCAAGGACCCCGTCACGACCGCGAACGACAACGCGTCCACGCACATCGCCCGGCAGGTCCGCAAGCTCTTCGTCGAGCTTGAGGCGCACGGGTACCCGCCGATCGAGTGGCACATCGGCGACACCCGGCCCGGCGTCACCCTCACCCTGTCCGGCGTGGACTGCTACTTCTCCCACGGGTACATCGAGAAGGGCCGCGGCACGTCGACCGAGACCCGCACCCGGGCCGCGATCGAGCGGCAGATCCTCGGCCGCACCGAGGACCTCGGCGGCGTGAAGCTGTGGTTCATGGCGCACTACCACCACGCGTACTACCAGGAGTTCGAGGGCCGCACCCTGATCGGGTGCCCCGCGCTCGAGGCGGAGCGGTCCTCGGAGTACATGCTCGACCAGTACGGGGTGTGGTCCCCGGCCGGCATGCTCGGGCTCGTCGTGACCGACCGGAACCCGCGCGGCTGGGAGCACAAGAACATCTACTGACCGCCCGGGACTACTCGTCGTTGCGGTCCTTCTTCACGATGGCCCAGTAGCTCAGATTGGGAGCAACGTGGTGGCTCGAGTCCGAGGACCCTGTAACGCTGCCCTTCCACTTGAACCGGCCTCGCGCGCTTCCGCTGGGGGCCAGTAGCTTGGAGAGGCGTCCACTGGACGCATCGCGGCGTGCGTCTTCGAGGTAACGCTCGGCGTCGGTCTCGATCTCGCGCATCCGGCGGTCCATCTCGGCGGACCAACCCGTCGGTGCGGTCATGCGGCCACCTCCAAGCGCCAGCGCATCATCGTCATCATCATGCCTCACACCCCGGGCCACTTGCAGCCCACCATGCCCAGGATCGCGCCGGAGAGGGCCGCGATTACCCAGAGCGTACCGACATCTTCTGACGTGAGCTGGTTAGGCTCGAGCGTGTTGATCGTCGCGAGCCCAACGCACTCGTCACCGGCGAGAATCGGGACAGTGGCGAAGCCGGCGTACGTCCTGGGCCTGTTCATGTCCATGTTCGGTGGCCGCTCGTCCGCGATGTCCGGGTAGAAGGACTGGCTACCCTGGTCCGCCGCGTTCCAGACGTCTATGCCCTCGCCCTCGCCGCGGACGAACCTAGACTGCGCGCGGTCGCCACGGCCCACCCAGTACACCGGGTGCGGCAGGAAGACGTCCTTGCCGTCCTCGACAGTCCGGTAGAACAGCGCCGCCCGCACACCGTCGACCGGCACGAGGCTCCGCGCCGCGACCGCTGCGGCATAGAGCGAGGGCCCAGCGAGTTCCCGACGACGCGAGGTCTGCGCGGCCGCCATGAGACTCATGTGGTTCGAGAGGGGCCCGAACGCGGCGAACGAAGTGACGAGGTACTCCGCCCGCTGGGACTCGAGAGCGAGCTTGGCCGTCTTGGCTCGACGGCTCGCGATGATCTCGGTGGTGACCGTCCCGAGAAGGAACGCCAGGGTCGCGATGCCGCTTGCCGTGCGCCAGCCCTTCTCGAGCATGTCGACTCCCAGCGCGGACGCGGTGGCCAGCACTGGGAGCAGGATGCGGAGGGCAGTCACGCGCGCAGCGTATCGGCCACCGGGCGCTCAACGCGCTGGGTTCGCCGCACTTCACCCTGCATCGCTTGGGATAGTTCCACTGTGTTCCAGTTGTTGCGGTACAGTGTGCTTGGTTGGACCTTGGTCTACCAGGGGTCGTGAGTGGTTTCGACGGCTGGTGAGCACCGCACGCGGACACCGACCGGACGCCGGTTCGACTCCGGCACGATCCACGCCGTCCACCCTCTGGGTGGTCTGAGCATCGCGAGACGGCTTCCTAGGACGTGGCGCCACGCAACCCGCCTCGTCGTCTGCCCGTGGGCGACGTGTACGCGCACCGGACCCTGGTCCGGGACACGGGCCCTTGAGGTGTAGCTCAGTCGGCAGAGCGCCCGGTTGTTACCCGGGTCCGCGCAGGTTCGAGTCCTGCCACCTCAGCCCAGACGAGATGTTCGCGCCAGCGCACGCTGGTCCACTCTCGTCGCCCGCCTGATCGGTCCGGTCTGGAACGGACGTCCCCCTGTCACGGGGAAGACCACGGGTTCAAGTCCCGTATCAGGCGCGCGGAGCCCGCACCCTCACGAGGGGTCGCGGGCTCTAGCTGTGCCCCAGGGAGAGCCCGACGAATCCGGGTCCCGGGGACGAGCGCCGGCAGACATGCCGACGCGGGTGCTCAGTGTCTCGACCCACCCAACCCGAGACGCACAAGGGGACACCAGCGGCCTGGCAGCCCGGCTCCAACCCGGGCCAGGGGGGTTCGACACCCTCTGTCCACCGCATAGCCCCTCCCGGTTTCGGCCGTGAGGGTTCCGGGCGTCGTCGCACTAGCATTCCGGGCGGCGCGCCAACCGGTTCTCGCACCTGGTGGTGCAGGCGGGCTGTAACCCCGTCGCCTTCGGGCACGCCTGGTTCGATCCCAGGGGACCGGACGATCACAGAAAGGTCGCCGGCGGCCAGGTAAGCGCCGGACACAGGGTGGCGACCCACCGCCGCACGCCTCGCTAGCTCAGTGGTCAGAGCCACCGCCTCTTAAGCGGAGGGCCCCTGGTTCGAATCCAGGGCGAGGTACACGATCTCCGCTCGTCCAACGGCAGGATCCCTGGCTCTGAACCAGGAGACCGAGGTTCGAATCCTTGGCGGAGAGCAGAGCTCACCCGGCGTGGCTGTCGGAGGTGAGACGGGGTTGGCCGTGCCACGCGGCGCGAACCCTGGGGGTCTGGCCCACCCTCTTGCCTCACCAGGCGAACGGGCCGCACGGGTACGTAGCTCAGTGGTAGAGCGTCCGGTTGAAACCCGGAAGGTCGCAGGTTCGACACCTGCCGTCCCCACGCGTCTCTAGCCCACTGGCAGAGGCACCGCCTTCAAGTAGCGGTCAGTCCGGGTTCGAATCCCGGGGGACGCACGCATCACCAGGTGAGGCCACCCGAGAGACGGCGACGGGCGCTGCTTCGAAACCAGTTGGCGGGCAACCGCGTAGGGGTTCGACCCCCCTCCTCACCGCTACGAGCCGGGAGAGCGCCAGAGGTAAGCGCCGTCTTCGGACGCCGCGATCGATCCCTCGAGCGCGACGAACTGGGCGACGTCCTCCGGCTTCGACTCGTGCAATTCGGCTAGGTACGCGCTCATTCTGTCGTTCGCCTGGTCCGTAACTGAAGCGAGCAGCGCCCGGGCACGCTCCTCATCACCCTTGCGAATGCTCGTGAAACCCGCTGTGAGCCAAGGGAGGTCAGTGGTCCGCTCCCACTCTTCTTGGAAGAAGTGGCACCAGAACGAGTGGGGATCACGACTGAATCTCGGAACAAGCTCCACCTCGCCGGTGAACCGAGCTGACTGACTCGGTTCGACATCAACAAGTCGAACGGGCGGAAACTCCGGCGCAGGGGTCACACCACGCATCCTTCCGCATCCGCTCGTCACCCACCAGACCCGCCTGCCGGGCGGACCCGCGAACAAGTCCACGGGAACGCGCGGTGAGACCCCCGGCAGGCGCACAACCCAGGAGGCCCGGTGCCCGACATCACCGTCGACGGAGTCCGCTACGCCCCCGCCGGCGAGCAGACCCCCCGCATCGGCATCGGCATTACCACCCGCAACCGGCACGACGCCATGCAGCTCGTGCTCGAGCACCACCGCCGACACCTCCCCCCGGGCGCCCTGCTCGTCATCGTCGACGACGCCTCCGATCAGCCCGTCCCCGTCGCGGACTGGCGGTTCGAGACCCAGGCCGGCATCCCCGCCGCGAAGAACAAGGCGCTCGAGCTCCTCGACGGGTGCGAGCACGTCTTCCTCTGGGACGACGACGCGTGGCCGATCGCGGACGACTGGTGGAAGCCGTACGTCGAGTCCCCCGAACCGCACCTCATGTACCAGTTCCTCGACCTCGCCGGGCCGCGGAAGCTGAACGACATCAAGGTCCTGCACGACGACGGGCACCACGTCGCGTATACCGGTCCGCGGGGCGTCATGCTGTACTTCCACCGCACCGCCCTCGACGCCGTGGGCGGGTTCGACCCGATCTACGAGCTCGGCATGTACGAGCACGGCGACCTGTCGAACCGGATCCACCACGCCGGTCTGACGACGTGGCGGTACGCCGACGTCGCCGGGTCCGCGGACCTGATCCACTCGATGGACGAGCACGAGGAGATCGAACGTTCGGTCCACCCGAACACGCGCGCCGCCCTGGTGAAGCGCAACGTCGAGATCCACAACCACCGGATGCGGACCGGGCACACGGGGTACGTCGAGTACCGGGACCGTGTCGACGCCGTCATCACGACGCTCCTGACGTCCGAGCCGGACCCGCAGCGCGGGTTCAAGTGGGAGCCGGACCCGGGGACGTTGCAGGCGTGGGCGTCCTCGATCCGCGGGGCCCGCGCCGTCGTGCTCGCCGACGAGCTCACCGACGCTCCCGCTGGCGCGCGCCTCGCGCCCGTACCCGCGGTCGCGATGAACGTGTACTACCGGCGGTGGCTCCACATCTACCAGCACCTCCGCGACCACCCCGAGTACCGGTTCGTCTGGGCGACGGACGGGTCCGACGTCGAGATGCTCAACACCCCGTGGGACGACATGGTCCCCGGGCGCGTGTACGTCGGGTCCGAGCCCAAGACGTACGACGACGAGTGGGCCTGGACCAACCACCCCGCGCGCGTCTTCCAGGACTTCCTGCGCGAGCACCGCCACGACACCATGCTGAACGCCGGGCTCCTCGGTGGGGCCCGTGAGGACGTCATGGCGTTCGCCCACGCGATCGTGCGCACGTTCTACGACCTCGAGTCGGAGCGGTTCTGGGGCAACGAGCCCGCCGGGCCCGAGGTCGGCGACATGCTCGCGTTCGGGATCGTCGCCCACTCCCCCGCGTTCGCCGGCCGGATCGTCACCGGGCCGCGCGTGCACACCGTGTTCCGCGCCGACGAGCGCACCCAGTGGGCATGGTGGAAGCACCGGTGAACGTGTCCTACGCCGTGATGGCGCACACCGCCCGCCTCGGTCCCGCGCTCGACCTCGCGGAGGCCCTGGACGCCGCCCTGTTCGTGGACGACGGCACCCTCGGGGAGAACGCGAACAGCGACCGCGCGTGGGCGTCAGCCGACCCGGACGCGGACTGGCACGTCGTGCTGCAGGACGACGCCGTCCCCGTGGCCGGGTTCCTCGACCAGGTCCGGCGCGCGCTCACGGCCGCGCCGCGGACGATCGTGTCGTTCTACGTCGGGACGGGGATGCCGTTCCACACGGTCGGGCCGGTCCGGTACGCGATCGAGCGCGCAACCCCGGTCGACGCGGCGTGGTTCGCGACGGACGCCCTGTACTGGGGTGTCGGTGTCGCGATGCCGACGTCCTGGGTGCATGACTACCTCGCGACGATGTGCGGGGACCCGACGCCGTACGACGAGCGGATCGGGAAGTACGCGGCGACGCACCGCCGCTCCCCCGTCAGGTACACGTGGCCGTCCCTGGTGGACCACGCGGACGGGCCGACGTTGGTGGAACACGCGGACGGTCTGCCCCGGGTTGTTCCGCGCCGCGCGTACCAGGTGGGGACAAGGTCAGACTGGGAAACCCCACCGGTCTGGTTCTAAGTTCCACCCCGTTCCACTTCACTTCGTAGACTTTGGGGTATGACCGACCCACAGACCCCGCCCGAGCTGCGCGAGGTGGCGAAGCACGCCACCGCCGCAACCGACCACGCCGTCAAGGCCGCCGCCGCCCAGCAGCAGCGTGACGAAGCGATCGTGACCGCGCACGCGAACCACGCCATCCCCATGGCCGACATCTACACCGCGGCCCGCCTCTCCCCCGGCATGGTGCACCGCATCCTCACCCGCGTTGGCGCACCCCACCGACCACGCGGCGGCCGACCAGCCAAGACCGACGGTGGTGCAGCATGAGCGGCCGGAGCCCGTTCGAGGCGCAGCGTGACGCCACCCGTCAGACCATCCGATTCGCACAGTCCGCGTCGTACCCAGAATTCCCGCGCGGCACTGACCCGTCTGCGTACGTCGCCACGCGTCAGGTCAACGCCACCCTCGCCGTCGCCGAGGCCATTCTCACGCTCGCCGAGGCCGTGCGCCCCGCGCCCGTCGAGGTCAGCGTGAAGGTCGACATCGACGAGGACCAGATCGTCCAGTCCGTCCGCGACGCGGTTGGAGGCGGTGCAGCATGAGCGCCAGCACCCGCCTCGCCGGGCACGAGCTCCTGTGGGAAGGCGCCCCGCACGAGAAGCGCGCCAACGGCACGTTCTCCCGACGCTGGGGACAGGGAACCGGAGGAACGGGCCATGGCCTGTGCTCGTGTGGCGCTTCCTCCGGCGAGATGACCTCGGGCACCCAGCGCAAGAAGTGGCACCGCGAGCACAAGCAGCAGATCCGCGAGGCCCAGGCGTGAGCGCGGACCTGCTGCGCCGAGCCGCAGCCAAGATCCGCGAGACCGCGCAGGCCGCCACCCCCGGGCCATGGATGAAGGACCCCGACGACCCCGGCATCGTCCTCAAGCCCGACAAGCCCGGAGGGTGGGACGGGACGATCGTCGCAACCGTCCAGCGCGACGACTACGGACTCGTGGAGGAAGGCACCACCGAGCACATCGCCCTGTGGTCGCCCAACGTCGCCGAACTCGTGGCACCTCTGCTCGTGAGGGCCGCGGACGGTTACGAGAGCGCGTGGGGCTGGTACGGCGACGAGCTCGACCGCCGCTACGCCGACGAACTCGCCCTCGCGCGCCGCATCCTCAGGGAGGACGCATGACCTTCGACATCTTGTCGTTCCTGGGAGGCCTCACGCTCATCCCGATCGCCGCTGGCGCGGCTTGGGCCGCGGGCGCGCTCACCGGGCTCGCGTGGGAGAAGTGGGAGTTCGTGCTCCGACGTCTCCGCCCGCGCCGCATCCCGGACTGGCGCAACGCGACCCTCGCCGCGCACATCGCGGAGTGGCCCGGCCGGGTGCGCTCCGTGTCCCTCCCGGGCGTGTGGTGCGTCGTCTTGACCGAGCGCCCGCAGGGTGACGACTTCGACGCCCGCCGCAAGGCGACCGAGGCACGCATCCGCGACGGCGTGTCGGCCGCAGACCAGGCGTTCCCCCCGATCGCGGTGCGCCTGCCCGTGACGGACGCCTGATGTGCAGGCACTGCGTCCGCGCTGAGCGCCGCACGCGCGCGACCAAGGCGGGCCTCTGGCGACTCCTGGTCGCGGTCGCTGGCAGCGAGGACCGAGCGCGCGCACTCAGCCGCAAGGAGGACGCGTGACCGACACCCTGCACGCGCTCATGCGCGACGTCGACGGGCGACCGTTCCCCTGCTCCACGCCCGGATGCCAGGTCTGCACGCCGATCCACGTGCCCGAGCACTACGAGTACGGCCTGTTCAAGCGGTCGAACGGCCACCAGGTCGGTGGACCCGTGCGCGTCCGGGCCGCGGCCGATCCGCGGATCCGTGGCCTCAAGCCCGAGCGGTACATCGTGCGCCGCCGCGCCGTCTACACCGGGCCCTGGGAGGACGCATGACGCGCGACGACTACCTCGGGACGATCCGGGTCCGACGCAAGACCCGCACCGTCTTCGGCCGCCTCTACGTCCGGTACACCTGCGACCTCTGCGGACGACGATCCGGCTGGCGAGCGCCCCAGCGGGCGAAGAACTGGTACGTCCTCCACGGCACCGCATCCACGGAGTGCCTGATCCGGCGCTCTGACAGAACTTCCTGACAAGCACCGCGCGTCAGAACATCCCGACACGGCCCCCGCACCCATCCCCGGGCGCGGGGGCCAACCCATGCCCCAGGAGGGCATGCAACCACCGAGCGCCCCAGGCGGGCAGGTGAACGGAGACCCCATGGGCAACGGCAAGAACGTCTGGGAACCCCACCACGACGACCAACTCCGCGAACTTCACGCCCAGGAACTCTCCACCCGCGAGATCGGCGCCCGCATGGGCTTCTCGTTCGGCACCATCGCCCGCCGCGCACGCGACCTCGACCTTCCGTTCGACCGCTCCCGCACCGCCGCCGCCGCCAAGGCCGCCGAGACCGACGCCAAGGCCAAGCGCGCCATGCTCGCCCACCGCTTCCTCGACGCCGCGAACGACGCCCTCGACAAGCTCGACCAGCCCTACACGATGCCCCTCGCCTCCGGGAAGGTCCTCGAGCTCGACCAGCCCGACGCCGGCGCGCACCGCAACTACATGACGTCCGCCGGCATCGCGACCGACAAGGCCCTCGCGCTCGACAAGCACGACACCGACTCCGTGTCCGAGGTCGCGAAGTCGATGCTCGAGAAGCTGCTCGACCTCGTCCCCGACGCGTCGCCCGCCCCGCCCGAGACCCCGGCGCAGGACGCGATCGCCGCCACCACCGAGGACCCGCAGGAGGACGCGTGACGCCCGCGCTGTCCCCCAAGCAGTACGACTTCCTCACGACCTCCGACGCGACCGTCAACGTCCTCGACGGCTCCATCCGGTCCGGCAAGACCATCGTGTCCCTGCTCCGCTGGTACGGGTTCATGGCCCGCGCACCCCGCGGCGGCGAGCTCGTCATGATCGGCCGCACCCGCGACGCGATCTTCCGCAACGTCATCAAGCCCATGCAGGACGAGTCCCTGTTCGGGCCCCTCGCCGCGACCGTGAAGTACACCAACGGCGCACCCACCGCGACCATCCTCGGCCGCACCGTCCACATCATCGGCGCGTCCGACGCCAAGGCCGAGAAGTCCATCCGAGGCATGACCGTCGCCGGCGCCTACGTCGACGAGATCACCGTCATCCCCGAGGAGTTCTTCACCCAGCTCCTCGGCCGCATGTCCGTCGCCGGGGCGAAGCTGTTCGGCACCACGAACCCCGACAGCCCGGCGCACTGGTTCAAGGCGAAGTTCCTCAACAAGATCGGCCTCCGCGACGCCGAGGGGCAGCCCGTCCTGCCCGGGTGGAAGTACTGGCACTTCGTCATGGACGACAACCCGTCCCTGACCGAGGACTACAAGCGGCGCAAGCGGGCCGAGTTCACCGGCCTGTGGTTCCGCCGGTTCATCCTCGGGGAGTGGGTCGCGGCCGAGGGCGCGATCTACGACACGTGGGACCCCGACCGGCACGTCATCCCGTTCGACAACCTGCCGAACCTGCGCGACCTCGTCGCGATAGGCGTCGACTACGGCACGACGAACGCGACCGCGGCCCTGCTGCTCGGCATCACCGCCGAGCTCAACCCGCGCCTCGTGTTCGTCGACGAGTGGCGCTACCAGGCCGGGGAGAACGGGGCCCGCTGGACCGACGCCCAGCTCTCGACCGGGCTGCGTGACTGGATGGCCAGCATCAGCATCCCCGGGCAGCCGCACCTCACGACCCCGTCCTGGGTGTTCCTCGACCCGGCCGCCGCGTCGTTCCGCGTCCAGCTCGGCGCGGACGGCCTGCAGACGTTCGCCGCCGAGAACGACGTGAAGTACGGCATCCAGACGTTCGCGTCCCTCCTCGGCGCCGACCGCCTCATCGTGACCGACCGCTGCCCGGACCTCATCCGCGAGATCCCCGGGTACTCGTGGGACGACAAGGCGGCCCTCCGCGGCGAGGACAAGCCCGTGAAGGTCGACGACCACTCCCTCGACGCCGCCCGCTACGCCGTCACCACGACCGAGCGCCACTGGCGCCAGTACATCAACCTCGCACTCGCAGCCTGACCAGGAGGGCCCATGCCGATCAACTACCAGGCCAAGGAGTCGTGGCCGCCCGCGCCGTTCGGCCAGGCGCAGACCGCGATGGCCGCATGGTCGGACTGGTGGTCCGGCGACCCCGAGCGCCTAACCGCCCGGTACGCGGGCGCGACCCGGCCCGCGGTGTCCCGCGGTGGTGGGCTGGCGGGCGCGGCCCGGAAGTTCTTCCACTCCGGGACGACGACGCCGGGTGCTCCGCCGCCCCCGCCGCGCCTGCACCTGCCCCTGCCGGCAGACCTGACGCGCACCTCCGCGGACCTGCTGTTCGGCACCGGCTTCACCCCCGTCATCGGCGAGGGCGAGTCCCCGATGCAGGACCGCCTCGCCGAGCTCCTCGGTGGGGACGACACCCTCGTCACGCTCGCGAACGCCGCAGAGGCACAGTCCGCGCTCGGCGGCACGTACCTGCGCGCCGTGTGGGACAAGGGCGTCGCGGAGAAGCCCTGGGTCTCGACCGTTGACGCGGACGCCGCCGTGCCCGAGTTCCGGTGGGGTCGCCTCGCGGCCGTCACGTTCTGGCAGAAGGTCGCCGAGTCGAACGGTGAGGTGTGGCGCTTCCTTGAGCGGTACGAGCCCGGCCGGATCTTCTACGCCCTGTACAAGGGCACGGTCGGCGAGATCGGCATGCAGATGCCCCTCGAGGAGCACAACGTGTCGCGGCCGTTCGCGGAGCTCGTGGACGACGAGGGCGGCATGGAGATCCCGACCCAGCGACTCGCCGCGTCGTACGTCCCGAACGTCACCCCGAACCCGAAGTGGCGCAACCACCGCGACCTGGTCCACCTCGGCCGCTCCGACTTCGACCAGCTCGCCCCCTGGTTCGACGCGATCGACGAGGTCTACTCGTCCCTCATGCGCGACGTCCGCCTCGGCAAGGGCCGCCTCTTCGTCGAAGCCTCCGCGATGCAGTCCAACGGTCCCGGGAAGGGCGCGACGTTCAACGCGGACGAGGAGATCTACACCGCGTACCCGGGCGCCGGCGGCATGGGCTCCGGGAAGGACGGCGGGGCGCCGATCACCCCCTGGCAGTACGACATCCGCGTGCAGGAGCACACCGACACCCTGCGCGACCTCATCGGCGCCGTGATCCGCAAGGCCGGGTACTCCGCCGCGTCGTTCGGCGATGACCAGATCGCGGGCATGATGACCGCAACCCAGGTCGTCGCCCGCCAGGACCTGTCCAAGCTCACGCGCGCGAAGAAGCTCAAGCACTGGCAGGCCGCGCTCGCGCACATGGGTGCCGTTCTCCTCGAGATCGACGGCGCACTATACCCGGGCAAGGGCGGCGGGACGCCGGACGGCGAGATCACGATCAACTTCCCGACCGACCCGAACCCGGACATCGCGTCCCTCGCGACGACCGCGCTCGCGCTCAAGAACGCGGACGCCGCGTCGGTCGAGACCCGGGTCCGCACCGTCCACCCGAACTGGACTTCGGACCAGGTCAACGAGGAGGTCGACCGGATCAAGGACGAGGGCGCCATGCCCGACCCCTTCACGCTGCGCCCCGGCATCGACGCTTCGGCGCCCGAGGCCGTTGTCGCAGAAGGGTAGCGTCCACCCATGCCCATCGGACCGGACTACGGCGCAAACCTCGCCGCGCGCGCGGTCGACCTCGTCGCCGAGGTAGAGCTCGCCGTCCTCCGTACGATCGCGGGCAGGCTCGCGGCGGACATGGACGCGCCCGAGTGGGGCGTGGTCAAGCTCGCCGAGCTGCAGATGCTGCGCCGCCGCCTCCAACGCGATCTCGCGGAGATGGACGCCTCCCTCGCGGAGGCGGCCGGGCAGGTCATGCGGTCCGCGTACACCGCGGGGAAGGCGACCGCGGTCGCGGACCTCGACGACGCGCGCGTACGCCCGTCGCTGCCGCCCGCGCAGGAGCGGTCCCTGCTCGTGATCGTGCAGGACACGGTCGCGACGCTGTCTGGTGTCGGGGCGCGCGCGCTGCGGTCGGTGGTGGACGCCTACCAGGAGACGGTCGCGGTCGCGTCGTCCTCGGTCGTGCTCGGTGGGCAGACCCGCCGGCAGGCCGCGCAGGGCGCGCTCGACCGGCTCCTGGGGCAGGGCATCACCGGATTCCGCGACTCCGCTGGCCGGAACTGGCGCCTCGAGTCGTACGTCGAGATGGCGACCCGATCAGGTGCCGGGCAGGCCGCGGTCGCTGGACACCTGGACCTGCTGCAGGCGTCGGGGCAGAACCTGGTGCAGATCATCCCGGGCCCGCGTGCGTGCCCGATCTGCGACGACTGGGCCGGGAAGGTCGTGTCGCTGACGTCGGTCACCGCGGTCGTCCAGGGCGGGGAGCGAGTCGAGGTGCACGGCACGATGGACGCCGCGCGCCGGGCCGGCGTCTTCCACCCGAACTGTCGTTGCACGACGGGCGTGTTCATCCCCGGCGTGACGCGCCTTCGTACCGAACGCCCGGACCCGTCCGGGTACGAGGTGGCGCAGCGTCAACGCGCCATCGAACGCGGTATCCGGGACTGGAAGCGACGCGAGGCGATCGCGCTGTCACCAGAGGCGAAGCGGCAGGCCGCCGCGAAGGTGCGCGAGTGGCAGGGCCGGATGCGGGACCACCTGGCTGAGAACCCGACGCTGCGTCGGCAGTCCGCGCGCGAGCAGATCAGGCGCGCGACCTAGTCGCCGACGCGGCGCCGCAGCTCCTCGAGCTCGGCACGCTCGGCCGCGCGCCTGCGCCCGGCCTTGCCCCAGGACCGGACGAGGTAGGTGACCAGGGCCGCGACGAGCAGCACCAGGACGGCACCGAGGATCCAGCCGATGTAGAGCATCGGGTTGAAGTCGTTCACGGCGTCAGCGTAGCGGGTCGTGCTGACGCTGTCTGGTCGTGTCGTCACTATAGTTCCATGTTGTTCCGCTTGTTGCGGTAGAGTGTGCTCGAATCGGGAACTGTCTAACGAGGTAGTCCCCACTTAGCCCCCGTTGAGACCCATGGTCTCCGGGGGCTTTCTCATGCCCGCCAGGCGCGGGCCTCCCCCGATACCAGACCAGGAGTCCGGATCAATGAAGCCCCGCCTTGCACGACTGATGTTCATCGACGAGCCCGCGACCGGTGAGCCCACCGGCGGCGGCCAGCCCGCCGAGCAGCCCGCGGACAACGCGGAGCCGACCGGCACCGAGCCCGCCGACAAGACCGCCGAGCCCAAGGCGGACGAGCCCAAGGGCGACGACGAGCCCAAGACGTTCGACGAGAACTACGTCACCAAGCTCCGCAACGAGGCCGCTGCGCACCGCAAGAAGGCGCAGACCGCCGCGGACGACGCCGTCGCCGAGCTCACCAAGAACATCGGCAAGGCACTCGGCCTCATCAAGGACGACGAGCCCGCCGACCCCGCCGAGCTCACCAAGCAGATCGAGTCCGAGCGCGAGGCCGCCAAGTCCGCCCGCGTCGAGCTCGCCGTGTTCCGCGTCGCCGGCAAGCACCACGCCGACGCCGACGCACTCCTCGACTCCCGGTCCTTCCTCAACAAGGTCAAGGACCTCGACCCCACGGCCGACGACTTCGCGTCCCAGGTGGACGCCGCGGTCAAGGCCGTGGTGGAGAACAACCCCAAGCTCCGTGTCGTCCAGGCGGCGACCAAGGCGGGCAGCGACCTGTCCGCCGGGAACGCAGACCCCTCGAAGGGGCAGCTGACCCGTGAGCAGCTCGCAGCGATGACCCCCTCCGACCGGCTCAAGGCCGCGAAGGAAGGGCGCACTCGCGACCTCCTCGGCGGCAAGTAACCCGCTTCCCGCCACCCGCTCTCACACCCGAAGGACGCCGCCATGGCTATCACCAACTTCGTCCCCGAGCTCTGGTCCGCCGCGGTCCAGGTCCCCTACGAGAAGGCCCTCGTCTTCGGTCAGGCCCAGGTCGCGAACCGCGACTACGAGGGTCAGATCCGCCAGCAGGGCGACACGATCCACGTCACCACGATCGACGACCCGACCGTGCGGGACTACGACAAGAACACCGACATCACGGTCGAGGACCTCAACGACGGCCGGATCTCGCTCGTCGTCGACCAGGGCAAGTACTTCGCGTTCCGCGTGAACGACGTCGACAAGGTCCAGGCCGCGGGCAACTTCGAGTCGCCCGCCATCGCCCGCGCCGGGATCGGCCTGCGCGACGCCGCCGACAAGTTCATCGCCGCGAAGTTCACGGAGAACGTCTCGACCGGCGGCCCGATCGCGGCGAACCGCCTCGGCGCGGTCACCGTGTTCGACGGCAAGCCCGAGAGCGCCGGCCCCGGCCAGCTCACGGCCTACCAGGTCCTCGTCAAGCTCCGCGAGAAGCTCGACGCGCAGTCGGTCCCGCTCGAGGGCCGCTACGTCGTCGTGTCGCCGGCGTTCGTGTCCGCGCTCCTCATGGACTCGCGGTACACGGACCTCTCGGCGTCGGGCTCGTCGGACGCCCTGCTCAACGGGCAGGTCGGCCGCTCCACCGGCTTCCAGGTCCTGGTGTCGGGCAACCTCCCGACGTCGGGCAGCGCGACCACGATCTGCGCCGGCGTCCCGGGCGCCCTGACGTACGCGGACCAGATCCTCGAGACCGAGGCGCTGCGCGACCCGAACCGCTTCGCGGACATCGTGCGTGGCCTCAACGTCTTCGGCGCGACGATCTTCCGCCGCGAGGGCGTCGCCACCGCGCAGGTCACGATCGCCACGTCGTCGGGCTCCTGACCCGCTGACGGTGCGCCCCGCCTCCACCGGCGGGGCGCACCGTCCCTCACGTTCTAGGGAGAACCGTGGCCCTGCGCATCTACGCCACCGCCGCCGAGCTCGCCGACTTCACCGGTGAGGCCACCCCCGCCAACGCGTCCGCGCTGCTGCGCCGCGCGTCCCTCCTCATCGACGGGCTCATCATCACCGCCCGGTACGACACCGACGACGAGGGCTACCCCACCGACCTCGACGTCACCGAGGCGCTGCGAGACGCCACGTGCGCGCAGGCGTCCTGGTTCGACGAGACCGGTGACGTGTCCGGCGCGTCGGGACGGTTCAACTCCCTCAGCCTCGGCTCGTTCTCCGGGTCAGGCGGCGGCACCGGGTCCGGTGCCAACACGAGCGCGGCCGAGTCGCGCCTCGCCCCCGAAGCGGTGCAGATCCTGCAGACCGCCGGGCTCCTGAACCAACCCCCTCTGCCGTGGTGACGCCGTGAAGCTCCCCCGGCTCCTCACCCCGCACACCGTCACGTGCCGCGACAAGGTCGGCGACAGCGCCTACGGGCCCGTGTACGCCGACGAGGAGCGCACGCTCAAGTGGGTCCGCGTCGAGGACGGCAACAAGCTGGTCCGCAACGGTGACGGCAGCGAGGTCGTGTCCTCGTCCCGGGTCGTCATCCGGCCCGAGCACGCGCCTGTCCCGGTCGGGTCCCTCATCACGCTGCCGCACGGCCGCGCCGCCGAGGTCCTGGCGGTGGAGTGGTTCCACACACCGCCCGCCCCGGAGCACTACGTCCTGCAGCTCACGTAGGAGCACCCCATGCCTGTCCGTCGTGACGTCCCGAGCCTTGTGTCGCAGGCCAGCGAAGAGGCTGCCCTGCTCGCCGCCGAGCACATCCTCGGCGAGGCCCGCCAGATCGCGCCGATCGAGGAGGGCACGCTCGTCCGCTCGGGCGCGACCGCTGCGGAGGGCAAGTCCGCCGTCGTGTACTTCGACACCCCGTACGCGGTGCGTCAGCACGAGGACATGACGTTCCGCCACGACGCGGGCCGGCAGGCGAAGTACCTCGAGGACCCCGTGAACAGCGAACGCGCCGCGGTCCTCAAGATCATGCGCGACGCGCTCGCGAAGAAGCTCGGCACCTAGGAGGGCCCGTGGGGTTCACGAACGACCTCCTGACCGGCCTCGCGCAGCACCTCACCACCCTCGACCTCGGGCTGACGTACAACCCGGGCGGGGTGTACACCGCCGCCCAGACCGGGATCGTCATCGGCCCCATGCCGGCCAGCCCGGACAAGGTCGTCGCGCTGCAGCCGTACCCGGTGCGGTCGGGCGCCCGGTCCGACGTGACGCAGGGCGTCCAGGTCCGGATCCGCGGCGCGGCCCGAACGCCGATCAACGCGGTGAACGACCTGGCCGACGACATCTACGACGCGCTCCACGGTGCGACGGACGTCGACCTCGGCCCCATCCGCGTGTCCCTCATCATCCGCGCCTCGCACGCGCTCATGGGTCCCGACGCGAACGCGCGGCAGGAGACCTCGTCGAACTACTACCTCGAAACCGCACACCCGTCCGCCCACGTGACGGACTAACCCACCCCGCAAGGAGTACCCATGTCCGTCGAGACCCTCACCCCGACCGTCAACACCACGTGGCGCCTGGACATCGACACGTCCAACACCGAGACCCCGAACTGGATCCAGGTCCGCGCGCTCAACGCGTTCCAGCCGGCCGTCAACTCGACCGTGCAGGACGCGTCGGACTACGACTCCGACGGCTGGGGCTCGGACGCCGTCACCCAGCGCAAGTGGCAGCTCGTCGGCACCGCGCTGCGGAAGTACGCCGAGGGCGGCGCCTACGACCCGGGCCAGGAGTTCCTGCGCCAGGCGGCCGACAACCTCACGCTCGTCCACGTCCGCTGGTACGAGCGGCAGGGCGGCGGCAACGGCGAGGCGTACGAAGGCTACGGCCTCGTGCAGTGGGCCCCGCAGGGCGGTGACCCGACCGGCCTCAACGCCGTGCAGGTCACCATCCTCGGGCAGGGCCCGCGCACCCCGATCACGAACCCGGCGAAGACCTCGGGCTCCTGATGCCCGAGCTCACCGAGGAGATCGACGACTTCCTGTCGCCGAACCTCGACCTGCGCGTGGCGGGGAAGGTCTACTCGATCCCTTCCCCGCCCGCCCGGGTCGGGCTCCGCCTGCAGGCCGCGTTCGCGGTCGCCGCCGCACGACACAACGGCACCGACCCCAAGCCCGCCCACGCGCGCGCCGTGGCGGACGACGAGTGGGCGACCACCCTCGAGCAGGACGCGCTCGGCCCGGTGTACGCGGAGATGATGGCGGACGACGTCCCCCTTCCCGCGATCCAGCACGCGGGCATGACGGCGTACATGTGGATCGTCGCCGGCGAGGCAGCGGCGCGCGCCTACTGGATCTCGCCGGTGGGAAAAGCGCTGACTCCGCGCCAGACGACGACATCGCCCCGTACGGGCGCGGAGAGCTAGACCCCGTCACCGGCCTGTACGAGTGGTACGACGCCCCTCCGGAGGAGATGCGCCGCGTCGCCGCTCAGGGCAACCGCATCACGTGGGCCCGGATCCTGCGCGTCTGGTCACACGTCGAGAACGACCTGCACGACGTGTACGGCATCGACCTCGACGACACCGCGCTCATGGAGTCCCGCACGTGGCGGTGGCTGCGCACCCGGATCTCCGGGCTCCTGACCACCCGAACCTCTCGCACGTTCCACGCGCTCGTAGAAAGCAGGTGACCCGTGGCCGATCTCGACCTAGGAACCCTGCGGGCACACGTCGAGCTGGACGACGCCCAGTTCGACAAGAAGTACCAGAACGTCACGCGCCTGCTGGACAACATCGATAAGGCCAAGCCTGAGGCGCAGGTCGGCGCGGACACGAGCGCGGCCGAGAAGAACGTCAGCGAGCTCGAGGACCGGCTTCGCCGTGTCGTCGACGCTGACACGGTCGCGCAGGTCGACGCCGCGATCGGCAAGGCCGAGAAGAACCTCGCGCAGATCGAGGCCGACCTCGGCGCGCTCGAGGCCATGGACCCGACGCCCGAGGTCGACGCCGACATCACGAAGGCACGCGCCGCGCTCGGTCGCGCCGAGTCCGCGCTCGACGCCCTCAAGGGCGAGCGCGCGGAAATGGTGGTCGACGCGGACACCTCGGCCGCGGAGGACGCGATCGGGGACCTCCCGAGCGAGGGCGACGCGGCCGGCGAGGCAGCAGGCTCGCGTCTGTCCGGCAAGATCGTCGCCGCGCTCGCGACCATCCCGATCGCGGGCGCGGTCGTCGGGATCGGCGCCGCGATCGGGCAGACACTCGCCTCCGCGATCCAGGACGGTCTGGGCGTCGAGAAGCGGCAGGACCGGCTGCAGGCCCTGACCGGGATCACCGAGGGGCAGGCCGCGACGCTCGGCCGCGCCGCCGGCGAGGCGTATGCCGACACGTTCGGCGAGTCGATCGAGTCGAACATGGAGACCGCACGCATCGCGGTGCAGCAGGGTCTGCTCGACCCGAACGCGACCGCACGCCAGGCGCAGCAGGTCATCTCGTCCCTGTCCGGGATCGCTGACGTGCTCGACGAGGACGTTCGCCCGGTGTCGGTCGCCGTGACCCAGCTCCTCAAGACCGGGCTCGTGAAGACCGCGGACGAGGCATTCGACCTGCTCGCGACCGGCGCGCGCGAGGGCGTGAACGCGCAGGAGGACCTGCTCGACACGTTCACCGAGTACCCGGCCCTCTTCCAGCGGCTCGGGCTCTCCGGCGCGGAGGCGCTCGGCCTCATCAACCAGGGTCTCAACGCTGGCGCCCGGAACAGCGACCTCGCGGCCGACGCGCTCAAGGAGTTCCAGATCCGCGCGACCGACGGGTCGAAGGCGTCCGCCGAGGGCTTCAAGATCCTCGGTCTCAACGCAGCGGACATGACCGCGCAGATCGCGCAGGGCGGCGAGTCGGCCCGCAACGGCCTCGACACGGTGCTCGACAAGCTCCGCGAGATCGAGGACCCGGTCGCGCGCAACGCCGCCGCCGTCGCCCTGTTCGGCACCCAGGCCGAGGACCTCGGCGAGGCCCTGTTCGCGATGGACCTCAGCAACGCGGTCGACCAGCTCAACGGCGTCCAGGGCGCCGCGCAGCGCATGTTCGACACCCTCGCGGACAACGACGCGACGAAGATCGAAGAGGCTCGGCGCAACATCGAGGTCGCCGCCGACGGCATCAAGGGCGCTCTCGCCGCTGCGTTCTCCGAGCCGATCGGCGACTTCGCGACGTTCGTGTCCGAGAACCGTGGCGCAGTGGTCGCGTTCCTCCTCGAGATCGCGAACGGCGCGCTCGACATCGGTCGCTCGGTCGTCGAGGGCATGGCCGCCGGCACTGAGGCGATCGGTGAGTTCATCTCGGGCCCGATGGCGGACCTCATGGTGTCGATCGCGGACGCCATCGATGCGTCGGACGAGTGGCTCCCGGGAGCGCAGGACAGCACCGCGGTGCGCGACATCGCGGACGGGATGCGCGACTTCAAGAGCACGACGGACTCCGCCGCGGACGCGATGCGGACGAACCTGATCGAGAACGGGATCGACCCGGCGCAGCAGCGTCTCAACGAGTTCGGGATCCCGCAGGTGCTGCAGGCCGAGTTCCACGACGCGACGCTGCGCGCAGCCCAGGCGCTCGACGCAGTCGGGTACTCCGCGGAGACGGGGCAGGCGCTCCTCGACGCGTTCACGGTCGCGCAAGACGGCACCGTGACCGCAGGCTCGGCGCTCGAGTCGCAGATGCGATCCGCAGTCGCCGCTCTCGACGCGGAGGCCGCTGCCGGTGCGCGCGCCGGTGAGTCGCAGGAGTCCCTCGCGCAGAAGTACGAGCTCGGCCGGCAGGCCCTGTTCAACCAGCTCGTGCAGATGGGCATGACCGAGGACCAGGCGTGGGCCCTGATCGACACCTACGGCGCGGTCCCCGGCAAGGTTGATACGGCGATCTCGTCGAACGCTGGCGCGGTCACGGTCGAGGTGGGCGGCCTCGCGTACAAGGTCGAGCACCTGCCCGACGGGTCGTTCCAGGTAACCGCGAACGTCGACGCCGCCCAAGCACGCATAGACACGTTCATTGCCTCGAACCGGGGCCGCACGATCGGCGTCTCCGTCGAGACCATCGTGGGCAACCCCTCGATGGGGTTCAACCCGGGCCGAGGCAGCTACTCGTCCGGTGGGTACACAGGACCCGGCGGAAAGTTCGAGCCTGCTGGCGTCGTACACCGCGGCGAGTTCGTGTTCGACCAGGAAACGACCGCGAAGCACCGGAGCCTGTTCGAGGCCATCCATAACGACACCCTGCCGGGCTTCGCCGGTGGCGGGTTCGTCGGGGCGGCGCCTGCCTCGCCGGTCCCACCGGTTCGCAACGCCTACGAGGGCCAGCCCGAGGCGCAGAGCCCTCCGGTCGTGTACGTGCAGAACCCCTTCACGGGCGAGTACCTCCTCGCGAAGGTCGCCCATGTCGCTGACGCCCGCGTCGCCGAGCACGGCGTCGCTCAGGACCGGACGGCGCAGTACCTGTGAGAGGAGACCATCGTGCCCACTTCGCCTGACGGGATCCTCGAGGCGTCGTTCGAGGCGTCGCAGAACCTGGTGCGCCTCGTCGTGGACGGCGGCATGTGGCCAGCGCCGGTGTCCCGGCTGACGATCACGCGGTCGTCTGCCGGGGCACCGACGGAGCCGGTGCGCACCGCGGACAACGTCGCGGCGGCCGGCGGCTGGTTCCTCGGCGTAGATGACGCCGCACCGATGGACGCCTCGTGCACCTACACGGTCACGGGGATGACCGACTGGGGCGAGACGGTAGCGGTCGCGAGCGTCGTCGTGGCGACGACGGGGGCCGCGTCCGGGCTGTGGCTCAAGGCGCCTGGGCAGCCGCAGCTCACGTGCCGTGTGCGGCTCATCGACCCGGGTGAGAGCACCGCAGTGACCCAGGGTGGTGTGTACCAGCCGCCGGGCGGGTTCGCGATCCCGCAGTGGTCCGGGGTGGACGCGGACGCGCGCACCCTCGTGGTCGCCGCCGCGACGGCGCAGGACGCGGCGCGCGTGCGCGCGCTGCTCGGTGCCGAGCGCACGCTGCTGATCCAGTCGCGCCAGCCCGAGCAGTTCCCGTCCGGCTACTGGTTCGTGCGCACCGAGGGCGTGGCGCGGATCGGGCCCGCCAGCGAGCAGGCGTGGTTCTCCCTGCCCGTCACGCGGACCGGGCCGCCGGTCGGCGCCGGCCAGAGCTTCACCGGCACCACCTACGAGACGGCGCGGCAGACGTTCGCGACCTATGCCGACATGCTCGCGGGCGCCGCGACGTACTTCGACGTGCTCGAGGGGGCCTGACGTGTGGGCAGTCTCTGACGCATACCGGACCGCGCTCGCGCGCCCGCATCAAGCCCGGTTCCGGGCGACGGTCCGCAAGGGCGGGCAGGTGCTGTACGGGGGCCGGTCACTCCCCGTCACGGGCGGGACCATCACGGTGAGCTCGGACAAGTCCGTGCGTCGCTCGTGCAACCTGACGATCGCGCCGCGCCTGCCGGGCAGGGTGTTCCAGGACGAGCCCGCGTTCCCGCGCGAGCTCGCCGCGTCGACGCCGCTGGGCACCGACGGGCAGGAGATCACGGTCCAGGCCGGGCTCGTGTACGCCGGCGGGCGGGCGGAGTGGGTGCCGCTGGGGGTGTTCCGCATCGACGACACCGAGGGTTCCCTGCTGGGGCGCACCGGCGTGCGGGTGGCCGGGGTGTCGCGGGAGGCGTGGGTGGTGGACGACCGGTTCCACGCGCCGCGCACGATCTCGGGGCCGTCGGCGGTCGCGCTGATCCGGTCGCTGATCCGCGAGTCGATCGCGGACGCGGAGGTCGCGGTGGTGACGCGCGCGGATCGTCGCGTGCCGCCGACCGTGGTCGAGCGCGACCGGTGGGCCGACGGCGTCGCGGCGCTGGCGGAGTCGCTGGGGTGCGTCGTCTTCGCGGACCCGACGGGGCGGTTCGTGATCGCGGACGCCCCCACGCTCGACTCGGCGCCGGCGTGGACGTTCCGGGCGGGGCCGGGCGGCATCATGCTCGACGTCGTGGGCAAGCGCTCGCGCGGCCCGGTGTACAACGCGTGGGCGGTGTCGGGCGCGACGCCGGAGGGTGCGGCGGCGCCGGTGCAGTCGGTCGCGGTCGACGACCGGCCCGGGTCGCGCACCCGGTACGGCGACCCCTCCACCGGCGCGTGGGGGCGCAAGGTGCGGTTCCTGTCGATCCCGACCCTGACGTCGGACGTCGACTGCCAGCGCGTCGCCCAGGCCCAGCTCGCCAAGACGACAGGCGCCGGGTCGACGCTCGACATCACCGCCGTCCCACTGTTCCCGCTCGAAGCCGGCGACGTGGTCGACGTCGTGACCGACCACCACAACCCGGTGATGTCGCTGTCTCGGCACATCGTGGACGGCTTCACGCTCCCGCTCGTCGCCGGCGGGGCGTTCTCGGTATCCACGCGCGACCTGGGATCGGTGGAGGGAGGGCAATGACGTCACCGGACACGGTGCTGCGCATGATCGAGGCGCAGCGCGCCCCACTGCCGCGCCTGGGCATCATCACCGCCGTCACCGGCGCCACCGTCGCGGTCGCGTTCACCGACGGCACCGCCACCGGTTCCCTGCAGTACGCCACCGCCTACGTCCCCGCGGTCGGGGACCAGGTGCTCGTCGTGCCCACCGCGTCGGCGTGGGTCGTCACGGGCAAGGTCACCGCCCGCCCGCGCACCGTGCCCGACGTCGAGCTCGCCCGGTTCCCGCCCACGTTCTGGTCCCTGTCGCGCGGCGTCAACTACGGCACCGGCGCCTGGTCGCGGTACCAGGGCAACCCCGACCCCGTGACGGGCATGCCGGGCGGGTGGTCCCAGGGTCGACAGATCGTCGCGGCGGGCTCGACCCAGCCCGGCGACTACCAGCAGGACATGGTCGACGACGCGACGTTCGCCTACTACGGGTCGCTCGCCGCGATGGTGCCCTCGGGGTCGACGATCACCGGCGTCTCCCTCGTCGTCGAGCGATACACCACCGGGGCCCCGCAGCCGCCGCTCGCCTCGCCCGTGCTGTACGGGCACGCCTACACCCCCGCCTCACCGCCCCCGGCCGCGGCGCCGGTGTTCCCGGCCGGGTTCGGCCCCTACCGGTACCCGCCGATCGCCGTCGGGGAGACCACGCGCCTGCAGCTGCCCGCCGCGCTCGTCACCGCGTGGCTGTCCGGGGCCCTGACCGGGGTCGCGATGTGGTCCGACTCCCCGGCCGACGCGTTCGTCACCCGACCCCGCCCGCCGGGCGACCTCGTCCTGACCTACACCCCACCCGCCTAGGAGGCGCACGTGAGCGACATCGCAGGGGGCGACGAGCCGGTGCTCGTCGATGAAGCACCGCCGACTCCGCCACCACAGGAGCCGATCCCCGTGGACCCCACCACCCCGCCCGTCGACGTGATCCGCGCGCTCGGGTACGACCCCGCCGCGATCCAGTCCCTCGTCGTGACCGCCGACCAGGTCGTCGCCGTCGCCGCGGACTACCCCGACCCCGACGTCCCCGAGGAGGCCTGACCCATGCCCACCCCCGACACCATCCAGGGCATCCCGCTCGCGGACTACGACGACCCGCCCGCGATACCCGACGACCTGCGCACCCTGTTCTACGCGCTCATGGCCCGCTCCATCCCGCGGTTCTCCACCACCGCCCAGCGCGACACCGCCTACCCCGTCCCCGTCGACGGGCAGCGGTGCACCACGGGCGCCGGCGCCGGGCTGCGCGAGTGGATCGGTCTGGACGGCAAGTGGACCTCCCCGCCGTCCGTGCGCTCCCGGTACCGCGTCGTCACCGCGTCGGGCACCGTGCCCTTCGCCTCCCCGGCGAACTACGTCGACATCGCCGCACCGCAGGTCGTCTCGGCGAACCCGCTCGGCCCCGGGGTGCCGTACCAGCTGCGCGTGTCGGCCTCCATCCGCGGGTCCATCCCGCAGGGCCTGGGCGGGCTGCTCGAGCTCGTCTACGACGACACCGTGTTCGACGCCGACCGGTTCACCAACTCCGGCACGTCCGGGTGCACCTACACCTACAAGGCGTCCAACGTCGTCTACGTCGACGCCGCCGCGGCGCAGACCCCGCACACCGTGCGCGCCCGCATCAGCTCCCTCGCGGGCAACACCTCCGTCTTCGCCGAGCTCGGGTTCTTCCACATCGAGACCCAGCCCTGGGCCGAGCTGTGATGAGTCTGCGCGCCTTGTGGGCGAAGGTTCATGAGCCGCGCGCGGTGTCGGTCGCGTACTTCGTGATCTACAGCTCCGGGGCGGCGGCGGGACTGTACGCAACGTTCGTCCCGCCTTCGTCCATCGAGGGCGAAGTCGGGGCGGGCGCGATGACCGCCCTCGCTGTGCTGCTCACCGTCGGGTGCGTGATCGGGGCGGTGGCTGCTCTGCCTGGGATCTACTGGCTTGAGCGGACCGCGGTGCTCACGATTGCGCTGGCGATGCTGCTGTACCTCGCCGTGGTGGTCGTTCTGCAGGTGCAAGAACCGCAAGGTAATCGCCTGCTGCAGGCGTGGGTCGTATTCGCCGTGCTGCTCATGCAGGTTCCCGTTCGGTGGGTCCGCATCAAGGCGCGCCCGTACAGGCCAGATGAGCGCTTCGTCATAGAGGCCTGACACCGGGAGGGGGCCGGTGTGGATACCGGACAGATCATCTCGCTCGTCGCGGCCCTGGGCATCGGCGGCATTCTCAAGCAGCTCATCGACAACCTCGTGGCTTGGTTCAAGGGGCGCCAGGCGGAGGAGCGCGACGCCTGGGCGGAGCGTGACCGGGAGGCCAAGGCCCGCCGGATCCTTGAGGAGTACGCCCATACGCTGCGGCGGCTCCTGTTTCGCCTCGGCCTGCGCGAGGGCGCGGGAAACGACGACATCCCGCCATTCCCGAACTACTGACTTCACGGGCCCCTGCCTGGTCGGTCCCGAGCGGGCAGGCAGGGCCGTATCCAAGGAGAACCGCATGGCTAGGTACTCGTGCGCCGAGTGGGAGCCGGTGGCGTGGATGAACAAGCTCACCCACCACCGCAAGACCCAGCTCGCGATCCACATCACCGACGGCGAGGGCGACCCTCGCACGATCGCCACCTGGCGCACCGGACGGGCAGGGTCGAACTTCGTCCTCTTCCCCGACGGCCGCCTGAAGCAGCTGTCGGACTCGGCGTGCAAGTCGCCCGCGGACTTCGGCGCGACGCACATCATCTCGGTCGAGTGCGTCGGGCGGAACCGCGCCCTGACGCCCGCGCAGGTCGCCGCGCTGATCACCCTGGCGCGCGAGGCACACGAGCGCGACGGCGTGCCGCTGCGCCTCGCCGCGACGTCCTCGGACGCCGGGATCGGGTGGCACCGCCTCGGCGTCGACGGGAACTTCCCCAAGGGCCGCTACGGGGGCCGGCTGCAGCGCAGCCCGCTCGGCGTCCAGACGTCCGGCGCACGCGGCAAGGCGTGCCCCACCGACGTCGTCATCGACCAGATCCACGACGTGATCCTGCCCGCACTCACCCAGGAGGACTTCATGCCCGCCCTCACCGACGAACAGCAGATCCAGATGTACAACGCGCTCGTGGGCCCGAACGGGTCCGCCGCGCTCAACGGCCTCATGCCCAGGAGCCAGAACCTGCCGACCGCCCTGGACGCTGTGCGCGGCAAGGTCGACAGCCTGGCCGCTGACCTCGCCCCGGTCGAGCGCACCGACCCCCAGACCGGCAAGGTCGTCAAGCTCTCGCTCCGCCAGGAGATCGCCGACACCAAGACCGCGCTCGCCGTGCAGGCCGGCCAGATCTCCGCCCTGACCGCCGCGCTCGCGCAGGCGACCGGGCTGGACGAGGACGCCATCCGCGAGCTCGTCCGCCAGGGCGTCATCGACGCCGTCGAGTCCTTCGAGACGACCGAGACCACCACCACGACCACCGCCACCGTCAAGAAGGGCTGATCCGATGACCGACTTCGTCCTCTCCCTGGTCCGCACCGTCGTCCCGATCGGCGTCGGTGCGCTCATCTCCTGGCTCGCGCTGCGAGGCGTCGCGGTCGAGGAGTCGGCGCAGGCCGCGCTCGTGTCTGCCCTGACCGCGCTCATCACCGCCGGTTACTACGCCGGTGCACGCGTCCTCGAGCTCCGCTGGCCGTGGTTCGGGTACCTGCTGGGCACGAAGGCCGAGCCGACCTACAACCGCAAGCACTGACTCAGGAGGAAACATGGCTGCATCTTCTGCGCTGCTGAACGCGCTTGCTGCTGACGCGGCGTCCCTCATCACGCACGTCGGACTGGTCAACGCGGCCGGGACCGAGCTGACCGGCGGGTCCTACGCCCGTCAGCCGGTGACGGCTGCGGCGTCTGGTGCGATCGTCCTGGTCGCCTCGGACAAGACGTTCGAGGTCGCAGCCGGCACGACCGTCGCTGGGTGGCGCGCGTTCGACGCCGCGACCGGCGGCACCTCGTGGGGCGGCGGCGACCTGACCGCCGAGTCCTACACGGGCGCTGGGCAGTACGTGCTGCGCGGCGCGGACACCGGGTTCACGATCTCCGCTTCGGCCTGAGCAAGGGAGGGCCACCGTGGCGATCACCGCGGTAGCGACACCCGTCACCGCCTCGACCGGAGTTACCACCCCGCGCACGATCGCTCTCTCCCCGCACCCCTCGACGGCGCCGGGAGACCTGGTCGTCGTGTTCGCGAACACCCAGGACGTATCCGCATCGTCGATGAGCCTGCCTGCCGCCTGGACGGCGCTACTGTCCGGGCAGCAGGCAGGGACCATGCGCTCGTCGATCTGGTCCAAGACCTGGCAGTCCGGGGACGAGATCATCCTGTCTGTGTCCGGTACGGACGGGACGGTCGCGACCGTCATCACGGTTAAGGGCGCGGGGCAAGTCACCGTCGGACCGGTCGGCCTTCGCGCCGCGACTGGCACGTCCCTGACGAACGTCGCCCCGGGAGTGTCCACGGCGTCGGGCTCCCTCGTACTGCTGTACTCCGGGGAGCGGACCAACGCGACCGAGCCTGAGCCGATGCCTGCCGGGTTCGCGAACCTGGCGTGGCGGTCTGGCGGCATCAGCGGCAGCGCCCCGGCGGTGTCGCTGCTCGCCTCGGCCCGCACCGCGGACGGCCCGGTCCCCGACACCACCGTCTCCTATCCGAACAGCTCGGCGGCCAACGGGCTCGCGGTCATGCTCGTGATCGGCCCTGCTGCGGCTCGGGGCGGGGGTTCCGTCGCGAACCTGCGCGTCTCTGCGCGCAGTGGCGGTCACCGCCGTGGCCGTGGCGCCTCGTTCGTGGACGTTCGCGCCTCGGCGCGAGGCGCCGGCCTAAGGCGCGCGAGCGGCGGCGGAGACTCCGCCGTCGCGGTCTCTGCGATGGGCGCGGGCCACCGTGTGGCGGCAGGGGCGTCGGTCACGGAGCTCACGGTCGCCCTCGACGGTGCCGGGCAGACACGCCGGGTGGGCGCATCCGCCGCACAGGTACTGACGCTCGGCTCTGGGGCTGGCCTCGTCCGCCACTACGGCGGGACGCAAGCCGCCATCGTGGTCGAGGCGATCAGCGCACGGACCGAGCTCGACGACTTCGAGCTTGTGCTCGGCCCCGGGCCGGCGGGCTCCTCGTTCACCGCAGGACGCCCCGCCGACTCCCCGGTCAGCCTTGGCGCCCCGGTCGGGAGCCCTTTCACCATCGCGACCCCTCGGAGGTAGCCCATGTACATCGACCGCCGCGGACGAGAGTGGGCACGATGGCCTGACGTCACCGCCCCACCGGGCAAGGAGCTCGAGATCTCGTTCGACGCAGGCGCGACCTGGATCCCCATGGAGCGGGAGGACGCCACGACGGTGCGCGTTCTTGTCGCGGGTCCGGAGGCACCAACTCCGCACCCGGAGGGCACGGCGGTGCTCCGGAAGGGTCGCAACGTCGCCACGGTCCGACTCAGCGCGGCGCCCGAGGTCCTCGTCCGCGACGCGGGGATCATCCACGTCCGCTGACCTGTCTTGCACTCGTGACGCGCCCCCGCCCGGCTCCCGGGCGGGGGCGCGTTCGTCGTTCGTTACTTGAGGAGTCTGGCGCGCCTCTCAGGCGTGAGCGCACCGCTGGCGCTTTCGCGTCCGACGTCGGCCAGGTAGGCGATGAGGCGGTCGCGGTCGACACCGCGCAGGACGAGCTCGATGCCCGCGCGCACGACGTCGGACTGCGCGACACCCGCGGCATCTGCGATCGCGAGCAGCTCGTCGCGGTCGGCCTCGGCGACCTTCGTCGCCGCCGCGACACGCCGCTCTCCGGGCCGGGGCATCAGCGGGCCGCCTTGCGGTGCGCCCACCACAGCGCGAGCCCGGTCAGGGCCGCCCACGCGACGCCAACAGCCACCCATAGGGCCGGGTACGCGTCGGCGAAGAACACCGCGAGGGTGCCGATGATGACTCCGGAGACGAGCGCGCTCCGGACGCCGGGGTCCTGCAGGTACCTCTTCACGTGCCTTCCTTCCTCGTGTCCCCAGGTGGGAGGATGGGGATCCGGGCCGGGGGTACTTCATCTACCCCCGGCCCGTCCGTCACTTCCTGTGACGGCCCTTCGGTGGTCTCTTCGGCCTGCTGTTCCAGGCCTGGTAGATCGTGACGATCAGCGTCAGGATCGAGACCACCAGTGCGGCTATCTCCACCGCATCCCTCCCCTCTGTTGTTGTAGTAGTAACACTACCCCGATGCGGGGGTAGTGTCAACACTAAAATGCGGGGAGACCGTCGAACGCTTGTTCGAATACGATGAGGCCGTGGGTACTCGTCGACGCCCGCCTCCGGGCGGCTGGCCGTCCGGCATCGAGACGGTGCCGCTGCGCGACCACGCCGAGGAAGCGCCCGAACTCGCGCGGCGCGGCGAGCGGATCGTGCGCCCCGCCGAAGGCATCCCGGTACGGGCGTGGGTCACGCAGCGCCAGAGCGGTGATGCGCGCGTCGACGGCGAGGCCGTCGCGTGGGCCGGGCGCCAGGTCCACGTGCGCTACATCTCACGGGAGGGGCGCGAGGGGTGGGCATGGCTGTGGGCCGACGCCGTCGAGCGGCGCTGACCCGCGCGCGGGCTCCGTGCCAGACGATCGGGCCGAGAACGACGACAGCCGCGCGACCCCGAAAGGTCGCGCGGCTGTCGTGTTGTTCAGCACAGGATCGGTGTATTTCCGAGGGCGTCCCGTCGATGTTGACGTGTAGTGTTGACGCCGTTCCGAGGTGGGGCCAAAAACATGGCCCCACCTGCGAAGATACCAGTGGAGGTGCGGGGAATCGAACCCCGGTCCGGTGACGCCGATCGAGGACTTCTCCGGGCGCAGTCTGCTGTCGTTTTTCTCGGCCCCCGCACTCACGCAGACAAGATGCGGACGGGCTCAGTCACCTGAAAGTCCCCGCAGCCCCGGTGACGAGGACTGCGAGCAGTGGCTCTCTAGATGACGCCAGGATCCGAGTCGAGAGCTAGCTCGGGCTGACGGACTTCGGGGCTCGCTCAGGCGGCGAGGGCGAAGTCGGTGCGCTTGTTATCGGCACCTGTGTTTTGCAGACATCGTTTACGAGATAAGCCTGCATCCTCGGCCCGCTTCTCCTCGAAGCACGACCACCGTCGAAACCGATCACCCCCTGTGCAGTTGTCAAGCACTGCGCGGCGCCCGGGCGGACCCGGACCTCGTGCAGCAGGTCCAGCCTACGCGATCAACGCCGTGCCCCGCACGGATATTTCCGCGCGGCCGGGTACCGGCGGTCGTGCGCCGCCGGTACCCGCGTCGCGGCTACTTCTTCCGGCTCAGCGAGTCGACGAGCAGCCCGCCGGCGATCCCGAGGAGGAACACGTCCTTCGCGAGCCCGGTCCCCTGCTCGGTGGGTCGCACCCCGTCCTCGCGCGTCATGCCGGGCGTCTTGAGGTACATGCCGACGAGGCCGGCCGAGAAGACGCCGAGCCCGACGGCGACGAGACCGGTCGGGACGAAGGGCGTCACGAGGGCCGCGCCGAGCGCGATCTCGGCGGTCGACAGGGTCTTGGTGAACTGCTTCGGCTCGACGTCCCCGAGGAACGAGTACGTGCCGGCGGCCATCCCGTGCAGTCCCTGCGCGGTCTCCTCGTCGGCACCGCGCTTGCTCAGGCCGGAGTTGAGGATGTACGCCCCCGCCGCGAGGCGCGGGATGTACTGGCGGAGCTTGACCATGGGGCCTCCTGGTTCGCGGTCGTCGTCTCGCCCTCGACCGTACGTCGAGGGCGACGGCGTCACCAGCGGGTGGGGCCGGCGTCGGGCACGGGACCGCGTGCGGGACGCCCCGCGCGGCGTCAGTGCAGCTCGCGCTGCCGCATGGCGCGCTGCGCCTCGCGGTTGTCCTGCTTCTCGCGGAGCGCCTGGCGCTTGTCGTACTCCTTCTTGCCGCGCGCGAGCGCGATCTCGACCTTGGCGCGGCCGTCGAGGAAGTACAGCGCGAGGGGCACGATCGTGTGCCCCTTCTCGCGCGTCTTGGACTCCAGGCGCAGGATCTCCTCCTTGTGCAGGAGCAGCTTGCGCTTGCGGCGCGGGGCGTGGTTGTTCCACGTGCCCTCGGTGTACTCGGGGATGTGGACGTTCTCGAGCCAGGCCTCGCCGCGGTCGACCGCGACGTAGCCGTCGACGAGCGACGCCCTGCCCATCCGCAGCGCCTTGACCTCGGTCCCGGACAGGACGATCCCCGCCTCGTACACGTCCTCGATCACGTAGTCGTGGCGTGCCTTGCGGTTGCTGGCGACGACCTTGCGGCCGCTGTCCTTCGCCATCCGTGTCCTACCGTCCTTCTCTGCTGTCGGTGCTGTCGCCCGGGGTGCTCGTCCGGGGCACCGTCCGTGCGTCGGCCCCGAGCCGTGCGGGCGCCCCAGCGTACGGGTGCCCGACGGCGCCCGGTACCGATTATCCCCCGGGTGCGGTCGCGCGGGGGCCGGGGAGGGTCGGGCGCGACGCCCGGAGCGCGACCCGGCCCGGTCAGCGCAGCACGGACATCGGGTCGATCGTCGACCCGTTGACGTACACCTCGAAGTGCAGGTGGCACGCCCCCGAGAGGCCGGTGTTGCCCGAGTAGCCGATGACGTCACCCTTGTTGACGGTCCGGCCGGACGACACCGCGAAGCGCGTGAGGTGGTTGTAGCTCGTCATGAGGTTCTTGCCGCCTACCGTGCCGTGGTTGACGAGCACCTGGTTGCCGAAGCCGTTGCGCCATTGGGCGTGGACGACCGTCCCGGGCCCGGCCGCCATGATCGGCGTGCCGCAGTAGGCGCGCAGGTCCGTCCCCGCGTGCAGGCGGTAGTAGCCGAGGATGGGGTGCAGGCGCATCCCGTAGCTCGAGGTCACGTAGGGCACCGCCGTCGGGTACGACAGGAAGCTCGAGATGCTGCCGCGGTCGCCGCCGGAGGACGAACCGCCACCTCCGCCGCCACCACCGCCGGAGGACGACCCGCCGCCGCCACCGCCCCCGCCACCGCCGCCGGACTGCTGGCTCTGCTGCTGGCGGCGCGCCTCCTCCTCGGCGGCCTTGCGGTCACGCTCCGCCTGCTCCGCGATGATGCCCTTGATCTCGCTCTGCAGGGACTGCTGCGCGGCCTCGTTCTCGGCGACCTTGGCCTCGGCCGCGGACTTGCGCTCCTCGATCGTCGCCTTCTTGGCCTGCTGGTCGACGATGAGCTGCTCGACCTCGGCCTTGCGGTCGGCCGCGGCCGTGCGCGCCGCCTCGGCGGCGACGAGGTTCTCGTCCGCCTGCTGCTTGAGGTCGGTGACCGTCTCGCGCACCGCCTGGAGGCGCGCCTCGCGGTTGCGCGACACCGACTCGGCCTCGAGCAGCTCCTGGAGCGAGCGGGACTGGCTGCGCGCCGCCGTCGAGGAGACCGCGTACTCCGCGATGAACTCCTCGGTGCTCTGCGCACCCGTGACGATGCCGAGGCTCGAGACGTCGCCCTGGCCGCGGTACGCCTGGCGCGCCATCTCGGCGATGCTCGACTTGGCGTCGGCCACCTCGGTCGCGCCGCGCTCGATCTCGGCGCTGATCGCGGCCTCCTGGCCCAGCGCGTCCTCGAGCCGCTGCGCGAGCAGCTCCGCCTCGCGCTGCGTCCGCTCGACCTCGGCCTGGGCCGCGTCGAGCTCGGCCTGCGCGACGGGCAGCCGCGCCTCGATGGCCTGGAGGTCGACGACGGCCTGCGCGAGCGCCGCGTCCGTGTCCTCGAGCTCGGACTGCAGCTGCTCGCGGTTGCCGAGGATCTCGGACTGGCGACGCTCTGCCGCCGCCCGGCGGTCGTCGATGTCGTCGGCGGACGCCGAGGCGACGCCGCCCACGAGGAGCAGGGTCGTGGCGATCAGAGCCGCTGTCGCGCGGCGGAGGTCCCGGGTCATCTCACACCCTCGTGTGGCGGTTGAGCGTGACGACCGAGGACACGGCCGCCAGCAGGAAAGCGATCCCGACGAGCACGGGTGCGATGCGCAGCACGTCCGCCTCGTCGACGTAGGCCACCCACGTCACGGACTGGGACAACCAGTCGGTGACCAGGTACTTCACGCCGACCCAGAGCCCGCCCACCGCCAGGACCGCGCCGAGCACGGCGGCGATCGCGCCCTCGAGGAGGAACGGGAGCTGGATGAACAGGTTCGACGCCCCGACGAGCCGCATGATGCCCGTCTCGCGCCGTCGGCTCAGCGCGGAGAGGCGGATCGTCGTCGTGATGAGCAGCACGGCCGCGAGCAGCATGACCGCCGCGAGACCGGCCGCGAGCAGGGACGCGCGGTTGAGCGCGAGGAACAGCGAGTCGAAGATGCGGCGCTGGTCCTCGACCACCTCGACGCCCGGCCGCCCCGTCACGACGTCGTTGACGACCTCGTAGTTCTCCGGGTTGGTGAGCTTGAGCCGGAAGGACGCCTGCATGTCGTCGACCGTGAGCTGCGTGCCGAGGTACCCGTCGGGGTAGCGCTCGGTGAACGCCGCGAACGCGTCGTCCTTGGACTCGAAGTAGACCGTCTGGATCTCGTCGCCGAGCTCGGTGTCGAACAGGTCCTCGATCGCCGCGATCTGGTCGGGCGTGGCCTCGCCGGCCGCGCACGTGGGCGACGGCGACCCGGCCGGGCAGAGGAAGACGGACACCTCGACCTTGTCGTACCAGTCGTCCTTGAGCTTGCCGATCTGCGCCTGGAGCAGCAGCGACGACCCGACGAACGTGAGCGAGACGAAGGTGACCAGCACGACGGAGACGGCCATGGAGACATTGCGCCGCAGGCCCTGGCCGAGCTCCGCGAGGATGAACTGGAGTCGCACGCCGCTCACTCCCCCGCCGTCGCGTCGACGTGGCGACGCGTCGAGCGTCGCCGGGGCAGCGGTGGCCGGCCCGAAGCGTCGACCGCGGGCGTCGCGCCGGTCGCCGGCGTCCGGTCCGGCGCCTCGGCCGGGTCCTGCGTCGAGGACGACGCCGGGTCGGGTGCTGCGGACGGGCGTGCCGTCCGGCGCACGACGGCGGTCGGCGCCGACTCGGGCGCCGGGCCGGCCGTCGGGTCGGGGATCACCTGGCCGCGCGCGCCGTAGGAGCCGTGCGCCTGGTCGCGCACGAGCGTGCCGGTGTCGAGCTCGACGACGCGGCGGCGCATCTGGTTGACGATCTCCTCGTCGTGCGTCGCCATCACGACGGTCGTGCCGGTGCGGTTGATGCGGTCGAGCAGGCGCATGATCCCGAGGGACGTCGTGGGGTCGAGGTTCCCGGTCGGCTCGTCGGCGAGCAGGATCGGCGGGCGGTTGACCATGGCGCGCGCGATGGCGACGCGCTGCTGCTCACCGCCGGAGAGCTCGTGCGGGCGACGCTTCTCCTTGCCCGCGAGGCCCACCATCTCGAGCGTCTCGGGCACCGTGATGGCGATGGTGTGGCGCGGCTTGCCGATCACCTGGAGCGCGAACGCGACGTTCTCGAACACGGTCTTGTTGGGCAGCAGGCGGAAGTCCTGGAACACCACCCCGATCTGGCGGCGCAGCTTGGGGACGTTCCAGCTCGACATCGACCCGAGGTCGCGGCCCGCCACGAAGACCTTGCCCTTCGTCGGGCGCTCCTCGCGCAGGACGAGGTGCAGGCACGTCGACTTGCCGGAGCCGGACGCGCCGACGAGGAAGACGAACTCGCCGCGCCGGACCTCCAACGACACGTCGTCGACGGCCGGCCTCGCGCCGCGCGCGTAGACCTTGGTGACGTTCTCGAAGCGGATCACAGCGGCACGTTCCTCGGGTCGGGGGTCGATCCGTGGACGAACGGGGTTCGTCGCACGATCCCGAGGGTAGGCATGTGTCTCCGGCCCGGCGGGGCGGACACGCCGCGCCCGGGTGCATCGATCCGTTGCTCGGATCAATCGGCCCGGGGCGGCCGCGGAAGGTCAGGCCTCCTTCTGCACCCCGCGGCGCCAGCGGATCCCGGCCTCGATGAAGTCGTCGATGTCGCCGTCGAACACCGCCGAGGGGTTGCCCACCTCGTGCTCGGTGCGCAGGTCCTTGACCATCTGGTACGGCTGCAGCACGTAGGAGCGCATCTGGTCGCCCCAGCTCGCCTTGATGTCGCCCGCGAGCTCCTTCTTCTTCGCGTTCTCCTCCTCCTGGCGCACGAGCAGCAGGCGGGACTGGAGCACGCGGAGAGCCGCGGCGCGGTTCTGGATCTGCGACTTCTCGTTCTGCATCGAGACGACGATGCCCGTCGGGATGTGCGTCATGCGCACCGCGGAGTCGGTGGTGTTGACCGACTGCCCGCCCGGGCCCGAGGACCGGAACACGTCGACCTTGATCTCCGACTCCGGGATCTCGATCGAGTCCGTCTGCTCGATGAGCGGGATCACCTCGACCGCCGCGAACGACGTCTGGCGACGGCCCTGGTTGTCGAACGGCGAGATGCGCACGAGGCGGTGGGTGCCCGCCTCGACGGAGAGGTGGCCGAACGCGTACGGCGCCTTCACCTCGAACGTCGCGGACTTGAGCCCCGCCTCCTCGGCGTACGACGTGTCGAGGACCGTGGTCGGGTAGCCGTGGCGCTCCGCCCAGCGCAGGTACATGCGCAGCAGCATCTCGGCGAAGTCGGCCGCATCGACGCCACCGGCGCCCGCGCGGATCGTCACGACGGCCTCGCGCGCGTCGTACTCGCCGGCGAGCAGGGTGCGGACCTCGAGCTGGTCGAGGTCCTTGCGGATGGCGGCGACCTCGTTCTCGGCCTCGACGAGGGTGTCCTCGTCCTCCATCTCCTGGCCCATCTCGACCAGGGTCTCGACGTCGGCGATGCGCTGCCCGAGCTTCTTCACCCGGTCCAGCTCCGACTGCGCGGCGGAGAGCGCCGACGTCACCTTCTGCGCCGCGTCGGGGTCGTCCCACAGGTCGGGCGCCGACGCCTTCTCCGAGAGGTTCGCGATCGTCGCGCGCAGCTCCTCCGGGTCGCTCACGCTCTCGATGGACTCGAGCGTGCTCCGCAGCGCCTTGATCTCGGACGGGAAGTCGATGATGGCCACGAGGTTCAAGGTTACGCGACCCCGCGCGCGGTCGGCGCCGTCGCGCGAGGCGACGGCGACGGGACCGCGCGGGGGCTCCGCGCGGGGTCCGCGCGCGGGGCCGCCGCGGGGGTTCGGCGTCCCCGGGCGGGGCACGCCCGACGGCGCGTCGCCGTCAGTCCTTCGTGCCGCCCTGCGGGGCGGAGCCGCCCGTGGTCGACGGCGCCCGCTCGGCGGTCGTCGCCTGCTGGCGGCCCTCGTCACGCGCCTTCGCGAGCATCGCCTCGAGGCGCTGGCGCCGGCGTCGGCGGTCGTCCCGGACGCCCACGATCACGACCACGACGATCGCGAGGAGCAGGAGCTGCGGCCACGGGACCGCCCACGTGGTGACGGTGACCGTGACCGGGTCGAGCGGCGCGTCCACCTGGTCGTCGCCGACGACCGTCGGCGTGACGGTGATCGTCGTGCTGACCGGTCCGAGCGGCCAGACGTCGGCGAACGCGACCTTGCTCCGCAGGGATCCGCCCGGCAGGACCTCCCCGAGCGGCTCCGCCGTCGCCTCGTCCGTCACGGCGCCGAAGAGGGCGGACGTCGCGACCTGGCCCTCGGCGCCGAGGCGCACGTTGCCGTCGTTGGCGACGTCGTAGGAGACACTGAGGTCGCCCGCGGCGAACGGGTTCCACGACGGCGCGTAGGACGCCTTGACGTCCTCGACGGCGAGCGCGGGCTGGACCTCGCCGGTGACGCGCGTCGTGACGCGGAACCCGACACGGCTCTCGACGCCGACGCTCGTCCCGCCCTCGCCGCCGCCCGTGCTCGTGACCGACGCGGCGATGCCCGCCGGGTGGTCGCCCGGGGTCGCGTTCTCGGGGACCGTGATCGTGTACGGGACGACGACCGTCTCCTTCGGGCCCACATCGACGCTCTCCTGGACGGTGAACCACGTCCCCGCGTCGGTGGACTCCTGGTCCGAGGAGAGCATGTTGAAGCGCCCGTTGGCGGTGAGGTAGCCGTCCGCGGCCTTGAGCGCGAACGTGGCCGGCACGTCGCTGAAGTTCGAGACGGCGATGTGCTCCTCGACCGTCGTGCCCGGGTCGGCGACGAGGTCGACGCCGCGACGCCCGTCGGGACCGTTCGCGTCCGCGGGCTTGGCGCCCCACGTGATGCGGTCCTCGGTGTCGAGGGGCAGCGCCGTCGGCAGAGCGCTCACGACGTCGGCCTGCGCGTTCGTGACGCCGGCGTGCGCGCTCGTGGCGGCGGTCGTCGCGGACGCGCCGACGGCGAGCGGGGTCGCGGGCAGGAGGCCGAGGGCGAGGGCGGTCGCGGCCAGGACGAGACGACGCCCGCGGCGGCGGGACGGGGACCCGGTGCGGGCGGGGTGCGTTGGTGCGGGGATCACGCAGGGGCTTCTCTCCGTACGACGACGGGTCGCCCGCCCGGCACGACCGTGGTCGTGCGGGACGGTGCGACCCGTCGTGTGACTACTCGGTCGGTGCCCGGTCGGAACCGGTCACCGGGACGTCGGGACGGCTCAGTCCTCGAACAGGGACAGCGTGATGGTCGAGTTGTACGCGCCCGGCGCGACGTCCTCACCCGTGCGCAGCGTGAGGTTCGCGCCGGCGGTCCAGGAACCCTCGGGGTTGACCTCGGCCGAGTCGAACGTCGAGACCAGGAGCTCCTGGTCGACGAGACCCGGGCCGTTCTCGAGGGAGGGCTCGACCGGCTCGCCCTCGGAGACCAGGCCGGTGTCGCCACCGTCGACGAGGGTCGGGGCCCAGCCGAGGTTGTCGGCACCGATCTCGCCCGCGTCGCCCGTGAAGGCCGACGCGCTGCCCAGCACGTACCAGTAGGCGCCCTCGGGCACCTCGGTCCGCGTGTCGGTGACGGTGACCTCCGGCAGCGCACCGTTGAACTCGCGCGTGCCCTCGACCGACGACTCGTCGGCCTCGGTCAGCGTGGTCGAGCTCGCGGCGACGGTGAGGGCGAGGTTGCCCGGCTCCACGTTGGACTCGATCTCCACGGAGACGTCGACGTCGGTGCCGTCCACCGGGTCGGCGGAGGCGGCGGACGCGAGGGCGACCGTGCCGATGAGCATCGCACCGAGGGCACCCCCGGCGACGAGCTTCTTCGTTGCTCGTGCGTTCATGTTGTAGCTCTCCATCGTTGGAGTTGTTGTCGGACCGGATCACCATAGCGGCGAACCTGGGGTTTTGACAGGGCCGAACCAGAAGTGGCCATCCAAAGTTAAGAAAGTGAACAAAGGCGCGCGAGCGCGCTCACGCGACGTTGCGGTATTCCTTTCCCTGGACGTTCTTCGTCGAACAGCAACAGGTGCTCACCACGCTCTGGCACGTGACTCTGCACGCACGATGATGCCATCACTCCACGCCCCGGTCACCCAGCTGATCATCGCGGGTCGCGCCCGCGCGGCGAGGCCGACCGACGCCGTGCGCCCGTCGCCGGTCGACGCTTCGGTCACCGCGACCTCGCTCAGACCGGCGAGCGCCGCGGGGTTCCGGGCGAGATAGTCGTCGACGTCCGCGCGGATCCCGGCGTCGGTCAGCGTGAGGACGGCACCCTCGACCGGCGGCGCGGCGCCGCCGGAGTAGAACGTCTCAGGGGTCGTCGAGTCGGCCGCCGTGAGGGCGAGCGCATCCGCGAGCGCGTAGAGCCGCTTGCGTTCGAGGTGCACCTCCGTGGCGCTCACCACGACCGTCACGAGGAGCAGCGCGAACGCGACGAACGCGCTCGTGAGCAGCAGGATGCGGCCGTCCTCCTCCCGCTCGTCCGAGCCCCGGAGCCGCGCGACGAGCGCCGCCGACCCGCGGACGACCGCCCCGGACCGTCGCCCGGCGACGGGTCCGGGCGCATCACCCGGCGCCGGGGCGCCCAGGGGTGTCGGGGCGCTCACGGCCGCCGCGCCGCGTACGCGTCGACGGACGCGACGTGGCGCGCCTCCACGGGGACCGCGAGGGGGACGACCCCCCGCACGAGCTCGGGCACGAGCGGGAGCGGCACGTCGAGCCGGACGTGCGCCGTCACCTCGCCGCCCGGCTCCAGGCAGACCTGTGACGAGCAGGCGATCGTCAGACCGCCCGCGCTGGGGGCGAACCCCTGGTCGCCGAGCGCCAGGGCCACGGCCGCCGAGGCGAGCCGGGCGCCGTCGTCGCTCGACGGCGCCGTGACGAACGCACGCGCCGCCTCGCGGGAGGCGCCCTCCACGGCGAACGTCGCGGCCTGCACCCGCCCCACCGTGAGCACGAGGTACAGGACCGGCAGGAGGAGGACGAGCGCGACACCGAGGAACTCGACGACCGCGCTCCCCCGGTCCGCGCGCTGCCCCGTCAGCCTCGCGCGGAGCCGAGCGAGCAGGCGCGTCACGGGGCCTCCTCCAGCGCGTGACCGCGGACGGTGAGTGCTCCGGCCGGGCCGAGCAGTCCGACGACCGGGAGCGGCGCGGTCACGGTGACCTCGACGACGGGCAGACCGTCCACGACGGTCCGGCGCGCGACGACGTCCTGCGCGTACCGCGCCGAGAGCGCGGACACGACGAGGTCGCGCGTGCGGTCCGCGCCGTCGTGCGGGCCACGGTCGGCACGGCCCGCGACGCGGGCACCTTCCGCCGCGCAGTCCACCAGCGTCGCGCGCACGTGGACGGCGAGCGCGACCTGGACGACCCCGAGGAACAGCACGAGCACGAGGACGGAGACGAGGGTGAACTCGACGACGGCGGAGCCCCGCTCCGGGTCCTCGACGCCGGCTCCCGGACCACCGCGACGCACCATCTCAGGGGGCGCCGACGCTCGAGATGGCGTTGCTGAAGGCCTGCGTCAGCGCCGGCCCGGCGACGGCCCAGAGGGCGATCACCAACCCGGCCGTCATCAGGGTGATGAGCACCCAGCCCGGCACGTCGCCGCGTTCCGGGTCCTGACCGGTCAGCCGCCCGAGCGCGCCGCGCGCTGCGGCGCGCACCGCCTGGTTCCCTCGATTCCACCCCTGCATGGTTCTCCTTCGTCGTCGTTTCGATCGGTCGTGCCGGGCGGTCGTCCCGGACACTTGGTCGCTGCTGCTCAGAAGCCGAGCCGCAGGGTCGCGAGCGACGGGAAGACGGCGTAGACCACCGTCACGGGGAGGATGAGGAAGACGACGGGGACCATCATCAGGACCTCTTTCCTCCCGCCCGCCTCCATGAGCGCGCGACGTCCCGACTCACGAACGTCCTGCGCCTGCGCCCGCAGCACGTCGGCGAGCGGGGTCCCCCGTTCCACGGCCACCGCGACACCCTCCGCGAAACGGGTGAGGCTCGGCAGCCCGGTGCGGTCGGCGAGCTGCTCGAGCGCCCGGGCGAGCGGGGTCCCGGCACGCACGGTCGCGAGGGTCGTGCGCAGCTCGCCGGAGAGCTCGCCGTGCGCGGTGGTCGCGACGCGCTCGAGCGCCGCGACCGGCCCCTCGCCCGCGTTCACCGCGAGCGCCAGGAGCTCGGCGACCGTGGGGAACTCGGCGAGCATGCGCTCCTCCCGACGTCGCACGGCGCGGGTCAGCGCGTGGTCGCACGCGAGCACACCGCCGACGCCGCACAGCAGCACGAGGACCACCAGTGCGGCGACGGACGACCCCCGCGTCGCCGCGAGCAGCACGGCGAGCGCCGTCCCGCCGCCGAGCCCGACGACGCCCCACACGAGCTGCCGTGCGCGGAACTGCTCGACGCTGCGTCCGCGGCCGGCACGGTCGAGGCGGCGCCGGACGTCGGACGCCGTCGAGCCGAACCGTTCCAGCGCGCGGCCCGCGTCGGCGAGCAGCGGCGCGAGGAGTCGTTCGAGGGTCGGGAAGGGTGATCGCACGGGGTGGTCGCGCAGCAGGACGGACGTGCGGTCATGGGTGCGCAGATAGGGCGCGAGCCGCTCGTCGAGGCGGATCGACCGCCCCCGGAGCCCGGCGACCACGAGGAGGACACCCAGCCCGCCGAGCGCGCCGAGCGCGGCACCGGTCCAGGACACGTCGACGGCGCTCATCGCAGCACCCGCTCTTCCTCGGGCAGCCGCCCGATCCGCAGCATCAGCTGGTACGCCGCCGCGGAGCACGCGGCGCCGGCGGCCAGGACGACCGCACCCGCCATCGTGTTGTACGCGGCCGCCGTCTCCGGGCGCGTCGCGAGGAAGCCGAGCACGACCCACGGGCCGGCGACCGCGAGGCGCGCCCCGTTCACGGTCCACGACTGGCGGGCCTCGAGCTCACCGCGCGTGCGGGCGTCCTCGCGCAAGAAGGTAGACAGGGTGCGCAGGAGGCGACCCAGGTCGGTGCCGCCGACGTCCCGCGTGATGCGGAGCGCCTCGACGATGCGGTCGGCGACAGGGTCCGCGAGCCGGTCCTTGAGCAGGTCGAGGCACTCCCCGAACCGGCCGGACGCGCGGTAGTCCCGCGCGAACTGGGTGAACGGCTCGCGCAGCTCGACCGGACCGCGCTCGCCGAGCTGACCGACGGCCTCGGGCAGCGACAGCCCCGCGCGCACGCCCGAGGACAGGTGGTCCAGCACCTCGGGCCAGACCTCCCGGAGCCGCGCACGCCGCCGCCGGGCGCGGGACCGCACGAGGAGGGAGGGCGCTCCCGCGGCGATCACACCGAAGCAGGCCGCGATCGTCCACGACCGCGCGAGGACGGTCCCGACCACGAGGACGACGAGCCCGACGCCGACGCTCGCGACCACCAGGGCACCGGGTGTCACTGCCGGTGCGCCGGCCTGGACGAGCAGGTCCTGCGTGCGTGCCGCCCACCCGTCGGCACGACGCACGCGCGGGGGCCCGGGCGCCCAGAACGACCACCAGACGCAGAACAGCCCCGCGCCGAGGAGGAGGCCCACCGCCACGCCCACGGTCAGCCCACCCTCGTCGGCGCGGCGCCGTCGAGCACGTCGGCCCCGGCCGGGCCCGCCCGCAGGACCGCTGCCAGGTCGATGCCCGCGCGGGCGAAGCGCTCGGCGCGCGGCGGGAAACCGCCCGCGCGCACCAGACGGTCGCCCGAGCGGACGAAGATCTCCGCGGCCTCCACGACGCCCTGCTCGACGCGGCCCGTCACACCGAGGATCTCGCGCACGCCGCGACGCCCGTCGGCGTCGACGCCCAGGTGCACGACGAGGTCGATCGCGGACGCGACCGTCGGCACCACGAAGCGGTCCGAGACGTTCTCGCCCGCGAGCAGGGGCAGCGTGCACATCTTGGTGATCGCCTCCCGGGCGGAGTTCGCGTGGATCGTGCACATCCCCGGGACTCCGGCGTTCAGCGCGACGAGCAGGTCGAGGCTCTCCGCCTCGCGGACCTCGCCGATGACGATGCGGTCCGGGCGCATGCGCAGCGCCTCCTTCACCAGGCGCCGCAGGGGGATCTCGCCCGTGCCCTCGAGGCTCGGCTGCCGGCACTGGAGCGACACGACGTCGCGCACGGCGAAGCGCAGCTCGAACACCTCCTCGCACGTGACGACGCGCTGCGCGGGCGGGACCGACCCGGCGAGGGCGTTGAGCATCGTCGTCTTGCCCGCCTGCGTGGCTCCCGCGACGAGGATGTTCAGCCCGGCCCGCACGGACGCGTCGAGGAAGGCGGCGGCCTGGGGCGGGAGCGCGCCGAGCCGGACCAGGTCGTCCAGGTGCGACGCCCGGACGACGTGCTTGCGGATGTTCACCGCCCACTCGCTGCGCGTGACGTCGGGGATGACGACGTGCAGCCGCTCCCCGCCCGGCAGGCACGCGTCGACGAACGGGCTCGACAGGTCGAGCCGACGCCCGGACGACCGCAGCATCTGCTCCACGAGGTCGCGCACCTGCTGTGCCGTGAGGATCGTCGTCGTCAGCTCCGACGAGCCGCTGCGCGCCACGAACACCTGGGAGGGCGCGTTGATCCAGATCTCCTCGATCTCCGGGTCGTCGAGGTAGGGCTGGAGCGGCCCCAGCCCGGCGACGGCGTCGACGACCGCGCGACCGGCAGCGGCGGGGTCGGCGAGCGGCGCGACGGCCCCGAGCGCGCTGCGCGTCTCGTAGTCCGCGACGACGTCGCGCACGAGCTGGTCGACGGCCGCGCGGTCGCGCGCGGGGTCCACCCCGCGCCGTCGGACAAGCTCGCGCACCTCGCCCTCGAGCACGCCGACGGCGTGCGTGTCCGTAGACATGTCGAGCATTCCCCCTGCTCCGTCGGCCGGCTGCCCCGCCGGTCGTCAACGATCTGCGCCAGAGAGTAGGGCATGGACGCGCCCCCGTGAACCGCCCCTGTGGACAAGGTCGCGGGCGCCCCGGAATCCCGCGCCGTCGAGAGGGGACCCCCCTTCCGGCGTCCCACATCGTGGTCGTCGCGACGGCTAGGGTCGGGCCATGACGGACCTCCCGCCCGGCCGCTGGCAGGCCGCCGCGCGCGCCACGGGCCTCCTGGGGGCCGACGGCGCGGTCGCGGCGACGATCTTCGCCGAGATGACGGCGCTCGCGCAGCGCACCGGGGCGATCAACCTCGGGCAGGGCTTCCCGGACGTCGACGGCCCGGCCGCGGTGAAGCACGCCGCGGTGCGCGCGATCGAGGACGGCCACAACCAGTACCCGCCGGGCCCGGGCGTCCTCGAGCTGCGCAACGCCGTCGCGAGCCACCAGCTCCGCCACTACGGCCTGGACCCGGACCCGGAGACCGAGGTGCTCGTGACGACGGGCGCCACCGAGGCGCTCGCGGCGACGATCCTCGCGCTCGCCGGGCCGGGCGACGACGTCGTGACGCTGGAGCCGTTCTACGACTCCCACGCCGCGTGCATCGCGCTCGCGGGTGCGCGCCACGTCACGGTTCCCCTGCTCCCCGGCCCCGACCGCTTCCGGCTCGACGTGGACGCGCTGCGCGCCGCTGTCACCGACCGGACGCGCCTGATCGTCGTGAACTCGCCGCACAACCCGACGGGCACGGTCCTCGACCTCGACGAGCTCGACGCGATCGCCGCCGTCGCGCGCCGGCACGACGTCGTGGTCGTCACGGACGAGGTGTACGAGCACCTGACGTTCGACGACGCCCGGCACGTGCCGATCGCGACGCTGCCGGGGATGCGGCAGCGGACGATCACCATCTCCTCGGCCGGCAAGACGTTCTCGTTCACGGGGTGGAAGGTGGGGTGGCTGCACGGGCCCGCGCCCCTCGTGACGGCGGTCCGCACGGTGAAGCAGTTCCTCACCTACACGTCGGGCGCGCCGTTCCAGCCCGCGATCGCCGACGCGCTCGCGGACGACGAGACCCCGCGCGCGCTCGCCGACTCGCTCGCCGCACGCCGTGACCTGCTGTGCGAGGGCCTGGTCCGCGCGGGGTTCGACGTCGTCGTGCCGCAGGGCACGTACTTCGTCATCGCCGACGGCGCCGCGCTCGGATTCGAGGACGGCACAGCGCTGTGCCGCGAGCTGCCCGCCCTCGCGGGCGTCGTGGCCGTCCCCGTGAGCGCGTTCTGCACCCCGGGGTCGACGACGGCGCGCGCGCTCGCGTCGCGCGTCCGGTTCACGTTCGTCAAGCGCGAGGACGTCCTGCACGAGGCCGTGCGACGCCTGGCCGCGCTCGGCGCGTCGCGGCCCTGAGCGACGTCAGGGGCACACGCCGTCGCGTGGCGCTTCCGTCGCGCCGGCACCCGGGTCGGTCCCCGCTCCCGGGTCCGTCGCGCCCGTGCCAGGGTCGACGGCACCGGTCCCGGGGTCGGTGGTGCCCGGGTCGGTCCCCGCTCCGGGGTCGGTCGCGCCGTCCGCGGGGGCCGTGGCGTCGTCGCGCGGGTCCGTGACGGGCTCGTGGCCGGGCGGGGGTGCGTCGTCGATCAGCCGCTGCCAGATCGCGTCGGCCTCCGCCGTCCACTCGACGCGGTTGCGGTCGCTCGCCGCGTCCACGACGGGGACCTGGGTGAAGACGACCTCGGAGGGCTTGATGGCCCGCAGGCTGAACGCGAGCCCGGCGAGCGCCGTCGGGTCGGCGATGGTGGGGTCCGCGCTGATCGAGCCGAGCACGGCCTCGATGACCCCGTAGAGCTGGGGCGAGTTGGTGATGATGTTCTGCGAGAGCAGCTCGCGCACCGCCGAGTCGATGAACGCCTGCTGCCGGGCGATGCGCGTGAGGTCGGAGCCCATCTCGAGTCCCATGCCCTTGCCGTGCCGTGCCCGGAGGAAACCGATCGCCTCGTGACCGTTGAGCGTGTGCTCGCCGGCGGGCAGGTCGAGGGTGCCGTACCGCGGATCCTCCTTGATCGGCTCCGGGAAGCACATGGTCACGCCGTCGATAGCGTCGACCACGCCGACGACCCCGGTCATCTTGACCACGACGTGGTTGGTGATGGGCACGCCCGTGAGGCTGTAGACCGACGAGATCGTGCAGCCGGCGGCCGCGTCCATGTCGTCGACGCCGCCCGACCCGATCTGGAACGCCTCGTTGAACATGGTGTTGCGGCGCGGCGAGGACATCGACCCGTCGGGAAGCTTGCACGCGGGCAGGTCGACGAGCGAGTCGCGCGGGATCGACACGACCTCCATGCGCGTGCGGTCGCCGGACACGTGCACGATGAACGTGGTGTCGGACCGCATTCCCTCCTCCTCGCCCGCGAGCGCGGCGTTCTCGGCGTCGCGGTAGTCCGTGCCCATGACGAGGATGTTGAGCGCCTTGCCGGCGAACGGGTCGGACGGGTCCTTCGGTGGTTCCTCGGTCGGCATGCCGACCACGTACTCGGACACGTCGCTCACGGTGATCTTCGACTTGAGGTCGAGGTACACGGCTCCGGCGCCGACGGCCAGGAAGACGAACGCGCCGGTGAGGACCAGCCCGATCGCCCGGGCGACGCGGTGCGAGCGGAGCGCGCGGGCGTGGTGCGGGCCCCCGGCGGGCTTGTCCGTCGCCCCCTTGCGGGAGCGTGTCTCCTGCGTCGCGCGGGACCTCGCGCGTGCGGGCGGCGAGGCGGGGGCGGTCTTCGGCACGGTCCGAGAGTAGAGGGTCGGGCGCGAATGCGTGCGCCGGACCAGCGGGAGGACGTGTGAAAGGGCGGCGAAGACCGGGTCAGACGGGCGTGTGCCAGCCCCCGCGGCGGAACGCCGGCGTGGCGAGCGCGAGCACGAGGATCGACGCGACGACCGCCCCGAGCATGACGGTGGACATCGCGACGGCGTCGCCGCCGAGGACGCCGACGAGCGGGCTCACGAGCCCCGCGACGCCTGCCTGGAACGCGCCGATGACCGCGGCGGCGGTGCCGGCGATCTCGCCGTGCCGGGTCAGCGCGAGCGCGGAGGCGTTCGCGGGGATGAGGCCCTGCATCGACAGGACGAGGAACAGCGCGGCGACGATCCCGACGATCCCGCCCGCCCCCGTCAGGGCGACCACGAGGAGGCCGACGGCGAACACGCCCTGCACGACGAGCGCCGTCCGCAGCAGCCGCACGGGTGCGACGCGGCGGACGAGCGCGGCGTTCGCCTGCGCCGACAGCACGAGCCCGATGCCGTTCACGGCGAACAGGAGCGCGAACTGCCCGTGGCTCAGCCCGTACCCCTCCTGCAGGACGAAGGGTGAGCCGACGACGTAGCTCATGAGGACGGCCTGCCCGAGGCCGGGGAGCACGGCGAGCGCGACGAAGTGCCGGTCGCGCAGGAGGCCTGCGTACCCGCGCAGGACGGTGCGCGCCCCGGCGGGGCGACGCCGCTCGAGCGGCAGGGACTCGGGCATGAAGAACAGGACGATCGCGCCGAGGACGACGCCGCCGAGCGCGAGGACCCAGAAGACCGCCCGCCAGGTGGCGTGCGCGCCGATGAACGACCCGAGGGAGGGCGCGAGGAGCGGCGCGAGCCCGATGACGAGCATGAGCCGCGACAGGACGCGCGCGGCGTCGGACCCGGTGAACCGGTCGCGGATGGCGGCGATCGCGACGACGGACGCGGACGCGTTGAAGAACCCCTGGAGCACGCGCAGGCCGACGAGGATGCCGATGTTGGGCGCGAACGCGCACAGGAGCGACGTGACGACGTGCAGCGAGAGCCCGACGAGCACGGGCAGACGACGGCCGTAGCGGTCGGAGAGCGGCCCGATGACGAGCTGCCCGACCGCGCCACCGAGGAGCATGCCGGACAGCGTGAGCTGCGCGAGGGAGTCGGGCGCACCGAGCTCGGCGCCCACCTCGGGCAGGAGCGGGAGGTACATGTCCACCGTGAGCGCGGGCAGCGTGGCGAGCGCGCCGAGGAGCAGGACCCAGCGGGCGGACGATCTCGGTCGGGGCACGGCGGGGTCGACCGAGGAGGGTGGCATGACTCCCATCGTAACGATTCGATCGCGTGCGGACCGGGCTTCCGGGCGTGACCCTGCTCTCCCCCGGCGGCCCTCCCCGTGCGCGCGCCCGCCGGCCCGGCGCGAGCGTGGGTGGCGTGCGGCACCCTGGAGGCATGTGCGGACGCTATGCCTCCTTCCGGGACGCCCAGGACCTCGCGGACGAGTTCGCGATCGCCGACGTGGCCGACGACGCGCGCCTCCTCCCGCCGTCGTGGAACCTCGCGCCGACGGACCCGGTGCGAATCGTCGTCGAGCGCGCCGCGAAGGACACGGGAGAGGTGCGCCGCTCGCTGCGGCTCGCGCGCTGGGGCCTCGTGCCGTCGTGGTCGAAGGACCCGAAGGGCGGCGCGCGGATGATCAACGCGCGCGCGGAGTCGATCCTGGACAAGCCGGCGTTCGCCAAGCCGTTCGGCGTGCGACGGTGCCTCGTGCCCGCCGACGGCTACTACGAGTGGCGCGTCCTGCCCGACGGCGCGTCCCCCGCCGGGTCCGCGGGCGCGCCGGCGCGCCGGGGCAAGGTCCCCAAGCAGCCGTACTGGATCGCGCCCGGCGACGGGCGCAGCGCCGCGTTCGCGGGGCTCTACGAGTTCTGGCGCGACCGCACCAAGGCGGACGACGACCCGGACCGCTGGCTCGTCTCGACGACCATCATCACGACCGACGCGGCGCCCTACCTCGCCGAGATCCACGACCGCATGCCGCTCGCCCTGCCGTCCGACGCCTGGGACGCGTGGCTCGACCCGGCGGTCGACGCGCGGGGCGCCGCCGACCTCCTCGGGCTCGGCGGCCCGCACGACGACGTCCCCATGGTCGCGCGCGAGATCTCGACCCTGGTCAACTCGGTGACGAACGACGGCCCGGGGCTCCTCGAGGCCGTCTGACCGGGCCCTGCGCTGGCGGGCGGACGTCGGCGACCGCGCGCCCGGCGCAGCCGGTCAGCCGCGGTAGGCCCACTGGAGGCGCACGGGCTCGATCGTGCCGAGACCCTGCACCTCCGTCTCGGGCTGCGCCGTGAGCGCGAACCGCTGGTCGCCGGCGAGCAGGCCCGCGGTCTCGCGGTCGACGAGCACGGTCGTCGGGTCGGCGATGTCGACCAGTCGCGCCGCGAGGTTGACGCTCGGGCCGAACACGTCGCCGAACCGGGACAGCACGCGTCCCCACACGAGGCTCACGCGCACGGGCGGCACGTCGACGTCCTCCTCGCGGCCGCCCGCCGCGGCCAGGCCGAGCGCGACGCGCGCGCCGGTCGCGACGTCGTCGGCCACGTAGAGCACCGCGTCGCCGATCGTCTTGACGACGCGACCGCCCGCCGCGGTGATGACGTCGCGCGCGCTCGTCTCGAAGAGCTGCACGAACTCGGCGAGCTCGCTCGAGCCGAGCCCGCGCGTGCGCTGCGTGAAGGAGACGATGTCCGCGAACCCGACCGCACGCGGGAGCGGGAGCTCGTGCTCGTCGACCGCGGTCGCGCGGGCGTCGGAGAACTCGACCGCGAACCTCCCGGCGACGGCCGCGAGCTGGCGCCGCCACGCGTGCAGGAGCTGCTCCTCGAGGACGGGCGCGAGCTCGGGCAGCCGGTCGAGCACGAGCAGGCGCGCGCTCGTGTCGTCGAGGTCGAAGCGCCGCGTGAGGTGCTCGACGAGCGCCTCGACCTGCCACAGCACGAGGCGCTCGGTCGTGTGCCCCGTCGAACGGATGAGCGTCGTGAGCGCGCGCTGGTCGAGCTGCTCCTGCTCGGCGAACGCGAACACGTCCGCGAGCGCCTGCGCGTCGCGCTCGGTGAAGGCGTGCTCCTCACCCTCGGTGAGCGGGAGGCCGAGCGCCTGCCAGTAGGCGCGGACGCGGTCCTCGTCGACGCCGGCCCGCTCGGCGAGCCGTTCGACGGTCAGGGTGCGGGGTCCTCCGAGGAGCGCCTCGTCGAGCACCGCCTCGGTCGCCTCGGCCTCGGTGGTCGGCGCGCCGTCCTCCGCGGTCGTCGCGGACGGTGCGGGGGCGAGCTCGTTCTCCGGGTCCACTGGCACCCGGCGATCCTATTCCTCGGCCGGGCTCGTCGACGTCGGCAGGCGCACGCGAGATCGGCACGCACGACCGCCGATCCGGCCGCGGACCGCCGATCTCGGGGGGCCGTCGGGGGCCGGTCAGGCGTGGGCCGGTCAGGCGTGGGGGCGCAGGTGGTGCACGTCGCCGCTGTGGTGGACGGTCGTCGTGCCGTCGTCGAGGCGGACCTCGAGGCCGCCGTCGGGGGCGAGCCCGGTCGCGAGCCCGACGACGTCCCCGCCCGCGACGCGCTCGACGCGCACGCGCGTGCCGAGCGTCGCGCTGACCTCGGCGCAGTCGGCGTCGAGCCCGGCGGCGTGCGCGTCGCCCCCGGCGTCCTGCCAGCGCGCGAGGACCTCGCCGAAAGCCTCGTGCAGCGCGACGAGCACGACCTCCCGGTCGGTGGTCGCGGCTCCGGCGAGGGCGAGCGAGGTGGCGGTCGGGACGGGCAGCTCGTCGCGCCGCTGCGCGACGTTGAGGCCGACGCCGACGACGACCCCGCCGTCGGGCAGCACCTCGGCGAGGATGCCGGCGACCTTGCGCAGCGGTGCGGGCTCGCCCGCGCCGGGGTCGGGGACGAGGACGTCGTTGGGCCACTTGACGACGGCCTCGACGCCGGCGGTGGCGCGCAGCGCGCGGGCGGTCGCGAGCCCGGCGAGCAGCGGGAGCCAGCTCAGGGCCTCGCGCGGCACGCCGGGCCGCAGGAGGAGGGAGCCGAGCAGGGCGGTGCGGGGCGGCGTCGTCCACGAGCGGCCGAGCCGGCCGCGGCCCCCGGGCTGGTGCTCGGCGACGAGGAGCGCGGGAGCGGGCCACGCCGCCGGGTCGCGCGCGACGGCGTCCGCGAGCTCCGCGTTGGTGGACGCGGACTCGGGCACGACCTCGAGCCGGGCGAGCGGCCCGGCGGGCGCCACGAGCAGCTCGCGCAGGAAGTCGGCCCGCAGCGGGGGTCGCTCGTCGCCGGACGGGGTCTCGGGGTCGTGCGCGGTCGCCATGCCCGCCATCCTCGCGCACCGCGCGGGCGCCGCACGAGGCGGGGACCGGCCGACCTGCGACCGGCCGAGTTGTGGGTACCCACCAACCCAGGCCCCCGCGGTGCTGGCGGCGGCCGCATCGAGTGGGTGCGATCCTCCAACTAGGCTCGGGTGCGTGACGGACTCTGCGACGACCTCGCCCGCGACGACCGAGAGCGCCGACGCGCCCCGCCTCACCGGGACCGCGGCGAAGCTCGCCGACCTCGACCGCCGTCGTGCGGAGGCGGTCGGGCTGCCCGAGGAGGCAGCGCGGACCAAGCAGCACGCGCGCGGCAAGAAGACGGCCCGCGAGCGCATCGACGCGCTCCTCGACGAGGGGAGCTTCGTCGAGCTCGACGCGTTCGCGAAGCACCGCTCCCACAACTTCGGTCTGGAGAAGAAGCGGCTGGCGGGCGACGGCGTCGTCGTCGGTCACGGCACGATCGACGGCCGCCAGGTGTGCGTGTACTCGCAGGACTTCACGGTGTTCGGCGGCAGCCTCGGCGAGGTCCACGGGCAGAAGATCACCAAGGTGCAGGACCTCGCGCTGCGCACCGGGGTGCCGCTCATCGGCATCTCCGACGGCGGCGGGGCCCGCATCCAGGAGGGCGTCGCGGCGCTCACGCAGTTCGCGGAGATCTTCCGCCGCAACGTCGCGTCGTCGGGCGTGATCCCGCAGATCTCGCTCATCCTCGGCCCGAGCGCGGGCGGCGCGGTGTACTCCCCGGCCCTCACGGACTTCATCGTCATGGCCGACAAGACGTCGAACATGTTCATCACCGGGCCGGACGTGATCCGCGCGGTGACGGGCGAGGACGTGGGCTTCGAGGAGCTCGGGGGCGGCCTGACGCACAACGAGAGGTCCGGTGTCGCGCACTACCTGGGCAGCGACGAGGACGACGCGATCGACTACGTGCGCCACCTCGTGTCGTACCTGCCGCAGAACAACCTGTCGGACGCGCCGTCGTTCCTGCCCGACGACGTCGAGCTCGCGGTCACGGAGGAGGACGAGGAGCTCGACGCGCTCGTCCCGGACTCGGACTCGCAGCCGTACGACATGCGCACGGTGATCGAGCACGTGCTCGACGAGGGCGCGTTCCTCGAGGTGCAGCCCCTGTTCGCGAAGAACGTGCTGGTCGGGTTCGGGCACGTGGAGGGCCAGTCGGTCGGCGTCGTCGCGAACCAGCCGCTCGCGATGGCGGGCACGCTCGACATCGACGCGGCCGAGAAGGCGGCGCGGTTCGTGCGCACGTGCGACGCGTTCAACATCCCCGTGCTCACGCTCGTGGACGTCCCGGGCTTCCTGCCGGGCGTCGACCAGGAGCACCAGGGCATCATCCGCCGCGGCGCGAAGCTCATCTATGCCTACGCGGAGGCCACGGTCCCGCTCGTCACGGTCATCACGCGCAAGGCGTACGGCGGCGCCTACATCGTCATGGGGTCCAAGCAGCTCGGCGCGGACGTCAACCTCGCGTGGCCGACGGCGCAGGTCGCCGTCATGGGCGCGGGCGGCGCGGTGAACATCCTGCAGCGCGCGGCGCTCAAGCGGACGGCCGACACGGGCGACGACGTCGAGGCGGAGCGCGCGCGCCTCGTCGCCGAGTACGAGGACGCGATCGTCAACCCGTGGGACGCCGCGGAGCGCGGCTACGTGGACGCGGTGATCCGCCCGTCCGAGACGCGCGTGCAGGTGGTGCGTGCGCTGCGGGCGCTGCGGACCAAGCGCGCGAGCCTGCCGCCCAAGAAGCACGGCAACATCCCCCTGTGAGCGTCGCGGACCGCACGCCCCCGACGACCCGCCGCACGAGCGGCCCGAGAGAAGGACGGTCATGAGCCACGAGGACGCCACGCACGGCCCCGCGCCGCTCGGCGCTGTCGACCCGGCACCGATGCACGCCGTCGTCGACGCGCTCGCCGCGGCGCTGCACGAGTACGTCGGCACCGCCGTGGGGGTGCGCGCCGAGTTCGGGGCGTCGGAGGCGGACGAGGACCCGCGCGTCCTCGCGCTCGAGGCGCGCGTCGGCGCGCTCAACGCCCAGCTCTTCGACGTGCTGCACGAGGCGCTCGGCATCCACCCCGACCTCACGTCGTCCGTGTGGGAGCCGACGGAGGGCGAGGAGGCCGACGACGCGGACGCCGCGCCCGCGGACCTGGAGGACGACACGTTCACCCTGGAGTACGTCGTCGTCTCGCGCCCCGGCGGCCCGGACCTGGACGACGTCGTCGGGCTGCTGGACTCGTGGGGCCACGAGGCGCAGGCGCGCCTCACCGAGGCGGGCTACGACGTCCCGGAGTGGGGCGTGGGCCGCGGCACGGACGAGCACGAGGACGACGCGTGAGCGAGCAGCAGCCGGTGGGCGCCACCCCGAGCGTGCGCGTCGTGCGCGGCGCCCCGGACGAGCTCGAGGTCGCCGCGCTCGTGGCCGGGCTCGCCGCGGCGGCCGCGGCCGGCGACGAGCCCGACGACGTCGCGCCCGTGGACGAGTGGACCAACCGGGCGCGCGTGCTGCGCGGGACGGGCGACGGCGCGACGGCGAAGAGCTTCGGTGGGCGCTCGGGACGGCACAACGCCGACTCCTGGCGCTGGAGCCTGCGCTCGTGACGACGCCCGGCACCTCCCCGCGCGTGCGTCGGCTGCCCGAGCGGGCGGTGCTCGTGGAGCAGGCTCCGACGGCCGACGCCGTCGAGACCGACCCGACGGCGCTGCCGCCCGTCGCGCCCGTCGCGGCGTGGCGACGCTGGGCCTGGGCGGTCGCCTTCGTGCCGACGGTCGCGCTCCTCGTCTACCAGCGCGCGGGCGCGTCGCGCGGCTGGCCCGTGCCGGAGGCGCTCGTCGTCGTCGCGACCTTCGGCCTGCTGCTGACGGCCGTGCTCGCGCTCGTGCGCTACCAGGACGACCGCGCCACGGCGCGCCTCGCGCGCGGTCGCGACGCGCTGCTCGCCGCCCCCGTCCGGGCCACGGGCACGCTCACCGTGCCCGCACCGGCCACCGACGCCCCGCAGCCCGGTGCGCACGACGTGCGCGGGACGCTCGTCGTCACGACGAGCTCGGGCGCGGCGACGGCGCGCCCGGTGCGCGTCGTCGCGCCCACCGGCACGGCGGGCCCGCGCCCGGGTGACCCGGTCGCCGTCTGGCACGCGACCGACGACGAGGACGCGACCGGCGTGCTGCTCGTGCGCTACCACCGTGACTGGGCCGACGACCTGCTCGCCGCGCTGCGCGGGGGACGCCCGGTCGCGGGCGACGGGGCACCTCAGGACGGGCCGAAAGTCCCGGAGGATCCGACGGAGCGCCCGCCCCGCGCCGAGTAGTCTCGTCCGGGTGAGCGACACCACCACCACCCCCGCCGGCGCCTCCGCCGGGACCCCCGACCGCACTCCCACGCCGATCGACGCCGTCGCCGAGGCGTACGTCACGCAGGTCGCCGAGCTCGACCCGCTGGCCGCCACCTCGATGGGCCTGTCCGGCTACGACCACCTCGTCACCGACCTGTCCCCCGCCGGGCACGAGGCGCGCGCCGAGGCCGACCGCGCGGTGCTGCGCGAGCTCGACGGTCTCGAGCCGGTCGACGACGTCGACCGCGTCACCCTCGCGGCGATGCGCGAGCGCATCGGCCTGCAGCTCGAGCTGCACGAGGCCGGCGAGCCGCTCGCGAGCCTCAACAACATCGCGTCGCCCGTGCAGGAGCTGCGCGACGTCTTCGACATCATGCCGACGGGCACGGTCGAGGCGTGGGAGAACATCGCGGCCCGCCTGAACGGCCTTCCCGGCGCGATCGACGGCTACATGGCGTCGCTCGCGGAGGCGGCGTCGCGCGGCAACGTCGCCGCGATCCGCCAGGTGCGGATCGGCGTGGCGCAGTCACGCGAGCTCGCCGACCCGCAGGGCTCCTTCTTCACGACGTTCGTCTCGGGCCCCGAGGCCGACGCCGTCCTCGACGACTCCGCCGCGTGCTCGCTCGTGCGCAAGGAGCTCGAGCACGGCGCCGCCGCCGCGCGCGAGGCGTACGGCCGGCTCGCGGACTTCCTCGAGACGACCCTCGCCCCGCAGGCCCGCACCGAGGACGCCGTCGGCCGCGAGCGCTACGCCCTCTTCTCGCGCACGTTCCTCGGCGCCGAGGTCGACCTCGACGAGACGTACGCGTGGGGTCTGGAGGAGCTCGCGCGCGTCGTCGCGGAGCAGGAGGAGATCGCGCGCCGCATCGCCGGCCCCGGCGCGAGCGTCGAGGACGCGGTCGCGGCGCTGGACGCCGACCCGAGCCGCAAGCTGCTCGGCACGGACGCGCTCAAGGCCTGGATGCAGGAGACCTCGGACGCCGCGGTCACCGCGCTGAACGGCGTCCACTTCGACATCCCGGCGCCGGTGCTCGACCTCGAGTGCATGATCGCGCCGACGCAGACCGGCGGGATCTACTACACCCCGCCGAGCGACGACTTCTCCCGCCCGGGCCGCATGTGGTGGTCCGTGCCCGCGGACGTCACCGAGTTCAACACGTGGCGCGAGAAGACGACCGTCTACCACGAGGGCGTCCCCGGCCACCACCTGCAGTGCGGCCAGGCCGTGTACGCGCGCGCGACGCTCAACACGTGGCGCCGCCTCGCGTGCTGGGTCTCGGGCCACGGCGAGGGCTGGGCCCTGTACGCGGAGCGCCTCATGGCGGACCTCGGGTTCCTCGACGACGACGGCGACCGCCTCGGCATGCTCGACGCGCAGCGCATGCGTGCCGCGCGCGTCGTGCTCGACATCGGCGTGCACCTCGGGCTCCCCGCCCCGCAGGAGTGGGGCGGTGGCACGTGGGACGCCGACAAGGCGCTCGCGTTCCTGCGCGCGAACGTCAACATGCCCGACTCGTTCGTGCGGTTCGAGCTCGACCGCTACCTCGGCTGGCCGGGGCAGGCGCCGTCGTACAAGGTCGGGCAGCGCCTGTGGGAGGCCACGCGCGACGACGCGCGCGCCGCGGCGCAGTCCCGCGGCGAGCAGTTCGACGCGAAGGCGTTCCACGAGCGTGCGCTCAACCTCGGCTCCGTGGGCCTCGACGTGCTGCGCGACGCGCTCTCGTCGTGACCCCCGCGCACGGCCGGCCCGGGACGGCGGCGCGCCGTCCCGGGCCGGTGGGCGCCCGGGTGCTCTGAGCCCATGGGCGCCGTCCTCACCGGCTTCGCGGTCATCGCCGTCGTCGTGGCCGCCGGGTACGTCACCGCACGTCTCGACGTCGGGGGCCCTGACGCACGGACCGCGCTCAACCGCGTCGGATTCTTCGTCGCGAGCCCGGCGCTGCTGTTCACCGTCCTCGCCCGGGCCGACGTCGGCGCGCTGTTCCATGCGCCCCTCGCGGTGGCCGCGACCTCCGCCGTCGTCACGGCCGGCGTCTTCGTGGCCGTCGACCGGCTCTGGCTGCGGCTGCCAGCCCCGGAGGCGACGGTCGGCGTCGTCGGCTCGGGATACGTGAACGCGAACAACATCGGCCTGCCCGTCGCGGTCTACGTGCTGGGCGACGCGACGGCCGTCGTGCCGGTGCTCCTGCTCCAGCTCCTCGTGCTCGCGCCGCTCACGCTGCTCGTGCTCGACGCGACGACGACCGGACGGACGTCGTGGCGGCTCGTGCTCGCCCAGCCCGTGCGCAACCCGATCATCCTCGGGTCGCTCGCGGGCGCCGTCGTCTCCGTGAGCGGCTGGACGCCGCCGGTCGCGGTCATGGCCCCGCTCGACATCCTCGGCGGCGCCGCGATCCCCATGATCCTGCTCGCGTTCGGCATGTCGCTGCACGGCACGCGCCCGCTCCGGCGCGGCGAGCCGCGCGCGGCCGTCGGCGTCGCGAGCGCCGCGAAGCTCGTCGTGATGCCGGTGGTCGCGTTCGTCGTCGCCCGGCTCGTGCTCGGGCTCGACGACGCGGCCGTCGCCTCGGCGGTCACGCTCGCCGCGCTGCCCACCGCGCAGAACGTCTACAACTACGCGGCACGGTTCGGGCGCGGCGAGATCCTCGCGCGCGACACGATCCTCGTCACGACGGTCGGCTCGCCCGTCGTGCTCCTCGCTGCCGCGCTGCTCCTGGCGTAGCCGGGGCCGCGAGCCGCGCCGGGTAGTCTGCGCGGGTGCTCCGACTGCTCCTCGCCTCCCGCTCCCCCGCCCGCCTCGCGACGCTCCGTGCGGCCGGCGTCGACCCGCTGGTGCGCGTGTCCGGGGTCGACGAGGACGCCGTGCTGCGCGACGCCGCCGCGGAACGTGGTGGGCTCGCGCCCGTCGACGCCGTGCTCGTGCTCGCGCGCGCCAAGGCGGAGGAGGTCGTGCGCACGCTCGACGCGACCGCACCAGGGACGCCGGAGGACGACGCCGCGCTGCTCGTCGGGTGCGACTCGATGCTCGAGCTCGACGGCGAGGTGCTCGGCAAGCCCGCCGACGCGGACGACGCGCGCGCCCGCTGGCGCGCCATGCGCGGCCGGGCCGGCGTCCTGCACACCGGGCACTGGCTCGTGGACCTGCGCCCGGCCGACGCCGGGGGGACGGGTGCGGCGGTGGGCGCGACGAGCTCGACCGTCGTGCACTTCGCCGACCTCGCCGACGACGAGATCGACGCCTACGTCGCCACCGGCGAGCCGCTCCACGTGGCCGGCGCGTTCACGGTCGACGGCCTCGGCGGCCCGTACGTCGAGCGGATCGAGGGCGACCACCACGGCGTCGTCGGGATCAGCCTGCCGCTCGTGCGGTCGCTCCTGCGCGAGGTCGGCGTGGCCTGGCACGCGCTGCGCGCCTGACGCGCTGCGCGGCGCCCGTTGTCGAGGCCGGACAACGCCGCGCACCTCACGGAGCCCAGGGACGGGCCGCTATGGAGGTTTCCGACAACCGCCCTCGGCGCGGCTTGGTTCGTTCTCCAATCTTGTCCGGTACCGCGCGCAGGAGCGTGAACCGCGCCGTGCGCACGCGTTACCGTGAGCCGTGCCCGCGAACCCCACCCGCCCCCTGAGCAAGGTCCTCGTCGCCAACCGTGGCGAGATCGCCGTCCGGATCGTGCGCGCGTGCGCCGACGCCGGCATCGCGTCCGTCGCGGTCTACGCCGACCCCGACCGCCAGGCCCTGCACGTGCACCTCGCCGACGAGGCGTTCGCGCTCGGCGGCACGCGCGCGGCCGAGACCTACCTCGACATCGCGAAGCTGCTCGACGTCGCGCGCCGCTCCGGCGCCGACGCCGTGCACCCCGGGTACGGCTTCCTCGCCGAGAACGCCGAGTTCGCGCAGGCCGTGCTCGACGCCGGGCTCGTCTGGATCGGCCCGCCGCCCGCCGCGATCGACGCGCTCGGCGACAAGGTCAGCGCCCGCCACATCGCGCACCGTGCGGGCGCCCCCCTCGTGCCCGGCACGCCCGACCCGGTCGCCGATGCGAGCGAGGTCCACGCGTTCGCGGCCGAGCACGGGCTGCCCATCGCGATCAAGGCAGCGTTCGGCGGCGGGGGCCGCGGCCTCAAGGTCGCGCGCACCACCGACGAGATCGACGAGCTCTACGAGTCCGCCGTCCGCGAGGCGACCGCGGCGTTCGGGCGCGGCGAGTGCTTCGTCGAGCGGTACCTCGACACCCCCCGGCACGTCGAGACCCAGTGCCTCGCCGACGAGCACGGCACGGTCGTCGTCGTCTCCACGCGCGACTGCTCGCTCCAGCGTCGCCACCAGAAGCTCGTCGAGGAGGCTCCCGCGCCGTTCCTCAGCGCCGCGCAGGAGGCCGAGCTGTACAAGGCGTCCGAGGCGATCCTCCGGGAGGCCGGGTACGTGGGCGCCGGGACGTGCGAGTTCCTCGTGGGCGCCGACGGCACCATCTCCTTCCTCGAGGTCAACACCCGCCTGCAGGTCGAGCACCCCGTCTCCGAGGAGGTCACCGGCATCGACCTCGTGCGCGAGCAGCTGCGCATCGCCGCCGGGGAGCCGCTCGGGTACACCTCCACGCAGGTGCGCGGCCACTCGATCGAGTTCCGCATCAACGGCGAGGACCCGGCGGCCAACTTCCTCCCCGCCCCGGGGCGCATCACGCGCCTGCGCTTCCCGTCCGGGCCGGGCGTGCGCGTCGACTCCGGCGTCGTCGAGGGCGACACGATCTCCGGCGCGTTCGACTCGATGATCGCCAAGCTCGTCGTCACCGGCGCCACGCGCGAGCAGGCCGTCCAGCGCGCCCGCCGCGCCCTGCGCGAGCTCGAGGTCGAGGGCATCCCGACCGTCGTCCCGTTCCACCGGGCCGTGCTCGACGCCGAGGCGTTCGTCCCCACCGACGACGAGCCGTTCCGCGTGCACACCCGGTGGATCGAGACCGAGTTCGCCGACCGGCTCGCCACGCTCGCGCCCGCTCCCGCCGCGCCCGCGGACGAGGACGACGAGCCGCTCGCGACCGAGCGCGTCGTCGTCGAGGTCGGCGGCAAGCGGCTCGAGGTCGTGCTGCCCGCCGGGCTCGGCATGGCCGCCGGGCGTGCCCGCACCGCGAACGCCGCCCGCCGCCCCGCGCGTCGCAGCGCCGCGAAGTCCAACGGCGGCGGGTCGGGCACGACGCTCGCGTCGCCCATGCAGGGCACCATCGTCAAGGTCGCCGTGGCCGACGGCACCCAGGTCGCCGAGGGCGACCTCGTCGTCGTGCTCGAGGCGATGAAGATGGAGCAGCCCCTCCTCGCCCACCGCGCCGGCACCGTCCGTTCGCTCTCGGCGACCGCGGGCGCGAGCGTCAGCTCGGGCACCGCCATCTGCGAGATCGTCGACTGACCTGCGCGTCCCGCCCCGGCACCTTGTCGGGGTGGACGCGGTCGTCCCGAGATCGGCACCTCCGACCGAGCTCGGCACCCGAGGTCGAGTTCGGTAGCACCGACTGCCGATCCTGACCGCGGGTGCCGAGCTCGCCGTCTGCCTGCTGTCAGCCGGGCTGGGCGGCGGCGCGCATCGCCCGCCGTCCCGAGGGCAGCGCGACGGCGACGGTCACGACCACGAACATGAGGACCCCGGAGACGACGAGCAACGACTCGACGGAGAAGCGGTCCGCGAGCGGGCCGAACACGACCATGCCGAGCGGCATCGAGACCGCCATGACGATGCCGACGAACCCGAAGACCCGGCCCTGGCGCTCCGGCTCGACGGTCTCCTGGAGCACGGTCATCGACGTCGTGGAGAAGGGCGGCACGGAGAGCCCGAGCAGGAACATGAAGACGAAGAACACCCACATGTTCGTCGAGACGCCCATCGCGACCGACAGCAGGCCGAAGACGAACGTCGAGCCGACGATCATCGCGATCCGGTTCTTGAGGCCGCCCCACGTCGCGAGCAGCACGCCCCCGAGGAGCATCCCGACGGAGAACGCGACCTCGTTGACAGTGAGCTTCCAGACCTCCTCGCCGAAGGTGCGCGCGACCATGAGCGGCGTGAGGTACGACGGCGCGACGATGAGCAGGAACACGACGGCGTAGAGGCCCAGCACCCACCGGACGAACGGGTGCGACCCGAGGTAGCGGAACCCTTCGACGAGGTCGTCGAAGTACCCGGCGCGCTCACCCGCGGCGGCGCGCGCGAGGGTCGGGACGGGCACGAGCAGGAGGAGCCCGATCCCGATCGCGGCGGTGACGACGTCGACGAAGAACACGGCGACCAGGGACAGGCTCGCGTACAGGGCCGCAGCGACCGCGGGGGCGAGGAGCATCATCGCGGACTGGATCGACTGGTTGATGCCGTTGACCCGCAGGAGCCTGCTCGTGGGCACGATCTGCGGGAGCAGCGCCGCGACGGCCGGGGTCTGGACGCCGGCGCCCGTCGAGCGGACGGCCAGCGCGGCGTAGATGAGCCAGAGGTCGTCGGCCCCACCCAGCATGAGGAGCGCGAGCGCGAGCGTCGTCACGGCGATCGTGGCGTCGGCGGCGATCACGAGCACCTTGCGGTTCACCCGGTCCGCCCACACGCCGCCGAAGATGGAGACGACGGCCTGCGGCAGGAACCCGAACAGCGTGCTCAGCGCGAGCACCGAGCCGGACTTGGTCTCGATCGTCAGGTGCCACATGACGGCGTACTGGACGAGCATCGAGCCGAACAGGGAGACCGTCTGCCCCGAGAGGAACACCGCGGTGTCCCGGCGCCACCGGGGCCGGGCGAGCGTGTCGTCCTCGGCGGGACGGTCGACGGCGTCCGCGGGCGCGGCGTCGGTGTTCTCGTACGGCGTATGGCTCACCCGGACATCGTGCCGGGCGCCACCCACACGGTCCACGGAATTCGCCGACGGCGCACCGCCGCGCGCGGCGGGGCACGGCACCGGGCTGGCAGCATGGGGCTCGTGACGATCCCGACCGCCCCCCGCGACCCCGACGAGCCGCCGACCCGGCTCCCCCGCCACCTCCAGCCGGGCGACGGCTGGGTCGAGTGCGCGTGCGGACGTCGGCACTGGGGGCTGTTCGGGGCGGCCGGGCTGCTGCTCGCCCGGCGCGACGGCACCGGGCGGCCGACCGACGTCGTGCTCCAGCACCGGGCCCCGTGGTCCGACCAGGGCGGGACGTGGGGCGTGCCGGGGGGCGCCGTCGGGCCGGACGAGACCGCCGCGCAGGGAGCCCTGCGCGAGGCGGAGGAGGAGGCAGGGATCGACCCCGCGACCGTGCGCGTCGTGGGCGAGCGCGTGCTCGACCACGGCCCGTGGCGGTACACGACGGTCCTCGCCGAGGTCGTGGACGGCACGCCGGTCGAGCCGCGTGCGACCGACGCCGAGAGCATCGAGGTCCGGTGGGTCCCCGTCGACGACGTCGCGGGCCTCGACCTCCTCCCGGCCTTCGCGGACGCCTGGCCGGGGCTGCGTGCCCTGCTCGAGGGCCCGTCCGAGGACTGAGGGCCCGGGCGGCGTCCCGAGCACCGACGCCGCCCGCCCGCACGCCGGCCGTCCTGTGCCGCGCGCGCCCGGGGCGGTAGCGTCACACCTCGTGAACCCCGCGCCGGCCCCCGTCGTCCCGCGCGACCGCGCCGACCTCGCCCTCCTGCTCCTCGTCGTCACGGTCACGGCGACGGTGGTCGAGCTCGTGCGGTCGAGCGGCCCGCTGCTCGACCACGCGTTCTCCGCGGGGGTCGTCACCGTGGCCCTGACGGCCCTCGCGACGTACGCGGCGCCGGGGCTGCTCGTCGCGATGATCGCCGCGCGGCTCGAGCTCACCGGCCGCGTCGTGCTGCTCGCCGTCTCCGCGCTCGTCGTGGCGCGGCTCGTGCTCCAGGGGCTCGGCACGGCGATCGCCTCGGGCGCGGACCTCGGGCTCGTCCGGTACGGCGTGGGCCTGGCGACCGTCGCGCTCGGGATCGGCGTGCTCGTCCTCGTGGCGGGGTTCGTGAGCGGCGCCCGCCCCGGCGCGGCCGACGGCCTCGCGCGGGGCCGCCTCGTGGCCCTGGGCGTCGTGCTCGGCGCGCTCCTCGCCGCGGCGCTGAGCGCGGCCCTGGGCACGTGGGACGCCTACTGGCGGGTCGACGTCGGCGCGTGGGTCGTGACGGTCGTCGTCACGGGGGCGGCGCTCGCCTGCGCGTGGGTGCTGCGCGGGCGCGACGCCGTGCCGGGGTCGCGCGGGCTGTGGGTGCTCGGCCCGTTCGTCGCGCTCGCCGTGCAGGTGCTGGTCAACCCGGCGTTCGCGGCGGCGCAGACGGGGGTCGCGCTCCCGTTCGCGGTCGCCGGGCTCGCCGTCGCCGCGCTGCTCACGGCCTGGGCCGTCCCGCGACCCGCGCGGTCCCGGCCCGGTGTGTGGCTCCCGCCCGCGGTGCTCGTGGTGGGCGTCGCCGTCGTCCTGCTCGCGGTCCCCCGGGTCGACGGGCCGGGCGCGTGGGGCTGGGTGCTCCTCGCCCTGCTCGTGCTGCTGGTCCCGGTCGCGGGGCGCACGCTCGCCCTCGCGCTGACCGGCCCGGCGCTGCCGCTCACGTGGCTCCGGCTCGCCGGCGCCGCGAGCGCCGCGGGTCTCGGCGTCGCCGTCCCGCTGCTGGGCTACCAGCTCGAGTACGACGTGCCGCTGCCGTTCCCTCACACCCTGCTGCCCGTCGCGGCCGCGCTCGCGGTGGCCGTCCCCGCCGTGGTCGCGGGGAGGCGTGCGCACCGCGCCGCGCCGACCCCGGACGACGAGCGGCCCGCCCCTCGGGAGCGCGGGCCGCTCGCACTCGCCCTCGGGGGCGCGGTCGCGCTGCTCGCGCTCGTCGGCGTCACCCAGGTCCACGTGCCGACGACGACGTCCGCCGTCGCCGACTACCCGGTGGGCGACCCCCGGCTGCTGGACTGGAACCTGCACTACGGCGTGAGCGCCGACCCGTCGGTCCGGCTCGACGAGATGGCGGCGACGATCACGGAGTCCGGGGCCGACGTCGTGACGCTCCAGGAGGTGTCCCGCGGCTGGGTGCTCGGCGGCGGTGCCGACATGGCGACGTACCTCGCGCGCGCGACCGGCATGCGGGTCGTCTTCGCGCCCGCGGCCGACCGCCAGTTCGGCAACGCGATCCTCTGGGACCCGCTGCGGGGCGACCTCACCGACGTCGTGCGCCACGCCCTCCCCTACGGGGCCGGCCCCCAGGAGCGCTCGGCCCTCTCCGCGACGGTCGACGCCGCGGGCGTCCCGGTGCGCGTCACGTCGGTGCACGTGCAGCACCGGGAGGAGAACACCCCGACCCGCCTCGACCAGCTCGACGCGCTCCTCGCCGCGGAGCCGGTCGAGGACGCGTACGTCCTGGCGGGCGACCTCAACGCGGAGCCCGGCTGGGACGAGATCTCCCTCCTCGAGGACGCCGGTCTCGAGAGCGGGCAGGACGTCGCGGGCGACCCCGCGGCGCTCACGTCGCCCGCCGTGGCCCCCGCGCACCGCATCGACTGGGTCCTCGGCTCCCCCGCGGTGACGTTCCGGTCGGTCGAGGTCCTCGACGTCACGACGTCCGACCACCGCCCGCTGCTCGCCGAGCTCCGCGCGCAGGACTGAGACCCGTCCCGACCGCCCCCGCCCGGGATCCCGGCGCCCGCGGCCCGACCCGGGCGCGGGGCGGCGGGGTTAGGGTCGACGGGTGCGCATCGAGCTGACCGTGACCGAGGCCGTCGAGATCGCCCGCGCGACGGGCGGTCTGCCGCCGTACGTGCGGTCGGTCGCGAGCGAGGGCGACGACGTGCGGGTCGTCGTCGACCTGCGCGAGGTGCCCGACCCGCCGTCGGCCCTCCGGCTCGCGGCCCGGCTCGTCCCGGTCGTCCGCGCGACGCTGCGCGTGGAGTCCGTCGTCGCGGGCACCGCGGTGCTCGCGGTCGAGGCGAGCGCGGCCGGCCTGCCCGCCCACAAGCTCCTCGGCTTCGTCGAGGCGCCGCTGCAGGGCGCGCTGCGCTCGCACGGCCTGCCCCCCGAGGCGGTGCGCGTGCTGCCCGAGGCGCGCGTCGCGGTCGACGTGCAGGCGCTCCTGGGCGGCGTGCTCGAGCACACGTTCCCCGGCTTCCAGCTCACCGAGCTCGCGTGGTCGGACGGGAGCCTGCGTCTCGACGGACGGCTCTGACGTGCCGGACGCTCGTCCCCCGGCGCCCGTCCTCGTCCTGCTCGGTCCCGCGGCGACCGGCAAGTCGACGCTCGGCGCGCTCGTCGCGCAGCGGCTCGGGGTGCCGTTCGTCGACCTCGACGCCGTGGCCGACCGCTACTACCCCGAGGTCGGCTGGAGCGTCGAGCGCCTCGTCGAGCGCGTCGGCGTGGTGGGCCGCGTGGCGGCCGAGCGCGAGTGGGAACCGGCCCGCGCGCACGCGACGGAGCGCGCGGTAGCGGAGCACCCGGGCTCGGTGCTGGCGCTCGGCGCGGGGCACGCGTCGTACACCGACCCCGCGCAGCTCGCCCGCGTCCGCGCCGCGCTCGCGTCCGTCCCGCACGTCGTCCTCGTGCTGCCGAGCACCGACCGCGAGCACGCGCTCGGCGTGCTGCGCGCCCGTTCCCTCGCCGCCAAGGGCACCGACTGGCGACCCGCGGGGCACGACTTCCTCGCCGAGTGGTTCGACGACCCGGGCACGCGGAGCCTCGCGCACCGCACGCTCGTCACGGGCACCGAGGACCCCGCCGCGAGCGCCCGTCGGCTGGTCGCCGCGCTCGGCTGAGGCACCGCGCCCGCCGGGACCGCCGAGTGCTCAGTCCTCCCGGTGGTGCAGCATGCGCGCCACCTCGGCGATCGAGCCGCTGAGCGACGGGTAGACGGTGAAGGCCGACGCGACGTCGTCGACCGTGAGGCGGTGCGAGACCGCGAGCGTGATGGGGAACACGAGCTCGCTCGCGCGCGGCGCGACGACCACGCCGCCCAGCACGACCCCCGCCTCCGGGTGGGCGAACAGCTTGACGAAGCCGTCGCGCATCCCGAGCATCTTGGCGCGCGGGTTGCGCGCGAGCGGCAGGACGGTCGTGACGTACTTGCTGCTCTGCGCCTTGAGCTGCTCCTCGCTGTACCCGACGGTCGCGATCTCGGGCGCGGTGAAGATGTTCGCCGCGACGGTGCGCAGCTTGATCGGCACGACGGCGTCGCCGAGCGCGTGCGACATGGCGACGCGGCCCTGCATCGCCGCGACGGACGCGAGGGGCAGCACGCCGGTGCAGTCGCCCGCGGCGTAGATCCCGCGCACCGACGTGCGCGACACCTTGTCGACCTCGACGTGCCCGCTGGGCGTGAGCCGGACCCCGGCCTCCTCGAGGCCGATGCCGCTCGTCGAGGGGATCGCGCCGACGGCGATGAGCACGTGCGAGCCCTCGACGACGCGGCCGTCGGAGAGCGTGACGCGCACGCCGTCCGCGGTGCGCTCGGCGGACTCGGCGCGCGAGCGGGACATGACCGTCATGCCGCGCGAGCGGAACACGCCCTCGAGCAGCTCGGCGGCGTCGGCGTCCTCGCCGGGGAGCACGCGGTCACGGCTCGACACGAGCACGACGTCCGAGCCCAGCGCGTTGTACGCGCCCGCGAACTCGGCGCCGGTGACGCCCGACCCCACGACGACGAGCCGCTCCGGGAGCTCGGAGAGGTTGTAGAGCTGCGTCCACGTGAGGATGCGCTCGCCGTCGGGCTGCGCGGTCGGGAGCACGCGTGGCGTCGCGCCGAGCGCGAGCAGGATGACGTCCGCGTCGAGCACGAGCGGGCCGTCGGTGCCGTCGGGCGCGTCGACCACGACGCGCTCGGGGCCGTCGAGCCGGCCCTCGCCGATGACGACGCGCACGCCCTCGCGCTCGAGCCGCGCGTGGATGTCGGCGGACTGCGCCGCCGCGAGCGCCATGACGCGCGTGTTCACGGCCTCGAGGTCGACGATGTGCCGCCGCATCGCGGGGTGCTGCGCCTTGGCCGTGTCGACGGGGAGGCGGATGCCGAGCTCGGCGGCGCGCTCGGCGATCGTCATCCAGTCGGCGGTGGCGATGAGCGTCTTCGAGGGCACGACGTCCGTCAGGACGGCCGCGCCGCCGAGCCCGTGGCGCTCGACGACGGTGACGTCGGCGCCGAGGCGACGGGCGACGAGGGCGGCCTCGTAGCCGCCGGGCCCACCCCCCACGACGACGATGCGGGTGCTGTCCGGGGCGGTCGAGGAGTCCATGCTCACGTGCGTCACGCCGGACATTCTGTCAGGCCGTCGCATCCCTCGGTGTCAGCATGCGAGACGTCGCGGCAGGTCCGGCGCGCCGCACGGGACGGCGGTGCTCGTCAGGTCGCGGGCCCGGGGACGGACTAGCCTTGCGACCATGACGACGACGCCTCCGAGCACACCCCCGCTCGACGATCCCGCGACCGACCCCTTCCTCGTGGCCCGGGCCGCGGCCGACCACATCGCGCAGGCCACCGGGGTCGAGGGCCACGACATGGCCCTCGTGCTCGGGTCGGGCTGGGGCGGCGCCGCGGAGCTGCTCGGCGAGGTCGTCGCGGAGGTCCCGACGCACGAGATCCCCGGCTTCTCCGCACCCGCGGTCGCGGGACACCTCTCGGTGACGCGGTCCATCCGGGTCGAGCGCGCCGACGGCTCGGTGCGGCACGCCCTCGTGCTCGGCTCGCGCACGCACCTGTACGAGGGCAAGGGGGTGCGCGCCGTCGTGCACGGCGTGCGCACGGCCGCCGCGACGGGCGCGGAGACGCTCATCCTCACGAACGGCTGCGGCGGGCTCAACCAGGAGTGGGGCGCGGGCACGCCCGTCCTCCTCTCCGACCACATCAACCTCACGGCCCGCAGCCCTCTGGAGGGGCCGACGTTCGTCGACCTGACCGACGTGTACTCGCCGCGCCTGCGCGAGCTCGCGCACCGCGTCGACCCGACGCTCCCCGAGGGCGTGTACGCCCAGTTCCCCGGGCCGCACTACGAGACGCCCGCCGAGGTCCGGATGGCCGGGATCCTCGGCGCCGACCTCGTGGGCATGTCCACGACGCTCGAGGCCATCGCGGCCCGGCACTGCGGCCTGGAGGTGCTCGGCGTCTCGCTCGTGACGAACCTCGCCGCCGGGATCAGCCCGACGCCGCTCTCCCACGCCGAGGTGATCGAGGCCGGCCAGGCCGCGGGACCCCGGATCAGCGCCCTCCTGGCCGACATCGCGAAGCTGGTGTGACATGACGGACCGCACTGCGGGGCACCGGGCCGACCCGGCCGACGACCCGACCTTCGACCCGGGGACCGACCACGCGGCGTTCCTCGCGCGCGTCACGGCGTGGATCGACGACGACGTCGACGCGGGCGACCAGGACGAGCTGCGCCGTCTGCTCGAGCTCGTCGACTCCCCCGACCCGCGCAAGCACGACGTGCGCGTGCGGGCGCTCGCCGACCTGCAGGACCGGTTCTCCGGCCCGCTCGAGTTCGGCACGGCGGGCCTGCGCGGGCGCATGGAGGCGGGGCCGCACCGCATGAACCGCGCGGTCGTGATCCGCGCGGCCGCGGGCCTGGGCGCCTACCTGCTCGACACCCTCGGCCCGGCGGGCGCGGGCGGCGCGGCGCGACCGCGCGTCGTCGTCGGGTTCGACGCGCGGCACCGCTCCCGCACGTTCGCGGTGGACAGCGCGGCCGTGCTCACCGCGGCGGGCCTCGACGTGCTCGTCCTGCCGTCGGCCCTGCCGACGCCCGTCCTCGCCTTCGCGGTGCGCCACCTCGGCGCCGACGCGGGTGTCATGGTGACCGCGAGCCACAACCCGCCTGCCGACAACGGGTACAAGGTCTACCTCGGCGGCCGCGTCGTCACCGACTCGGGCCAGGGCGCCCAGATCGTCCCGCCCTACGACGCGCACATCGCCGCCGCGATCGCGGCCGTCGGGCCGGCGCGGTCCGTCCCGCGCGCGTCGTCCGGGTGGACCGTGCTGGACCGCGAGGTCGTCGTCGCCTACGAGCGGTCGGTCCTGGCGCTGTCCGACGGCGCACGGCGCGAGCTCAAGGTCGTCACCACGGCGCTGCACGGCGTGGGCGGCGAGACGGTCGCGCACGTCCTGCGCGACGCGGGCTTCACGACGGTCGTGCCGGTCGAGGAGCAGCTCGACCCGAACCCCGACTTCCCGTCCGTCGCGTTCCCCAACCCGGAGGAGCCGGGCGCGATGGACCTCGCGCTCGCCGTCGCGCAGGACGCGGCGGCCGACGTCGTGCTCGCCAACGACCCCGACGCCGACCGGTGCGCCGTCGCGGTGCTCGACCCGCGCGTCGGGACCTACCAGGGCGCGGAGACGGCCCGGTCGAACGGCTGGCGCATGCTGCACGGCGACGAGGTCGGCGCGCTCCTGGGCGACGACGTCGCGCGCCGCGTCGCCGCGTCGGGCGCCCCGGGGGGCGTGCTCGCCTGCTCGATCGTGTCGTCGCGGCTGCTGGGCAAGATCGCGGCCGCGCACGGGCTCGGCTTCGCGACGACGCTCACCGGGTTCAAGTGGATCTCGCGCGTCGACGGCCTCGTGTTCGGCTACGAGGAGGCGCTCGGCTACTGCGTCGACCCGGCCCACGTCCGGGACAAGGACGGCATCAGCGCGGCGCTGCTCGTCGCGCAGCTCGCGAACCGCCTCAAGGCCGAGGGGCGCTCGATCGTCGACGCGCTCGACGACCTGGCGCGCGCCCACGGCCTGCACGTGAGCGACCAGCTCTCCGCCCGGTTCGAGGACCTCGACCGCATCGGCGAGACGATGGCCCACCTGCGGGCCGCTCCCCCGCGCACCCTCGCGGGGGCCGGCGTCTCCGACGTCACCGACCTCTCCGCGGGCCTGGACGGGCTCCCGCCGACGGACGGCGTGCGGATCCTCACCGCGGACGGCACGCGCGTCATCGTGCGCCCGAGCGGCACGGAGCCGAAGGTCAAGTGCTACCTCGAGGTCGTGGTCCCGGTCGCCCCGGACGCCTCGCACGACGACCTCACCGCGGCCCGGGCCTTCGCCCGTGACCGCCTCGACCGCGTCAAGGCCGACATGACGCGCGCGCTCGGTCTTTGAGCCACCACGAGCCGGGGTCCCCGGTCACCGGAACGTTCCGGTGACCGGGGACCCGGCTCGTCAGGCCTCCGCGACGACGGTCACCGCCGCCGTCACGACGCTCAGTAGCCCGCGTCCCCGCCGGCGGGGGCGTCCGCGCCGCCGAACCCCGCGAGGACGGCGGCGGTGCCGGACAGCCCGAGGCGCGTGGCGCCGTGCTCGATCATCGCGAGGGCGTCGGCGAGCGTGCGGACGCCGCCGGACGCCTTGACGCCCAGGCGACCGCCGACGGTCTCGGCCATGATCGAGACGGCGTGCGTCGACGCACCGCCCGCGGGGTGGAACCCGGTCGAGGTCTTGACGAAGTCCGCGCCCGCCGCCTCGGACGCGCGGCACGCCTCGACGATCTCGTGGTCCGTGAGCGCGGCGGACTCGATGATGACCTTGAGGACCCTGTCGGCAGGGACGGCGGCGCGGACGGCCGCGACGTCGTCGCGCACCGCGTCCCAGGCGCCGGCCTTGGCCGCGCCGACGTCGATGACCATGTCGACCTCGTCGGCGCCGTCGCGGACGGACCGGGCGGCCTCGAACGCCTTGACGTCGCTGTGGTGCTTGCCCGACGGGAAGCCGCACACCGTCGCGACGAGCAGCCCGCGCTCGCGCGTGGTCGCCGGGTCCAGGGGCAGCATCGACGGGGAGACGCACACGGAGTAGACGCCCAGGCGGACGCCCTCCTCGACGAGCGCCGCGACGTCCGCGGGGGTGGCCTCGGGCTTGAGCAGCGTGTGGTCGACGAAGCGGGCCAGGCCCGCCGCGTCCAGAGGCTGCGTGCCGGTCGCGTCGCTCACAGCTGCGCTCCTTCGATCTGCTGGTAGCCGGGGAGGATCACGTCGTCGACGAGCGCACGACGCTCGTCGTGGTGCACGAACGCGCTCCACGCGGCGGTCATCGTGACGTCCGCGAGGTCGTCGATGGTCCAGCCGGCGTGCTCGACGAGGAGCGCCATCTCCTGGGTCATCGTCGTGCGCGACATGAGCCGGTTGTCGGTGTTGAGCGTGACCGCGAAGTCGAGCTCCTTGAGGCGGGTGATCGGGTGGTCGGCGATCGACGTCGCCGCCCCGGTCTGCACGTTCGACGACGGGCACAGCTCGAGCGGGATCTGGTGGTCGCGCACCCAGTGCGCGAGGAGGCCGAGCGCGGCCGTCCCGGGCTCGCCCTCGGCGCTGTGCGGGAACTCCGGGTCGAACGCGATGTCCTCGACGATGCGCACGCCGTGGCCGATGCGGCTCGCCTGGCCGAGGTGCACGGCCTCGGCGATCGACTGCGGGCCCGCCGCCTCCCCCGCGTGGATCGTCACGGGGAAGTTCTGCTCGGCCAGGTAGCGCCAGATCTCGACGTGGCGCGAGGGCGGGAAGCCGTCCTCGGCGCCCGCGATGTCGAACCCGACGACGCCGTTCCCGCGGTTCGCGACGGCGAGCTCCGCGATCTCCGACCAGCGGTCGGCGTGCCGCATCGCGGTGACGAGCTGCCCGACGCGGATGGTCCGCCCCTCGGCGGCCGCCTCGGCGACGCCCTGCTCGATGCCGGACTGCACGGCGTCGACCGTCTCCTGGAGGGTGAGGCCACGCTGGAGGTGCTGCTCGGGCGCCCAGCGCTGCTCGGCGTACACGACGCCGTCGCGCGCGAGGTCGAGCACCGCCTCGCGCGCCACGCGGGCGAGGGCGTCGCGCGTCTGCATGACGGCGATCGTGTGGTCGAACGTCTCGAGGTAGCGCACGAGCGACCCGGAGTCCGCGGACTCCGCGAACCAGGCGCCGAGCGCCTCGGCGTCGTCCGCGGGGAGCTGGTGCCCCACGTCGGCGGCGAGCTCGAGGATCGTGGCGGGGCGGAGCCCGCCGTCAAGATGGTCGTGCAGCACGACCTTGGGCAGCGCGCGGATGACGTCGACCGTCAGCGGGGCGTTCTCGGTGGTCATGCGCTCACGGTACCGGCCGGTACGCCCCGCCTCGCGCCGAGCGCACCGGCCGGGTGCGGACGGTCAGGCGTAGTCGTCGTCGCTGCCCGGCACGGCGGACGCCTGCTCGACGACGTCGGCCTCGGCGGCCTCGCCCTCCAGGTCGGGGCGCGGGGTCCGCGGCTGGTACTCGTCGACCTCGTGCACGGGGTCCTCGACCCCGGGGTCGTCGTCCTCGACCTCTTCCACCAGGCTGACGGCGTCCTCGCCCTGCTCGTCCAGTCCGGCGTCCCGCCATGCGTCGTTCCCGGGCACGGTGCTCATCGCGACTCCTCCTCGACGATCGGCGTGCTCACCACGGTCGTGGCGGCTGCGCCCATCCTGCCGCCGGGCGCGCCCCCTCGCCAGCGCGGCCGTCGGGCAGGAGCGCCCAGCACACGTGCGGCCAGCCCCCGAGCGCGCGGCGCACGGCGGGCACCCGGGCACCGTCGAGGAGCGCGCCCGCCGCGACGGTGCGGAGCGTTCCCGACGACGGCTCGTAGACCCGGCACCATCCCGCCCCGGCGTCGGCGTCGGTGAGGAGCACGACGTGGCGCGGGACGGCGGTCGCGAGCCCGAGCGCGAGGTCTCCCCCGGTGAAGAGCGGCACGGGCAGGCCGCGCGCCGCCGCCGCGAGCGCGGCGCCCACGACACGCTCCGCGCCCGGCCCCGCGACGACCCGGTCCACGAACCGCACGTCTGCGTGGCGTGCGGTCCGGGCGGCGCCCCAGGGCGGCGTCCCGAGCGCCGCGGGCCACGGCAGCGGCCCGAGCGCGCGCCGGTTCGTGCGGCGCTTGAGCGCCTGCTGGAGCGTCCGGAACCGCTCGACGCCGCCCCGGGCGCGAGCGTCCGCCCGGTCGTGCCGCGCGGCGTCCCCCGGGCGCAGCCCGGTGGCGAGCCACAGGGCGAGCACCGGGTCGCCGGCCGCGGCGAGGAGGCCCAGCACGGCCGAGCCGCACGTCGTCCCGTCGGTCTGGCGGGCGGGCGCGCCCGCGATCTCCAGCGGCCGGACCGCGGGCCCTTCGCCAGGTCCGTCGAGCCGGCGCAGCGGGTCGACGACGGCACGCCGGTCCGCGGGCCGCAGCCCGTCGAGGGTCGTCGCGAGCGCGCGCACGCGGTGCTCGGGGTGCCCTGCGCGGCGCGCGAGGTCGAGCAGGTGGGGGGTCGCGGCGTCGGGCGCGTAGGCGCCGGGCGGCGGGGACGGCGGCAGGGTGCGTGCCGGGAGGAGGCGCGCGACGTCGGTCGCCCGCAGCGCCCCCGGCCCGCGCCTCACGCGGCACCGCCGAGGACCCGGCCGAACGCCCAGGCCGCGCCCACGAGGGCGAGCACGACGACGAGGCCGCCGACGCGCACGAGGAACGACCACGAGTGGAGCCGCCCGTCACGCGGGAGCCCGCCGGTCGGCGGGCGCAGCACCGCGGGGACGAGCGCGAGCACGGCCACCGCGACCGCCGCGCACACCGTGACCACGGAGCCGGAGCGCAGCCCGGCGGCGGCGAGCACGAGCGCACCGACCACGACCCCGAGCACCGTGCGCTGCCACGCGAGCGCCGTGCGCTCGGGCTGCAGCCCCTCGTCCCGCGGCGGCACGGCGCCGGGCTCCCCCGACGGCACGCTCACCCTCCGGTCGCCGCCCCGACGGCGTAGCCCGCGAGCAGCAGTGCCAGCACGACGACGCCGACGACGAGCACCGGCAGGCCGCTCGGCGCCGGGAGGCGCCACCGCAGCCGCAGGGCCCGCTCGTTACGGCGCCACGACACGAGCGCGTAGCCCGCGAACCCGGCGCCGGCGAGGCACGCGACGCCCGCGACGACGTCGAGCAGGCCCGCCATGCCCGCGAACGTCGCGAACGACGTCAGCGCGACGCCGCCCGCGACCAGGCCCAGCCCGGTGCGCACCCACGCGAGCGCGGTGCGCTCGTTGGCGAGGCTGAACCGCGCGTCGGGCTCGGTCCCCACGCCGTAGACCGACCTCGGCCGGCGCGTGTCGGCCGGCTCAGGTGGGCCCTGCTCGTCGGCCGACACGCTCAGTCGACGCGGTCCAGGACGACCGAGCCGCGCTCGACCACGGTGCCGGGCTCCGCGACGGACCATGCGCCGTCGAGGGCCTGCACCGCGCGCTCGAAGCGCTCCGGGGTGTCGGTGTGCAGGGTCATGAGGTGCTGGCCCTTGCGGACGGTGTCCCCGGGCTTGGCGAACAGCTCGACGCCCGCGCCCGCCTGCACCGGGTCCTCCTTGCGGGCCCGGCCTGCCCCGAGGCGCCACGCGGCGACCCCGACGGCGTACGCGTCGAGCCGTTCGAGCACCCCGTCGCGGTCGGCCACGACGTGCTCGCGCTCGCGCGCGACGGGCAGCGGGGCGCGCGAGTCGCCGCCCTGCTCCGCGATCATCTCGCGCCACTTGTCGAGCGCGCGCCCGCCCAGGAGGGCGTGGCGCACGTCGTCCTCGTCCTGCGGGCGGCCCGCCCCGGCGAGCATCTCGAGCGCGAGCGCGACCGTGAGGTCGACGACGTCCTGCGGCCCCTCGCCCTTCATCACCTCGACGGACTCGCGCACCTCGAGCGCGTTGCCCGCGGTGAGGCCGAGCGGGGTCGACATGTCGGTGAGCAGCGCGACCGTGCGCACGCCGGCGTCGGTCCCGAGGTCGACCATCGTGCGCGCGAGCTCGCGCGCCGAGCCGAGCTCCTTCATGAAGGCGCCCGAGCCGACCTTGACGTCGAGCACGAGCGCGCCCGTGCCCTCCGCGATCTTCTTGCTCATGATGGAGCTCGCGATGAGCGGGATCGACTCGACCGTGCCCGTGACGTCGCGCAACGCGTACAGGAGGCGGTCCGCGGGCGCCAGGCCCGAGCCCGCCTGGCAGATCACGGCGCCGACGTGCTCGAGCGCGTTCATCATCTGTGCGTTGGTCAGCGCCGCGCGCCAGCCGGGGATCGCCTCGAGCTTGTCGAGCGTGCCGCCCGTGTGGCCCAGGCCGCGGCCGGAGAGCTGCGGCACCGCGACGCCGTACACCGCGACGAGCGGCGCGAGGGGCAGCGTGATCTTGTCGCCGACTCCCCCGGTCGAGTGCTTGTCCGCCGTCGGGCGCGAGAGCCCCGAGAAGTCCATGCGCTCGCCCGACGCGATCATCGCCTGCGTCCAGCGGCCGATCTCGGCGCGGTCCATGCCGTTGAGGTAGATCGCCATCGCGAGGGCGGCCATCTGCTCCTCGGCCACCACGCCGCGCGTGTAGGCGTCGATCACCCAGTCGATCTGCTCGGGCGCGAGCCGCGCCCCGTCGCGCTTGGTCCGGATGACGTCGACCGCGTCGAACGCCTCCGGCGCCGGCCCCTCGGTGCCGCGGTCCTCGCCGTCGTCCTCGATGCCGTCCTGCGTGGCCACGTCGTCGCTGGTCACGAGCGCTCCTCCAGATCCTCGGGCCCGAAGGCGTCGGGCAGCACGTCCCTCATCGTCTTGATACCACGCACCGTCTCGACCAGCAGGTCGGGCCCCCCGTGCTCCCACAGGAGCTGGCGGCACCGGCCGCACGGCATGAGCGGCGCGCCGTGCTTGTCGACGCACGCGAACGCGACGAGGCGGCCGCCGCCCGAGCCGACGAGCGAGCTCACGAGCGAGCACTCCGCGCACAGCGTCACGCCGTACGCGGCGTTCTCCACGTTGCAGCCGACGACGACGCGGCCGTCGTCCACGAGCGCGGCCGCGCCCACGGGGAAGCCCGAGTACGGCGCGTAGGCGCGGGTCATGATGTCGCGCGCCGCGGTGCGCAGCGCGTCCCAGTCGACGGCCGGCCCGGCGGCGGACCCGTCCGGGTCCGTCCCCCCGCCCGGCCGGGTACCGCCGTCGTGCACGTCCGTCATGCCGTCCTCACTTGACGTAGGGGATGCCCTCGGCGGCCGGCGGGCGCACGCGCCCGACGAGGCCGGCGACGGCGAAGATCGTCACGACGTACGGCGTCATGAGCATGATCTGGCTCGGGATCGGCGTCCCGACGATGCCGAGCACCGTCTGGAGGTTGTCCGAGAACCCGAACAGGAGCGCCGCGACGAGCGCGCCGACGGGGTTCCAGCGCCCGAGGATCATCGCGGCGAGCGCGATGAAGCCCTTGCCGCCCGTCATCTCCTTGCCGAAGGCGAGCCCCGCGGCGACGGTGAAGAACGCGCCGCCGAGGCCGGCGACCGCGCCGCCGAGGATCGTGTTGCGCACGCGCGTCGCGTTGACCTTGATGCCGACGGTGTCGGCCGCCTTCGGGTGCTCGCCGACCGCGCGCAGGCGCAGGCCCCAGCGGCTGCGGAACAGGAAGACCTGCAGCAGGATCACGACCACGTACATGAGGTACACGAGGAGGGTCTGGCGGAACAGCACCGGCCCGACGACCGGGATCTGCGACAGCACCGGGATCTCGATGACGGGCAGCGGGTTGCGCGAGTTCCACGTCGCCGGGTCCGCGCTGAGGACCGTCGAGTAGAGGTAGCTCGTCACGCCGACGACCAGCACGTTGAGCACGACGCCGACGATGATCTGGTTCACCCAGTACTTCACGGAGAAGATCACGAGCAGCACGCCCACGAGCGCGCCCGCGATCGGCGCGGCGATGAGGCCGGCGTACGCCGACGACGTGAGCGAGGCGACGACCGCGGCGAGGAAGGCCCCCGCGAGGAGCTGGCCCTCGATCGCGATGTTGATGATGCCGACGCGCTCGCACAGCACGCCGGACAGCGCGCCGAACACGAGCGGGACCGCGAGGAAGAGCGAGCCCTGGAGCAGGCCCGTCAGCGGGATCGCCGACTTCCCGGCCCCGGCCCAGGAGAGGAACGCGAAGACGATCGCGACGCCGTACACGATCGGCAGCCACACGCCGACCTTGCGCCGGTCGCGCGCGGCCCAGAACGACAGGCCGGCGAGGAGCAGCGCGAGGATCGACAGGAACAGCGCCGCCCCCGTGGAGCTCACCGTGATCGGCTCGATCTGGAAGAAGTCCTTCGCCGTCGAGAGGCGGAACGTCGTCTGCTGGCCGCCCGCGGGGAGCAGCGCGAAGACGACGAGGGCCAGCAGCCCGATCACCCCGTACGCCACCGGGGCCTTCCAGCTGATGGGCGGCAGGGGCTTGGCCGCGCGCTCCGGCGCGGCGGCCGGTGCCGGGGTGGTGGTCGCGGTGCTCATGCTCCGGCCTCCTGGGTGGTCGTCGTGGTCGGGACGGCCTTCGCGCGGCGGCGGGCTGCCTGCCGTTCGGCGCGCGTCGGGCCGCCCGGGGTCGGGAGGCGGAAGATCGCCCGCACGAGCGGCGGCGCGGCGATGAAGAGCACGATGAGCGACTGCACGACGAGGACGATGTCGATCGGCGTCCCCGTGCGGGCCTGCATGACGAACCCGCCCGCGCGCAGTGCGCCGAACAGCAGGCCGGCGAGCACCGTCCCGAGCGGACGGGACCGCCCGAGCAGCGCCACCGTGATCGCGTCGAACCCGAAGCTCGCCGCGACGCCGGCCGTGAGGACGTGCTCCGTGCCGAGGACCTGCGCGCTGCCCGCGAGGCCCGCGAGCGCGCCCGCGATGGCCATGACCCACACCGTCGTCCACGGGACCGACATGCCTGCCGTCCGGGCCGCGTGCGGGTTCTCGCCGACGGCGCGGAAGCGGAAGCCGAGCGTCGAGCGCTCCATGAGCCACCACACGCCGACCGCGACGAGCAGCGCGAGGACGAACCCCGCGTGGAGGCGGAAGCCCTCGCCCAGCAGCAGCGGGAACTGCGCGTTCCCCGGGATGCGCGGGCTGATCGGGTTGGAGCTGCCCGGCGCCTGGAACGGCTTCGTCGTGAGCAGGTACGCGACGAGGTAGATCGCGATGTTGTTGAGCATGATCGTGACGATCACCTCGTGGGCGCCCGTGCGGGCCTTGAGCACGCCCGCGATGCTCGCCCACAGAGCCCCGCCGAGCGCGGCGCCCAGCACGGCGAGCAGGAGGTGCAGCCCCGGCGGGAGCGCGAACGTCCAGCCGACGAACCCGGCGAAGATGCCGCCGAGGATGATCTGGCCCTGCGCACCGATGTTGAACAGGCCCGCGCGGAAGCCGATGCCGAGCCCGAGGCCCGCGAGGATGAGCGGCGTCGCGACCGTCATCGTCTCGGTGAGGGGGCGCAGCGCCCGCGAGACGTCGGGCGCGTCGACGTTGAGGACCGCGCCCTGGAAGAGCGCGGCGTACGCGCCGAACACCGCGTCCCAGACGGCCTGGAAGAAGTCCGAGGGGCGCGCGAAGAAGTAGGACGCCGCCTCCTGGACCGCGGGGTCGGCGGCCGCGATGAGGACGCCGCCCAGGATCAGCGCGGCGACGATCGCGAGCAGCGAGACGAGCCAGCTGCTCTCGAGCATCTCGCGCAGGACGCCCTGCCCGGCCGGCGCCTCCGGCTTCTGGGGATCGCTCGGCGGTGCCGCCGTCGGCGGGAGCGCCGACGCGTCGTCGGGCGTGGCCTGCTGGGTCACTGGATCTCCTCCTCGCGGGCGGCGGCCGCGTCCTGCGCGGCGCCCGACGGCGCGTCCTCGGCGACGGCGTCCGCCTCGCCGAGGGTCGTGTGGTGCTCGGCGGCCTGCACGACAGCCTCCTCGAGCGGGACCCCGGCCATCATGAGGCCGAGGACGTCGCGGTCGGTGTCGCCGGGCACGACCCCGACGACGCGGCCGCGGTACATGACGGCGATCCGGTCGGCGAGGGCGAGCACCTCGTCGAGCTCCGTCGACACGATGATCACGGGGGTGCCGTTGTCGCGCTCCTGCACGATGCGCCGGTGCACGAACTCGATCGAGCCGACGTCGAGGCCGCGCGTCGGCTGCGACGCGATGAACAGGCGCAGCGGGCGCGACATCTCGCGCGCGAGGACGACCTTCTGCTGGTTGCCGCCGGAGAGCGTGCCCGCCGGGGTCTCGACCGACTGGGTGCGCACGTCGAACTCGCCGATGCGCTGCTCCGCGTTCGCGCGGATCGTGCCGCGCGCGAGCGCGCCGCCGCGCGAGTAGGGCGCGGACGTCACGAGGTCGAGCACGAGGTTCTCCTCGACGGAGAACGTCCCGATGATCCCGTCGGTGCTGCGGTCCTCGGGCACGTAGCCCACGCCCGCCTCGAGCACCTGGGACACGCTGCGCCCCACGAGCTCCTTGCCGTCGAGCAGGATCGAGCCCGCGACCGGCTTGCGCAGTCCGACGATCGTCTCCGTGAGCTCGGTCTGGCCGTTGCCCTGGACCCCCGCGACGACGAGGATCTCGCCGCGCGCGACCTCCAGGCTCACGCGGTCGACGACGGCCGTGCCGGCGTCGTCCATGACCGTGAGCTCGTCGACGTGGAACGTGGTGTCACCGTCCTCCGCGGGCGCCTTGTCGACCCCGAGGGAGACGGACCGGCCGACCATGAGGGACGCGAGCTCGGTCTCGCTCGCGCTCGGGTCGGCGGTGCCGACGACCTTGCCGCGACGGATGACCGTGATGCGGTCGGCGACGGCGCGCACCTCGCGCAGCTTGTGCGTGATGAAGACGATCGACGTCCCCGCCGCCTTGAGCTCGCGCATGATCGCGATGAGCTCGTCCGTCTCCTGCGGCGTGAGGACCGCGGTCGGCTCGTCGAGGATGAGGACGCGCGCGTCGCGCGACAGGGCCTTGATGATCTCGACGCGCTGCTGCACGCCGACGGGGATGTCCTCGACCATCGCGTCCGGGTTCACCTCGAACCCGAACCGGTCCGAGATCTCCTGGACGAGGCGGCGCGCGCGCCGCGCGTCGATGAGACCCGCGCCCTTCACGGGCTCGTGCCCCAGCGCGACGTTCTCGGCGACCGTGAACACCGGGACCAGCATGAAGTGCTGGTGCACCATGCCGATGCCCGCGGCCATCGCGTCGCCCGGGCCGGCGAACTGCACGGGCACGTCGTCGACGAGGATCTGCCCGTCGTCCGGGTCGTACAGCCCGTACAGCACGTTCATGAGCGTGCTCTTGCCCGCCCCGTTCTCCCCGAGCAGGGCATGGATCTCGCCGGGCTCGATGACCAGGTCGATGTGGTCGTTGGCGACCAGGGACCCGAAGACCTTCGTGATCCCTCGCAGCTCCAGCTTCACCGGTCTGCCTCTCCTCGTGCTTCGCAGTCGTACCGCGGTGTCGACCTCGATCCCGTCGAGGTACTCCATCGAACCGCACCCGCGGGAGCGCGGCGCGTCGTCGCGGCCCCGACGACACCGTCGTCGTCATGACGGTGGCCCGGGCGCTGGGCCCGGGCCACCGGTGCCGGTCGCCCGTGGGCGGCCGGCGGGTTCAGCGTCGCGTCACGGCGCGTTCGGCGACTCGACGACGAGGTCGCCCGCGATGATCTGCTCCTGGTACTGGGCGAGCTGGTCCTGCAGCTCGGCCGGGACCGCGTCCTCGAAGTCGTGGAACGGCGCCAGGCCGACGCCCTCGTTCTCGAGCGTGCCGACGTACGGCTCGCTCGTGAAGTTGCCGTCCGCCGACTCGCTCACGGTGTCGAAGACCGCCGGGCCGATCTGCTTCATCACGGACGTGAGGATGATGCTCCCGTAGTCCGTCGTGAGGAAGCCGTCCGAGTCGACCCAGATGATCTTCGCGCCGCCGCTCTCGGCCGCCGCGGCGGCACCGAGGCCGACCGGGCCGGCGACGGGCATGATGATGTCCGCGCCCTGGTCGATGAAGCCCTGCGTGACGTTCTGGCCGTTCGCCTGGTTGTCGAAGTCGCCCGTGAACGTGCCGGTCTGCGCTTCCTTGTCCCAGCCGAGGACCTTGACGTCGGTGCCGTTGTCCTCGTTGTACTTCGCGACGCCGTCGACGTAGCCGTCCATGAAGATGGCGACCGACGGGATCTGGATGCCGCCGAACGTGGCGACCGTGCCCGTCTCCGTCATGCCCGCCGCGAGGTAGCCGGCGAGGAACGCCGCCTCCGCGGTGTTGAACAGGATCGGCTTCGCGTTGTCGATCTCGACCGGCTCCGGCGGGTCGTCCGCCGTGGCGCCCGGGTTGCTGAACGCCGAGTCGATGAGGGCGAAGTGCACGTCCGTGTTGGCCTCGGCCGCCGACTGGATCGGGTCCTCGAGGAGGAAGCCGACGCCGATGATGAGGTTGCAGCCCTGCTGGACGAGGCTGTCGATGTTCGGGCCGTAGTCGGTGTCCGCCTGGGACTCGACCTCGTGCGTCGTGATGCCGAGCTCCGTCTTGGCCTTCTCGAGACCCTCGTAGCCCGACTGGTTGAAGGACTGGTCGTCGAACCCGCCGGCGTCGGAGACCATGCACGCGGAGAAGTCGGAGTTGCCGCCCGCGGTGCTGTCGCCGCCGCCGGTGGTCTCGTCGTCCTCGGGCGCGGCGCCGCACGCGGCCAGCGCGAGCGCGGCGACCGCCGCGAGGGCGGTGACCTGAGTCGCTCTCTTCACCTGATAGCTCCTGTCGTTCTCGTAGCAGTGCCGCGCAGGGAAGGACCCCTGGGCCCTCCCGAGCACCGTTGCACGGGAGGACCGGTCCGTCGGCCTCTATAGGACCGAAGACTAATCAGCCCGAGGGGTCCAGCACGTTACTTGCCGGTAACGCGGGCGCTTCGTTATGCAAGCGTCACTTTGCGTCTGAGGCGTGACACACCCCTGTCCACGGGTCGGGACCGGTTCACCCGTCCTGGCCCGCGGCGACGCGCGCGAGGAGCCGCATGCCCAGGCCGATCGCGCGCTCGTCCACCTGGAGGTCGCCCTGGTGGATGTCGTAGCTGCGCCCGCCCGGCGTCCGCGTGCCGAGGCGGGCCATCGCCCCGGGCACCTTCGTCAGGTACCAGGCGAAGTCCTCGCCCCCGAGCGACTGCTCGGTGAGCACGACGCTGTCCGGGCCCAGGACGTCGCGCGCGGCAGCCTCGAGCAGGCCGGTGCAGCGCTCGTCGTTCTCGACGGGCGGGACGCCCCGCGTGTGGTGCACGGTCACCTCGACCTCGTACGGCGCGACGACCTGCTCCACCGCGTCGTGCAGCACCTGCCCCGCGAACTCCCACGCGCGCACGTCCAGGCAGCGCAGGGTGCCGCGGACCGTACCGGTGCTCGGGATGGCGTTGTGCGCGGAGCCCGCGTGGACGGCGCCCCACGTGAGGTTCACGCCCGAGCGCGGGTCCAGCCGACGGCCGAGCACCGCGGGGACCTGCGTGATGACCTGGCCCAGCGCGTACACCACGTCGCCGGTCAGGTGCGGTCGCGACGTGTGGCCGCCCGGGGAGGCGATCGTCACGGAGACCTCGTCGGACGCCGACGTGATCGGACCGATCCGCGTGCCGATGCGACCCACGTCGACCTTCGGGTCGCAGTGCACGGCGTAGATCTCGTCGACCCCGTCCATCGCCCCGGCCGCGAGGACGTCGAGCGACCCTCCCGGCTGGACCTCCTCGGCGGGCTGGAGCACGAGCCGCACGCCGCGGCGCAGCTCGCCCTGCGCGTGCAGGTCCGCGAGCACGAGCCCGGCACCGAGCACGACGGCCGTGTGCACGTCGTGGCCGCACGCGTGCGCGACCCCGGGCACGGTCGACGCCCACGGGAGGCCGCAGCGGTCCTGCAGCGGCAGCGCGTCGATGTCCGCACGCAGGGCGACGCGGCCCTCCGGGACGGCCGCGCCGTCGGGCACGCCCGCGGCGGTCGTGCCCGGCTCCGGGCCGACGTCGCACACGAGCCCCGTGCCCGGCAGGAGCCGCGGCTCGAGTCCCGCCGCGCGCAGGCGGTCGGCGAGCAGCGCCGTGGTGCGCGTCTCGGCGCGCGAGACCTCGGGGTGGGCGTGGATGTCGCGGCGGATCGCCACGACCTCGTCCACGTGGCGCGCGACGGCGGCCCCGATGCGGGCGGCGAGGGTCACGTCGGCGCTCACAGGAGCTCGTCCATCCCGAGCTCGCGCACCGTGTCGACCATCGACTTCACCTGCTGCGCGCGCGCCCGCGTCGTGACGAGGAGCGCGTCGGGGGTGTCGACCACGACGACGTCGTCGAGACCGAGGACCGTCACGACCCGGTCGCTCGCGGGCACGACGACCGAGCCCGCGCTCTCGCGGCGCACGACGCGCCCCGTGTCGCCGAGCACCTTGGAGCCGGCACCGTCGACGGACGGGAGGAGCGCGGCGAGGGAGTTGAAGTCGCCCACGTCGTCCCACCCGAACGTGCCGGGGACGACGGCGACGCCCCCGACCGCGGCGACCGGCTCGGCCACCGCGTGGTCGATCGCGATCCGCTCGAGCGCGGGCCACCGCTCCGCGAGCACGCGGTCGCGGTCGGGGCCGTCCCACGCGGCCGCGATCGTGCGCAGGCCGTCGTGGAGCTCGGGACGCTGGTCCGCGAGGTGCCCGAGGAGCACGGACGAGCGCACGATGAACATGCCGGCGTTCCACCGGTACTCCCCGGACGCGAGGTAGCGCTGCGCGGTCGCGGCGTCCGGCTTCTCCGTGAAGCCGCGCACGTGCTGCGCGCTCGGCGCGCCCGCGACGCCGAGCGGGGCGCCGCTGTGCACGTACCCGAACGCCGTCGACGGCCGCGACGCCGCGATGCCGATCGTCACCACGTACCCGGCGCGCGCCGCCTCCACCGCCTCGCGCACCGACGACTCGAAGGCGGCACGACCCGTGATCACCTGGTCCGCGGCGAACGAGCCGACGACGACGTCGCCGTGCCGCTCCTCGAGCACCGCCGCGGCGAGCCCGATGGCCGCCATCGAGTCCCGGGGCGACGGCTCCGCCAGCACGTTCTCGGCCGGCAGGCCCGGGAGCTGCGTGCGCGCCGCCGCGACGTGCCGGTCGCCCGTGACGAGCACGACGCCCTGCTCCCCCGCGAGCGGGACGAGCCGGTCGACCGTCGCCTGGAGCAGGGAACGCCCCGAGCCGGTGAGGTCGAGCAGGAACTTCGGGGAGCCCGCCCGCGAGAGCGGCCACAGCCGGGTGCCGGCGCCTCCGGCAGGGACGACGGCGAAGAAGCCGGGGATCGGCGACCCGGACGGGCCGGAGGAGTCGTGCGGCGAAGAGGCCATGAGGGCCAGCATAGTGAGGGCCGCAGTTCCCCCGCGGGCTGTGGGATCAGTCACAAACCCACGGCACGGGGCCGTTCCGCCGCCTCCGGCGGTCCGCATCATGACGTCGATGTCACTATGGTGGAAGCCCTGAGACCGATGCCGACGACGGTCCCGGGGTCCGGACTGAGGGAGTTCCGGACCACGGCCGGAACGTGACATCTCCCCCTGATCTCGCCACAGGAGGCCCCCAAAGTGCCCAGTGCACCAGCCGGCACGCTCTACCGCGGCCGCGAAGGCATGTGGTCGTGGGTCGCGCACCGCGTGACCGGCGTGCTCATCTTCTTCTTCCTGCTCGTGCACGTGCTCGACACGGCGCTCGTGCGGGTCTCGCCCGAGGCGTACAACGCCGTCATCGGGACGTACCAGACGCCGATCATGGGTATCGGTGAGGCGGGCCTGGTCGCGGCCATCGTCTTCCACGCCTTCAACGGCATCCGCATCATCCTGGTCGACTTCTGGTCCAAGGGCCCGCGGTACCAGCGCACGATGCTCTGGGTCGTCGTCGGCCTGTTCGTCGTGACGATGGCCGGCTTCCTGCCGCGCCACCTGATGAACGTCTTCGGAGGGGGGCACTGATGGCCGCCGCACCCACGGTCGAGGTCGCGAGCCCGCGCGACCCGTACAAGCGCCGCAAGGCCACGCGCAGCAACTACGAGCTGTACAGCTGGATCTTCATGCGCGCCTCCGGCGTCGTGCTGATCGTCCTCATCTTCGGGCACCTCTTCGTCAACCTCATGGTCGGCGAGGGCGTGCACGCGATCGACTTCGGCTTCGTCGCCGGCAAGTGGGCCTCGCCGTTCTGGCAGATCTGGGACCTGCTCATGCTGTGGCTCGCCATGTTCCACGGCACCAACGGCGTCCGCACGATCATCAACGACTACGCCGAGCGTGACGGCACTCGCCTCGTCCTCAAGCTCGCGCTGTACCTCGCCTTCACGATCGTCACGGTCCTGGGCACGCTCGTGATCTTCACGTTCGAGCCCTGCCCCGCGAACGCCCCGGCCGAGCTCCTCGCGTCGTTCTGCACGGCCTGAGCACCGCACCACCGCACGCCCCCGTCTTCCTCTCGCTCCACCCGGCTCTCTCCCAGGAGGCATCGACCCCGATGCAAACCCATCAGTACGACGTCGTCATCGTCGGCGCAGGCGGCGCCGGGATGCGCGCGGCGCTGGAGTCGTCCGGCAAGGTCCGGACGGCCGTCATCTCCAAGCTCTACCCCACGCGCTCGCACACGGGCGCCGCGCAGGGCGGCATGTGCGCCGCGCTCGCGAACGTGGAGGAGGACAACTGGGAGTGGCACACGTTCGACACGGTCAAGGGCGGCGACTACCTCGTCGACCAGGACGCCGCGGAGATCATGGCCAAGGAGGCCATCGACGCCGTCCTCGACCTCGAGCGCATGGGCCTGCCGTTCAACCGCACGCCCGAGGGCCGCATCGACCAGCGCCGGTTCGGCGGGCACACCCGCAACCACGGCGAGGCCGCGGTGCGCCGCTCGTGCTACGCCGCGGACCGCACCGGTCACATGATCCTCCAGACGCTCTACCAGCAGTGCGTCAAGCAGGACGTCGAGTTCTTCAACGAGTTCTACGTCCTCGACCTCATCACCGACCACGACCTCTCCGCGGGCGAGATCCCCGACGACGAGACGGTCACCGCGACCGGCGTCGTCGCCTACGACCTCGCCTCGGGCGAGATCCACGTCTTCCAGGCGAAGGCGATCATCTTCGCCACCGGTGGCGCGGGCAAGATCTTCAAGACGACGTCCAACGCGCACACGCTCACGGGCGACGGCATGGCCCTGGCCTACCGCCGCGGCCTGCCGCTCGAGGACATGGAGTTCTTCCAGTTCCACCCGACCGGCCTCGCGGGCCTCGGCATCCTCCTGTCGGAGGCCGCCCGCGGCGAGGGCGGCATCCTGCGCAACGCGGACGGCGAGCGCTTCATGGAGCGCTACGCCCCCACCATCAAGGACCTCGCGCCGCGCGACATCGTCGCCCGGTCCATGGCGAACGAGGTCCGCGAAGGCCGCGGCGCCGGGCCGAACAAGGACTACGTCCTGCTCGACCTCACGCACCTCGAGCCCGCGCACATCGACGCCAAGCTCCCCGACATCACCGAGTTCGCCCGGACCTACCTCGGGATCGAGCCGTACACCGAGCCCGTGCCCGTGTACCCCACGGCGCACTACGCGATGGGCGGCATCCCGACGAACGTCGACGCCGAAGTGCTACGCGACAGCCACAACGTCGTCAAGGGCCTCTACGCCGCCGGTGAGGTCGCGTGCGTCAGCGTGCACGGCTCCAACCGTCTCGGCACCAACTCGCTGCTCGACATCAACGTCTTCGGCAAGCGCGCCGGCCGCACGGCCGCCGCCTACGCCGCGACCGCGTCGTACAGCGAGCTCCCGGAGAACCCCGCCGCGGCCGTCGTCGCGCAGCTCGAGGAGATGCGCAACCGTCCCGACGGCGAGCGCGTCGCCGACGTCCGCAAGGCGCTCCAGGAGACGATGGACGCCAACGCCCAGGTGTTCCGCACGGGCGAGTCGCTCAACCAGGCCCTCGCGGACATCCGCGACCTGCAGAAGCGCTACAAGAACGTGTCGGTGCAGGACAAGGGCCGCCTGTTCAACACCGACCTCCTCGAGGCGATCGAGCTCGGGTTCCTCCTCGACATCGCCGAGGTCACCGTGGTCGCGGCGATCAACCGCAAGGAGTCCCGCGGCGGCCACTACCGCGAGGACTTCCCGGACCGCGACGACACCAACTACATGCTGCACACGATGGCCTACCGCCGTCCGACGTCCGCCAGCGACGTCGCCGACGGGCACGTCGCGGGCTACTTCGACCACGTCGAGCAGTTCGACGGCTACAAGGTCGCCCTGGGCTCCAAGCCCGTCACCCAGACCCGGTACGAGCCCATGGAGCGGAAGTACTGATGACTGCCACACTCGAGAGCCCGGCCGCCGAGCCCAAGGCCGGGGAGATCCCCTCGTTCGAGGTCACGCTCCGCGTCCGCCGCTACTCCCCCGAGTCGGAGCACGGCGAGGAGGCGTACTGGGACGAGTTCACCGTCCAGGCGCACGGCACCGACCGCGTGCTCGACGCCCTGCACAAGATCAAGTGGGAGCACGACGGCTCCCTGACGTTCCGCCGCTCGTGCGCGCACGGCGTGTGCGGCTCGGACGCGATGCGCATCAACGGCCGCAACCGGCTCGCGTGCAAGACGCTCCTCAAGGACGTCAACCCCGACAAGCCGATCACGGTCGAGCCCATCAAGGGCCTGCCCGTGGTCAAGGACCTCGTCGTGGACATGGAACCGTTCTTCGCGTCCTACCGCGAGATCATGCCGTTCCTCATCACGTCCGGGAACGAGCCGAGCAAGGAGCGTCTCCAGTCCGCCGCGCAGCGCGAGCGCTTCGACGACACCACCAAGTGCATCCTGTGCGCCGCGTGCACGTCGTCCTGCCCGGTGTTCTGGACCGACGGCCAGTACTTCGGCCCCGCCGCCATCGTCAACGCGCACCGCTTCATCTTCGACAGCCGCGACGAGGGCGCCACGCAGCGCCTGGAGATCCTCAACGACAAGGAGGGCGTGTGGCGCTGCCGCACGACCTTCAACTGCACCGAGGCCTGCCCGCGCGGCATCGAGGTCACGAAGGCGATCCAGGAGGTCAAGCGCGCGATGATCACCCGCGCGTTCTGACGCTCCCCGCACCGCCACGAAGGGCGCCGACCGCACGGTCGGCGCCCTTCGTCGTGCCCCGGTGACGCCGCGCCCACCCGCCCCGCACCGCGACCAGCGGTCACGGCCGAGATCGGCAGTCCCGACCGAGATCGGCATCTGCGGCTGAGATCGGCAGCCGCACGTGCCGATCTTGGCAGCGCGTGCCGATCTCGACCTACCGCCCGAGCGCGACGGTCACGTCCCGCGCGGGCGGCGGGCCCGGCGGACACCTCGGACCACCGGGCTCCACGGGCGGTGCGACCCGTGACCGGCGCGGACGTGCTCCTCGGTCGACGGGACGACGGCGTCACGCGCGCCCTCGGCAGCGTCACGCCTGTCCTCGACGTGGTCGCGCGTGCTCTCGACGGCGTGACGGGGCGCCCGGAGGTGGCGGCCGTCGGTCGTCCGGTCGCCGTCGAGCACGGGCAGCTCGGGACGGCCGTCGCGCGCGTGCCGGGCGCCGTCGGGCACCGGGTCGGGCGGGCGCGGCGGGTTCGCCATCCACGCGCACACGGCCAGGAGGATGCGCGCGGTGAAGTTGACGAGGAGCAGCAGCGTCACGAGGACGGCGAACGACGCCAGGAGGGCGTTCCGCGTGGCGCTGCTCTCGACGAACGACGACCCGAGGTAGCGGAGCACGCCGAACCCGACGGCGGCGGTGAGCGAGCCGACGAGGAGGTCGCGGCGTCGGACCCGCACCCCGGCGAGGAGCCGCACGACGACGACCACGACGAGCGCGTCGAGCAGGACGCTCACGACGAGGCCCGCACCGGTGACGAGGACGGCGGGCCCGCCGGAGAGCCCGATCGCCTCGAGGATCTGGTTGCCGAGGGACGTGACGGCGATGCCGGCGACGGCGGAGACGAGGAGGAACAGCGCGAGCAGGAAGAACCCGAGGAGGGCGCGCGCCCGGGCGAGCACGGGGCTCTGGCCGACGTCGCTCACGCCGAACATGGTCCGCACGGCGCCACGCAGGTGGTACATGAACGACACGACGGAGAAGAGCAGCACCACGCTCGCGACGACGCTCGTGACGCTGAGCCCGGAGTCCAGCAGGAGCTGGTCGGGCCGGATTGCGCCCGGCTGGCCGTCGAGGGCGATGAGCCCGGGGACGAGCTCGTTGATCTCCCCGAAGACGACGTCCATGAGCTCCTGGCGGCCGCCCAGGACCCGCATGAAGACGGTGTAGCCGATCGTCAGCGCGGCGAACAGCGAGAACAGCGCGGAGTACGCGATGCCGCCGCACAGGAGCGCGCCGCGCGCGTACAGGTAGCGGTAGGTCGCGCGGCCGGGCCGGCTGTCCTTCCAGCGCTCGACGAGCGCGTCCACCCGCGCGCGCGTGCGCGGGGCGGCGGGGCGGGGCGACGTCACGCCCCGAACGCTACGAGACGGTCGCTCCCGCGGCATCCGCGCCGAGGGGGAACACCTGCTCGGGGCGCCAGACGCCGTCGTCCCCGTGCTCGTAGAGCGAGAAGCCGGCGACGTCGAACTGCGCGTCGTAGGTCGCCATCTGGTCGAACGCCGCGTCGAGCGCGGCCTCGGGCACCTCGTGCGCGACGGTCACGTGCGGGTGGTAGTTGAACCGCAGGTCCTGGGCGAGCGGGCCGGTGCGGATCGCGCTCTCGAGGTGCTCGCACTCCGCGATGCCCTCGACCACCTGGACGAACACCACGGGCGAGACGGGCCGGAACGTCGCGCTCCCCCGCAGGTGGAGGCGGAACGGCGCCGCGGTCGACGCGACCTCGGCCAGGTGCGCGCGCGCCGTGTCGAGCGCGGTGCGGTCCAGGACCGTCGGGCCGAGGAGCGTCACGTGCGGCGGGATCGACCGCGCGAGCGGGTCGCCGAACCGTGCGCGCGCGTCCTGGAGCTGCGTCGCGAACGGCTCGGGCACCTCGATCGCGATGCCGATCCGCACCTGGTGGGGCTCGCGCTCCGGGAGGTTCACGCGGTCGTCCCGCCCACGGGCAGCAGGCCGACGCGGTCGTAGACGCGGGCGAGCGTGCCGGCCGCGATCTCGCGGGCCTTCTGCGCGCCGCGCGCGAGCACCGCGTCGAGCTCGGCCGGGTCCGCCAGGTAGGTGTTCGCGCGCTCCTGGAACGGCACGAGGAAGTCGACGACGACGTCCGCCAGGTCCACCTTGAGGCGCCCGTAGCCCTGGCCGTCGTACTCGGCGGCGATCGCCTCGACGTCCCGCCCCGTGAGCGCCGAGTAGATGGTCAGCAGGTTCGACACGCCGGGCTTGGCGACCGGGTCGTAGCGGATCTCCGTGCCGGAGTCGGTCGCAGCCGACCGGATCCGCTTGGCGGCGACCTTCGGGTCGTCGAGCAGCCAGATGACGCCCTTGCCGTTGGACGAGGACTTGCTCATCTTCGCCGTCGGCTCCTGGAGGTCGTAGATCTTCGCGACCGACCGGACGATGTGGGCCTCCGGCACGACGGCGGTCCCGTCGCCGAAGCGGGCGTTGAGCCGCTCCGCGAGGTCGCGGGTGAGCTCGAGGTGCTGGCGCTGGTCCTCGCCGACCGGCACGAGCGCCGCGTCGTAGAGCAGGATGTCGGCCGCCATGAGCACGGGGTACGTGAACAGCCCGACGGTCGTGCCGTCGGCGCCCTGCTTCGCGGACTTGTCCTTGAACTGGGTCATGCGGCCCGCCTCGCCGAAGCCCGTCTGGCACGACAGCACCCACGACAGCTCGGCGTGCTGCGGCACGTGCGACTGGACGAACAGCGCCGAGCGGTCCGGGTCCACGCCGCCGGCGAGGTACTGGGCGGCCGTGCGGCGGGTGCGCTCGCGGAGCCGCTCCGGGTCCGGGTTGACCGTCAGCGCGTGGAGGTCGACGACGCAGTACAGGGCGTCGTACGCGTCCTGGAGGGAGACCCACTGGCGCAGCGCACCGATGTAGTTCCCGAGCTGCAGCGAGTCCTCGGTGGGCTGCATGCCCGAGAGGATCCGTGGCCGGGTGCCCGTCGGGCTCCCGGGCTCCTGCGTGGTCTCCGGGACCGGTGCCGGACCGATGTGCGTCGCCTCGATGGACATTGCCCCATTCTGACAGGTGCTCGGGCGCCGGAACGAATCGCCGTCGTACCGCGGTCGGACGACGGGGTCAGGTGGCCTCGTCGTCGAACGGGGCGGGCCCCGTCGGCGCGACGGGTGCGGACGGGCGGGGCGGGGAGACGCGCTCGGGCAGGGGGTCGTCGTCCAGGAGGGCCTCGCGGACGATCCGGCGCGGGTCGTACTGGCGCGGGTCGAGCTTGGCCCAGTCGACGTCCGACAGCTCCTCGCCGAGCTCCGCGTCCACGCGCGACTTCGCGTCACGCAGGTAGCCCCGCGCGGACCGTACGAACGCCCCGAGCTGCTCAGCGTAGCGCGGCAGGCGCTCGGGACCGATGACGACGACCGCCACGATGAGGAGCACGACGAACTCGGCTCCGTTGATCCCGAACACGCCGACAGACTACTCGCTCGTGGCCTCGTCGAGGACGACGCGCACGTCGCGCTCCTGGTCGCCGGTCCGCACACGCAGGGTCACCGCGTCCCCCGGCGCCTTCGCCCGGATCGCGACGATGAGCTCGTCCGACTCGGTGACGGGCCGGCCGTCGATGGACAGGATCACGTCTCCCGGCCGGATCCCGGCGGCGTCCGCCGGGCCGTCGGGCGTCACCGCGGGCGTCCCGGACTGCGCGTCGGTCGAGACCTGCACGCCCTCGCCCTGGTAGCGCTGGTCGAGGAGCACGCCGATCACCGGGTACGTCGCGACGCCGTCGGCGATGAGCTGCTCGGCGGTCCGGCGGGCCTGGTTCGACGGGATGGCGAACCCGAGCCCGATGCTCCCGGTGGCCTCGCCGCTCCCCGGCGGCTGCGCGATGGCCGAGTTGATGCCGACCACCTGGCCCCGGCCGTCGACGAGCGGGCCGCCGGAGTTGCCGGGGTTGATCGCGGCGTCCGTCTGGATCGCGTTGATGAACGCCGTCTCCGCCGCGGCACCCGCCTGGACCGGGCGGTTGAGCGCGCTGATGATCCCCGTGGTCACGGTCCCGTTGAGCCCGAGCGGCGCGCCGATGGCCACCACCGGGTCCCCGACGACCACCTCGTCGGAGTCGCCGAGCGCGAGCGGCGTGAGGCCCGAGTCCTCGACCTTGACGACCGCGAGGTCGTAGTCGACCGTCCGCCCGACGAGCTCGGCCGGGCTCTCGTGCCCGTCGGAGAAGAGCACGACGATGTCGCCGCCGTCGGCGGCCGACGCGACGACGTGGTTGTTCGTGAGGATGAAGCCGTCCTCCCGCAGCACGAACCCCGATCCGGTCGCGACGCCGTCGGCCCCGCGGACCTGGAGCGAGACGACGCTGGGCAGCACGGTCGCCGCGATGTCCGCCACCGAGCCGTCGGGGCGGTCCGCGCCGGGCTCGACGCTCGCGGGCGGCAGCGCCGAGACGGACGAGCCGGAGGGCTGCGGGTCGGCGAGGCGGTCGGCCGCGACGCCGCCGACGGCGCCCGCGACGAGCGCGAGCACCGCGACGCCCGCGACGGCGGCCGGGCGCAGGCCGCGTCGCGGGGCGGTGCCGGCGGGTCCGCGGGGCACGCCCACGAGGGTCGGGTCGACGGACCCGCCCGGGCGCGTCGGCGCCTCGGGCTGGCCGAACGCGCTCAGCCGCTCCCAGGGGTCCGTGGGCGCCGCAGTCGAGGGTTCCGCAGGCGCGGGCACCGCAGGCGGCGGCGGGACCGGTCCCGGACCGTACGCGGGCGCGGCGTGGCCCGACGCAGCGCCCTCGGTGAGCCGTGGCGCCTCGGCGGACGGCGGGACGGGCACGCTGCGGTAGGCCGACGGCGGCGCGAACGGGTTCGGCGCGGCGTCGCGCGGACCGGGCTGCTCCGGTCCGGTCTGGGGGTCGGTCATGAGGTGCCGAGCGCTCCTGTCATGGTCGTCCAGCCCCGGGAGATGCGCGCCGGGACCCCGGCATCGTAGTCACGGGCCGGGAACGCCGCCACGAGGGCGGCGACCGTCTCCTGCTCGGTGTCGGCGACGACGTCGATCACCGTGTCGCCCGACTGCCACACGACGTGCCACGGGGCCTCGGACAGCACGTGCACGCGGCGCCCGTCGACGTCCCACGTCTCGCCGCCCGCGAGCGCCGACGTGTCCAGCAGGCCGGTCTGCTCGCGCACGACCGCCTCCCCGCCCGGCGCCTCGAGGTCGATCTCCAGCACGCCGCGCCGCGCGTCGTCGCGCACGTCGGCCACGCGGAATCCCTCGGGGAGCGGCGTCGGGCAGGTCCAGCCCTGCGCGGCGAGCGCCGCGAGGGCGGACGCGCCGCCGTCGGCGACCGTCCCCCCGCCCGACCCGCCGTCCGGGGCGTCGGTCCGCGCGCCGCCGACGACGAGCGCGCCCGTGGCCCGGGGTGCGGCCTGCGCGAGCACGGTGAGCGGGTCGCTGCGGTGCAGGTCCGGCGTGACGAGCGGGCTCTCCCCGAGCGCGAAGAGGCCCACCGCCGCGACGCCGACGCCCCCGACGACGAGGCCGACGACCCGCCGCCGGAGCGAGCCGCGGCGCACCTCGCCGCTCCACGCGCCGCGCGGGAGCGTCGCGGGAACGGCCCAGGGGTCGCTCGGCGCGGGCGCCGCGCGCAGCGGGTCGCCGTCCGTCGGCGGGATCTGGGCGGACAGCGCGAGCAGGCGCGCGGCGAGGTCCGGCGCCGGCTCCACCGGCCCGGCCGCGCTCAGCGCGCGCCGGGCCGCCCGGGCCGCGGAGAGCTCCGCCGCGCACCGCGGGCAGCAGGCCACGTGCTCCAGGGCGCGCTCCGCCTCCGCGGGCGACAGCTGCCCGTCGACGAGCGCGGAGAGCCGCGAGCCGAGATGGGTCACGCCGCCCCCCGGGCGCCCACGGCGGTCGGTGCGTCGTCCGACGCCGGACGCTCGGCGGGGTCGCGGTGCGGCAGGGCGGCGCGGAGCTGGGAGCGCGCGCGGTGGATCCGCGAGCGGACCGTGCCGAGCTTGATGCCGAGCGTGACGGCGATCTCCTCGTAGGAGAGGCCCTCGATGTCGCACAGCACGACGGCGGCCCGGTACTCGGGCGAGAGCGCGTCGAGCGCGCGCTGCACGTCGCGGTCGAGGTTCGCGTGCTCGAACCCGCGCTCCGGCTGGGCCTCGGCGCGCGCCGGGTAGTGCCCGTCGTCGTCGCCCATGGCCTCCATCCGGATGCGCTGCTTGCGCCGGACCTGGTCGAGGAAGAGGTTCGTCGTGATCCGGTGGAGCCAGCCCTCGAACGTGCCCGGGGTGTAGCTCGACAGCGAGCGGAACACCCGGACGAACGTCTCCTGCGTGAGGTCCTCCGCGTCCTGACGGTTGCCGGTGAGGCGGTAGGCGAGCCGGTAGACCCGCGCCGAGTGCTCGCGCACGATCGAGTCCCACGACGGCGGCACCCACGTGCCCGCGTCCTGCTGGCCGTGCGTGCTGGTCCTCGGTCGTGCGTCGTCCACGTGGTCCATCGTCCCAGAAGAACGTCCCGCCCTCGGCGCGTGTTCCCCGGCTCGCGCGGGACGTGCGCGCGACGTCCACGGCCCGTGCACACGCACGCGGCGCGGGAACGGGCCGGCGTGGGAGGGGGCGGGTACGATCCGAGACAGTGCCGGCCCGGCCCCCGGGGCCGGACGACGGACCACCAGGAGGACCTGATCACCAGCGACGTCGGCACCCACCGCAGCGCCAAGGCGGCGAGCTGGGTGTACAGCGAGGAGTTCGTCCCCGAGGACGAGGTCCTCCTGCGGGCGCGCGACCGCGCGGCCGAGCTCGGCTGCCCCGCGGTCCTCCCGGGCGTCGGGGCCGTGCTCCAGGTCCTGGCCGCGTCCCTCGCGGCCCGCGCGGTCGTCGAGATCGGCACGGGCACGGGCGTCGCCTCGATCTGGCTCCTGCGCGGCATGCCCGCCGACGGCGTGCTGACGACGATCGACGTCGAGGTCGAGCACCAGCGCGCGGCGAAGGCGGCGTTCGCGGAGGAGGGCGTGCCCGCGTCCCGCACGCGCACGATCCCGGGCCGCGCGAGCGACGTGCTCCCCCGCCTCACCGACGGCGCGTACGACCTCGTCCTCGTCGGGGCCGACAAGCACAGCTACCCCGAGTACGTGGAGCAGGGGCTGCGCCTCCTGCGGCCCGGCGGCGTGCTGGCGGTCGACGGCGCGCTCTCGCACGACCGCGTCGCCGACCCCGCACGGCGCGACGAGGTCACGACGATCGTGCGCGAGGTCGGCCGGTCGCTCCGGTCCGACGAGCGCGTGCTGCCGGCGCTGCTGCCCAGCGGCGACGGCCTCCTGCTCGCCGTCCGCCGCTGACCCGCCGCGTCGGAGCCGGCCGAGATCAGAGCCGGTCGAGATCAGAGCCGGTCGAGCGCCTCGAGCAGCAGCCGGGCGCCGAAGCCCGTCGCCCCGGCCACGACCTCGTGCCGGTCGGCTGTCGCGCGCGCCGGTCCCGCGACGTCGAGGTGGGCCCAGGGCACGTCGCCCACGAACTCCCGCAGGAACAGCGCGGCCGTGATGGCCCCACCGCCGGGGCTCTCGACAGGGACGTGCCGCAGGTCGGCGACGTCGGAGCGCAGCGCACCCGCGTAGTCCTCGACGAGCGGCATGCGCCACACCTGCTCGCCCGTCGTGCGGGCGGCGTCCTGGAGCACGTCGGCGACCCCGTCGTCGGTGGCGAACAGGGCTCCGTGGCCACGACCCAGGCCCACGCTCGCCGCGCCGGTGAGCGTCGCGACGTCGACGAGCACGTCGGGAGCGAGCTCCTGCACGGCGTACCCGACGGCGTCGGCGAGGACGAGCCGGCCCTCGGCGTCCGTGTTCGCGACCTCGACCGTGCGCCCCGACCACGTGCGCAGCACGTCACCGGGACGGTACGACGCCGCGCCGACGTGGTTCTCCGCGAGCGGCAGCACGGCGGTGACGCGCCGGCCCGAGCGGGCCCGGGCGGCCCCGAGCACGACGGCGAGCGCGACGGCGGCGCCCGCCATGTCGGTCTTCATGGGCACCATCGCCTCGCGCGGCTTGATGGACAGGCCCCCCGTGTCGTAGGTGATGCCCTTGCCGACGACGACGACGTGCCGCGGCGCGGAGCGGTCCGTCGCCGGGGTCACGCCGTGGTCCGCGGGGTCGTACGTGACGGTGACGAGCCGGGGCCCGCGCGCCGAGCCGGCGCCCACGGCGAGGAGCGCGCCGAAGCCCTCCCCAGCGAGCTCGGCGGGGCCGCGGACGGTGGTGTCGAGGCCGAGCGCGTCGGCCAGCCCGAGCGCGCGGTCGGCGAACCAGGCCGGGTCCTTGACGTCGGACGGCGTGTTCGCGAGGTCGCGCACGAGCCACGTCGCGGCGGCCGCGCGGGTCGCCGCCTCGATCGGTGCCGCCACGTCGGGACGGCCGGGCGGCGTGAGCAGAACGAGCTGCGCGGCGGCGTCCTGCGCGCCGGCGGGCGCGTCGCCGCGGCGCGGCTGGGCGTACGCGGCGAGCAGGTAGCCCTCGACGTAGGCGCGGACCTCGGGCGCCCCGGCGTCCGCGGTCACGGCGCTCACGACCCGATCGAGGCCGCGGGACGCACGGGCCAGCGCGGCACCGGCGCGGCGCAGGTCCGTCGCGGTGCCGGCGCCCACGCCGAGCAGCAGGAGGCGGGGCGGCAGGCCCGCCCACGGCAGCCGGGTCGTGGACCCGACGTGCGCGCGCGGCAGGTCCACGCGCACGACCTCGCCGGCCGCGCCGCGGAAGCCCGGGCCGCCCGCACGCTCGGCCAGCTCGGCGAGGTCGACGCCGTACCGCAGGGTCGCGTCGACCGTGCCGGCGCGCGGCTGCAGCCCGTCCTCCGCCTCGCGCGGCGGCGCGACGGCGACCACGACCGCGTCGGCCTGTGCCTCGTCGACGAGCGGGGCGTCGCTCAGCGCGCCCCGTGCACCGACCACCTCCGGCAGCGCGCGCGGGATCTCCGAGGTTCCGGAGACCCGGCGCTCACGTGCGGGCAATCAGCCCACCACGGCCTGGAGCGCCTCACCCAGCTCGCTGGCCTCGGTCGCGTTGAGCTCGACCACCAGACGCCCGCCACCCTCGAGCGGGACCCGCATGACGATGCCTCGCCCTTCCTTGGTGACCTCCAGCGGTCCGTCACCCGTCCGCGGCTTCATCGCAGCCATCGATGGCACTCCATTTCCGTTTGTCCCGAGTCCACCCCGCACGCGCGAGGAGGGGCGTCCGACCTCGGACGACGCCCGGGGGACAGTCTAGTTCACGCGTGCCGACATCCCGGGCGTCCCGGTCACGGCGGCCAGCCCGACGGCGGGACCAGCCGCCACAGCGACCAGACCCACCACACCTGACCCACGACGCACGCGACGGTCACCGCCGCGAGCCACGCGCGCGACCGCGTCCACCCGACCGTCACCGCGCCGAGCGGGAACGCGAGCAGGAGGAAGCGCACGAGCGACGTGCCCGGCTGGACGGTCGCCACGAGGTACGCCAGGTACGCCCCGGACCACGCGTGCATCTCCGGGCCGAGACGCGCCGCCACCGGGTTGAGCACGAGCGCGGCGGCCACCACGAGCACGAGCGCGAGGAGCCACGGGCCGGCGTCGCCCGCGAGCCACCGCGAGACGTCCACCCACGGCACGAACGGCACGACCTCCGCGCCGCCGCGCCAGGCCTCCTGGGTGCGGAAGTACGCCTGGTGCACGCCCGTGACCGCGCCGCACAGCCAGGGCCACACGAGCCCGCTCGCGAGGGCGACGACGAGCAGCCCGCCCAGCCGGGCGGCGTCGGGCCCGCGCAGGTCACCGCGGCGCCACCGCACGAAGCCGTGCCACAGCACGACCGCCGCCATCGGCAGCGCGACCGCGCGGCAGAAGCCGAGGAGCGCGACGAGGAGCGCCACCCCGGCGTAGCGGCGCCGCGCGAGCAGGAGCAGCGCACCGGCCACGAGGAGCAGGGCGAGCGACTCGGTGTACGCGACCTGGAGGACCGGGCTGGAGGGGAAGACGCTGACGAGCAGCACCGTCGCGAGCGGCAGGCCCGGGCGCCGCTCGACGGCGGCCGCCCCGGCCGTCGCGACGAGCCGATGGACGACGAGCACCGCGCCCGCCCCGCACGCGAGCGCGAGCGTCGGTGCGAGCACCTCCCAGCCGAGCCCCGTGACGGCGTCGAGCGCGCGGACGAGCGCGGGGAAGAGCGGGAAGAAGGCCCACACGTTCTGCTGCACGGCGCCGTCGGGGCCCACGGGGAGCGTGTCCGGGTAGCCGGAGGAGTAGATCTGCTCGTACCAGCTCGCGTCCCACATCCGACCGACGTAGGCGAGGTACGAGGGCGCGGCGTCGGTCCACAGGTTCTGCTCCTGGGACCGCGCGGCGACGAGCAGCACGACGGCGCTCACCGCCCGGGCCAGGGCGTAGACCACGAGCACCTGCACCCACCACCGCCAGGTGGCGGGACGCAGCAGCCGCGCCCGCGCCGCGGGAAGGGCGGCCGTGCGCGGCGTCGTCACGCCAGGCCCCGCAGGGCCGCTGCCGGGGCCGTCTCGTCGCGGACGGCGGAGACCAGGTCGAGGACGCGGCGCGTCGCCGCCACGTCGTGCGCGCGGAAGACGCGCGCGCCGAGCCACGCGGCGACCGCCGTCGCCGCGAGCGTGCCCTCGAGTCGCTCGTCGGCCGGGAGGTCGAGCGTCTCCCCCACGAAGTCCTTGCGCGACAGGGCCATGAGGAGCGGGAAGCCGAGCCCCGCGAGCACCTCGGTGCGGCGGAGCAGATGCAGCGAGTGCCACGTGTTCTTGCCGAAGTCGTGGGTCGGGTCGACGAGCACCGACGCGCGCGGGACGCCGCACGACACCGCCCGCTCGGCCGCGGCCCGCAGCGTCGTCACGACGTCCTGCACGACGCCGTCGCGCGGGTCGGCCGCTCCGGGGCGGGCCGGGTAGGCGACGCGGACGGGGTCCGTGCGCGGCCGCGCTCCCCCGGTGTGGGAGCACACCACCCCGATCCCGTGCTGCCCGGCCACCTCGACGAGCCGCGGGTCGTGCCCGGCCCACGTGTCGTTGACGAGGTCCGCGCCCGCGAGCGCCGCCTCGTGCGCGACGTCCGCCCGCCACGTGTCCACGCTGACGAGGAGGTCCGGGAACTCCGACCGCACGCGGGCGACGAACGGGACGACACGGCGGATCTCCTCCGCCGGGGTGACCTCCGGGCCGACCCCGGCGCGCACGCCGCCCACGTCGAGGATCTCGGCGCCCTCGCGGACCGCGCGCTCGACGGCGGCGAGCGCCTGGCGGTCGTCGAGCTGGCGCGCCCCGGCGTAGAAGGAGTCGTCGGTGCGGTTGACGATGGCCATCACGGCGGGCCGGTCGAGCTCGCGCCCGCGCAGCACGAGCGAGGTGCCGCGCGGCGGCACCCCGAGGGGCGGCAGCGGGACGGGCGCGCCCTCGGGCGGGTGCGACCCCGGTTCGCCCGCGCCGGAGCCGGGCGCGCCGGGACCTGCGGTCATCGCGCCGCGCCCGTCAGCTCGCGTCGCCGGCCTGCGCCCGGACGAGCTCCTCCGTCGCCTCGCGCTCCTCCGCGCGCAGCTCGGCGCCGCGGTCGCACACGTACTCGACGGCCTCGGCCGGGTCGTCGCACAGGTGGACCAGGTCGAGGTCGTGCTCGCTGATCATCCCGCGCCCCACGACGGCGGTCCGCGCCCAGTCGAGCAGGCCGGTCCAGTAGTCCGTCCCGACGAGCGCGACGGGGAACTCGGTGATCTTGTGAGTCTGGACGAGCGTGAGCGCCTCGAACAGCTCGTCGAACGTGCCGAACCCGCCCGGCAGCACCACGAAGCCCTGCGCGTACTTGACGAACATCGTCTTGCGGGCGAAGAAGTAGCGGAAGTTCACGCCGAGGTTGACGTAGCGGTTCATGCCCTGCTCGAACGGCAGCTCGATCCCGAGCCCGATCGACAGGCCGCCCGCCTCCGACGCCCCCTTGTTGGCCGCCTCCATGATGCCGGGGCCGCCGCCCGTGATGACCGCGAAGCCCTCGTCGACCAGGAGGCGACCGACGTCCTCGGCGAGCGCGTAGTCGGCGTGGTCCGGCTTGGTCCGCGCCGAGCCGAACACGGAGACGGCCGGGCCGACCTCCGCGAGCGCGCCGAAACCCTCGACGAACTCGCTCTGGATGCGCATCACGCGCCACGGGTCGGAGTGCACCCAGTCCGCGTTGCCGCGCGAGTCGAGGAGGCGCTGGTCCGTCGTCTGGCCGGGGATCTGGTCGCCGCGGAGCAGCACCGGCCCCTTGCGGTACCCGGTGCCCGTCTGGGGCACGCCGTCGTCGGAACCCTGCTGGTCACGCACCGTGTCGCTCATGGTCACGAGCCTATGCCGCAGGGGTGGCCGTCAGCCACGCACGGAGCGCGTCGCGGCACAGCGCGAGCTGCCCGACGGGGCACCGCTCGTCGTCCTTGTGCGCGAGCAGCGGGTCCCCGGGGCCGAAGTTCACCGCCGGGACGCCGAGCTCGGCGAAGCGCGCGACGTCGGTCCAGCCGTACTTCGGGGCCGGTGCCCCGCCGGTCACGCCGAGGACGGCCGCCGCGAAGTCCGCCGCGAGCGGGTCGTCGAGACCGGGCCGCGCACCGGGCGCGGCGTCGGTGAGGGTGACCGCGAACCCGGTGAAGAGGTCGCGGACGTGCTGCTCGGCCTCGGCCACGCTGCGGGAGGGGGCGAACCGGAAGTTCACCGTGACGACGCACTCGTCGGGCACGACGTTGCCCGCGATGCCCCCCGTGATGCCGACGGCGTTCATCCCCTCCCGGTACACGAGGCCGTCGACCTCGATCTCCTGGGGGACGTACGCGGCCAGGCGGTCCAGCACCTCGTGCGCGGCGTGGATCGCGTTGGTCCCCGTCCAGGAGCGCGCGGAGTGGGCCGCGACGCCCGGCACGCGCACCTCGGCGCGCAGCGTCCCGTTGCACCCGCCCTCGAGGCCGGCCGACGTGGGCTCCCCGAGCACCGCGAAGTCCGCCTCCAGCAGGTCCGGGCGGGTGCGCGCGAGGCGCCCGAGCCCGTTGAGGTCCGCGGCGACCTCCTCGTTGTCGTAGAACACCCACGTGACGTCCTGCGCCGGGGCGTCGAGCTCCGCCGCGAGCGCGAGCGCGACGGCGACGCCGCCCTTCATGTCGACCGTGCCGCGGCCCCAGACCTCGGCGTGCGCGCCCTCGCCGACGACGCGCGTCGGCAGGTTCGGCGGGACCGTGAGCGGCACCGTGTCGAGGTGGCCCGCGACGACGACGCGCCGCTCCCGGCCGAGCGCCGTGCGCGCGACGACCGTGTCGCCGTCGCGGACGACCTCCAGGTGCGCGACCGTGCGCAGCGCGGCCTCGACCGCGTCCGCGAGCGCGCGCTCGTCCCCGCTCACGGACGGCACGTCGCACACCGCGCGGAACAGGGCGACGAGGTCGCCGTGGAGGTCGAGCACAGGTCCGGTGCCAGGGGTGGGAGAGGTCACGCCAGCACCCTACCGGCGCCGGATAGGGTGGGGCGCATGACTTCTGCGACCCCCGCGCCCGCCCCCTCGGCGGGCGCGTCCGAGCCGCGTACGGCGTGGGGCTTCGGCCTGGCGACCGTCACCGACGACGGCACGACCCTCGACGTCTGGTACCCCGCGCCGGCGCTCGGCGCCGCCCCGGCGGACGCCGCCGTCCCCGCGTCCCTCGATGCGCTCGCGGAGCGCGACGAGCTGCGCGGCGTGGACGTCGTCGTGGTGCGGACCGAGGTCGACCTCGACGCCGCCCCCGCCGACACCGCCGACGCCTACCTGCGCCTGCACCTGCTCTCCCACCGCCTCGTCGTGCCGCACGGCCTGAACCTCGACGGCCTCTTCGGCGTGCTGACGAACGTCGTGTGGACGAACCACGGCCCGTGCGCCGTCGACGGCTTCGAGGAGACGCGCCTGCGCCTGCGCGCGACCGGCCAGCCCGTGACCGTGCTCGGCGTCGACAAGTTCCCGCGCATGGTGGACTACGTCGTGCCGTCGGGCGTCCGGATCGCCGACGCGGACCGCGTGCGCCTCGGGGCGCACCTCGCGGCCGGCACGACCGTGATGCACGAGGGCTTCGTGAACTTCAACGCGGGCACGCTCGGCACGTCGATGGTCGAGGGTCGCATCTCGGCGGGCGTCGTCGTGGGCGACGGCTCCGACGTGGGCGGCGGCGCGTCGATCATGGGCACCCTCTCCGGTGGCGGCCGCGAGGTCATCTCGGTCGGGCAGCGCTCGCTGCTCGGCGCCAACGCGGGCCTCGGCATCCCGCTCGGCGACGACTGCGTCGTGGAGTCCGGCCTGTACGTCACCGCCGGGACCAAGGTGACGGTCGTCGGGCAGCAGGACGCCGCGGGCGAGCCGCTCGTCGTCAAGGCGCGCGACCTCGCCGGCCGGTCCGGCATCCTCTTCCGGCGCAACTCGCTGACCGGCGGGGTCGAGGCGGTCTCGCGGACCGGCGCGGGCGTCGAGCTCAACGCCGCGCTGCACGCGAACTGACCGGCCCCTCCCGAGCACGCCCCGCATCGACGATGACGACGACGCAGCCCCCGCGCTCCCCGAACGCCCCGGCGCCGGGGCGCGTCCGGTCGCGCCGACGCCCCCTGCGCACCGCGGTCACCCTCGTCACGGTGGCCGCGGTGGGGGTCGGCGCGGTCGTGGTCGCGCTCAACCGGCTCGACGACGCGACGCCCGTCGCGGAGCGCTGCGCCGCGACCGCCGACGGCCGCACGTGGTACCTCTCCGTGACGCAGGCGGACAACGCGGCTCTCATCAGCGGGGCTGCCGTGCGGCGTGGGCTGCCCGCCCGCGCCGCGACCATCGGGCTCGCGACCGCGCTGCAGGAGTCGCGGCTCGTCAACATCGACTACGGCGACCGCGACTCCGTCGGTCTGTTCCAGCAGCGCCCCTCGCAGGGGTGGGGAACCGTCGCGGAGATCATGGACCCCGTCTACTCGACCAACACGTTCTACGACGTGCTCGAGACGGTCGAGGGCTACGAGGGCATGGAGGTCACCGTCGCCGCGCAGACCGTCCAGCGGTCCGCGTTCCCCGACGCGTACGCGCAGCACGAGCCCCGCTCGCGCGCGTGGGCGTCCGCGCTGACCGGCTGGTCGCCCGCGTCGCTCACGTGCGACCTCGCGGCGGTCCCGGCGGAGGAGGTCCCGGCCGACGGCGACCCGGCCGAGCCTTTCCGGGAGCGCGCCGCGCGCGACCTCGGCGACGCCGTCCGCGTCGCGCCGTCGGACGGCGGGGACGGGGGCTTGGTCGTGGTCGACGCGTCCGCGCTCCCCGGCGCCGCGGAGGACGGCGGCGTCGAGCGGTCGGCATGGGCCGTCGCCCAGTGGGCCGTCGCGACGGCGGACGCCACGAACGTCGTCGCCGTCGAGGTCGGCGACCGCCGCTGGTCGCGCGACGGCTCGACGTGGACGACCCCCGACCCGGCCGACCTCGCCCCGCTCGACCCGGGCACCCTGCGCGTCCACGTCGCCGTCCCCGACGCGTCCTGACCGACCGTCGTCGGTCCCGACGCCGGGTCGCCGACGGGGCGGACGACGAACGCCGCGCCGCTCACCGGGAGGTGAGGGGCGCGGCGTCCGGAGGAGGGATCGTCAGCGGTCGGAGGCGGCGACGTAGTCGCGCTCGGTCTCGCCGACGTAGACCTGGCGCGGGCGGCCGATCTTGGTCTGCGGGTCCTTCATCATCTCGCGCCACTGCGCGATCCAGCCGGGCATGCGGCCCAGCGCGAAGAGCGGCGTGAACATGGCGGGCGAGAAGCCCATGGCCTTGTAGATGAGGCCCGTGTAGAAGTCCACGTTGGGGTAGAGCTTGCGCTCGATGAAGTAGTCGTCGTTGAGCGCGATCTCCTCGAGGCCCATGGCGATGTCGAGGAGCTGGTCCTTCTTGCCGAGGGTGGAGAGCACGGCGTCGGCCGACTTCTTGACGATCGCCGCGCGCGGGTCGTAGTTCTTGTAGACCCGGTGGCCGAAGCCCATGAGGCGGACGCCGTCCTCCTTGTTCTTCACCTTCTTCATGAAGGTGTCGACGTCGTACTCCGCGCCGGCGATCTTGTCGAGCATGGTGAGCACCGACTCGTTCGCGCCGCCGTGCAGCGGGCCCGAGAGCGCGTTGACCCCGGCCGCGACGGACGCGTAGAGGTTCGCGTGCGAGGAACCGACGACGCGCACCGTCGACGTCGAGCAGTTCTGCTCGTGGTCGGCGTGCAGGATGAGCAGCTTGTCGAGCGCGTCGACGACGACCGGGTCGGCCTCGTACTGCTGGTACGGCGTCGCGAACGTCATGCGCAGGAAGTCGTCGACGTAACCGCGCGAGTAGTCCGGGTAGAGCAGCGGCTCGCCGACGCGGCGGCGGTGCAGGTACGACGTGATGGTGCGCGACTTCGCGAGGAGCAGGACCGTCGCGAGCTCGACCGTCTCGTCGTCGAACGGGTCGAGGGACTCGGGGTAGAACGTGGACAGCGCGTTGATCGCGGACGACAGCACCGCCATGGGGTGCGCGTTGCGCGGGAACGTGCCCATGAACGTGCGGAAGTCCTCGTGCACGAGCGTGTGCCGGTTGACGCGCTCGACGAAGGCGTCGAGCGTTGCGGCGTCGGGGAGCTCGCCGTGGATGAGGAGGTACGCCACCTCGAGGAAGCTCGACCGCTCGGCGAGCTGCTCGATCGGGTAGCCGCGGTACCGGAGGATGCCGGCCTCGCCGTCGATGTACGTGATGCTCGACTCGCACGACGCGGTGTTCATGAAGCCGGGGTCGACGGTCACGAGGCCGGTCGACTTGAGCAAGGAGGACACGACGATGCCGTCGTTGCCCTCGGTCGCCGCGACCACGGGCAGGTCCTGCGCCTGGTCGTCGACGAGGAGGCGGACCTTCGCCTGCTGAGTGGTGGTCATGGTTCCCTTCCTGCTGCTGCTCGCGCCGTTGCCGCGCGGTCGACCGTACCCCGCCTCACCCGCACGTGACCAATCAGGAACCGTCACGAGAACACCACACCCGCTGTGATCCAGGTCACGCCAGCGGGAGGCCTCCGGAGAGTCGAGCCGCGGCCTCGTGGACCCGCTCGTCGGTCGCGGTGAGGGCGACGCGCACGTGCCCCGTGCCCTCCGTCCCGTAGAACGCCCCGGGCCCGACGAGGATGCCCCGGTCCGCGAGGGCGGAGACCGTCAGCCAGCAGTCGCCGGCCGCCTCGTCGGCGGGCCGCGTCCACAGGTAGAGGCCCGCCTCGGAGTGGTCGATCACGAGGCCCGCGCCGGTGAGGGCGTCGACGAGCACCTCGCGGCGGCGCGCGTAGACGTCCCGCTGCGCGGCGACGTGCGCGTCGTCGGACAGGGCCGCGACCATCGCGGCCTGGACCGGCGCGGGGACGATCATGCCGAGGTGCTTGCGCGTCGCGAGCAGGTCCGCGACGAGCGCCGCGTCCCCGGCCACGAACGCCGCGCGGTAGCCCGCCATGCTCGACTGCTTGGAGAGCGAGTAGGTGACGAGCAGGCCGTCGTGCGACCCGCCGCACACCGCCGGGTCGAGCAGGCTCGGGACACCGGTCGTCGTGAAGGGCTCGGTCCACGCGAGCTCCGCGTAGCACTCGTCGCTCGCGACGACCGCGCCGATCTCGCGGGCCGCGGCGACGACGCGCGCGAGGTGCGCGGCATCGAGCACCCGGCCCGTCGGGTTGCTCGGCGAGTTGACCCAGACCAGGCGCACGTCGTCGCGCCCGGCCCACGTGTCCACGTCGTCCGTGGCGAGGGGCGTCGCGCCCGCCAGGCGCGCGCCGACGTCGTAGGTGGGGTACGCCGTCCGCGGGTGCACGACGACGTCGCCCGGCCCGAGCCGCAGGAGCGAGGGCAGCAGCCCCACGAGCTCCTTGCTCCCGACGGTGGGGAGCACGGCGTCGGGGTCGAGCCCGGGGACGCCGCGACGGCGGGCGAACCACGCGGAGACCGCCTCGCGCAGGGCGGGCGTCCCGTGCGTCGTCGGGTAGCCGTGCGCGTCGGACGCGGCGGCGAGCGCATCGCGCACCACGGCGGGGGTCGTGTCCACCGGCGTGCCGATGGAGAGGTCGACCACGCCGCGGGGGTGCGCTCGCGCGCGCCCGGCGTACGGGGTCAGCGTGTCCCAGGGATAGGCGAGACCGGAGAGGTCGGCGAGTCCCACGAGCGCCGGCGCCGGAGGCTCAGGCCTGCGGCGGCAGGGCGGCGATCATCGGGTCGTCCTTCTCGATGAGACCCATCTTCGCGGCACCGCCGGGCGAGCCGAGGTCGTCGAAGAACTCGACGTTGGCGCGGTAGTAGTCGCTCCACTCCGTCGGCACGTCGTCCTCGTAGTAGATCGCCTCGACGGGGCAGACCGGCTCGCACGCGCCGCAGTCGACGCACTCGTCCGGGTGGATGTAGAGCGACCGCTTGCCCTCGTAGATGCAGTCGACAGGACATTCCTCGATGCACGCCTTGTCCTTGACGTCCACGCACGGCTGGGCGATCACGTAAGTCACGACCGAGTACCTTTCTGGGTTCGTCCGGACCCGGCCCGGCGAGGGGCGAGGTCATGACAGGGGCATGCACGACTAGTATCGCTCAGGTCGGGCGGTGCCCGACCCTCTCTGACCAGCCCGTGGACGAACGTCACACGCCCGAGGAGCCGCCCCGTGCCCGACTCGCCCTGGACGACGTGGGCGCCGGGGACGCGGGTCGTCGTCCGCCGCAGGCTCTCGCCCGACGACGCCGCCGCTGCGGGCAAGCCCCTCACCGACGTGATCGGGGTGGTCGTGGAGACCACCGCGACCACGCTCGTGCTGCGCGAGGACGCGGGCGGCAGCGCCCCGCCGCACCGCGGCCACGGCCCGCGCGACGACGCCCCTCCCCTGGTCTCCGTGCCGCTCGACGCGATCGTGGCCGGCAAGCCGGTCCCGCCGCGGCCACCGCGACGGCCCGCGTCGCGCCCGGACTGACGACCGGGGCCGACGGACGACCGGTCGGCGGGGCCTCTCGACGGGGCCCGGCGACGACGTGACCCGCCCCGGGCGACGCCGGGACCGCGGTCGCACCTCAGGCGACGACGACCGCCCGGTCCTCGACGTCCACGACGACGGCGCCGCGGGCCCCCGCGGCGGTGAGCGTCTCGCGCCAGGTGCCCGCGTCGTCGAGGTCGACGCGCACGGGCTCGCCGGTGCCGCCCGTCGCGGCGCGCACCGGGTCGGGCCGGTCGAAGAACTCCCCCACGGGCGCGTTGGTCTCCAGCGCGCGCACGAGCTGCTCGAGGTCGCGCACGACGACGCGCAGCGCGGACGCGACCCACGCGGCGTTGTCCGTGACCATGGCCTCGGTCCGGCGCGGGTCGGTGCGCCCCACGCGCGTCGCGTCGCGGAAGCTGCCCGCGGCGAGGCCCAGCGCGACGTCGCGCACGGGCGCGTCGGCGACGACGCCCAGGAGCTCGGTGGCCAGGACGTGCGGGACGTGGCTGACCAGCGCGGTGGACTCGTCGTGGACGTCGTCGGTGAGCACGTGCACCGTGCCGCCGAGCGGGCCCGTGACGAGCCGCAGCACGCTCGTGAACGCGTCCGGTCGCGTGGTCGCGTCCACCGTCACGGCCCAGCGCGCGCCCGCGAGCATCGCGGGGTCCGACGCCTCGAAGCCCGAGTGCTCCGTCCCGGCCATGGGGTGCGCCCCGACGTACCGGGCGTCGAGCCCGGCGGACCGGACGGCGTCGCGCACCGCGCCCTTGACGCTCCCGACGTCCGTCACGACCGTCGCGCCCCGCACGTGCCGGGCGACGTCGGCCGCGACCGCCCGCATGGCGCGCAGCGGCACGGCGAGCACGAGGACGTCCGGCTCGTCGGCGCAGACCTCCGCGACGTCGCCGACCACGCGCAGACCGGCAGCCCGCGCCGCCGCGCGCGTGGTCGCCGTGGCGTCGTAGCCGGTCACCTCGACCCCGCGGTCGTGCAGGAGCCGGGCGACCGAGCCGCCGACGAGACCGAGGCCGACGACGCCGACCCGGACCGCCGAGCGGGACGTTCCAGGGTCCGGCGCGGCACCCGCGGCGCTCACCACAGGAGCCCCGTCGCGAGGCCCGCCGCGCCGGTCGACGCGTCGACGCTCCCGACCGGGACGTGGGCGGCGTCGACGTCGGCGCGCACCGACCCGTCGAGCTCGCCGCGCGCCGGGACGACCCCGAGCGTCTTGAGCGCGTCCCCGGCCCCGACGAGGTCTTCCAGGACCGCGCGCACCGGCGCGTCCCAGGGCGCGCCGTCGACCACGAGGACGAACGCGTAGGTGCCCGCGACCGCCTTGAGCGGCCGGGTGATGAGGCTCGAGAGGTTGACGCGCCGCGCGCCGAAGGACTGGGTGATGCGCGCGAGCACCCCCGGTCCCGTGACGACGGGCGTCACCGCGAGCATCGTGCGCCACGCCGTCTCGCCGCCGCTGCGCGCCCGGCCGAGCGCCGCGGCGGCCTCCGCGCGCGGCGCCAGCACGAGGAACCGGGTGCGTGCGCCCGCGAAGTCCTCGACCGCGCGCTCGACCGTCTCCAGGCCGTAGAGCTCACCGCAGATCGTCGGGCCGAGGGCGACCTGGTGCGGGCCGGCGTCGCGGCACGCCGCGGCGTTCGACGACGCCGCGACCGGGGCGAGGCCCGTCCGGCGCACGAAGCCCTGGCACTGCGCGAGCCCGTGCGGGTGCGCCGTCACCTCGGTGAGGTCGCCGTGGCCCGGTCGCGCGAACGCGTCGAACGAGATGTCGAGCACGACCTCGTCGACCGCGACGACGCTCGCGCTCCCGACGATCGCGTCGAGCGAAGGCACGACGTACCCCTCGACCGTGTTCTCGATCGCGACGACGCCCCGCTCGTGCACGCCCGCGGCCACGCCCGCGAACACGTCTGCGACGGTCTCGCGGGCCGCGAGCCCGGCATCCACCGGGCCGTGCTCGGCCGACCACGCGGCCGCCGCCTGGTGGGTGAACGACCCCTCGGGGCCGAGGTACCCGACGCTCACGCGTGGACGGGGTCGGGGGCGGTCGCCCAGCGCGGCTCGAGCGCGTCCGGGCCGGGCACGAACTCCTGCCCGGGCAGGACCGCGAGCACCCGGTGCGCGACGCCCCGCTCCCCGAACCCCGCGACGAGCGCGTCGAGCGTCGTCGCGTCGGGGCACGAGAACGCGCAGAAGAAGATGTGCGGCCCCGCCTGCGAGCGGTGGCTGCGCAGGTGCTGGAGGTCGATCCCGGCGGCTGCGACGAGCGCGAGCGTCTCCTGGAGCGAGCCGCGGTGGTCGTCCCGGGGCCCGAACGCGAGCCACACCTGGGCGACGCCCTCCGCCCGAGGCGCCGCGTCGCGGCTCTCCAGCAGCCCGTACCAGACGGGCGCGCCCTCGCCGAGGAGCTCGCTCCCCGGGAGCTCGGCGTAGCCGAGCGCGGCGAGCGGCCCGCGGGCCACCGAGCGCTCCACGACGAGGCTGCCGTCGGCGCCGGCGAGCGCGACCCGCTCCTCCAGCGTGGTGCGGGTCGGGACGAGCGACGGGCTGACGCCCATCGTGCGCAGCACGTGGCGCCGGTCGCGCATGCCCGCCTCGTCGACCACCACGTGCCCCGTCAGGTCGCGGGCCGCCGTCGACCGGCCGACCCAGACCCACTGCGACGGCACCGCCGACGCGCCGGTCAGCACGAGCGACGGCGGCGCCGCGAGCAGCGCGCGCTCGAGCTCGTGCGACGGCTGCGCCGGGTGGCCCAGGTGCATGACGGCGGCCAGCGCGTCGATGCTCGCGACGGTCGACAGCGTCGCCGTCGTCGACCCGAGGTCGAGCAGCGCCTCCGTCGGGTCGCCGTCGACCCATCCCGCCGCCGTGGCCGCGAGCAGCGCCTGCGCTCCCGACTCCCGTTCGCTGCGTCCGAGCATGAGACCTCCGTGGTTCGTGGGTGGACCGGGTCTACTCGCAGACGACCGCGTTGTCCGGCTTGTAGGTCCACCGGTAGGACTCGTCCTTGACGAGCTCGCCCTCGCGGTAGACCTTGCGGTAGTTCGTGATGGAGAAGCCCGGGCTGCCCGCGGGCGTCGGGGCGCAGTCGGCGCCCGAGTGCGTGACCGTCGTCGGCTGGACCACGTTCGACTTGCCGCTCGACGACGTCTCGACGTCGTAGTACTTGGTGCTCCAGACCGCGACGTGCAGCTGGCCGCCGCCGACCCAGGACTGCATGAGGACGCCGTACGGGGTGTCGTTCTTGAACTTCATGTCGATCGAGCCCACGAAGATCGTCGCCTCGCGGCCCGCGGGGTAGCGCTCGAACCAGTAGCTGTGCGGGCGGTGCTCGACGTCCTCGAGCCCCGCGAAGAAGCCCGCGTTGTACGTGGTCGTGGCCATCTGCGACAGGCCGCCGCCGACGCCCTCGGTGTGGCGCCCGCTCTCGACGATGCCGGCCGCGTAGTAGCCGCCCTCGAGCGTGATGGGCGAGAGCGTGTCGACGAGCGAGAAGGTCTCCCCCGGCTTGACGAGCGTCCCGTTCACCTTCTCCGCCCCGCGCTGCAGGTTCGCGGTGCGGACGGGGACGTTGGGGACGGGCGTCGAGAACTCCGACACCTTCTCCTTGATCCCCAGCGCCTCGAGCGCCGCGACCGACTGCTCCGGGTCCGACTCGACGAGCTCGACCGTCGCCGTGCGCTCGTCGCCCGAGGCGGCCGTCGTGACGGCCGTCGCGATGGCCGCCGGGTCGATCGTCGTGCCGGGCTGGCCGCCCTCGATCACCGGCACGCCGTCCCGGAAGACGAAGTGCGCGTCGTCGGCCGCCGTGAGCAGGTCGTTCGTCCGGTCGACCACGGACTGCACGAGCGCCGGGCCGTCGAAGGTCAGGGTGAGGACGCCGTCCGTCGCCGCGAAGGAGGCGGCCGCGGCGAGCGCCTCGGGGGGCAGCTCCGGCGACTGGCCGCCGACGGAGACGACGACGGGCGCGGACACGACCTTCTCCGCCAGGGCGAGCGCGGCGTCCGTCTCGTCCTGCGTGATCGTGGGCTCGACGGGCTCGGTGGGCAGCTCGACCGGCCCGTCGGTGACGAGCCAGCTCTCCGTGATGGTGGCGGGCACCTCGTCCGTGACGAGCGCCGAGCCGTCCGCGGCCGGCGTGCTCGTGGGCGCGCCGTCGACGAACTGCACGGCCCCGTCCACGGGCTCGATCTCCAGGCTGCCGCGCAGCGCCTCGACCTGGGCGTCGAGGGCCGCGTCGTCGACCGTGACCAGCGGCTCCGCGTCCTTGCCGCCGAACAGGTGCTGCCACAGGCGCGCCGGGTTCATCGAGAACGACGTGAGCTCCTCGGCCGTGCCCGCGGCGTCGAAGGTCAGGCCCGCCGTCGCCGGGTCGAGCGTCGTGCTCGCCTCGCCCGCGGCGAGCGTGATCGGCTCGGCCGCGCGCGGCCCGAGCTCCGACTCGAGCCGGTCCTCGGCCGCCGTCCGGGACAGGCCACCGACGTCGACGCCGGCGACGCTCGTCCCGCTCGGGACCTTGTCGGAGTAGAACCACTGGGCGCCGGTGTACAGGCCGCCCAGGACCAGGACGGCGATCCCCGTCCACAGCAGCCCGCGGGCCCAGCCGCGCCGCGGCGCGTCCTCGTCGAAGCCCTCGAAGGGCGAGGCCTCGCGCGAGTCGTCGGGCGGGACCGGCGTGAACGCGCTCGGTGCGGCGGTCCCCGCGGCGACCGCCTGCGCCGTCGCGCCGAAGCCCTCGGCCGGGGCCTCCGCCGGAGCGGTCGCGCCGGCGGCGACCGGCGCCGGGCTCGCCGGCTCGTCGGGGGACGCGGGAGACAGGATCGACGTGCGCACGACGGGCGCGGGCCGCGACCACGGGTCGACGGGCGGGATCACCCGCGTCGCGTCGGGCGCGGCGTCGCTCCCCTCGTCCGCGGGTCGGCCCTGGTCGCCCGCCGGCGCGGAGCTCACGGGCACGACGGCGGTCCGCTCGGCCGTGCTCTCGTCGGCCGGGCCTCCCCCGGTCGCGTCGGCCGACCGGTCGGCCGACGTCGGGTCGTCAGGTGTCGCGCTGCTCGCGGCCGTCGCGTCCGCGGCCGTGTCGTCCGCGGCCGTGTCGGCCGAGGTCGTGTCGTCCGAGGTCGTGTCGTCCGGGGGGACCGAGGTGTGGGCGACGGGCGCCGGGGCCTCCCGGTCGGCGGTGCCCGTGGCCTGGGCGGCCGGGGCGTCGGCCTGGGCACCCGGTGCGGGGACGAGCACCGCCGGGACGTCCGGGTCGAACGCGAACACGCGCGGGACGTACGGCTCCTCGTCGGCCTCGTCTGCGTCGCTGCCGCCGGGAGCGCCGACCGTCCGCGGGCTGCTCTCGGCCGTGGGGCCGCCGTCCGGGGTGCCGACGGGGGCCGGGCTCTCGGCAGCGCCGGCGACCGGCGCGTCGGGGGTGGTCGACGTCGGCTCGCCGCTCGCCTCGGTCGGGTCGGCCGTCGACCCGCCCGGCGCGGACGCACCCGCGACGGGCGACTCCGCGACGGACGCGTCCGGACCGCTCTCGACCGGGGCGTCCTGGGCGTCGGGCTCGAGGGCGGCGCTCGCCGGAGCACCGGCGTCCACGTCCGTCCCGGTGGTCGTCGCGCGGGTCTCGGCGGGTGCCTCGTCCGCCGGAGCTGCGGGCATGGCGTGGGTGGCCGGGCTCGCGGCGTCCGGCACCGCGGAGCCCTGCTCCGAGGCGGCGGTGGGCTGCGCGGCCGTCCGCTCGGGGGTCGCGGCCGTCTGCTCGGGGACCGCGGCCGTCTGCTCGGGGACCGCGACAGACTCCGAGGTGACGAGCGGCTCCGAGGAGGCGAGCGGCTCAGCAGCGGCGACCGGCTCCGAGGAGGCGACCTCCGGGCGGCTCCCCGCCGCGGGAAAGCCGGCCTCGGACACGTCGGCGGTGGCTGCACCGGGGGCCGGCGCGTCGCCCGCCGGGGTCGCGCCGGGTAGGGGGCCGGGCTCGGCCGCGCCGGCACCCTCAGGACCGTGGTCCGCAGGCGCGGGGCCGTCCGGGGCGGTGTCCGTCGGCGCGCCCGTCGGTTCGTCCGTCGACGCGCTCGTGGACTCGTCCGTCGGCGTGGGAGCGACCGGGGCGACGTCGCCGGACGCGTCGGCACGCTGCGCGTCGGGGCCGGACGCCGTCTCGGGAGCCGCGGGCTCGACCGTCTCGGCGGGCTCCGGCACGGCGTCCTGAGGGGAGTCGAGATCGGCGTCTCGGTCGGTCGGCTGACCCATCCACTGTCTCCGTGACGAAAGGCGCGCGGCGGTCCGCGCGACGACGAGGGGTGTGCGGGGATCCGCACGGCGAATACTAGCGGGACGCGAGGGGGTTCTCGGGTCCGTCGTGCCTGGTGGGACGCCCGTGCTGGGCCGTGCGGACCGGGCGGTCGCTGAACCACGACCGGGGCAGGAAGGCCGCCGCGGCGACCACGAGCATGCCCCCGTAGATCCAGACGTACCCCACGGGCTCGGCCGGCACGAGCACGTCGCCACCCGGACCCTGCAGCGAGAGGAGCTGCACGACGACGACCCACCCGATGCCGAAGCCCAGGAGACCCGCCATCCCGCCCCAGGCGCGGGCCAGGGTGGCCGCCGCGAGGACGGTGAGCAGGGCGAGCACGATGCCGAGCCCGGCCCCGTCCGGGAGGTCGACGCCCAGGAGGTGCGCCCGGTGCGCGACCGTGCCGACGAGCCCGACGAGCGCGCCCACGAGCGCGCACGCCACCCCGCGGCCCACGAGCCGCCCCATACCGGTCTCCACGGGCCCCAGGCTAACGCGTGGGTCCGGGCGGGACCTGGTCGCTCGGGAGAGCAGGGCCGGAGGGAGCGTAGAACTCGTGTGAAGGGACGGGCGCCAGCACGTCGTTGCTCAGGGCGTACCACCCGAGCAGCACCGGCTCGCCCCCCGCGGCGGCCGTCACGTGCTGGACCTGCGTCGCGTGCGCGCGCATCGCGCCGAGCACGTCGTCGAGCACGGGACCCACCGGCACGCTGACGAGCGCGGGCAGCGACGCGTCGGGACGCGCGAGCGGGGGCAGCGCCTCGTCCGGGTCCGGGAGCGTGAGCCGCGCGTCGGCCGCGAGCAGCTCGCGCGCGCCGGGGTGCTCGGCGAGCGCGCGGCGCGCCGCGCGCACCGTGGTCTCGGGGGCGACGACCTGCCACAGCGCGGGCAGCGGCTCGCCGTCCGCGGCGAGGAGCTCGAGCGCGCGGACCGTGACGTCGTGCGCCCGGACGTGGTCGGGGTGGCCGTAGCCGCCGCCCGCCTCGTACGTCGCCACGACGGCGGGACGGCGCTCCCGGACCACCGCCGCCAGGTGGGCGGCGGCCTCGTCGAGCGGGACGCCGACGAACGCGCGCGGCGGGAGCTGCTCGGTCGCGACCCCGCCGGCCACGCCCGGCGCGACCCAGGCCATGCCCGAGTCCTCGAACCGCACGGTCGCGCCGCCGTCGGACGGCTCGACCGGGCTCGTGACGGTGTCGAGGAAGACGTGGTCCCGCACGCCCAGCGCGGCGAGCGCGCGGGCGAGCTCGGTCTCGCGGAACGCCGCGAGCGCGGGCCCGTCGCCCTCGAGGTGCCCGACGCCCGTCGGGTGCGCGGGGGTGTCGATCACCTCGCCCCGCTCGCCCCGCGTGCAGGTCACGACGGTGACCGGCTCCCCCGCGCGGGCCCAGGTCGCGAGCAGCGCGCCCGTCGCCAGGGTCTCGTCGTCGGGGTGGGCGTGGACGGCCAGCAGGCCGCCGTCGGGCACGACGGCGGCCTGCTGGCTCTGCGGGACGGTCACCCCGTGGGTGGCGTCAGGCGCGCTTCGCGCGCGAGACCGCGCGGGCGCGCTCGGTCTGGTCGAGGACGACCTTGCGGATGCGGACGACCTCGGGGGTGACCTCGACGCACTCGTCCTCGCGCGCGAACTCCAGCGACTCCTCGAGCGTGAGGTGGCGCGGCGGGACGAGGTTCTCGAAGTTGTCGGCCGTCGAGGACCGCATGTTCGTGAGCTTCTTCTCCTTGGTGATGTTCACGTCCATGTCCTCGTTGCGCGAGTTCTCGCCGACGATCATGCCCTCGTAGACCTCCTGCGTGGGGTCGACGAAGAACGAGCCGCGCTCCTGGAGGTTGATCATCGCGAACGGCGTCACCTTGCCCGCGCGGTCGGCGACGAGCGAGCCCGTCGTGCGGGTCTCGATCGCGCCGGCCCACGGCTCGTAGCCCTCGGAGATGGACGACGCGATGCCGGTGCCGCGCGTCTCGGTGAGGAACCGCGTGCGGAACCCGATGAGGCCGCGCGCCGGGACCATGAACTCCATGCGGATCCAGCCCGTGCCGTGGTTCGACATGGTCTCCATGCGGCCCTTGCGCTGGGCGAGGAGCTGGGTGACCGCGCCGAGGTACTCCTCGGGGACGTCGATCGTCATGCGCTCCATCGGCTCGTGCGTCTTGCCGTCGATCGTGCGCGTGACGACCTGCGGCTTGCCGACCGTGAGCTCGAAGCCCTCGCGGCGCATCTGCTCGACGAGGATCGCCAGCGCGAGCTCGCCGCGGCCCTGGACCTCCCACGCGTCGGGGCGGTCGGTCGGGAGCACGCGCAGCGACACGTTGCCGACGAGCTCGGCGTCGAGGCGGTCCTTGACCTGGCGGGCCGTGACCTTGTGGCCCTTGCCGCCCTTGCCCGCGAGCGGCGAGGTGTTGATGCCGATGGTCATCGAGATGGCCGGGTCGTCGACCGTGATGAGCGGCAGCGGGCGCGGGTCGTCGGGGTCGGTGAGCGTCTCGCCGATCGTGATGTCCGCGATACCCGCGACGGCGACGATGTCGCCGGGCCGGGCCTTGTCCGTGGGGACGCGGTCGAGCGCCTTCGTCTCCAGCAGCTCGGTGATCTTCACGCTCTGGAGCGTGCCGTCGTGGCGCGCCCACGCGACGACCTGGCCCTTGCGGAGCTCGCCGTTGAAGATGCGCAGCAGCGCGAGGCGGCCGAGGAACGGCGACGCGTCGAGGTTCGTCACGTGCGCCTGGAGCGGCGCGCCCTCGTCGTACGTCGGCGCGGGGATCTTCTCGAGGATCGTCGTGAACAGCGGCTCGAGGTCCTCGTTCGAGGGGAGCTGGCCGTCCAGCGGCTGGTCGAGCGACGCGCGGCCGGCCTTCGCGGACGCGTAGACGACCGGGACGTCGAGGATCGCGTCGAGGTCGAGGTCCGGCACGTCGTCCGCGAGGTCGGACGCGAGGCCCAGCAGCAGGTCCGTTGCCTCGGCGACGACCTCGGTGATGCGCGAGTCGGGCCGGTCGACCTTGTTGACGACGATGATCACCGGGAGCTTCGCGGCGAGCGCCTTGCGGAGCACGAACCGGGTCTGCGGGAGCGGGCCCTCGCTCGCGTCCACGAGCAGCACCACGCCGTCGACCATGGACAGACCGCGCTCGACCTCGCCGCCGAAGTCGGCGTGGCCCGGGGTGTCGATGACGTTGATCGTGATGCCGTCGGGCTCGCCCACCGCGGCGGCCGCCGGGCCGGCGTACCGCACCGCAGTGTTCTTCGCGAGGATGGTGATGCCCTTCTCGCGCTCGAGGTCACCGGAGTCCATGACGCGCTCGTCCACGTGCTGGTGCGCGGAGAAGGCGCCGGACTGGCGCAGCATCGCGTCGACGAGCGTGGTCTTGCCGTGGTCGACGTGGGCGACGATCGCCACGTTGCGCAGGTCGGAGCGCACAGACATCTACGGTTCTCATTTCGTGGGGTACGAGGGGCGACGACGGCCGGCCACCTCAGCGCGCACGACGGCGGGCTCGGCCCGCCGCAGCATCACGGAGCACGGGCCGTCACCCGGGCCCGGCTATCCTACCGGGTCCGCGCTCGGGACACCATGCCCGCCGTCGTGCACCGTTCGGATGCGCCTCCTCAGGAGGTGCCTCCTCCGGAGGGTGTCTTGCGCCGCGGCCGACGGACGAGCGCGCGCCATCGGTCCGGGCGGTCGGGGTAGAGCTCCTCCCACTGCTCGGAGATCGACTCCGAGACGCGCGTCGTCACGTGCTCCGTGAGCGCGGCGCGCGCGGCGCGCCGCTCGGCGCGCAGGATCGCGGCGTGCTCGACCCGGAGCGCACGCACCGTGGAGACGGCCATCCCGATCATCACCACGGAGAACGGCAGCGCGATGAGGATCGCCGCCGTCTGCAGCGCCTGGAGACCGCCCGCGAGCAGGAGCGCGATGGCCAGCAGGCCGGAGGTGCCCGCCCAGAAGATGCGGCTCCAGGTGGGCGGGTTCGGGTTGCCCCCGCTCGCGAGCATGTCGACGACGAGCGAGCCCGAGTCGGACGACGTCACGAAGAAGATGACGATGAGCACGATCCCCACCACGGCGAGGACGTTCCCGAGCGGCAGGCCGTCGAACAGCTGGAAGAGCGCGGTGTCCGTGTCGACCTCGCCGTCCACGAGCATGCTCCCGGGCTCCATGAGCTCGCGGTACAGCGCCGACCCGCCGAACACGGAGAACCAGAGCGTCGTGACGATCGTCGGGACGAGCAGGGTGCCGAGGACGAACTCGCGGACCGTGCGACCGCGCGAGATCCGGGCGATGAACACCCCGACGAAGGGGGCCCAGGAAATCCACCAGCCCCAGTAGAAGATCGTCCACTGCGACTGCCACTCGAGGCCGGCCTGTCCCTGGAAGGCGGTGGTGTCGAACGTGAGGCGCACGACGTTCTGCAGGTAGTAGCCGAGCGACTGGACCCACTCGCGCAGGAGGAACAGCGTCGGGCCGAGGACCAGCACGAGCGCCAGGACCACACCGGCCAGGATCATGTTGCCGTTCGACAGCCACTTGATGCCCTTGCCCAGACCGGACACGACCGAGAGCGTCGCGAGCGCCGAGATCGCCACGATGAGCCCGATCTGCAGCGCGGTGCTCGGCTCGACCACGTCGAGGTAGCCGAGCCCGGCGGAGATCTGGAGCACGCCGAACCCGAGCGACGTCGCGACCCCGAAGACGGTGCCGATGATCGCGACGATGTCGATGACGTCGCCGAGGCGTCCCTTCACGCGCTCGCCGAACAACGGCTCGAGCGCCCAGCGGATCGAGACGGGGCGGCCCTTGCGGTGGATCGCGTACGCGAGCGCGAGGCCCGCGACGACGTAGATCGCCCACGCATGGATGCCCCAGTGCAGGTAGCTCTGCCCCATCGCGGCCTGGGCGAGCGACGCGTCGCTCCCCTCGACACCGGGCTTGGGGCTCACGTAGTGCGAGAGCGGCTCGGCGACGCCCCAGTAGACGAGGCCGATGCCCATCCCGGTGGCGAACAGCATCGCGAACCACACGGGCAGCCGGAAGAGCGGCGTCTCCTCGTCCTTGCCGAGCACGATGTCGCCGAACCGGCTCAGACCCATCCACAGCGAGAAGACGACGAAGCCCGCGACGACGATCACGTAGTACCAGCCGAAGGCGCCGATGACGTCGGTCTGGAGCGTGTCCAGCACCGCCGTGACGGTGTCCGTGAAGAGCACCGTGAGCAGGACGAAGACCAGGATGATCCCCGCCGCCGGGTAGAAGACGCGCGGGTCCGGCCGACCCGTCCGGGGGGCGTCTGGATCGTGCGAGGACACGACCGGCGCGGAGCCGGTGTCCGGCCCGACGGCGTCCGTCGCCACGGCGTCGGCCGTCGCGGCGTCGACCGTCGCGGCGTCGGTCGTCACGGCGTCGGCCGTCGCGGCGTCGGTCCTCACGGCGCCCTCGTCGCGGGGCGCGTCGGCCCCTCCCCCGTCGGGCGCTGGCGCGGCCTCCTCGTCACGTGCTGGCTCGCGGGGCGTCTCGTGGTGCGGGGCGTTCATGGCCTCAAGGCTTGTCGGACGCGCGGGCCCCGGCAACCGGAACGCCCGCCCGGCAGCAAGAACGCCCGTCATGGCAGCAGGAAAGCGCGTCCTGCCAGCAGGAACGCCCCGGGAGCGGCCGCGTGCGCGGCCGCCCCCGGGGCGTCGTGAGGGCTCAGCGAGCCGTGAAGCGTGCGGTCAGAAGCCGGCGCCCGCGGTGGGCGGGGCGCTGCGCTCATGGTCCACGTCCTCGCGCGCCGCGGCGAGCGCGCGCTCCTCGTCCGCCAGCGAGGACACCTCGTCGTTCGCGATGTCGCGAGCGGCGGCCTCGAGGAGGGCGTCGCGCGCGGCGCGGCGCTCGCGCTGCGCGGCCGGGTCCGGGACGGGGACGGCGGCGAGCAGGCGCTGCGTGTACGCGTGCTTCGGCTCGTGCACGATCTGCGACGTGTCGCCCACCTCGACGAGCTTGCCCTTGTGCATCACGGCGATGCGGTCGGACAGGAGCTCCACGACCGCGAGGTCGTGCGAGATGAACAGGCACGCGAACCCGTGCTCGCGCTGCAGGTCGGTGAAGAGGTCGAGGACCTTCGCCTGGACCGACACGTCGAGGGCCGACGTCGGCTCGTCCGCGACGAGCAGCTTCGGCTCCAGCGAGAGCGCCCGCGCGATGCCGACGCGCTGGCGCTGACCGCCGGAGAGCTCGTGCGGGTAGCGGTTGCGCATCGCCCGGGGAAGCTCGACCTGGTCGAGCAGGCGCTCGACCTCGCGGCTGAGCTCCTTGCCCTTGACGCCCTTGTGCAGCATGAGCGGCTCGCCGATCGACTCGCCGATGGGCAGGCGCGGGTTGAGCGACGACCCCGGGTCCTGGAAGACGATGCCGACCTCGGTGCGCAGCGGCTTGAGGTCCTTGGGCCGGGCACCCACCATGTCCGTCCCGACGATCTTCAGCGAGCCGCCCGTGACGGGCAGCAGCCCGACGGCCGCGCGGCCGATCGTCGTCTTGCCGGAGCCGGACTCGCCGACCAGGCCGACGACCTCGCCCTGGTGGATCTGGAGCGAGACCTCGTCGACCGCCCGGAACGCCGCCTGCCGGCCGCGGCCCGGGTACTCGATGACCATGTCCTGCGCGTCGAGCACGAGCGGCCGCTCCGGGGCCGGGGCGCCGCCGGGAACGCGGTCCGTGGCGGTCGTCGTGCCGCGCTTGGAGCCGAGGTGCGGCACGGCCTCGAGGAGACGCACCGTGTACGGGTGCTGCGGGTTGCCGAAGATCTCGGCCGACGTGCCGCGCTCGACGACCTGGCCGTCCTTCATGACCATGATCGAGTCCGCCATGTCGGCGACCACGCCCATGTCGTGCGTGATGAGGATGATCGCCGCGTCGACGCGGTAGCGCAGGTCGCGCAGGAGCTTGAGGATCTCCGCCTGGACCGTGACGTCGAGCGCCGTGGTCGGCTCGTCCGCGACGAGGAGCTTCGGGTCGCACGCGAGCGCCTGCGCGATCATCGCGCGCTGGCGCTGACCGCCGGAGAGCTGGTGCGGGTACGCGTCGAACCGGCGCTCGGGCTCGGGGATCTCGACGAGCCGCAGGAGCTCGATCGCGCGCTTCTTCGCGTCGGCGGGGCCGACGTTGAAGTGCGTCCGGATGGTCTCGACGATCTGGAAGCCCACGGTGTAGACGGGGTTCAGCGCCGTCATCGGCTCCTGGAAGATCATGGAGATCTCCTTGCCGCGGACGTGCCGCAGCGAGCCGTGCGACATGCCGATGAGCTCGCGGTCGCCGAGCTTGGCCGAGCCGCTGGCGCGGCCGTTCGGCGGGAGCAGGCCCAGCAGCGCGAGCGACGACTGGGACTTGCCCGAGCCGGACTCGCCGACGATCGCGAGGACCTCACCGGAGTGGAGGTCGTAGCTCACGTCCGCGGCCGCGGGGTACCAGGCCTTGTCGACGTAGAAGTCCACGCCGAGGTTGCGCACGGTCAGCACGGGGCTGCCCTGGCGCGCGGCCGGGGCCGCGGGAGACGTCTCGATGGCCACGCTGATCAGTGTCCTTCCTGCTGGAGCCGGCGCTCGTGGCGCCGCGACTCTGCGAGCATGGGCGCATGGGTCCCACGCTGGTCTTCCGTTCGACGTACGGCCGAGTCCTCACGCTGGCGACGGGCGCCGTCGCCGTCGCCCTGGTCGTGGTCACGGCCGTGACGGGGGACGTCGTCGCGGTCCTGGGGGCTCTGCTCCCCGCCGCGCTCGTGACGTACCTCGTCTGGATGCTGTTCTGGCGTCCCGCCGTCGAGGTGTCCGACGGCGGGGTCGAGGTCCGCAACGTCACGCGCACCGTGCACGTGCCGTGGACGGCGTACGAGGGCGTCGACCCCCGCTACTCGCTCGAGGTGCGCTACGCCGGCGGACGCGTGACCGCCTGGTCCGCGCCCCGCTCGAGCGGCACGGCCCGCTGGCTGCGCAGCTCGCGACGGCGCGCCGTCGGCCAGGAGCAGGTGGTCGCCGGCGCGAGCGCCGAGGCCGTGGCCGACGCCGTGAGGCAGCGCCACGCGATGCTCGCGGCGGCCGGCCACCTCGACCGGGCGGTCCAGGGCGCCCCCGGCGCCCGCTCGACCTGGCACGTCGTGCAGCTCGCCGTGCTGGGCGCGCTCGCGGTGGGGACGGTCGTGGCGCTCACCGTCTGACCGCGGCGCGCCGCGCCGCCCGAGAGGTCCACGACCTCCCGGGCGGGCGGCGACGACGGCGGTCATCAGCTGGCCCCGGCCTCGCCGGTCGCGCTCGGCGCCGTGGCGGCCGTCGGGCGGGCGACGCGCTTCGCACGGGCCATCTTGCGCTCGGAGGGGATGCGCTTCTGACGGGGGTCGAACGCGTCGCGCAGGCCGTCACCGATGAAGTTGACGCACAGCGCGATGGCGACGATGAACAGACCCGGCCACCAGAACAGCCACGGACGCGTCGCGAACGCCTCCTGGTAGTCGCTGATGAGCTTGCCGAGCGAGGTCGCCGGCGCCTGGATGCCGACGCCGAGGTAGCTCAGCGCGGTCTCCAGCAGGATCGCCGAGCTCATGAGCAGCGTGACGTTGACGATGATCACGCCGACCGCGTTCGGCAGCATGTGCTTGAAGATGATCCGCGCGTCGCTCGCGCCCGCGACCCGGGCGGCGTCGACGAACTCGCGCTCGCGCAGCGAGAGGAACTCGCCGCGCACGAGGCGCGCGAGCGGCGGCCACAGCACGAGCCCGAGGAACCCCCCGAGGATGAGCGCGTTGCTGCCGCCCGAGAGCAGGGCCAGCACCGCACCGATGACGATGACCGGCATCGTGATGATGAGGTCCGTGAACCGCATGAGCCACGAGTCGGTACGACCGCGGTAGTACCCGGAGAGCGCCCCGACGAGGACGCCCGCGATCGTCGCGATGACGCCGACGGAGAGCACCACGAGGAGCGACGTCTGCGTGCCTTGCATGACGCGCGCGAACACGTCGCGACCCGCCTCGTCCTGGCCGAAGATGTGCGCCTCGGACGGTGCACCGCCGTTGACCAGGGGGTACGTGGACCCCTGCCCGGACGGCTTGTAGGCGTACCAGCCCTGCCAGCCGCCGATGCCGATCGAGGTGATCGCGAGCGCGACGATGCCGATGAGCACGACGAGCGCGACCACGGCGCCCTTGTGGTGGAAGAAGCGCCGCCGGACGATCTGGCCCTGGGACAGGCCCTCGACCTCGCGCAGCTCGATCTGGTTCTCGACCGCGCCGCTCTGCGACGCGTCGTTCGGTGTGTTGGTCATGCGTTCACCCGGATCCGCGGGTCGAGGGCTGCGTAGATGAGGTCAGCCACGATGTTGGCGATGATGGCGAGGGCCGCGACGATGACGAGGTACGCCATGACGGGGTCGATCTCGCCGCGTTGCAGCGCGTTGAGGAAGAGCAGGCCCATACCGGGCCGGGCGAAGACCTTCTCGGTGATGATCGCGCCGCCCAGGAGCGTGATGACGTCGATCGGGACGATCGTCGCGAGCGGGATCAGCGTGTTGCGGAACCCGTGGCGCATGACGACGGTCCGTTCCGGCAGACCCTTCGCCCGCGCCGTGCGGATGTAGTCCTGGCTCATCACCTCGAGCATGCTGGCGCGCGAGTAGCGGGTGTACCCGGCGAACTGGATGAGCACGAGCGCGATCGTCGGGAGCAGCAGGTGGGTGTACTGGTCGAGGACCTGCACCCAGAAGTTGCCGCCAAGGTTCGGCGTGCTGTTGCCGATCGTCGGGATGGGCCGGCCGTTGATCGCCGGTGCGCCGAAGTACGCGGGCCAGACCGACATCACCTTGTCGACGAAGACCATGGACCCGACGAGGAACGCGGTGATGGCGGCGGCACGCGCGGACACGCCCTTGTCGGGACCGCCCCACGCGTACCCGACCCCGATACCGACGCCGACGGTGACCACGGCGAGCACCAGCACGATCCACCAGTTGTCGACCTGCTTGAGGACCGACTGGATCGGGAAGTAGACGACGACCCCGATCAGGACCGTGGTGAGCGACGCGTACAGGGCGCGGCGGTTCTTCAGGCCCGAGACGAGCGCGGTGATGGCGAAGGCCAGCGCGGCGCCCGTGACGACGATGATGACCGGGCCGAGGTTCGGCTTCTCCCACCAGCCCGAGAGCTGCAGGTAGAGCAGCGCGAGCGCGCTCGCCGCGAAGCCCAGGCCGAAGACCGTGAGCCGCCGCCGCGCGGTCCCGCCGAAGGCGAGGGACCACAGCAGGCCGGAGATCGCGCCGATGCCCACGATCACGAGGATCGAGAGGTTCGGGTCGCGGAGGAAGTCGTTGAAGCCGATCGCGCCCCACTGCTTGAGCAGGACGGCGACCCAGAAGGCCGGGAGGGAGTAGAGCACGAACGAGACGAAGATCGTCAGGTAGTCGAAGGTGCTGTACTGCCGCAGCGCGCTGACGATGCCGACCATGACGCCGAAGATCACGGCGAGGACGGTCGCGGCGGCGACGAGCTGGATCGTCGAGATGACCGCGCCCTGGAGCAGGGTCGAGACGGACTGGCCACTCTGCCAGGCCGTGCCGAGGTCACCGGTGACGAAGTCGCCGAGCCACTTGAAGTAGCGGATCACCGACGGGGTGTCGAGATCGAGGTCGGCGGTGCGCTGGGCGATCAGCTGGGCCTTGTTGGGCTTCGTGCTCGACTCGAGATCCGCGAAGATGTACGGCCGGATCGCGGCGTCGACGAGCAGGTACATCGCGAACGTGGACACGAGGAGGGTCGCCAACCCTGCCAGCACACGCCGCGAGATGAAGGAGAACATCGGAGGTCTTACCTCGCTGGTCGGTAGGGACCCCGGGTCAGGGGCCGGTCGATTCTACGCGCGGGTCTCGCGTGGTCGTGAACCGAGGGCCCGGGACGCCGCGGGTCTGGGCGTCGGGGCGGGTGCACGCGAGGACCGGGGGCCCCGGCGGACAGACCGCCGGGACCCCCGGTCTCACACCCGGACGCGCCCCGCCGCCGCCGGGGCGGCGGCAGGGCCCGTCAGGGGACTCAGGGCACTCAGCCCTCGAACGTCCAGTTCCAGAACCCGTGGAAGATCGTCGGGCTGATCGTGATCGACTCGACGCCCTTCAGGTTCTCGTCCCAGCCCTGGATGGCGGGGAACTGGAAGATCGTCACGCCGAAGCCGTCAGCCCAGAGGTTCTTCTCGACCTCGAGCTGGAGCTGGAACTGCTCCTCCGGGTCGGTCGAAACCTGGAGCTTGTCGAGCGCGGCGTCCACGGCGGCGTTGTTGTACTTGCCGTAGTTGTTGACGCCCGGGTTCGGCGCCCAGCGGAAGTTGGCGTCCGACTCGGTGACCGCGGTCGAGGTCGACTGCCAGCCGAAGAGCGACGCGTCGTACTGGTCCTGGCCGGTGGCGAGGAGCGTGCCCCACTCGGCGGCCGGGCGGCCCGTGTCGACGATCTCGAAGCCGGCCTGCGCCGCGGTGTCGGTGATGAGCGCGAGCTCGTTCACGCGACGCGTGTTCTCGTTGTTGTACGCGAAGCGCACCTGGACCGGGGTGGCGACCCCGGCGTCCGCGAGCAGCTGCTTCGCCTTCTCGATGTCACCGGCCGGCGGGTAGAAGTCCGAGCCGTTCTCGGCGACCATCTGGTCGTAGTTCGGCGAGCCCGGGAGCAGGATGTTCGAGTTGCGCACCTCGGCGTCCGGGTTCAGCGGCTTGATGAGGTTGTCGACGATCGTCTGGCGCGGGATCGTCAGCAGGAACGCCTGGCGCACGGCCTTGGCCTTCTCGGTGTCGCCACCGTAGGTGTTCGGGTCGAACGGACCACCGTTCTGGAAGACCAGGTCGACGTGCTCGTACGTACCCTCGATGCCCGAGTGGGTCTCGACGCCGTCGAGGCCCTCGAGCGCCGTGCGGACGTCCGCGGAGGCCTGCGGGCCGATCAGGTCGACCTCACCGTTCTCGAGCGCCTGGACCTGGGCCATCGGGTCGTCGATGTACCGGACCGTGATGGTCTCGACCGAGCCCTTGTTCTTGCCCTTGAAGTCCGGGTTCGCCTTGAGCGTGAGGTACTGGTTCTCCTTGTACTCCTCCAGCGTGTAGGCGCCGTTGGAGACGTAGAGCGACGGGTCCTCGGGGAGCGAGGTGAACTCGAAGCCCTCGTTCCAGAACTTCGAGATCTTCGCCAGCGCCGCGGTGTCGTTGTTGAGGATCGCGTCGCGGACGGCGGCCTTGGCCTCCTCCGGGTCCTCGATCTCGAGCGCCTTCTGGCCCACGACGTGCGCCGGGACGAACTCGTTCGTCCAGCTGAGCTCCCAGTCACCGAACGGCTTGTCGTACACGACGGTGATCGACTTGTTGTCGTCCGAGATCTCGGGGTTCTGCGAGATGAGCGCGACGCCCGGGTCCGAGCCGTCGAAGTAGACACCGGCGTCCACCTCGGCCTGGTTCGTGACGTTGCCCTCTTCGTCCGTCTGGGCCTCGACCGTGTTGAACTTGCCGGACTGACCGGCCCAGTCCAGCAGGATCTCCGTCGCGTCGACCGGCGTGCCGTCCGACCACTTGGTGTCGTCGCCGAACGTGTACTTCACCGTCAGCGGGTCGTCCGAGAGCTTCTCGTACGTGCCGAACGACTCGTCCTTGACGATGTTCAGGTCGGCGTCGTAGTAGCTGAAGCCCGAGTTGAGCATGTAGTTGATGACGGCGTTCTGCGTCGCGTTGCCGTTCTGGGAGCTCAGGTTGAGCTCGTTGAGCGGAGCCTCCCACGCGACCGTGACGGCGGTCGCGGTGTTGATGCCCGCGTCGTCGCCGCCGTCGGTCTCGCCCTCACCCGACGTGCCGCTGCACGCCGAGAAGAGCAGTGCCCCCGTGACCGTCACGGCGAGGGCGGCACTCGTGCGCCTGATCTTCAATGTTCCTCCTCCAAGGGATGGTGGGCGCGGACGAGCGGACGTCGATCGCCCCTCGGCCGCCCCGTCCGTCGCACGCTCGCCCTGCGGCCGGCGCGCGTGGACGGGCATGCCCACCACGGTTTGGGCCCACGCTACCCAGCAAGTTGCGAAGGATCTCCCCCTTGCCCGGTTGCGGCAGGTGATCGTTACCGAGTTGATACTGGCCGGTACGGGCGCGTTTCCGGGCCGCGACGGCCGGGAAACACGCGCGAAACCTCCGGCCCCGGACGCACGGACGCCCGCCGCGTCTCACGATGCGGCGGGCGCCCAGGCCTGTGACCTGCGTCTCAGACGTTGAAGCGGAACTCCACCACGTCGCCGTCGGCCATGACGTAGTCCTTGCCCTCCACGCGCGCCTTGCCCGCCGCGCGCGCCGAGGCGACGGAGCCGGTCTCGACGAGGTCCTCGAAGGAGACGACCTCGGCCTTGATGAAGCCGCGCTCGAAGTCGGTGTGGATGACCCCGGCCGCCTGAGGCGCCGTCCACCCCTTGCGGATGGTCCACGCGCGCGCCTCCTTGGGCCCGGCGGTGAGGTACGTCTGCAGGCCGAGCGTGTCGAAGCCGACGCGCGCGAGCTGGTCGAGGCCGGCCTCGGTCTGGCCCGACTCCGCGAGCATCTCCTTCGCCTCGTCGGGCTCGAGCTCGACGAGCTCGGACTCGAACTTGGCGTCGAGGAAGATCGCCTGGGCGGGCGCGACGAGCGCGCGCAGGCGCGCCTGAAGGTCCTCGTCGGCGAGGCCCGCGTCGTCGGTGTTGAAGACGTAGATGAACGGCTTCGCCGTGAGGAGCTGCAGGCTCGCGACGTCCGCGAGGTCGAGGCCCGCGGCGGCCGCGCCCTGGAAGAGGGTCGTGCCGGCCTCGAGGACCGCCTGGGCCTTCTGGGCCGCGTCGAGGAGGGCGGCGTCGCCCTTCTTGATCCGGACCTCCTTCTCGAGGCGCGGGACCGTCTTCTCGAGCGTCTGGAGGTCGGCGAGGATCAGCTCGGTGCTGATCGTCTCGATGTCGCCCTCGGCGTCCGTCGAGCCCTCGACGCGGACGACGTCCGGGTCGGAGAACGCGCGCGTCACCTGGCAGATGGCGTCGGCCTCGCGGATGTTCGCGAGGAACTTGTTGCCGAGCCCCTCCCCCTCGCTCGCGCCCTTGACGATGCCCGCGATGTCGACGAACGACACCGTGGCGGGCAGGACGCGCTGGCTGCCGAAGATCTCGGCGAGCTTGTCGAGGCGCGGGTCCGGGAGGGACACGACGCCGACGTTCGGGTCGATCGTCGCGAACGGGTAGTTCGCGGCGAGGACCTGGTTGCGCGTCAGGGCGTTGAAGAGGGTGGACTTGCCGACGTTGGGCAGGCCGACGATGCCGATAGTGAGTGCCACGTCGGCCGAGTCTACGGGCCGGGACCGCGGCGCGCGGTCCCGGCCCGCGCGTCAGGCGTACGACAGCACGCGCTGGAGCAGCTCGGGCGCCCGGCGGTCGTAGGTGCGGGCACCCCACCGCACGCCGAGCACGAGCACGACGGCACCCACGACCACGCCCACCGCGAGGGTGACCCACCCGAGCACGGGCAGGTCGGCGACGATCGCGATGACGCCCGGGACGAGGAACGGGACCGACAGCGCCAGGACGAGGAGCATCGCGACCGTCTGGGCGGCGAGGGTGGCCATCGCGGCGCCCTGCGGCTGCTTGAACGGGCTGTCGCCCGGCTTGGGCACCGGGTAGAGCAGGCGCGCCGACGTCGCGCTCGAGATGCCCGTCGAGGTGAGCAGCGTGCCCGCGGTGAGACCGAGCAGGGCGGGCAGCGCGTCCCAGCGCCCGGCCACCGCGACGGAGACCAGCGCGAAGAGGAGGGTCACGGCCCCGCCGGCGACGAGCACCGGGAGCGCCCGGCCCCAGCGGTCCGCCCGCCCCGGGACGCCCGACGACACGTGGAGCGCGAACGCGGTGTGGTCGTAGGCGATGTCCGCCGAGATGGAGAAGCCGAGGATCCACGCCGTGAAGGGCGCGAGCGCGAGGAAGATCTCCGAGCCGGTCCCACCGCCGACGACGAGGAGCACCACGGGGATGAGCGGCACGACCGCGATCGACCCGGAGTAGCGCGGGTCGCGCAGCCAGTAGGTGGCCGTGCGTGCGGCGACGGCGCCCGTCGGCGTCGCGGGGAAGCGTGAGAAGAAACCGAGGCCCTTGGCACGGCCGCCCCCGCCGGAGGTGGGCGGCGTGACGAGGGCGCGCGCGAGCGCCTTGTCCCACACGACCCACGCGACCGCGAGGGTCGCCAGCGCGACGACGAGCCGCGCGAGCGCGAGGCCCCACGCGCCGTCGTGCACCGCGGCGCCGAGCCCCCACGGCGCGCCGAACGGCGTCCAGGCCGCGACGTCGGCGAGGCGCGTCACCATGCCGCGCACCGCGTCGCCGTCGACCGGGCCCCCGCCCAGCTGGGACCCCAGCCACGCGAACGCGGGCCCGATGAGGACGAGCGGCACGAACGCGGCGATCGTCACGACCTCGCGGTAGCGCCGCGACTCGAGCAGGGGCGCCAGCGCGGTCGTCGTCGCGCGCGAGCCGACGACGCACAGCGCGACCGCGACCACGGCGCCCACGAGCGCGGCGAGGACCGCGAGGGGCGTGCGCCACCACGCGAACGACGCGCCGAGCGCCGCCAGGGCCGTGACGATGCCCGGGATCGAGACGACGCCCGCGACGGCGAGGCCGGCGAGCAGCCGACGCTGCGGGATGCCGAACAGCACGAAGCGCTGCGGGTCGAGGGTCGCGTCCACGCCGAACGCGAAGAGCGGGATCACCCACCACCCGAGGACGGCGAGCGCCCCGGCGAGGATCGTGATCGAGCCCGCGAGCGCGGCGTCCTCGGTGCCGAGGAAGACCATCCCGACGACGAGCATGCCGACGACGAACAGCCCGTAGAGGACACCCACGACGAAGCCGATCGTCTGCCACACGCTCCGGCGGAACGCGTTCCCCATGAGCGTGAGCTTGAGCCTTACGAACTGCGCAACCACGCGAGGCCCTCCGTGCTCTGCCGACCGCCCACGAGCTCGACGAACCGGTCCTCGAGGCTCTGGTCGCCGCGCACCGCGTCCACGGTGCCGGCCGCGAGGACGTGCCCGCCCGCGACCACCGCCACGTGGTCGCACATGCGTTGGACGAGGTCCATGACGTGCGACGACACCACGACCGTCCCGCCGCTGGCGACGTAGCCGGCGAGGATGTCGCGGATGTTGGCCGCGGAGACCGGGTCGACGGCCTCGAACGGCTCGTCGAGCACGAGCGTGCGCGGCGCGTGGATGAGCGCGGTCGCCAGCGCGATCTTCTTCGTCATGCCTGCGGAGTAGTCGACGACGAACGTGTTGGCGTCCTTCGCGAGGTCGAGGGCCGCGAGCAGCTCCGTGGTGCGCTCCGCCACCGTGTCGCGGTCCATGCCGCGCAGCAGGCCTGCGTAGGTCACGAGCTGGGCGCCGGTGAGGCGGTCGAAGAGCCGGACGCCGTCGGGCAGGACGCCGAGCTGGCGCTTGCCCGCGACCGGGTCGGCCCACAGGTCCGTCCCGTGGACGTGCGCGGAGCCGGCGTCGGGCCGCAGGAGGCCCGTCGCCATGGAGAGCGTCGTCGTCTTGCCGGCGCCGTTGGGGCCCACGAGCCCGTAGAACGAGCCCGCCGGCACGTCGAGGTCGATGCCGGCGACCGCGATCTTCTCCCCGAAGCGCTTCCACAGGGCGCGCAGGGACAGCGCGGCGGTGGGGTCCGGGGGCGCGGGCTGCCCCGGCGGAGCCGTGGGCCGGGGGTCGGGCGCGACGCCCGGCACGGTGCCGGGGACGGGCGCGCCGGCGGGCGCGACAGGTGGGGCGGGGTGGGGATCGACCATGGCGCCAAGGTAGCCGAGCCCTCGGCCGCGGGGCGGTGCCTTTTGTCACGACCTGCGCGACGACGCCCGCCCCGCGCGCCGACCGACGGTGCTGTCGGTGCCCCGTGGGAGGGTGCGGCCATGGACTCCTCGGGATGGTTGCTCTTCGCCGTCGGACTCGTGCTGGGGCTGGTGGCCGGCGCCGCGCTCGTGCTCGCGGTGCGGCGCGCCTCGCCCGACGCCGCGGGCGCGGAGATCCGCCGTCTCACCCAGCTCCTGGGCCAGGCCCAGCAGGACGCGGCGCGCGGCGCGGGCCTCGCCGAACGGCTCGAGGCGGAGCGCGAGGGCTTCGCGCGCCAGCTCGGCGCGGCCCAGCGCAGCGCGGACGAGCGGCTCGACCTCGCCCGGGCCACCCACGAGCAGCAGCTCGCGGAGCTGCGGGCCGCGGCCGAGCGCCGCGTCGCGGAGATCCAGGGCGACCACCGCCGGCTCGAGGCCCAGTTCGAGGCGCTCTCGCGCAAGGTGCTCGCCGCGGGCACGGAGCAGTTCCTCGTGCAGGCGGAGGAGCGCATGCGGCGCAGCCAGGAGCAGGGGGCGGCCGAGCTCGCGCGCCGCGAGGAGGCGGTGCGCCACCTGGTCGAGCCGCTCGCCGGCGCGCTGGAGAAGGTCCGCGCGGAGGTCGCCGAGGCCGAGCGCGCCCGCCTCGCCGCGCACGGGAGCCTCACGGAGCAGGTGCGCGGGGTGCGCGACGCGTCCGAGCTGCTGCGCGCCGAGACGTCGCAGCTCGTGACGGCCCTGCGCTCGTCGCAGGTGCGGGGCGCGTGGGGCGAGCTCCAGCTCCGCCGCGTCGTCGAGGCGGCGGGCATGCTCCCCCACGTCGACTTCGTCGAGCAGGACCAGGTCGCGACCGACGACGGCGCGCTGCGCCCGGACATGGTCGTCCGGCTCGCGGGCGGCAAGCAGGTCGTGGTCGACGCGAAGGTCGCGTTCCTCGGCTACCTCGACGCGCAGGGCGCCACCGACCCGGCCGTGCGCGCGGACCGGCTGGCCGCCCACGCCCGCCACATGCGCAAGCACGTGGACGACCTCGGCGCCAAGCGCTACTGGGACCAGTTCGGCCCGGCACCGGAGTTCGTCGTCATGTTCGTCCCGGCGGAGTCGTTCCTCTCGGCCGCCGTCGAGCAGGACCCGTCGCTCCTCGAGCACGCGGTGTCCAAGAACGTCGTCATCGCGACGCCCATGACGATGGTCGCGATGCTGCGGACGATCGCCTACGCGTGGCGGCAGGACGCCCTGGCCACCAACGCGCAGCAGGTCCTCACGCTCGGCAAGGAGCTCCACGGGCGGCTCGCGGTCATGGGGTCGCACCTGGCGAAGCTCGGGCGCCAGCTCCAGAGCGCCGCGGACTCCTACAACCGGACGGTCGGCTCGCTCGAGACGCGCGTGCTCGTCAGCGCGCGCCGGTTCGCAGACCTGCACGTCGTCGACGACGAGCTGACGACGCCCCCGACGGTGAACCCGCAGCTCAGCGCGGTGAGCGCACCCGAGCTGCTCGCGTCCGTCAACGAGTCCGTGGTCGCGATCGACGAGCGCCCGGACGACCGCGACGAGCCCCGGCGGGAGCCGTCGGCCGGCGGGGCGAGCGCCTGACCGCTCCCCCGGGGCCGACGGCCGCGGAGGGCTCCGGCGCGGGCGTCAGACGGGCTGGACGGAGAGCGAGGTGCGGCCGCCGCGGGTGGGGCGCCCGCCGTCGGCCGTCGAGCCCTTGAGGTCGGCGCGCAGCTCGCGCGGCAGCGAGAACATGAGGTCCTCCGTCGCCGTGCGGACCTCCTCGACCGCGCCGAACCCGCGCTCCGCGAGGTAGGCGAGCACGTCGTCCACGAGGATCTCCGGCACGGACGCGCCCGAGGTCACGCCCACGGTCGTCGCGCCGTCGAGCCAGGCCGGGTCGATCTCCTTCGCGTGGTCGACGCGGTACGACGCCCCGGCCCCCGCCTGGAGCGCGACCTCGACGAGGCGCACGGAGTTGGACGAGTTCGCCGAGCCGACGACGATGACCACGTCCGCGTCGGGAGCGAGCTTCTTCACCGCGACCTGGCGGTTCTGCGTCGCGTAGCAGATGTCGTCGCTCGGCGGGTCCTGGAGGGTCGGGAACTTCTCCCGCAGCCTGCGGACCGTCTCCATCGTCTCGTCGACGGAGAGCGTCGTCTGGGAGATCCACACGACCTTGTCCGGGTCGCGGACCACGACGTCGTCCACGTGGTCGGGCGAGTCGACGACCTGCACGTGGTCGGGGGCCTCCCCCGCGGTGCCCTCGACCTCCTCGTGGCCCGTGTGGCCGATGAGCAGGATGTCGTAGTCGTCCTTCGCGAAGCGCACGGCCTCCTTGTGCACCTTCGTCACGAGCGGGCACGTGGCGTCGATCGTGTCGAGGTTGCGCGCGGCCGCGGCCGCCTTCACGGCGGGTGACACGCCGTGGGCGGAGAACACGACGCGGGCGCCCTCGGGCACCTCGTCGGTCTCGTCGACGAAGATCGCGCCGCGCTCGCTGAGCGTCTCGACGACGTACTTGTTGTGCACGATCTCCTTGCGCACGTAGACCGGCGCGCCGTAGTGCTCGAGCGCCTTCTCGACCGCGACGACGGCGCGGTCGACGCCCGCGCAGTAGCCGCGCGGTGCCGCCAGCAGGACGCGCTTGCGGGTCCCGTCGACGGCAGGGGTCACGACGGGGCGGTCGGTCGGGGACGCGGACGAGCCGGCGGGGAGGACGCTCACGCTCCCGAGTCTAGGCGAGCGGCGGTCGCCCGACCCCGGTGAGCCCGCTCACCCACGGCCCGGCCCCGACGTCGTCACGTCCCGCGCGCGAGGAGCACACAGACCCTCCGCAGGCGCGGCGTGCGGCACGCGTGTCGCACCGGTCCGCCGGGCGCGCCGGGTCGACGTCCGTCCCGCCGCCCCCCAAGATCGAGGGCATGAGCGACGACCCGGGCGACACGACGTCACCCGTGCCCGACGCGCCCCGACGGCGCCGCCGCGTGTGGTGGTGGCTCGTCCCGCTGCTGCTCGTCGTCGTCGCGGCGGCGGTCGTGGTCGTCGGGACGCTGGAGCACCGCGCGTGGGTCGCCGCGGTCGAGCGCTACGACGCCGAGGTCGGGCGCGTGACGCAGGACGCGACGGACGGGCGCGCGCGGGCCGAGGCGGCGTATCTCACGCGGCTCGTCCCGACGGCCGCGGCGGAGGTCGCGGGCGCGGCGCTGCTCGCCGCGAGCGAGGGCCAGGTGGACGACCCGGCGGTCCGCGAGCCCCTGGCCGCGACGCTCCAGGAGGCCACCGCGCTCCGCACGACCCCGGTGACCTACCCGGAGGAGGACCGCACCGTGGACGCCCTGTCCCGCCCGAACCCGCTGCGCCCGGGCTCGCGCCCCGCCGTCCACGTCGAGGTCGTGACGGGCTCCGAGCCCACGGCGGACGCCCTGGACGAGGCCGCCACCGCCGTCGTCGAGGCGGCGGAGCCCGTCGCGACCGCGCAGCGGCAGTGGGCGTACGACGGTCTCGAGGCGGCGGCGACCGAGGGCCGGCCCGTCCTCGCGGAGTCGGCAGGCCTCGTCGCGGACGAGGGCACGCGCACGACCCTCGACGGGCTGCTCACGCAGGCGACGACGACGCTGGACGCCGGCCCGGGCGGCGCCCCGGTGGCCGAGACCGTGGCGCTGCGCGACGCGGTGCTCGCGGCGACGGAGGCCGTCTGGTCGGACCGTCTGGCGCTCCAGCTCGCCCAGCGGCGCGACCAGGCGCGAGCGACGGGCGTGGACTGCGCGGTCGAGCGGTGCGTGGCGCTCACGTTCGACGACGGGCCCGGGCCCGACACCGAGCGGCTCCTGCAGGTGCTCGCGGAGAAGCACGTCTCGGCCACGTTCTTCCTCGTCGGGAGCAACGTCGAGAAGCGGCCCGACGTCGTGCGCGACACGGCGGCCGCCGGCCACCTGCTCGCGAACCACACCTGGGACCACCCGCAGCTCACGACGCTCGACGACGACGCCGTCCGCGACGAGCTCGCGCGCACCCAGGCGGCGATCGAGAGCGCCGCGGGGGTCACCCCGACGCTCCTGCGGCCCCCGTACGGGGACGTCGACGACCGCGTGCGGTCGGCCGCGCTCCGCTCCGGGCTCCAGGTGGTGCTGTGGAACCTCGACACGCTCGACTGGAAGACGCGCGACGCCGCGGAGACGCGTCGCCGCGCGGTGGAGGGCGCGCGACCGGGCAGCGTGGTGCTCATGCACGACATCCACGCCTCGACCGTCGACGCCGTGCCCGGGATCGTCGACGACCTGCGCGCGCAGGGCTACCGCCTCGTCACCGTCGACCTGCTCGCGCCCTGAGCGCTCGACCGGCGCGCCGGTCGGCGCGCTCCGTACCGCGGCGCGTTGGGTGGGCGTGGGTGGGGTGCGGCAGGCTGGTCCCGTGACCGCCTCCCTCCCGCTGCCCGACGACGCCCTGCGTCCGGGTGCCGCGCCCGCCGGTCCGGCGGCCCGCGGCCCCCTGCCGGCGCGCGCGCTCGAGACGAGCGCGGAGCACCCGTGGCCGGTCCGGCTCCTGTCGCGCAAGATCGAGCAGTACGTCGAGCGGATGGCGCCGGTCTGGGTCGAGGGCCAGGTCGTCCAGCTCAACCGGCGCCCGGGCACGTCGACGGCGTTCCTCACGCTGCGCGACACGGACCTCGACATGTCGCTCCCGGTGTCGGCCGCGTCCCGCGTGCTCCAGGGCACGCCGGTGGAAGAGGGCGCGCACGTCGTCGTGCACGCGAAGCCGGTGTTCTGGACGCGGCGCGGCACGCTCCAGCTCCAGGCGCGCGAGATCCGTCCCGTCGGCGTGGGCGAGCTGCTCGCGCGGATCGAGCACCTCAAGCGCGTGCTCGCGGCGGAGGGCCTGTTCGACGCCGACCGCAAGCGGCCGCTGCCGTTCCTCCCGGCCGTCGTCGGGCTCGTGTGCGGTCGCGAGTCCAAGGCGGAGCACGACGTCGTGGTCAACGCGCGCGCCCGCTGGCCCCAGGTCCGGTTCGAGATCCGCGAGGTGGCCGTCCAGGGCGCGCACGCGGTGCAGCAGGTGGGCGACGCGATCCGCGCGCTCGACGCCGACCCGGAGGTGGAGGTCATCGTCGTCGCGCGCGGTGGCGGCACCGTCGAGGACCTCCTGCCCTTCTCGAACGAGGCGCTCGTGCGCGCCGCGGCGGCGTGCCGCACGCCGCTCGTGAGCGCGATCGGCCACGAGACCGACTGCCCGCTGCTCGACCTGGTCGCGGACTACCGCGCCTCGACCCCGACGGCGGCGGCGAAGCGCGTGGTGCCCGACGTGACGGAGGAGCGCGCCCGCGTCGCGCAGGGCCGTCAGCGCCTGCGCAGCGCTATCGCGGGGCGCGTGTCCCGCGAGCAGGCGGGACTCGACGCGCTGCAGTCCCGGCCCGTGCTCGCCGACCCGGGGCGGATGCTCACCGACCGGCACGAGCGGGTCGGGGCGCTGCGGGACCGCGCACGCCGGGCGCTCGACGCGCGGCTCGTGCGCGCGGCGGGCGAGGTCGGCCGGCTCGAGGCCCAGGTGCGCGCCCTGTCCCCGGCCTCGACGCTCGAGCGGGGGTACGCCGTCGTGCAGCGGGCCGACGGGCACGTGGTCCGCTCCCCCGGCGACGTCGCGACGGGCGACGCGGTGCGCGTGCGTCTCGCGCGCGGCGCGCTGGACGCGGCGGTCACCGGCGCGCACGACGACGGACCCGCCCCCGGCCGGGAGGCGTCGTGAGGCGCCCGCGCCGGTTCTCGACCGCCCGCCGGACGACCGTCGGGCCACGACGCACAGATGGGGTTGAATACTGCCGTGACTTCCTTTGACAACGCTGTCACGTCCGACGTGTCGACGCTCTCGTACGAGCAGGCGCGCGACGAGCTCGTGCAGGTCGTCGCCCGGCTGGAGGCCGGGGGCGAGCCGCTCGAGGACTCGCTCGCGCTCTGGGAGCGTGGCGAGGCGCTCGCCGCGCGCTGCCAGGAGTGGCTCGACGGCGCGCGCGCCCGCCTCGACGCGGCACGCTCGCAGGACGACGCGACGGCACGCGGCACGACCGACCCCGACGACCCGACCGGAGACGACGCATGAGCACGAGCACGGACCCCGCCCAGCCCGCCGCCGCGCCCGCCGGGCACGTCCTCGTCGTCGGCGAGGCGCTCGTCGACGTCGTGCACCGCGCGGACGGCAGCGTCGCCGAGCACCCCGGGGGCAGCCTCGCGAACGTCGCGCTCACGCTCGGCCGGCTCGGGCGGGACGCCCGGCTCGCCACGTGGCTCGGGCACGACGCGCACGGCGAGGCGGTGCGGGCGTGGCTCGACGACTCGGCCGTGACCCTCACGCCCGGCAGCACCGACGCCCCCACGACGAGCGTCGCCACCGCGCACCTCGACGCGAACGGAGCGGCCACGTACGAGTTCGACCTGGAGTGGCGCGTCCCCGTGGGCACGGCTCCCGACGCCGGCACGCTCGCCGTGCACACGGGCTCCATCGCCGCCGTGCTCGAGCCCGGCGCGTCCGACGTCCGCGCGCTCGTCACCGCGGCGCGCGACACCGCGACGATCACCTACGACCCCAACGCCCGGCCCGCCCTCATGGGCGACCCCGCCGACGCGCGCACCCGCATCGAGGCGCTCGTCGCGCTCGCCGACGTGGTCAAGGTGAGCGACGAGGACGTGGCGTGGCTCGTACCGGGCGCGGACCCGGTCGCCGTCGCGCGCGAGTGGCTCGCCCTGGGGCCGGCGCTCGTCGTCGTGACGTTCGGCGGCGAGGGAGCGGTCGCCGTCACCGCGGCCGGCGAGCAGCGCGTCACGGCCCCGCGCGTCGAGGTCGTCGACACCGTCGGCGCGGGCGACTCGTTCATGGGCGCGCTCCTCGACGGGCTGTGGGAGGCCGGCCTGCTCGGCGCGGACCGGCGCGAGGCGCTGCGCGCGATCGACGCCACCGTGCTCGGCGACGTGCTGCGCCGCTGCGTCGCGGTCGCCGCCGTCACCGTCTCGCGCGCCGGGGCCAACCCGCCGCGACGCGCGGAGCTCGCCCCCGCCTGAGCCCGGTCACGGCTCCGAGGTCGCGCCCGCGAGCCCGCCCACGAGCGCGGCCACGAGGCTGGCACGAGCGCGGCCACGAGGCTGGGCACGCCTCGGCCGCCCGGGCACGAGCCCGGGCGGCCGAGACCTGCGTCAGACCTGCGCGTCCTGCTTCTGCGCCCGCTCCAGGGAGCGCTTGCGGTCCTCGACGTTCTCCTGCTCGATGCGCTCGGCCTCCGCGGTGTCGCGCGTGAGGTTCTCGCTCGTCTCCGGGTCGAAGATCATCATCTTCGTCGGGTCGAACCACAGGTCCGTCACGTCGCCGTCCCGCGCGCGCGACGCCGAGTCGAGCGCCACGACGAACTGCGTGCGCACGCCCTCGCCGTCGAGCTCGCGGTCCAGCTCGTCGAGCTGCCCCTTCACGGACTCGTGCATCTCGAACGGGACGTAGGCGTAGAGCTCCGCGCCGAGCCACTCGGTGACGTCGATCTGCGCCTCGAACGTGTGGCCCCGGTCCTTCTTCGCCGGGTCGACGAGCCGCGCGTCCTCGAAGTGCTCGGGCCGCAGGCCGACGATCACCAGGCCGCGGTCTCCGACGGCCGTCGCGATGCTCTCCGGCATGTCGAACTCGCCGAACGGCAGCGTGATCTTCCCGCCCGAGACCTCGCCGGGCAGGAAGTTCATGGGCGGCGTGCCGATGAAGCCCGCGACGAACAGGTTGACCGGCTGCTCGTAGAGGCCGCGCGGGCTCGCGACCTGCTGGAGCACGCCGCGGCGCAGGACGGCGACGCGGTCGCCGAGCGTCATGGCCTCGGTCTGGTCGTGGGTGACGTAGACGGTCGTCGTGCCGAGCCGGCGCTGCAGGCGCGCGATCTCGGTGCGGGTCTGCCCGCGCAGCTTGGCGTCGAGGTTCGACAGCGGCTCGTCGAAGAGGAACGCCTTCGCGTCGCGCACGATCGCCCGGCCCATCGCGACGCGCTGCCGCTGACCGCCCGAGAGGTTCGCCGGCTTGCGGTCGAGGTGCTCGCGCAGGTCGAGCATGTCGGCCGCGCGCTCGACCTTCTCCCGGATCTCCTCCTCGCTGTGCTTGCCCTTCGCGAGGCGCAGCGGGAACGCGATGTTCTCCGCGACCGTGAGGTGCGGGTAGAGCGCGTAGTTCTGGAACACCATCGCGAGGTCGCGCTCGCGCGGCGCCTTCTCGTTGACGCGCACGCCGTCGATCTCGAGCTCGCCCGCCGTGATGTCCTCGAGCCCGACGATCATGCGCAGGACCGTCGACTTCCCCGAGCCGGACGGCCCGACGAGGATGACGAACTCGCCGTCCGCGATGTCGAGGTTGACGTTGTCCACGGCGAGGAAGCCGTCGCCGTAGCGCTTGACGATGTCCTTGAGGGTGATCGACGCCATCAGCTCTCTCCTCGGGTTCGGCGTGCGGCACGGTGCCCGGCGGACCGGGAGGGCGTGCGGTGGTGGGCGGGGCGGTCCGGGGACGCGGTGCTCATCCCTTCACCGCCCCCTGGGTCAGGCCCGAGACGATCTGGCGCTGGAACAGCACGACGAGGATGACCACGGGGATGGTCACGACGACCGCGGCCGCGGAGATCGCGCCCGTCGGCTCCTCGAAGTACGACGCCCCGGTGAAGAACGCGAGCGCCGCCGGGACCGGTCGGGCCGCGCTCGTCGACGTGAGCGAGATGCCGTAGACGAAGTCGTTCCACGCGATGAAGAACGCGATGAGCGCGGTGGTGAACACGCCCGGCGCGGCGAGCGGGACGATCGCCTTGCGGAACGCCTGCCACGGCGTCGCGCCGTCGACCTGCGCGGCCTGCTCGAGCTCCCACGGGATCTGGCGGAAGAACGCCGCGAGCGTCCAGATGGAGATCGGCAGGGTGAGCGACAGGTACGGGATGATCAGGCCGAGCCAGGTGTCGTAGAGGCCGATGTTGCGCCAGAGGTTGAACAGCGGCGTGACGATCGACACGACGGGGAAGATCGAGACGCCGAGCGCCGTGGTGAGGATGAGGCGCTTGCCCGGGAAGTTCAGGCGCGCGATCGCGTAGGCGCACAGCGTGGCGAGCACGACGGCGATGACCGTCGCGATGAGCGAGATGCCGATCGAGTTGCGCAGCGCGGACAGGAACAGCTCCTGCGCGGACCCGCCGGACGCGAGGATCTGCTCGTAGTTGGTGGTGCTCCACTGCGGCGGCAGGAACGTCCCGGAGTTGATGTCGCTGGGCCCCTTGAAGCTCGTCATGAAGATCGAGAGCACGGGGAACAGCGCCCCGACGAGCACGACGACCGTGATGACCGCCCACCAGATCTTGGCCTTGGTGCTGAGGACGCTGCCCATCACTTCTCCCCCCTCGCGCCGGCGAGATCCACCTTGAAGAGCTTGATCGCGATGAAGCAGATGAGCACGACGCACAGGAACAGCAGCACGGAGATCGCGGAGCCCATGCCGATCTGGAGCTGGCCGATCGACGTGCGGTAGGCCAGCAGCGACAGCACCTCGGTGCCGTTGGCGCCGTTCGTCATGATGAAGACGTTGTCGAAGATGCGGAACGCGTCGAGCGCGCGGAACAGGACGGCCACCATGATCGCGGCCTTCATGTTCGGCACGATGACGCGGGTGAACCGCTGCCACGCGGTCGCGCCGTCGACCTTCGCGGCCTCCTCCAGGTCGCCCGGCACCTGCGCGAGGCCGGCGAGGAGCAGGAGCGAGATGAACGGTGTCGTCTTCCAGACCTCGGACGCGATGATGACGAACAGGCTCGTGCCCTGCTGCGCGAACCAGTTGAGGTCGGGACCGACGCCCGGCACCCAGTCGAACCAGTGGTTGACGTACCCGGACGTGATGTCGAACGCGTAGAACCACGCGAACGCCGAGACGACCGTGATGATGCCGTAGGGCACGAGGATCGCGGTGCGCAGGAGCCCGCGCAGGCGCTTGATCGCGCGGTGCATGACGAGCGCGAGGGCGAAGCCGAGGATCAGCTCGATGACGACCGTGACGACCGTGATGAAGAGCGTGACCCCGAGGTCCCGCCACCACACGGAGTCCGTGAGGATCACGACGTAGTTGTTGAGCCCGACGAACGACCGGTCGTCCGGCGCGGTGAGCTTGTAGTTGAAGAGCGAGTCGTAGACGGCCTGGAGGATCGGGTACAGCGTCACGGCGAGCATGACGACGAACGCCGGTCCGGCGAGGTACCAGCCGAGGCGGGCCTCGGCCCGCGAGCGGTCGCTGCGCGCGGCCTTGGCGGCGGCGTCCGGCGCGCCGCGCGACCCCGACCGGGGAGCGGCCCCGCCGCGCGGCGGGGCGTCCTCGGTCGCGGTCGACGGCGTGGTGGCGTGCCGGCCGCGGGGTGCGGGCTCGGTCGGGGGTCCGGCGTTCACAGGAGTCGCTCCCCTCGCAGGACGGCGGTGATGAACTCGGTGGACTCCTGCGGCGTCGTGTCGGGGTCGACCGACGCGGGCGGGTACCACGTCTGCTGGAGGCCCGTGGAGACCTCGTTGTAGAACGGCGTCTGGGGCCGCGGCGCCGCCTGGTCGAGCGAGTCGCGGATGACGTCGTACATGGGGAACGCCTTCTGGACGTCCGGGTCGTCGTAGGCCTTGATGCTCGCCGCCGGGTTGCCGTTGGTGACGAAGTACTCGGCCTGGTTCTCGGGGCTCACGATGCACTGGGCCGCCTCGTAGGCGAGGTCGGTGTGCTTGCCGAACGCGCCGATGCCGAGCGAGATGCCGCCGTAGGGCGGACGGGCGTCCTCGCCCTCCGTCGTGCGCGGGTACAGCGCCCAGCCGATGTCGTCGAGGAGCGCCTGGTCGAGCGACCCGGCCTCGACGGCGCTCTGGGTGGACGACCAGACGAACGGCCAGTTCACCATGAACGACCCGCGGTCGCCCTGGAACTTGGTGAGCGACGCGGGCTCGTCCTCGCTCGGCAGCCCCGGCCCGCCGACGCCCGATGTGCCGATGCCGCCGATGATCTCTGCGGCAGCCTTGCCCGCGTCCGTGTCCAGACCGAGCTTCACCTCGTCGGCCGGGGCCTCGGGGTTGTCGATGATGTGGCCGCCCGCGCCCTCGACGAGCGCGTTGATCCACACCGTGAGCGACTCGGCCTTGGCGCCCTGGACGGCCAGGAGCTTGTCCTGGTCCTGGGCCGCCTGCATGATCTGCTCCCACGTGACGGGCTGCGACATGTCGAGCCCGGCGGTCTCGGCCACGGACTTGCGGTACCAGAGGAGCTGCGTGTTCGCCCAGAACGGGATGGCGACCAGCTCGTCCTTCCACGTCGAGGCGTCGATCGCGCCCTGCACCACGTCCTGCGTCGTCGCCTGCGCGACGTCGTCGGGCACGGGGGCCAGGAAGTCCGCCTCGGCGAACTCGGCGATGAACACCGGGTCGAGGCTCATGATGTCGATCGACGAGTCCTTCGCCGCGAGGCGGCGGGCGAGCTGCTCGCGCTGCGACGCCGCGTCGCGCGGGAGAAGCTCGGTCGTGATGCGGTACGCGCCCCCGGCGGCCTCGGTGCAGGCCGCCGCGATGTCGGCCTGGCCCCCGTTGTCCGGGTTGATGTACCACGTGAGCTCCGGCGTCCCGTCGTCGCCCGGGCCGCACGCGGCGAGCGGCGCCACGAGCCCCGCGGCGACCAGGACGGCGAGCGCTCGGGTGCGTCGGCGCACGTCAGCTCCCCTCGGTCGCGCTTCCCCGAGTACCGGGGGTGTCACCCTCCATGGATACCGCCCCCCGGCGCGGCCCGCCATGCGAACGAGCACGCGGAGCACGCCCCGACCTGCGCGATGATGGGAGCCATGACCTCTCCCGCCCCCGCACAGCCGGTCCGTTCGCTCACCCCCGCCGAGGCGTGGGCGACGCTGCGGACCGGGAACGACCGCTTCGTCGCCGACGCCCCGCTGCACCCGTCGCAGGGCGCGGACCGACGGCGCGAGACGTCGGCCGCGCAGCACCCGCACACGGTCCTGTTCGGCTGCTCCGACTCCCGCGTCGCGGCGGAGATCATCTTCGACCAGGGCCTGGGCGACATGTTCGTCGTCCGCACGGCGGGGCACGTGGTGGACACCACGGTGCTCGGCTCGATCGAGTACGGCGTCGAGGTGCTGTCCGCGCCGCTCGTCGTGGTGCTCGGGCACGACTCGTGCGGTGCCGTGGGCGCGGCGGTCGAGACCCTGCGGACGGGCGCGCAGGCGAACGGGTTCGTCCGGGCCGTCGTCGACCGCGTCATCCCCTCCGTGGCGAAGATCACGGGCGCCGGGAACGGCACGCTGGAGAACCTCGACCCCGCCGTGCTGCGCCGCGAGCACGTGCGCAACACGGTCGACATGCTGCACTCCTACTCGGCCGGCCTCGCCGCGGCCGTCACCGAGGGCCGCTGCGCGATCGTCGGCGTCGAGTACGACTTCGCCGAGGGCCGCGCGCACCTGGTCGACGTCGTGGGCGACGTCGGCGAGCAGCCCCGCGCCGACGCCTGACCCCACGGCCCGGGCTGCGCGGCTGCCCCGGCGCGCTCGTCGCCGGGGCAGCGCCCGCCGACCCGCGCACGACCCTCCCCGCAGCCCGCGTGACCTCGCTCACGCGGGTTGCGGGGGCCGGCGCGCGGTGCGGCAGGATGGCCCCATGACTGCATCTCCCGAGGCTCCCGGCGCCGCCGCCGGGACGGCCGCACCGACGACCGAGTACCGCATCGAGCACGACACCATGGGCGAGGTGCGCGTGCCCGCGCAGGCCCTCTACCGCGCGCAGACGCAGCGCGCGGTGGAGAACTTCCCCATCTCCGGCACCCCGCTCGAGCGCGGCCACATCGAGGCGCTCGCCCGCGTGAAGAAGGCCGCGGCCCGCGCGAACGCGGAGCTCGGCGTGCTCGACGAGGACGTCGCCGCCGCCATCGTCGCCGCGGCCGACGAGGTCGCGTCGGGCGCGCACGACGCGCACTTCCCGGTGGACGTCTACCAGACGGGGTCCGGGACGTCGTCGAACATGAACACGAACGAGGTCCTCGCGACGCTCGCGACGCGCTCGCTCGGGCGCGACGTGCACCCGAACGACCACGTCAACGCGTCGCAGTCCTCGAACGACGTGTTCCCCACGTCGGTCCACGTCGCCGCGACGGCCGGGGTCGTGCGCGACCTGGTCCCCGCGCTGGGCCACCTCGCCGAGGCGCTCGAGGCGAAGTCCGCCGAGTTCGCGACGGTCGTCAAGTCGGGCCGCACGCACCTCATGGACGCCACGCCCGTGACGCTCGGCCAGGAGTTCGGCGGGTACGCCGCCGCGATCCGCTACGGCGTCGAGCGCCTGGAGTCGGCGCTCCCCCGCGCCGCCGAGGTCCCGCTCGGCGGCACCGCCGTCGGCACCGGCATCAACACGCCCGCCGGGTTCCCCCAGCGCGTCATCGCGCTGCTGGTCGAGGACACGGGCCTGCCCCTCACGGAGGCGCGCGACCACTTCGAGGCGCAGTCCTCGCGCGACGGCCTCGTCGAGCTCTCGGGCGCGCTGCGCACGATCGCCGTCTCGCTCACCAAGATCTGCAACGACCTGCGCTGGATGGGCTCGGGCCCGAACACGGGTCTCGGCGAGATCTTCATCCCGGACCTGCAGCCGGGCAGCTCGATCATGCCGGGCAAGGTCAACCCCGTCGTGCCCGAGGCCGTGCTCATGGTCGCCGCGCGCGTGATCGGCAACGACGCGACCGTCGCGTGGGCCGGCGCGTCGGGCTCGTTCGAGCTCAACGTGCAGATCCCCGTGATCGCGCAGGGCGTCCTCGAGTCGATCCGCCTCCTCGCGAACGCGTCGCGCGTCCTCGCGGACAAGACCGTCGCGGGCATCACGGCGAACGTCGAGCGCGCCCTCGCGCTGGCCGAGTCGTCGCCGTCGATCGTCACGCCGCTCAACCGCGTCATCGGCTACGAGGCGGCGGCGAAGGTCGCGAAGCACTCCGTCAAGGAGGGCCTCACCGTCCGCCAGGCCGTGATCGACCTGGGCTTCGTCGAGCGCGGCGAGGTCACCGAGGCGCAGCTCGACGAGGCGCTCGACGTCCTGTCGATGACGCGCCCGCCGCAGGCCTGAGCGTCCGCGACCCGGGTCCACGGAGGCCGGGCGGAGCGGGACGACCCGCTCCGCCCGGCCTCCGTCGTCCCCGGGTCGTGCGGGAGGACGTCAGTAGTCGACGGGGTCGAGGCGGCGCAGTACGACGGCGAGCAGGCGCGCGAGCTCGGCGCGCTCGGCCTCGTCGAGGTCGACGAGCGCCGCGCGCTCGCGGTCGAGCTGCTGCGGGAAGACCTCGTCGACGAGCGCCGTCCCGGCGTCGGTGAGCGCGACGAGGACGCCGCGCCGGTCGCGCTCCGCGACGGTGCGCTCGACGAGTCCGGCGCGCTCGAGCCGGTCGAGGCGCTTGGTGATCGACGCGCCGGGGGCGCCGGTCATCGTCGTGACCTCGCCCGCACGCAGCGGCCGCCCGGCGCGGCGCAGCGCCGCGAGCACGTCGAACTCCGCGCGCGAGACGTCGTGCCGTGCCGCGGAGCGCTCCAGCGCCGCCTCGAGCAGCGCCGCGACGCGACGCAGCCGCGCCCCGACCGCCGACGTCGCGGTGTCGAGGTCCGGCCGCTGCTCAGCCCACTCCGCGCGCACGCGGTCGACGTAGTCCACGGACCCAGGATAGGGCGGGCCTCACACTCTTTCACTGGTGAAACACCGAGGAATCACCGCTAGGCTGGTTCGTCGATGCCCCTCTCCTCCCCCGCCCGCCCGGCGCTCGCGCCCGTGCGCGCCGCCGCCCAGGACGTCCTCGACCCCGCCCACCTCCGCGACGCCCTGCGCGTGAGCCCCGCCGACGCGACGGTCGCCGCCGCGCTGCGCTGCGGCGCCGCGGTCGCGCTCGCGATCGCCGTCCCGGGCCTGCTCGGGCGCCCCGACCTCGCGGCGTTCGCGTCGCTCGGCGCGCTCACGTCGCTCTACGGGCGGTACGACCCGTACCGGCGTCGGGCCACGCTCCTCGCGACCGTCGGCACGCTCATGACCGGCACGATCGCGACCTTCACGCTCTTCGCCGCGACGGGCACGCCCGCGCTCGTCACGACCGCCGCCGTCGCGCTCCTCGCCGCCGGGGCCACGGCCTTCTGCCTCCTCGTCCGCACGGGCCCGCCCGGCGCGACGATCGTCGTCTTCGCCGCGGGCGCGGGCCTCGCGGGCGCACCGACGCTCGCCGACATCGGGCCGCGCGCGCTCGCGGCGGCGTTCGGCGCGCTCCTCGCGGGGCTCGTGTGCACGGCCGGCGTGCTCGTCCGCCCGACGGCGCCCGCGCGCCTCGCCGTCCGCCGCGCCGCCGACGCCGTGCGCGCCGCCGAACGACCCGGGGCCCCGCCGAACGCCGCGCATGCTGCCCGCGGTGCCGTCGCCCGGGCGCGCGACGTCCTCGCGGACGACGCCTCCTGGTGGCGGACGCGGCCCGCCGTCCCCGCGCTCGCCGCAGAGCTCGACGCCGTCGAGGAGGCGCTCGACGCGACCGGCGTGCCGCGCGGCGACAACGGCCCGGCGGTCCGCACGACCCTGCGCGCCCAGGCGCGGGCCCGGGCCGCAGGACCCTGGCGGCTCCCGACCGTGCGCGTCGGCGTCGCCGGGCTCGTCGCCGGTGCGGTCGCCGCCGTCGCCGGCCTCGGGCACGCGGCGTGGGCGACCATGGGCTCGACCGCGGTGCTCCAGGGCGAGTCGGCGCGCCACGCCGTCGTGCGGGCGCTGCAGCGCGGGGCCGGCACGGTCGCGGGCGCGCTCCTCGCCTGGCCGCTGCTCGCCGCGCCGCTCGGGTTCTGGGGGACGGCCGCCGTCGTCGTCGTGCTCCAGACCGTCACCGAGACGATCGTGGGGCGCCACTACGGGCTCGCGATGCTCACCATCACGCCCATGGCGCTGCTCATGACCTCGCTCGCGCACCCCGCCGACCCGTCGGCGCTCGCGCTCGACCGCGCGCTCGACACGGTCCTGGGCGCCGTCGTCGGCGTCCTCGCGGTGGTCCTCGTCCACCCGCGGACCCGCCTCCGCGCGAGCGAGACCCCCGGTCCGCCGAGGTAGAGGCCTGGCACCGCGAGGTAGAGGCCCGGTCGTGACCAGGCCTCTACCTCGGCGGCGGGTCAGACCTCGATCGACTCCAGCATCTCCGTGACGAGCGCCGCCACGGGCGAGCGCTCGGAGCGCGTGAGCGTGACGTGCGCGAACAGCGGGTGGCCCTTGAGCGCCTCGATGACCGCGGCGACGCCGTCGTGCCGGCCCACGCGCAGGTTGTCGCGCTGCGCGACGTCGTGCGTGAGGACGACGCGCGACGACTGCCCGATGCGGGACAGCACCGTGAGCAGGACGTTGCGCTCGAGCGACTGCGCCTCGTCGACGATGACGAACGCGTCGTGCAGCGAGCGCCCGCGGATGTGCGTGAGCGGGAGCACCTCGAGCATCTCGCGGTCGATGACCTCGTCGAGCACCTGCGGCGAGACGAGCGCCCCGAGGGTGTCGTAGACGGCCTGCGCCCACGGGTTCATCTTCTCGGCCTCGGAGCCGGGCAGGTAGCCGAGCTCCTGGCCGCCGACGGCGTAGAGCGGCCGGAACACCATGACCTTGCGGTGCTGCCGGCGCTCCATGACGGCCTCCAGCCCGGCGCACAGCGCGAGGGCCGACTTGCCGGTCCCGGCCCGGCCGCCGAGCGAGACGATCCCCACGCTCTCGTCGAGCAGCAGGTCGATCGCGACGCGCTGCTCGGCGGAGCGCCCGTGCAGCCCGAACACCTCGCGGTCGCCGCGCACGAGCTGCACGTGCTTGTCCGCGGTGACGCGCCCGAGGGCGGACCCGCGCGGCGAGTGCACGACGAGACCCGTGTGGCAGTGCAGCGGGCCGGCCGCCTCGACGACCGCCGGGTCCAGGCTCGTGAGCTCGACCGACTCGTGCTCCCAGAGCGCCGCCGCCTCCGCGTCGGTGAACGAGATCTCGCCCATGCCGGTCCAGCCCGAGTCGACGGCGAGCTCGTGCCGGTACTCCTCGGCCCGCAGGCCCACGGCCGACGCCTTGACCCGCATCGGCAGGTCCTTCGACACGACCGTGACGTCGTGACCCTCGGCCGCGAGGTTCGCCGCGACGGAGAGGATCCGGGTGTCGTTGTCCCCCAGCCGGAACCCGGCCGGCAGCACGCCCGGGTCGGTGTGGTTGAGCTCCACGCGCAACGTCCCGCCGACGTCGCCGACGGGGATCGGGGCGTCGAGCCGGCCGTGCTTGACCCGCAGGTCGTCGAGCATGCGCAGCGCGCTGCGCGCGAAGTACCCGAGCTCGGCGTGGTGGCGCTTGGCCTCCAGCTCGGTGATGACGACGACCGGGAGGACCACGTCGTGCTCGGCGAACCGCCCGATGGCGCGCGGGTCGCTCAGCAGGACCGACGTGTCGACGACGAACGTGCGGCGCGCGCCGTCCGGTGCGTCGTCCTGCGGTGTGGGTGAGGTACCGGGGGTGGGTGAGGAATGGACCACGAGGGCTCCCCTCCGGCGCACGCGCGCCGTTCTCTCTCTGGGCGAGGCGGGCGACCGGCCGTCGGGCCGTGGGTGCCACGGCTCAGCAGCGCCGGTGCCGGCCCTCCTGAGCGGAGCGTGAACCCCATCGGCTGGCCTCCCGGAGGACGGCGAAGGTGCCGTCCGTCTCCTCGAAACTACGCCCGTGTGATTCGGGTCACCACCCCCGACACGCCTCCGCGCGAGGTTTAACCCCCCGTTCACGCGGAGGCCGCACCCGCGGGCCGCGCGAGATCGACCCGAGCGTCCGAGACCGGCCCTCCGGGGGCGGCGTCGTGACGGTCGGGTCGATCCCGGACAGGTCAGTGCTCGACGTGCTTCGGCGCCATCGCGATCGCGGCGACGAACCCGAGCACGAGCACCACGGCCGTGACCGCGAGCGTCTGCCCGACGGCGGTCGCGAAGCCCTGGTGGAACGCGGTGGTCGCGGCGTCCGTGACCTGGCGCGCGACGTCGTCGGGCACCCCCGGCGGGAGGTCGAACGACCCGCCCTGGCCCCCCTGGAGCGACCCCGCGTTCGCGAACCCGTCGACGAACTGCTGGCGGAACTGCTCGGGGAGCGAGGCCGCCGCGTCCCGCGCGGCCGCCGGGAGGGTCACCGCGAGGCGCGCGGTGAGCGTCGCGACGATCGCCGCCGACCCGATCACGCCGCCGACCTGGCGCGTCGTGTTGAAGGCGCCCGCGCCCGCCCCGGCGGTGCGGTGGTCGAGGCCCGACGTCGCGAGGTTCGCGAGCGGCGAGAAGACGCACCCGGTGCCGATGCCGAACAGCGTCATGGGGAGCACGATCGTCACCACCGACACGCCCGGCCCGACGACCGCCGCGAGCCAGCCGATCGCGACCGCGAGGACGCCGAACCCCGTCGCGACGACCCACTTCGCGGGCACGCGATCGGACAGGCGGCCTGCGAGCGGCGCGACGATCCCCGACACGAGCGAGCCCGGCAGGTTGACCAGCGCGGCGTGCAGGGGCGACAGCCCGAGGATCGACTGGAGGAAGATCGTCAGCGGGAAGAAGATGCCGATCATCGCGAACGACACGGACATGCCCGCGACGTTCGCGAGCGAGAAGTTGCGCGAGCGGAAGAGCCGCAGCGGCAGCAGCGCGTCGTCGCCGAGCCGGCGCTGCCACAGCACGAACGCGGCCAGCACGAGCAGGCCGACGCCGATCACGCCCCACACCGTGACCGGCCCGGTGATCGTGCCCCAGTCGTACGTCTGGCCCTCCTGGAGCCCGAAGACGACCGCGAAGAGCCCGACGACGGACAGCACGACGCCGACCACGTCGAACGAGCGCTTGTTCGTCGCGAGCCGCGGGAGCCGCACCAGGGCGAGCCAGAGCGCCACGACCCCGACCGGGACGTTGACGAAGAAGATCCACTCCCAGCCCCACGACTCGACGAACAGCCCGCCGAGCAGCGGGCCGGCGATCGTCGCGACGCCCGCCGTCGCACCCCACAGCCCCATCGCGGCGCCGCGCTGCCGCGGCGGGAACACGCGCGTGATCATGGCCATCGTCTGCGGCGTCATGAGCGCCGCGCCGACGCCCTGGACCACGCGGGCGGCGATGAGCATCCCGATCGAGCCCGACAGCCCGCACCACGCGGACGCGAGCGTGAACACCGCCAGGCCGACGACGAACACCGGCTTGGGCCCGTACCTGTCGCCCAGGCGACCCGCGAGCAGGAGCAGCACCGCGTACGAGAGCAGGTAGGCGCTGTTGACCCAGCCGACCGCGACCAGCGACGCGTCGAGCTCGCGCTGGAGCGTGGGGACCGCGATGTTCACGATCGTGGTGTCCACCATGATCATGAAGAAGCCGAGGATGAGCGGCGGCAGGATGCTCCAGGCGCTGCGGCCGTGGAGGTCGACGAGGGGCACGACGCGCGAGCCGGCCTCGGCGGGTGCCGGGGCCGGGCCGGTGCCCGGGGCGGGAGTGGTCACGAGGACTCCTGAGGTGAGGTCGTGCGGGAGTGGCGGAACGCGGGCCCGGGCTCCTCGGTCCAGCTCAGCACGCCGGACGTGACGTCCGCGACGGTCGCGTCGAGCCAGGCGATCTCGGCCCGGGTCTGGTGGAGCTCGAAGTGGGCGTCGAGCAGGTAGCGGCGGGGCAGGCCGCGCGCGACCACGTCGTCGAGGCGCTCGCGCACCCCGTCGATCGCGGCCGCGAGCGCCGCGCGACGCTCGCGGAGCAGCGCGAGGGCGTCCTCGCGCGGGAGGTCGTGCACGAGCGCGAGCCCGACAGGGAAGGCGGGGTACTCGCGCGGCGTCTCGCGGACGAGGTCGCGCGTGCGGGCGTCGTGCGCGGCCACGCCGGCCGGGGTGATGGCGTAGAGCGTGCGCTCGGGGCGGTTGCCGTCCCGGTCGACGCCCGCGCGCTCGACGAGGCCGTCCCGCTCGAGGCGGTCCACCGCGTGGTAGACGGCGCCGGGGTTGAGCCGCACGAGGCGGTCGTCGCGCCGCTTGCGCAGGCGCACGAGCATCTCGTACGGGTGCATGGGCTGCTCGAGCAGCACGGCGAGCACGAGGGTCGCCGTGGGGCTGAGGCGCGGGGAGGTCACGGTGGTCTCCGGGACGGGGTGGCGGGGTAGCAGGCCGGCGGGTGGGGAGCTCGCGCCCGGCTGGAATATTCCGGTTGGAATATACGCCTGCACTCGGCCGGTGTCGACCGCCGAGGCCGGCACGCGCGGCGTCGCGGAGGTCGCGCGCGCGGGGGGTCGCGGGGGGGGGCGGGGTCGCGCGGGTGCGACGGCGCGCGTAGGTTCACGAGCCATGAGCGCCCCCGAGCTCCTCGACCTCGACGCCACCGCGCTCGCCGGTGCCCTGCGCGCCGGCGACGTCTCCCCCGTCGAGGTCCTCGACGCGACGCTCGACGCCGCCGCCGGGGTCGGTGCCGCCGTCGGCGCCTTCACCGTGCTGACCCCGGACCTGGCGCGCACGCAGGCCCTCGCCGCACAGGACGCGCTCGTGGCGGCGCGGCGCGACGGCCGGGCCGGTCCCCACGACGGCCTCCCGCCGTTCCTCGGCGTCCCCTGCCCCGTCAAGGACCTCACGATGGTCGAGGGCGTGCCGATGCGCGCGGGCTCGGCCGCGATCGATCTGTTCCCCGCCCCGTACGACGACGGCGTCGTGACGCTCCTGCGGCGCGCCGGCACGGTGATGGTCGGCAAGACCTCGACCCCGGAGCTCGGCCTCCCCTGCTACACGGAGCCCGACGTCGGCCCGACCGCCCGCACCCCGTGGGACCTCGCGCGGTCCGCGGGCGGGTCGAGCGGGGGCGCGGCCGCCGCGGTCGCGGCGCGCGTCGTCCCCGTCGCGCACGGGAGCGACGGCGGCGGCTCGCTGCGCATCCCCGCGAGCGCGTGCGGGCTCGTCGGGCTCAAGCCGTCGCGCGGGCTCGTGAGCCCGGGCCCGTACGGGGTCGACGGCGCGGGGCTCGCGACGCACGGCGTCCTCACCCGGTCGGTCCGCGACACCGCCGCGTTCCTCGACGTGCTCGCGCGCCCCTGGCCCGGCGACACCTTCACCGCGCGGCTCGGCGCCCCGCCGGACGGGCGGCTGCTCCGCGTCGGGCTGCTGCTGGAGCCCGTGATCGCCGCCGGCGCCCCCGTGCACCCGGCGTGCGCCGACGCCGCCCGCGCGGCGGCGGAGCTCCTCGTCCGGCTCGGGCACGACGTCGTCGAGATCCCGCCCCCGTTCGGGGCCGAGCGCTGGGACGCGTTCGCGGCGCTGTGGTCCGTCGGGGCGCTCCAGGCACCCGTCCCGCCGGAGCGCGAGCACCTGCTCGTGCCGCTCACGCGGTGGCTGCGCGAGCGCGGGCGCGCGGTGAGCGGGCTCGCGTACGCGACGGCGCTCGCGGGCGTGCAGCAGCTCACGCGCGAGGTCGCCGCCGCGTGGTCGGGCGTCGACGTCGTGCTCTCCCCCACGCTCGCGCAGCCGCCCGCGCTCGTCGGCAGCCAGCGCGTCGACGACGACCCGGCCGCCGACTTCGCGGCGCAGACGGCGTTCACGCCCTGGACGAGCGTCTGGAACCTCACGGGGCGGCCCGCCGTCTCCCTCCCGCTCGGCGAGGCGCGCGTCACCGACCCCGACGGGTCTGCGGCGACCGTCCCCGTCGGGGTGATGCTCGGCGCGGACCACGGGGACGACGCCCTGCTGCTGGCCCTCGCGGCGCGCCTCGAGGAGACCGCGCCGTGGTCCCACCGTCGCCCGGGGACGTCGTCGTGACGGCGTACGCCTGCCTGCTCTTCGCCGTGAACGTGGGCGGGCGGAAGGTCCCGTCGACCGCGCTGCGGGACCTCGCGGGCGAGCTCGGCCTCGCGCACGCCCGCACGGTCGTGAACAGCGGGAACCTCGTCGTCGGGCCGGGGTCGTCCGGTGCGTCGTCGCCCGCGGACGTCGCGCGCCTCCTGCACGACGGCGTCGCCGAGCGGTTCGGCGTCGACGCCGCCGTGGCCGTGCTCACGACCGAGCGCCTCCGGAAGATCGTGCGCGGGAACCCGCTGCCCGACGACGCCGCCGACCGCCCGGCCGGGCTGCTGGTCCACGTGGGCGAGGAGCCGGTCGACCCGGACGCCGCCGCCGCGCTCGGGCCGCGCCTGACGACCGAGCGCGCCGTCGTCGCGAACGGCGTCCTCTACGTCGCCTACCCCGACGGCGTCGGTCGGTCGAGGCTGACGGCGGCCGTCCTCGCGAAGGCGGCCGGGACCCCGGTGACGGGCCGGAACTGGAGAACGACGACGCGCCTCCTCGCGCTCGCCGAGGACACCCCGCCCTGACGCGCGCGGCGGGACGAGCGCCAGGAGACTGGACCGCGAGCCGGACACGTCGACCGCGAGGGGTGCGCCGCCCCGTAGAATCGTGGGCGGTGTGCCGGGAAGTCTGGTCGGCCACGGTCCGCGACGCGGCCGTGCGACACGACAGCGACCCCGGGAGCACGATGACCCACCCCGCCCTGCCCTCCGGCCCCTCGGCCACCCCGCCGACCGACCGCCCCTCCCCCGGTGCACGCCTGCGCCGCTGGGTCGGGCGCGAGACGACGGGCGGCGCCCTGCTCATCGGCGCGGCGCTGCTCGCGCTGGTCTGGGCCAACTCGCCCTGGCGCGAGTCCTACCTCACGCTGTCGAGCACCGTCGTCGGCCCGTCCTCCCCGCTGCACCTCGACCTGACGCTGTCGACGTGGGCGGCCGACGGCCTGCTCGCGATCTTCTTCTTCGTGGTCGGCGTCGAGCTCAAGCAGGAGTTCGTCGCGGGCAGCCTGCGCAACCCGAGGCAGGCGGGCGTCCCGGTGCTCGCGGCGATGGGCGGCATGGCGGTGCCGGCCCTGATCTTCGTCGCCGTCCTGCTGACCACGGGCGACCCGGGCGCGCTGCACGGGTGGGCGATCCCCACGGCGACGGACATCGCGTTCGCGCTCGGCGTGCTCGCCGTCTTCGGCCGCGGGCTCCCCGTCGCGATCCGCACGTTCCTGCTCACGCTCGCGGTCGTCGACGACCTGCTCGCGATCGTCGTCATCGCGATCTTCTACACGGCGGAGCTGCAGTGGGGCTACCTCGGCCTCGCGCTGCTCGCCGTCGCGCTCTACGCCGTCCTCGTGCGCGCTCGCCGCACCCGCTGGTGGCTCCTGCTGCCCGTCGCGGTGGTCGCCTGGGCGTTCATGCACGAGTCGGGCGTCCACGCCACGATCGCCGGCGTCCTGCTCGGCTTCACCGTCCCCGCGCTCGCGGTGCACGGGGAGCGGGAGCCGCGCACGCAGCGCTTCGAGCACACGGTGCGCCCGCTCTCGCAGGGCGTCGCGCTGCCGGTGTTCGCGTTCTTCGCGGCCGGCGTCTCGATCGTGGGCGGCGAGACGCCCGTCGGGGAGGTGCTGACGCAGCCCGTCGTGCTCGCCATCGTCCTCGGGCTCGTCGTCGGCAAGCTCGTGGGCGTGCTCGGGGTCACGGCGCTCGTCACGCGCTTCACGCCGCTGCGGCTCGCGGCCGGCATCGGGGTGCGCGACCTCCTGCCCGTCGGGTTCCTCGCGGGCATCGGCTTCACCGTCTCGCTCCTCATCGCGGAGCTGTCGTTCCCCGACGCCGAGCACACCGACGGCGCGAAGATCGCGATCCTCGCGGCGTCCACGATCGCGGCGGTGCTGGCCGCGCTCGCGCTGCGCTGGGACGCCCGCCGGGCCCGCTCGAACGACATGAACCGCGACGACCTCCCGGACGACGTCACCGACTTCATCGGTGACCCGAAGGACCGCCTGGAGCACTAGCCCGAGCGGGCCCGCCCTGCTCAGCAGGCGGCGGCGACCTCGAACCGGCCGGGCGCGGCCTCGCGCAGCGTCGTGACCGTCGCGTCGCCCTGGCCGAGGTACGCGAGCGAGCCGACCGCGTAGTACGGGTTGTAGGGGTTCACGCCGTAGGAGATCGCGCGCCCCGCGGCCCGGTGCTGCGCGTTCGTCGCGGTGCCGCACCACGGCCCGGTCGGCGCCTGCACCGTCACCGCGACCTGCGCGGTCGACGCGTTCCCCGCCGCGTCGACCGCGCGGGCCGTGAGCACGTGCGAGCCGGGCGCGAGCGCCGTCGTGTCCCAGTCGAACCCGTACGGGGCGGTGCGCAGCGTCGCGAGCATCGCGCCGTCGACGCTCAGCTCGACGCGGTCGACCGCGCGGTCGTCGGACGCCGCGACCTCCACGCGGACCGTCCCCGAGACGGCGGCGCCCGCGGCGGGCGCGGTGATCGCGACCGTCGGCGCCGTGACGTCCGGGTCGGGGCCCGGGTCGCGGTCGACGCGCCGGTTGTTCGCGAACAGGAAGTCGGTGAGGTAGGCCGGGTAGTCGATGCTGTTCGTCGACACGTAGGACCCTCCGGGGCCGCCGCCCGCGGGCCACGCGTGCGCGAGCCCGGTGTTCTGGACCAGCGAGACGCGCGGGCCGGCGGCGTCGGACCACAGCGACCCGGTGCCCGCGTGGTTCGTGCCCGCGAGCCCGGCGAGCGAGAACGACGACGTGGTCCCGGCTCCGTAGAGGTCGGCCATGACCTGGGCGTTGAGCGTCCCGTACCCGGTCGCGACCGTCGTGTCGGCGCTGCCGAAGACGACGGACGTCACCTGCGAGCCGAAGCCCGCCGCGTGCGTCCCCGCGAAGGTCCGGCACGTCGAGCGCGCCTGCGCGAGCGTCGTCGCGACGCTCCCGATCTGGCCCGACGTCGTCCCGACCGTCGGCCCCGCCGCGATCCCCACGCCCGCGAACACATCGGGCGCGAGGCAGCCCATGACCATCGCCTGGCCGCCGCCGGACGACAGGCCGCTGACGTAGACCTGGTCCGGGTCGATGCCGAGCGAGGCGTCTGCCAGCAGGGTCGAGACGAGGTCGAGCAGGTTGTCGTCGTGCCGCGCGGGGTTCGTCCGGCTGTGGTTCGTGTCGTAGTAGTCCCAGCAGCCGAGCAGGACACCGCCGTTCGGCGCGGCGGGGACCGCGACGACCATGCCGTGCTCGTCGGCGGTCGCGGTCCAGTTGCCGCCGTTCTTGAGCACCTGCGACGTCTGGACGCACCCGTGCAGGGAGACCATGAGCGCCCGACCGCCGGGGAGCGCGGGCGCCGTCGACGGCCGGTAGAGCTCGACCGTCATCCCGCCGGCCGTGCGCTGGGACCACGACCCGGCGGCCGTGGCCGGTGCGGTGACGAGCGGGGCGAGCACGACCGCGAGCGCCGCGCCGAGGGCGAGCGCGACGGCGCTCCGGCGGGCGCGGGCGCGCTGTCTGAGGGAGTGCCTGACCATCTGAACCTCCACGTCGAGGTCGGGTCGCCGTCGGCGCTTCGCGCGCCGTGGCGCGCACCGTCGCGCGCCGGACCCGGGCGAACCGGACGCTACGTGTGACCTGAATCACCTGTCAACATCAGACCTGCCGCGGCCGGCGCGCTCGCGACACCGGGCGCGCGGCGGTCCCTCCCGACGCGGGTTGACACCGCGCCGCCCGGGGATCCATGATTCCCGCAACCTGAATCGCCTCTCATGTTTGAGCGGCGCTCCCCCTCAGGACCACCCAACGAAGGGCGAAGTCATGCGGACGAAGAAGTCCCAGCGGTCGGCGCTCGCCGTCGCCGCGCTCGCGGCCGCGAGCCTCGCGCTCGCCGCCTGCGCGCCGACCGACGCGAGCGGCGGCGGCAGCGCCGGAGGCGAGACCAGCACGAGCGCCGACCCGGTCGACGTCGGCATCATCTACTCCAAGACCGGGCCGCTCGCGGCCTACGGCGAGGCCTACTACGAGGGCTTCCAGGCCGGTCTCGACTACGCGACCGACGGCACGGGCGAGGTCGACGGCCGCCCCGTCAACGTGACGTTCCACGACGACGGCGGCGACCCCGACAAGGCCGTCGGGCAGGCGAAGGACCTCATCGGCAAGGGCTACCAGATCCTCGGCGGCACGGTCGTGTCCGGCGTGGCGCTCAAGCTCGCCGAGCAGGCCGAGCAGAACAAGGTGCTCTACATCTCGGGGCCCGCCGCGGTCGACGCGCTCACGGGCATCAACGACTACACGTTCCGCTCGGGGCGCCAGTCGCTCCAGGACGTGGCGACCGCCGGCACGTTCGTCGACCCGGACGGTGCGAAGGTCGTCGTGTTCGCCCAGGACAACGCGTTCGGCCAGGGCAACCTCGCCGCGGTCGAGGCCGTCCTCGGCGCGCAGGGCGCCGAGGTGACGAGCGTGCTCGTGCCGGAGGACGCGACGGAGTTCACGCCGTTCGCGCACCAGATCGTCGACGCCGCGCCCGACCTCGTGTTCGTCGCGTGGGCCGGGGCGACGTCGGGCGCGATGTGGCAGGGCCTGGACCAGCAGGGCGTCCTCGACGCGACCACGGTCGTCACCGGGCTCGGCGACGTCGCGACCTACGGCGCGTACGGCGCCGCGGCGAGCAAGGTCGACTTCCTCAACCACTACTTCCCCGGCGCCGCGGGCACCGAGGTCGAGGCCGCGATGCTCGCGTCCGTCGAGGAGGCCGGGAAGCAGGCCGACCTCTTCACGCCCGACGGCTTCGTCGCCGCGCAGATGATCGTCCACGCGATCGCCGAGGGCGGCGACGACGTCGACGCCATGGTCGACGCGCTCGAGGGCTGGAGCTTCGACGGCCCCAAGGGCACGACGACGGTCCGCGCGTCCGACCACGCGCTCGTCCAGCCGATGTACCAGGTGAAGCTCGTGGCCGAGGGCGACGGCTGGGCTCCCGAGCTCGTCGCCGAGGTGCCGGGCGACGACGTCGCGCCGGCCGAGGCGGGCTGACGTGGGCGAGCCGCACACCCTCCCCGCGCTCGAGGTCCGCGACCTCGGGCTCCAGATCGGCGGCGCGCGGATCCTGCGGGGCGTGAGCCTCGCCGTCGGGCAGGGCGAGATGCTCGGCGTGATCGGGCCGAACGGCGCGGGCAAGACGACGCTCTTCAACCTGGTCTCGGGGATCCACCGCCCGACGAGCGGTTCGGTGCTCCTCGAGGGCGCGGACGTGACGACCACCTCGGTGGCCGCGCGCGCCCGCGCGGGCCTGGGCCGCACGTTCCAGACGTCGAGCCTGTTCCCGCGCCTGAGCGTCCGGGAGAACGTGCGGCTCGCCGCGCAGGGGCGCCTCGGCGGCGCCCTGTCGGTACTGCGCTTCCCGCGTCGCGGCGACGCCGCGACGCGGGAGGCGGACCGGCACCTGGAGACCGTCGGGCTCGTGCGCCGCGCCGAGGTCGCCGCGGGCGACCTGTCGCACGGCGACAAGCGCAAGCTCGAGATCGCGGTGCTCCTCGCGACCGAGCCGCGCGTCGTGCTGCTCGACGAGCCCATGGCGGGCGTGTCGTCGGCCGACGTGCCCGGCCTCGTCGAGGTCATCCGCGACCTGCACGCGACCGGCTGCACGGTGCTCATGGTCGAGCACCACATGGACGTCGTGCTGGGGCTCGTGGACCGCGTCGCCGTCATGCACCACGGCGAGCTGCTCGCGTGCGACACCCCCGACGCCGTCATGGCGGACCCGACGGTGCAGAGCGCCTACCTCGGCGTCACGGCAGGAGAGGCAGCATGAGCGGCAGCAGCAGGAGCACCGCCCAGCCCGCGGTCAGGAGCGACGTGCCCGTCCTCGAGGTGCGCGGGCTCTCCGCGCGCATCGCGGGCCAGCAGGTCGTCGAGGACGTGACGTTCTCCGTCCCGGCCACGGGCGTCACCGCGGTGCTGGGCCGCAACGGCGTCGGCAAGACGTCGACCCTCAAGGCCGTGCTCGGCCTGATCGAGCGCCGGGGCGAGGTGCTGCTCGCGGGCGAGCGCGTCGACGGCGAGCGCACGGACCGGATCGTGCGGCGCGGCGTCGGGTACGTGCCCGAGGACCGGGAGGTGTTCGCCGGGCTCACGGTCGCGGAGAACCTGCGGCTCGCGGAGCGCGACGCCCACCCGCGACGCGAGCTCGTCGCGGAGCTGTTCCCGGACCTGGTGCAGCGCGCCGCCCAGCGCGCGGGCACCCTCTCGGGCGGGCAGCAGCAGATGGTGTCGCTCGCGCGCGCCCTGCTCAACGCCAACCGCCTGCTCCTCGTCGACGAGCCCACCAAGGGCCTCGCGCCCCGGATCGTCGGCGAGGTGTCGGACGCGCTCGCGGAGGCGGCCCGCACGGTCCCGATCCTGCTCGTCGAGCAGAACCTCGAGGTCATCGAGCGGCTCGCCGAGCGCGTCGTCGTGATCGACGCGGGCCGCGTCGTGCACACCGGTCCCGCGCGCGAGCTCCTCGACGACCCCGACCGCGTCCAGCAGCTCCTCGGCGTGCACGCCGAGGTCGACCACCACGGAACCGAAGGGGCGGTGGCCCGGTGAGCACGATCGTCCTCCTCCTCGTCACGGGGCTCGGCCTCGGGGCGCTGTACTTCCTCGTCGCGTCGGGCCTGTCGCTCATCTACGGGCTCATGGGCGTCCTCAACTTCGCGCACGGGTCGTTCCTCACGCTCGGCGCGTTCGGCGGCTGGTTCGTCGCACGCTCCCTCGGCGCGGACTCGTGGGGCGTCTTCGCGCTCTCGCTGCTCGCCGGGGCCGTCGTCGGGGCGGGGGCCGCGGCGCTCACCGAGCTCCTGCTCATCCGCCCGCTCTACGAGCGGCACATCGAGCAGGTGCTCGTCACCGTCGGGCTCTCGCTCGCGTCCGTCGCGCTGTTCGAGGGCATGTGGGGGTCGGACCCCGAGTTCATCTCCGGCCCGGCGTGGCTCAAGGGCACGACCGACCTGGCCGGCGCGCCGGTGCCCAACGACCGGTTCGTCGCGATCGGCGCCGCGGCGCTCGTGCTCGGCGCGATCGTGCTGTTCCTCCAGCGCACCCGCTACGGGCTCATCATCCGCGCGGGCGTCGAGAACCGGTCCATGGTCACCGCGCTCGGCATCGACGTGCGCAAGGCGTTCACGCTCGTCTTCGCGGTCGGCGGCGCCGCCGCGGGGCTCGGCGGGGTCCTCGCCTCGCAGTACTTCGGGTACGTCTCCCCGCACCTCGGCGGGTCGCTGCTCATCTTCGCGTTCATCGTCACCGTCATCGGGGGGCTCGGCTCCCTGACCGGCGCGGCGGTCGCGTCCGTGCTCGTCGCGGTCCTGCAGCAGTTCGCGAACTACTACCTCGGCTACGGCGACCTGCTCGTCGTGCTCCTGCTCGCGCTCGTGCTCCTCGTCCGTCCCACCGGCCTCCTCGGGAGGGCAGCCGCATGACCACCCAGACCGCTCCCCCGGCCCCGGCCACCCCCGCCGACGACGCACCGCGCGCCGACCGACCCGCCCGCCGCGCGCCGTCGGGCACGCTGGTCCGCACGCTCGCGGGCGTCGCGCTCGTCGCGGGGCTCGCGTGCCTCCCGCTGCTCGCGCTCCACGTGCCGGGCGTCCTGCCCGGCCCGACGTACACGCCCGGCGCGCTCCAGATGATGGCGATGTGCTGGCTCATCGGCGCTCTCGCGCTGAGCTACCACCTGCTGTTCGGGGTCGCGGGGCTGCTGAGCTTCGGCCACGCGCTGTACTTCGCGGCCGGGCTGTACGGGCTCGCGATCGTGCTCGACACGACCGAGATCCCGCTCCTGCCCGCCGCGGCGCTCGTGCTCGTCGGCGGGATCGTCCTCGCGCACGTCGTCGGGGCCGTCTCGCTGCGGGTCACGGGCATCTCGTTCGCCATGGTCACCCTCGCGTTCGCCCAGGCGGGCAACGTGCTCGTGCGCCGCAACCCCGGCGGCACGACCGGCGGCGAGGAGGGCCTCGCGCTCGCGACCCGGAACGTGCCCGACGCGTTCGTGGGCGTGCTCAACACGCGCAACCTCTACTGGCTCGCCCTCGCCGTGCTCGTCGTCGTCTACCTCGTGGTGCTGTGGGTCGAGCGGTCGCGGGCGGGGCACGTCGCGGCGGCGACGCGCGAGAACGAGATGCGCGTGCGCGTCATCGGCGGGCGCCCCTACCTCGTCAAGCTCCTCGTGTTCGTCCTCGCGGCGACGCTCGCGACCGTCGTCGGCATGGCGTACCTGCTGCTCCAGTCCGGCGCCGTGCCGCGCGCGACGTCCGCCGACTTCACGCTCACGCTGCTCGTCATGGTCGTGCTCGGCGGCGTCGGGTCCCGGTGGGGCGCGATCGTCGGCGGCGTGCTCTACACGATCCTCGACCAGCGGCTCGGCACGCTTGCGAGCTCCGCGGCCGTCGCGGACCTCCCGGCCGTGCTGCGCGTGCCGCTCAGCGAGCCGCTGTTCCTGCTCGGGACCCTCTTCATCCTCGTCGTGATGTTCCTGCCCGGCGGCATCGCGGGCGCCGCGTCGCGCCTCGCCGCGCGCCGCCGCCCGCGGGAGGATCGGGAGGAGGCCCGCGAGCGCCTGGAGGAGGTGGCATGACGACGCAGCACCAGGACTCCCAGGACGGCCTGCACACCCTCGGGCGCTGGACGCGCGACCGCGCGCTCGCGACGCCCGACCGCGTCGCCGTCGACGACCGCGGCGTGACCCTGCGCTACCGCGACCTGCACGAGCGCGCGAGCGCCCTGGCGGCGGCGTTCCGGGAGGCGGGCTACGGCGTCGGGGACCGCGTCGCGACCGTCACGGGCAACAGCGCCGACCAGGTCGTGCTGTTCTTCGCGTGCGCGCAGGCCGGGCTCGTCCTCGCGCCGCTGTCGTGGCGGCTGTCGCCCGGCGAGCTCGCCGCCCAGGTCGAGCAGGCCGACCCCGCGCTGGTGCTCGTGGAGCAGGAGTTCTCCGGCCTCGCGGACTCGGCGTTCGACCGGCTCGACCCGCTGCGCCGGCTCGACGGGGAGCGGCCCGGCCGCCCGCCCCGGCGGGCGGAGCTCGGGCGCAGCGGCGTCGAGGCGCACGTCCCGCCGCCGTCACGGCGGGGGCCCGCGCCGGAGCGCCGGCCCGTGCGCGACGACGACCCGCTCCTCCTCGTGTACACGTCCGGCACGCAGGGCACGCCCAAGGGCGCGCTGCTCACGCACGCGAACTGCTTCTGGACGAACCTCTCGCTCTCGCGCACGGTCGAGCTGACGAGCCACGACGTCGTGCTGAGCGTGCTGCCGCAGTTCCACGCGGGCGGGTGGAACATCCAGCCGCTGCTCGCATGGTGGACCGGCGCGACCGTCGTCCTGGAGCGCACGTTCGAGCCAGAGCGCGTGCTCCAGCTCGTCGCCGAGCGCCGCGTCACGACGATGATGGGCGTCCCGACGAACTACCTGCTCCTCGCGGAGCACCCCGGCTTCGCGGACGCCGACCTGTCGTCGCTGCGGCACGCCGTCGTGGGCGGCGCGCCCATGCCGGAGCCGCTGCTGCGCACGTGGTACCGCCGCGGCGTCGCCCTCTCGCAGGGCTACGGGCTCACGGAGGCGGGCCCCAACGTGCTGTGCCTGCCCGACGACCAGGCCCGCGAGCGCAGCGGCTCGGCCGGCACGCCGTACCCGCACGTCGAGGTCGCCGTCGCCGACCCGGTGACGGGCCGCCACCTCGACGGGCCCGCGGCGGGCGAGCTGCTGGTCCGCGGGCCGGGGGTGTTCGCGGGCTACTTCCGCGACGAGGCCGCCACGGCCGCGGTCCTGCGCGACGGCTGGCTGCGCACCGGCGACCTCGTCGAGCGCGACGTCGACGGGTGCTACCGCGTGGTCGACCGCCTCAAGGACGTCTTCATCGTCGGCGGCGAGAACGTCACGCCGTCCGAGGTGGAGGCCGTGCTCCGCCGCCACCCCGCGGTGGCGGACGTGGCGGTGGTGGGCGTCCCCGACGACCGGTGGGGCGAGGTCGGGGCCGCGTTCGTCGTGCCGCGCGCCGGCCACCCCACCGACGCCGAGGAGCTGGAGGCGTTCTGCCGCCGCGAGCTCGCGCACTTCAAGGTCCCGCGCCGCTTCGACCTCGTCCCGTCCCTGCCCCGCACGTCGTTGCACAAGGTGTCGCGCCGCTCGCTCGCCGAGCGCGTGACCGTCCCGGAGGACTCATGAGCACCCAGCCCCGCACCGCCCGCGGCAACCGCACCCGGGCGAAGATTCTCGCCGCGGCCGAGCAGGTGTTCGCCGAGGTCGGGTACCACGACGCGTCGATCGTGAAGATCACCGAGTCCGCGGGCGTCGGGCAGGGCACGTTCTACCTGTACTTCGAGTCGAAGATCGACGTGTTCGACGAGCTCGTCGACGACCTCAACCGCCGCGTGCGGCACGCGATGATCGAGGCGAGCTCGCAGGCGACGACGCGCCTGGCCGCCGAGCGCGCGGGCTTCGAGGCGTTCTTCCGCTTCACCGCCGAGCACCCGGCGCTCTACCGGATCGTGCGGCAGGCCGAGTTCGTCTCGCCCGGGGCGCTGCGCCGCCACTACGCGCGCATCGTCGAGGGCTACATGACCGGGCTCGACAAGGCTCGCGCGAACGGCGAGGTCGGCCACGACGTCGACCCGGAGGTCGCCGCGTGGGCGCTCATGGGCATCGGCGAGATCGTCGGGATGCGCTGGGTCCTGTGGGGCGGGCGCTGGGACGAGGGCGCAGAGCCGCCGTCGTACGACACCGCGGCCGCCGAGGTCCCTCCGCACGTGTTCGAGCAGACCATGCAGTTCATCGAGCGCGCGCTCGCCGCGCCGCGGACCGCCCCGCCGACCGGGACCGGGCCCGCCACCTCGACCGAGACCGAAGGAGACGCGCGATGACCGTCCCCGCCACCGTCCCCGGCACCGCCCCGACCCTCGCCGGACGGCGCGCGCTCGTCACGGGCGGCGCGAGCGGCATCGGCGCCGCGTGCGCGCGCGAGCTCGCCGCGCGTGGCGCGCACGTGACCGTCGCCGACGTCGACCCCGACGGCGCGCAGCGCCTCGCGGACGAGCTCGGCGGCGAGGCGTGGGTCGTCGACCTCGCCGACACGCGCGCGCTCGACGACCTCTCGCTCGACGTCGACGTCCTCGTCAACAACGCGGGCGTCCAGCGCGTGAGCCCCATCGAGGACTTCCGCCCGGACGACTTCCGCCTGCTGCACGCGATCATGCTCGAGGCGCCGTTCCTGCTGGTCCGGGCCGCGCTCCCGGGGATGTACGCGCGCGGGTTCGGGCGCGTCGTCAACGTGTCGTCCGTGCACGGCCTCGTGGCGTCGCCGTTCAAGTCGGCGTACGTGTCCGCGAAGCACGGGCTGGAGGGCCTGTCCAAGGTGACGGCGCTCGAGGGCGGTCCGCACGGCGTGACGAGCGTGTGCGTCAACCCCGGCTACGTCCGCACGCCGCTCGTCGAGAAGCAGATCGCGGACCAGGCGCGCGTGCACGGCGTCCCCGAGTCCGAGGTGCTCGCGACCGTGCTCCTCGCGGAGTCCGCGGTGAAGCGGCTCGTCGAGCCGGAGGAGGTCGCGTCGCTCGTCGGCTGGCTCACCGGCCCGGACGCGTCGATGGTCTCGGGCGCGTCGTGGACGATCGACGGCGGCTGGAGCGCCCGGTGACCGCGGCGACGACCGCGCCGGACGACGTCACCGCCGCGACCCACACCTACGCGACGCTCGACGTCCCCGTCGCGGGCGGGCTGCTGCGCGTCGGCGTGTGGGACCCGGCCGGCCCGCACGCACCCGAGCCCGGCGCCCGGCCCGACGGCGGCGCGCGCCCCGCGCCCGACGCCGTCCCGACCGTCCTCGCCGTGCACGGCATCACGGCGTCGCACCGCGCGTGGCCGGCCGTCGTCGCGGCTCTGCCGGGCGTGCGCGTCGTCGCGCCCGACCTGCGCGGGCGCGGGCGCAGCAACGCCCTGCCCGGCCCGTACGGCATGGGCGCGCACGCGGACGACCTCGCGACGGTGCTCGACGCGCTGGGGATCGACCGCGTCGTCGCGCTCGGCCACTCCATGGGCGCGTTCGTGTCCGTCGTGCTCGCGCACCGCCACCCCGGCCGCGTCTCCCGGCTCGTGCTCGTCGACGGCGGTATCCCGCTCCCGCCGCCGACCGGGCTCGCGCCCGACGCGACGCACGACGAGGTCCTGCGCGCCCTGCTCGGCCCGGCCGTCGAGCGCCTCGAGCGCACGTTCGCCGACCACGAGGAGTACCGCGGGTTCTGGCGCGAGCACCCCGCCTTCGCGAGCGCGTGGGACGAGCCGTGGGCCGGCGTCGTCGCGGGGTACGTCGACTACGACCTCGTCGGCGAGGCGCCTGCGCTGCGTCCGGCGTCGTCGGGCGCCGCGGTCTCCGCCGACTCGCTCGAGCTCTACGAGGGCGGGCCGCTCGCGGACGCGCTCGCGGGCGACCACCCGCTCGACGTGCCCCTCGTGCTGCTGCGCGCGCCGCGCGGCCTGCTCGACGAGCCCGAGGCCCTCTACTCCCCCGAGCACCTCGCCGCGTGGCGCGCGCGGCTGCCGGGGCTGCGCACCCGCGACGTAGCGGGTATCAATCACTACACGATCATCATGAGCCCGCCCGGCGTCGAGGCCGTCGCGGGCGAGACCCTGCGGGCCCTGGCCGCCGTCACGAGCGACGGACCCGGACCGGCGAGTGACGAGGAGGTCACGGCATGAGCCCCACGATCGCGTCCCCTGGAGGGACCGGGCTGGACAAGGTGGTCGCGTCCGCGGCCGAGGCCGTCGCGGACGTGCCCGACGGCGCGTCGCTCGCCGTCGGCGGGTTCGGCCTGTGCGGCAACCCGATCGCGCTCATCGAGGCGCTGCTCGCCCAGGGCACGCGCGACCTGTGGGTCGTGAGCAACAACTGCGGCGTCGACGACTGGGGCCTGGGCGTCCTGCTCGGCGCGGGGCGCATCCGGAAGATGACGAGCTCGTACGTCGGGGAGAACAAGGAGTTCGAGCGGCAGTTCCTCTCGGGCGAGCTCGAGCTCGAGCTCACCCCGCAGGGCACGCTCGCCGAGAAGCTGCGCGCCGGCGGGGCGGGCATCGCCGGGTTCTGGACGCGCACCGGCGTCGGCACGCAGGTCGCCGAGGGCGGCCTCCCCCAGCGGTACGACGGTGCGGGCGGCGTCGCCCAGGCCAGCGCGCCCAAGGAGGTGCGCACGTTCGGCGTCGGGCCACGCGGTCGCGACGGCGCGTTCGCCGGCGAGGCCGAGTTCGTGCTCGAGGACGCGATCACCACCGACTTCGCGCTCGTGCACGCCCTGCGCGGCGACCGGCACGGCAACCTCGTGTTCCACCGGTCGGCCCGCAACTTCTCCCCGCTCGCCGCGATGGCGGGCCGCGTGTGCGTCGCGCAGGTCGAGGAGCTCGTCGAGCCCGGAGAGATCGACCCCGACGCCGTGCACCTGCCCGGCGTGTTCGTGCACCGCGTCGTCGAGGTGGGCCCGGACGTGCCCAAGCGGATCGAGCGCCGCACCGTGCGCCCGCCCGCCGCGACCGACCAGCCCGCGCCCGCGCCGTCGGGCACCGCGACCACCGTGAAGGAGGGCTGAGCCGTGCCGCTCACCCGCGACGAGATGGCCGCGCGCGCCGCGCGCGAGCTCGAGGACGGCTGGTACGTCAACCTCGGCATCGGCCTGCCGACCCTCGTGCCCAACTACGTGCCCCAGGACAAGCACCTCGTGCTCCAGTCGGAGAACGGGATCCTCGGCGTCGGGCCGTACCCGACCGAGGACGCCGTCGACCCCGACCTCATCAACGCCGGCAAGGAGACCGTCACCGTCCTGCCGGGCGCCGCGTTCTTCGACTCCGCGCTGAGCTTCGGCATGATCCGCGGTGGCAAGATCGACGCCGCGATCCTCGGCGGCATGCAGGTCTCCGAGACGGGCGACCTCGCCAACTGGATGATCCCCGGCAAGATGGTCAAGGGCCCCGGCGGAGCGATGGACCTCGTGCACGGGGCGGGCCGCGTGATCGTGCTCATGGAGCACGTGGCGCGCGACGGGTCGCCCAAGATCCTGCGCTCGTGCTCGCTGCCCCTCACGGGGCGCGGGGTCGTGCACCGGGTCATCACCGACCTCGCGGTGATCGACGTGACGCCCGACGGGCTCGTGCTGCGCGAGACCGCGCCCGGCGTGAGCGTCGACGACGTGCGGGCCGCGACCGAGCCCGACCTCGCCGTCGCGCTCGACGACGCCCCTCTCGACGTCGCCGACGCCGGCCCGGGACCGTCCACGCAGGCCGCGGGGACGCCGTCGTGACGCGCGACGTGCTGCGTCGCGACGTCCCGACCCCGCGCGGGCGCGAGCACGTGCGCGAGGTCGCCGCCGAGGGTGCGGCCCGCGCGACGGTCCTGCTCGTGCACGGCAACTGCTCGTCGTCGGCGTTCTTCGACCCGCTGCTGCGCGCGCTCCCCGCCGACGTGCGCGGCGTCGCCGTCGACCTGCGCGGGTACGGCGACGCCGAGCCCCGGCCCGTCGACGCGACCCGAGGCGTGCGGGACTTCGCCGACGACGTCGCGGCCGTCCTCGACGCGCTCGACCTCGCGCGCCCGCTCGTCGCCGTCGCGCACTCCGCGGGGGCGGGCGTCGTGCTGCAGCTCGCGACCGACCGGCCCGACCTGTTCGACGCGATCCTCCTCGAGGCGCCCATGTCGCCGTACGGGTTCGGCGGCACGCGCGACGTCGCCGGGACGCCGCTCTCCCCCGACTTCGCAGGCTCGGGCGGCGGCACGGCGAACCCGGCGTTCGTCGCGGCGCTCGCCGCAGGTGACCGCAGCGAGGACGCCGGGTCGCCCCGCGACGTGCTGCGCCGCTTCTACGTCGCCGACCCGGCCGCGCTCGGCGAGCCGCTCGGCGCGCTCGAGGAGCTCCTGCTCGACTCCGTGCTCTCCACGCGCACGGGCGACGACAGCTACCCGGGCGACCGGACGGCGTCGGGCACGTGGCCCGGCGTGGCGCCCGGGACGCGCGGCATGAACAACGCGATCAGCGCGAAGTACTGCGACCTGTCCGGCTTCGCGACGTCCGGCGCCACCGCGCCCGTGCTGTGGGTGCGCGGCGACGCCGACGCGATCGTCTCGGACACGTCGCTGTTCGACCTCGCGCAGCTCGGCGCGCTCGGCGCCGTCCCTGGCTGGCCCGGGGTCGAGACGCACCCGCCGCAGCCGATGGTCGCGCAGACCCGGGCCGTCCTCGACGCCTACGCGGCCGCGGGCGGGCGGTACCGTGAGGAGGTGCGGCCCGGCGTCGGGCACAGCCCCCACCTCGAGGAGCCGGACGTGTTCCTCGGGCTCCTGCTCGGGCTGGTCGACACTGCCGTTGCCGACGTCGACGCCGCCGCCGCACGAGCGGGCACCACACCCCCGGCGCCCGCGCAGACACCGCCGTCCGCACCCCTGGAGGTCCAGCCGTGAGCACCACCACCCCGCACTCCCCCGACGACGTCGTGGTCGTCGCCGCCGCCCGCACGCCGCAGGGCCGCCTCAAGGGCTCCCTCGCCGCGCTCACCGCGGTCGAGCTCGGCGCCGTCGCCGCGCGCGCCGCGATCGAGCGCTCGGGCCTCGGCGCGGACGCCGTCGACGCCGTCGTGCTCGGCCAGGTGCTCCAGGCCGGGGCGGGCCAGAACCCCGCGCGCCAGACGGCCGCCGCCGCGGGCGTGGGCTGGGACGTGCCCGCCGTGACGGTGAACAAGGTGTGCCTCTCGGGGCTCACCGCCGTCATCGACGGCACCCGGATGATCCGCTCCGGCGAGGCGGAGGTCGTGCTCGTCGGCGGCCAGGAGTCCATGACCAACGCGCCGCACCTGCTCCCCGGGTCGCGCGCCGGGTTCGCGTTCGGGGACGCGACGCTCGTCGACGCCGTCGCGCGCGACGGGCTCACCGACGCGTTCGACCACGCCTCCATGGGCGTCTCGACCGAGCGCACCAACGTGGGCGACGTGTTCGTCTCCCGCGAGGAGCAGGACGCCGTCGCGGCGGCCTCGCACCAGCGCGCCGCGGCCGCGGCGAAGGACGGCCTGTTCGACGCCGAGCTCGCCCCCGTGAGCGTCCCGCAGCGCCGGGGCGAGCCGGTCGAGGTGCGCGACGACGAGGGCGTGCGCCCCGACACAACCGTCGAGGGTCTCGCGCGCCTACGCCCCGCGTTCGACCCCGAGGGCACCATCACCGCGGGCAACGCGTCGCAGATCTCCGACGGCGCCGCCGCGCTCGTCCTCACGACCCGCGCCCGGGCCGAGTCCGCGGGCACGCCGGTGCTCGCGACCGTGCGGACGTGGGGGCAGGTCGCCGGCCCCGACACGTCGCTGCACTCCCAGCCCGCGCGCGCGATCCGGCAGGCCCTCGACCGGGCCGGGTGGACGGTCGACGACCTCGACCTCGTCGAGATCAACGAGGCCTTCGCGACCGTCGTCGCGGTCTCCACGCGCGTGCTCGGGGTCTCGCCCGACGTCGTCAACGTGCACGGCGGCGGCATCTCGCTCGGGCACCCCATCGGCGCGTCCGGCGCCCGCCTCGCCGTGCATGCGGCGCACGAGCTCGCGCGCCGCGGGAGCGGGCGCGTCGCCGTCGGGCTGTGCGGCGGCGGGGGCCAGGGCGAGGCGCTGCTGCTCGAGGCGTAGGGCTCGCCCGGGTCCGGTGGGCCGGCGGCGCCCCGGCCGTTCGAGGGGACGGCTCGGGGTGCCGCGCCTACGATCGCGAGGTGCAGCCCACCACGACGGAGACCCGCGCCCCCGAGCCCGTCGACGAGGAGCGCCCCCGGCGCGGCGTGTGGGGGCGGTGGCTCCGGCGGTTCTCCGCGACCGGGCTCGTGGTCGCGCTCGCCTGGTTCTGCCTGTCGTTCACGCCGTCGCTCATCCCGCGCGCCTGGTACTACCAGGCCGTGATCTCGGGCGTGAGCGCCGTCGGCGGGTACGCCGTCGGCGCGCTCGTCGAGTGGTTCGCCGTGAAGGTCGGGCTGCGGATCCGGTGGACCGCGCGCGCGAGCCGGATTGCGTGGTGGGTGCTCGCCGGGGCGACCGTCGTGCTCGTGCCGCTGGCGCTGATCCTCGGGGCGCGGCGCCAGATCGAGCTGCGGCACCTGTTCGGCATGTCGGAGGACGTCCCCGGACGCGAGGTCGTCACGCTGCTCGCGGCGCTCGCCGTCGCGCTGCTCGTGCTCCAGGCGGGCCGCGGCCTGCGCCGCGTCGCCCGATGGCTGAGCGTCCTCGTCGGCAAGGTCGTGCCCGCCCCCGTGGCGCGGTTCGTCAGCGGCGTCGCCGTCGCCGTCGTCGTGGTCCTGCTGTTCAACGGCGTCATCTGGTCAGGCACGCTCAGCGCGCTGAACTCGGTCTACGCGGCGGCGAACGCCGAGATCAGCCCTCGGCTCACGCCCCCGACGCTCCCCGAGCGGTCCGGCTCCCCCGACTCCCTCGAGCCCTGGGACTCGCTCGGCGCGGAGGGGCGCAAGTTCGTCGTCTCCGGCCCGACCCTCGACGAGCTGCGCGCGTTCGCCGCGGCGGGCGACGTCGTCGACCCCGCGGACGTGCGCGAGCCGATCCACGCGTACGCGGGCCTCGACCCCGAGGGCGACCTCGACGCCACGGCGGCCCGCGTCGTCGACGAGCTCGACCGGACGGACGCCTGGGACCGGTCCGTCCTCGTCGTCGCGACCACGACCGGGACCGGCTGGGTGGACCCCGCCATGGTCGAGGCGCTCGAGCTCATGCACGGCGGCGACACCGCGATCGCCAGCATGCAGTACTCCTACCTGCCGAGCTGGATCAGCTTCGTCGGCGACCGCTCGACCCCGCCCGCCGCGGGCAAGGCGCTGTTCGAGGCGGTGTACGCGCGGTGGTCGGACCTGCCCGAGGACGACCGCCCGCGCCTGCTCGCGTTCGGCATCTCGCTCGGGTCGTTCGGGATGCAGGGCGCGTTCAGCGGCGTGCAGGACGTCGAGGCGCGCTCCGACGGCGCGATGTTCACCGGGACGCCCGGGTTCACGCCGATGTGGCGCGAGCTCACCGACGCGCGCGACCCCGGGTCGCTCGAGTACGCCCCCGTGGTGGACGACGGCCGCCAGGTCCGCTGGGGCGACCCGGTCGCGACCGGCGTCGCCGACCTCTGGGGCCCCGGCCCGCGCTGGGACGAGCCGCGCGTCGTGTACCTCCAGCACGCGTCCGACGGCGTCACCTGGTGGGGCCCGGAGACGCTGTGGTCCGAGCCCGACTGGCTCCGCGAGCCACGCGGGCCCGACGTCCTCGGCGACGTGCGCTGGTACCCGTTCGTCACGTTCTGGCAGCTCACGGGCGACCTCTTCGTCGCGGCCGCGTCCGACATCCCGCCGGGCCACGGGCACGTCTACCAGCTCGAGTACGCCGACGGCTTCGCCGCGCTGCACGCACCCGACGGCTGGACCGACGCCGACACCGCGCGCCTCAAGGACGCGATGGTCGCTCCCGTCGAGGGCGGCTCGATCGGCTGACGGCCGACCGGCGTCCGCCGACCCGGCTCGCGCGGCTCGCGGCTCGCGCGGACCGTGCGGACCGGGCGGAGCGCGCGCAGGCACGGGCCGGCTAGCCCGGCGCGTGGGCCTCGAGGAACGAGAAGACCTCGGTCTGGTCGACGCCCGGGAACGCGCCGGTCGGCATCGCCGCGAGCATCGACGCGTGCGGACGGGCGCTCGGCCACGCGTGGCCGGCCCAACGGTCGGCGAGGTCGTCGGGCGGGCGGCGGCAGCACGCGCCGTCGGGGCAGCGGGACACGAGCCGCTCGGTCGTGTCGCGCCCGAGGAACCACTTGACGTGCGCGAACGGGACGCCGACGCTCACGGAGAACTCGCCGTCGGCCGACGCCTGCACGCGCGACGTGCACCAGTAGGTGCCGCTCGGGGTGTCCGTGTACTGGCTGAACGGGCTGAGCCGGTCCTCGACGGCGAACACGGTGCGCGCGGTCCAGCTCCGGCACACGTACTGCCCCTCGACCGCGCCGAGCGGGTCGGCGGGGAAGCGCACGCCGTCGTTCTCGTAGGCCTTGTGGATCACCCCGGACTCGTGCACCTTCATGAAGTGCACCGGGATGCCGAGGTGCTTCGTCGCGAGGTTGGTGAACCGGTGCGCGGCGGTCTCGTACGACACCGCGAACGCGTCCCGGAGGTCCTCGATGGAGATCTCGCGCGCGTCCTTCGCGGCGCGCAGGGCCTTGACGGCGTGCCGCTCCGGCAGCAGGAGCGCCGCGGCGAGGTAGTTGGCCTCGACGCGCTGGCGGAGGAACTCGCGGTAGTCGCGCGGCTCCGCGTGCCCGAGCACGTGCGGCGCGAGCGCCTGGAGCAGCGCCGACGTCGCGTTGGACCGCCCGCGCATCCCGTTGCTCGGCAGGTACACGCGGCGGTGGCGCAGGTCGAGCACGGACCGGGTGGAGTGCGGCAGGTCGCCGACGTAGTGCAGCGTGAAGCCGAGGTGGGCGGCGAGGTCGGCCGCGACGCGCTGGGGCATCGGCCCGCCCGCGTGCCCGACGCCGTCGAGCAGCCCGGCCGCCGCGTCCTCGAGCTCGGGGAAGTAGTTGTCCTGCGCGCGCATGGTCGCGCGGAGCTCCGCGTTCGCGCGGCGCGCCTCCTCGGGCGTCGCAGCGCGCTCGGTGTGCAGGCGCTGGAGCTCGCGCTCGAGCGCGACGATGGTCTCGAGCGCGTCGGTGGGCAGCGACTTGCCCACCCGCACGGGCCGCAGCCCGAGCGCGTCGAAGAGCGGGCCGCGCTGGGCGCGCTCCAGCTCGATCTCGAGCGCGTCCCGGCGCGACGGCGGCTCCGGCGAGAGCAGGTCGTCGAGGCTCGCGCCGAGCGCGCGCGCCACCGCCTGGAGCTGGCCGAACTTCGGCTCGCGCTTGCCGTTCTCGAGGAGCGACACCTGCGACGGCGCGCGGCCGATCGCGGCGCCGAGCTCGTCGAGCGTCATGCCGCGAGCGGTGCGCAGGTGCCGGATCCTGCGGCCGATCGTCAGGGCGTCGGGCTCGCTCTCGAGCGGGATTTCCGCATGTTCCGCGATTCCGGCCGGTCGCGTCGTCGGGATAGCCATGACTGAGAGTGACACGCGCCACTCCTTGCGCACAAGAGAAGAACCGCGCTTCTTTCGTCCGATCTCGCTTGAGAAGGGCTTGCGGGCGGGAGGAAGGTCGAAGCACGGACCTCGCCGAGGTCCACCGACCGGCCCGGCCGGCCCGCACCACGTGGGCCGGCGCACCACCAGGAGGCACCCGTGAACAGGCCCACCATCGTCAGCCGCCGCTCCCCGTCCGAGTACGCGGGCGGCGCCCGCCCGCTCGGCGCCGTCGCGACGACGGCGACGGTCACCGGCCCCGGCACCGCCCCGACCTCCGGCGACGCCGCGCGCCCGTCCGCCCGTCCGGGCGACCAGACGCAGAGCGCCGCCGAGCTCGCCGAGCAGTGGGCGACCGACCCGCGCTGGGCCGGCCTGCAGCGCGACTACACCGCCGAGGACGTGGTCGCGCTGCGCGGCTCCGTGCGCGAGGAGCACACGCTCGCCCGCCGCGGCGCCGAGACGCTGTGGGACCTCATCCACACCGAGGAGTGGGTCGCGGCGCTCGGCGCGTTCACCGGCAACCAGGCCGTGCAGCAGGTGCGAGCAGGCCTCAAGGCGATCTACCTGTCCGGATGGCAGGTCGCGGCCGACGCCAACCTCTCCGGCCAGACGTACCCCGACCAGTCGCTCTACCCCGCCAACTCCGTGCCCGCCGTCGTGCGCCGCATCAACAACGCGCTCCTGCGCGCCGACCAGATCGAGGCGGCCGAGCGCGCGGCGTCGGACGGGCAGCGGCCCGACCGCGACTGGCTCGCCCCGATCGTCGCCGACGCCGAGGCCGGGTTCGGCGGCCCGCTCAACGCCTACGAGCTCATGCACTCGATGATCGCCGCGGGCGCGGCGGGCGTGCACTGGGAGGACCAGCTCGCGTCCGAGAAGAAGTGCGGGCACCTCGGCGGCAAGGTGCTCGTGCCCACGAGCCAGCACATCCGCACGCTCAACGCCGCGCGCCTCGCGGCCGACGTCGCGGGCGTGCCGTCGATCGTCATCGCCCGCACGGATGCGCTCGCCGCGGACCTCCTCACGTCCGACGTCGACGAGCGCGACCAGCCGTTCCTCACCGGGGAGCGCACGTCCGAGGGCTTCTACCGGGTGCGCCCCGGCTTCGACGCGGTCGTCGCGCGCGGCCTCGCGTACGCGCCGTACTCCGACCTCATCTGGGTCGAGACGGGCGAGCCCGACCTCGAGCTCGCGCGGACGTTCGCCGAGGCGATCCACGCGCAGCACCCGGGCAAGAAGCTCGCCTACAACTGCTCGCCGTCGTTCAACTGGAAGAAGCACCTCGACGACGCCCAGATCGCGAGCTTCCAGAAGGAGCTCGCCGCGATGGGCTACGCGTTCCAGTTCATCACGCTGGCCGGCTTCCACGCCGTCTCGCACTCCATGTTCGAGCTCGCGCGCGGCTACAACGAGCGCGCGATGTCCGCCTACGTCGAGCTGCAGGAGGCCGAGTTCGCCTCCGAGGCCGACGGCTACACCGCCACCCGCCACCAGCGGGAGGTCGGCACCGGCTACTTCGACCGGGTCGCCACGGCTCTCAACCCCGACGCCGCCACCCTCGCGCTCGCCGGGTCCACCGAGACCGCCCAGTTCCACTAAGCCCCTCGCGAGGTAGAGGAGCGGTCCCGCGAGGTAGAGGCCTGGTCATGACCACGCCTCTACCTCGCGGGACCAGGGCTCTCCCTCGGCAGACCAGACCTCTACCTCGCGACATCGACCTTCGGAGCACGCCATGACCACGCTGACCACGACCACCTCTCCCCCGTCGACCCCCGCGCCCGCGAGCGGCCCTCGCGTCACCGGGACCCTGCGCGTCACCGGCACGCTCGGCGAGCGCTACCGCGAGATCCTCACGCCCGAGGCGCTCGACTTCCTCACGCTGCTGCACGACCGGTTCGTGGCACGCCGCCACGAGCTCCTCATGGACCGCCAGCAGCGCCGGCAGGACGTCGCCGACGGCATCGACCCCGACTTCCGTCCGTCGACGCGGCCCGTGCGCGACGACCCGTCGTGGCGCGTCGCGGGCTCGGCCGGCGCGCCGGGCCTCGAGGACCGCCGCGTCGAGATCACCGGCCCGACCGACCCGAAGATGACGATCAACGCCCTCAACTCCGGCGCCAAGGTGTGGCTCGCGGACGCCGAGGACGCCTCCAGCCCGACGTGGCGCAACGTGATCGAGGGCCAGCTCGCGCTGCACGACGCGATCCGCGGGACGCTGACCCACACGACCGGCTCGGGCGACCACCGCAAGGAGTACCGCCTGCGTTCGACGACGCTGACCGACCTCCCGACGATCGTGTTCCGTCCGCGCGGGTGGCACCTCATCGAGAAGCACATGCGGTACGTCGACCGGGCGGGCGTGAGCGTCTCGGCGTCGGCGTCGCTCGTCGACTTCGGGCTGTACCTGTTCCACAACGCGCACGCGCTCGTGGCGCGCGGGCGGGGGCCGTACTTCTACCTGCCCAAGCTCGAGGGCCACCGCGAGGCCCGGCTGTGGAACGACGTGTTCGTGCTCGCCCAGGAGTACCTCGGCCTGCCGCAGGGCACGATCCGCGCCACGGTGCTCATCGAGACGCTGCCCGCGGCGTTCGAGATGGAGGAGATCCTCCACGAGCTGCGCGACCACTGCGCCGGGCTGAACGCCGGGCGCTGGGACTACCTGTTCTCCGTGATCAAGGCGTTCCGCACGCGCGGCGACTCGTACGTGCTGCCCGACCGCGCGCAGGTCACCATGACCGCGCCGTTCATGCGCGCGTACACCGAGCTGCTCGTGCAGACGTGCCACCGGCGCGGCGCGCACGCGATCGGCGGCATGAGCGCGTTCATCCCGGACCGTCGTCGGCCGGACGTCACCGAGCGCGCGTTCGAGCAGGTGCGGGCGGACAAGCGCCGGGAGGCGACGGACGGGTTCGACGGCACGTGGGTCGCGCACCCCGACCTCATCGAGGTCGCGCGCACCGAGTTCGACGCGGTGCTGGGGGACGCGCCGAACCAGGTCTCGCGGCAGCGCGACGACGTCCGGGTGGGCCAGCACGAGCTGCTCGACATCGGCTCGGCCCGCCGGGCCGGGGCCACCGTCACCGCGGCGGGCCTGCGCTCGAACGTCTCCGTCGGGGTGCGGTACCTCGAGTCGTGGCTGCGCGGCGTCGGGGCCGCCGCGATCGACCACCTCATGGAGGACGCCGCGACGGCCGAGATCTCGCGGTCGCAGGTGTGGCAGTGGATCGCGTCCGGCACGCGGACCGAGAACGGCGTGCCGATCACGCGCGAGCGCGTCGAGGCGCTGCTCGCGGAGATCGTCGACGACCTGCCGCGCACCCCGGGGAACCGGATCGACGACGCCGCGCACGTGTTCCGCGCCGTCGCGCTCGCCGAGGACTTCCCGACGTTCCTCACCATCGGGGCGTACTCGCAGTTCCTCGTGGGCTCCGAGGTGGACCAGCCGTAGCGCGGTCTCCCGCCCTCCACGGCCTCGGTGCCGTCGCCCACCCGGCGGCGGCACCGAGGGCGTGCCCACGGGCGCGCGCCATCGCCCTCGACGGCGGGGACCGCAGTGTGGGAGCATCCGGCCACGCACGGTGGCACCTGTCGTCCGGGCGCCCGCCCGCACGACACCGGAGCACCATGAGCACCCCTGTGACGCCGCCGTCCTCGCCGACGCCCCCTCCCGGCCCGCCGCCCTCCTCCCCCGGCCCGGCCGCGCACCCGAACCCGTACGCGGCGCCGCCGTCCGCAGCGCACCCCGGCCCTCCGCACGCCGGCACCCCGCAGCCCCTCGCACCGCACCCAGGGCCGCCGTACCCCGGCGCTCCCCAGCCGGCCCCGCCGCGCGCGGCACCGGGGCGTGGCGGTCTGTCTCGGACGGCCGTCGGGCTGCTCGTCGGGGTCGTGTGCCTCGTCGTCGGCGGCGGGACGGGGTTCGCCGCGGGCGTCGCGACGGACGCGGGCGCCCGGATCGCCGCGTGGGTCACGGCCCCGACCGACGACGCGTACGACGACGAGTGGCCGGGCGACGGCTGGTCGGACGAGGACTGGCCCGAGGGCGACTGGGAGGGCACGGGCACGCGCGACGACCCGTGGCTGTTCGACGGGTACACGATCGGCGGCGAGGAGTGGGAGGTCCTCCTCGAGGAGCCCTACGAGGCGACCGCGGACGTGCTCGCGCACGACGACGTCAACGCCCCGCCGCCCGACGGCGTCGAGTACTGGATCGTGCCCGTGACCGCCACGTACACCGGGTCCAGCTCGCAGGTGACCGCGTGGGGCGCGGTCGACGTCGGGTTCGTCGGCGACGACGGCGTCCACGCCGAGGGCGGGTGCGGCGCGGTGCCGCACGCGCTCGTGAGCACGGGCCTCATCGGCTCGGGCGACACCGTGACCGGCAACGTGTGCCTCGCGGTGCCGGCGGGCGCCCCCGGCCTCTGGACGCTCTCGCTGGAGCGGTACGAGCCCTGGTACCTGCGCGCGGCCGACCCGCTCGCGGGCTGACCGCCCTGCGCCCGACCCGCTCGGTCCCCTGCGGGTCGGACGGCCCCGTCAGCCCGCGGGGCGCCGCGCGTCGAACACGTCGCGGTTCTCGCGGATGGTGCGCGTGTGGGCGAGCGCCCACTCGACGAGCGCGAGCACGGGCGGCAGCAGCGTCTCGCCGAGCCCTGTGAGCGCGTAGTCGACGCGCGGCGGCACGACGGCGTGCACCGTGCGGCTCACGAGGCCGTCCCGCTCGAGCTGGCGCAGGTTGAGCGTGAGCATGCGCTGCGAGATGCCGTCGATCCCGTGGAGCAGCTCGGTGAAGCGCTGCGGGCCGGCGGAGAGCATCCCCAGGATGAGGACACTCCACTTGTCGCCCACCCGGTCGAGGACCGAGCGCACCTCGCTCGTCGCCTCCGCCGCGGCGCAGCCGCGGTCGACCGGGATGCCGTGGCGCTCGGCGAGCTCGCGCACCACCGGCACGTCCGTGCTGGGCGTCGTCGTCATGGGGGTCTCCGTCTTCTTCGGGTGCTGCTCCGTGTGCCTCACGCACACCGGTGTGCCTTTTGTGCCGGTGCTCATGGTTACCCATCATGTGCCCAGGCACAAAGAGTGACCGGCCATCCTGGGCCGTCGCCGCCTCCTCTCGAAGGACTCACGCATGGACGTCGCCCTGTGGATCGCCTCCGGTCTGCTCGCCGCCGCCTTCCTCGGCGCCGGGCTCATGAAGGCCCTGCGCCCGATCCCCGTGCTCCAGCAGCAGATGCGCTGGGTGACGCCCGAGCGCGCGGCGGGCGTGCGCGCCATCGGGTGGCTCGAGGTGGCCGGCGCCGTCGGCGTGATCCTCCCCTGGGCGCTCGGCGTCGCGCCGGTGCTCACCCCCGTCGCCGCGGTCGGGCTCGCGCTCACGCAGGTCGGCGCGATCCCCCTGCACTTGCACCTCGGCGAGGCGAAGGCCGTCCCGGCGAACGTGGTGCTGCTCGCCCTTGCGGTGCTCGTCGCCGTCGGCCGGTTCGCGGCGCTGTGACACGCGGGCGGGCCGCGGCCCGCCCCCAGGTCGCCGCGGGGCTGCGGGGAGCGCGCTGACGGCCTCGCGCAAGGGCGACAGGTCGGCCCTATCCCGACACTCTCGCGCGGCCGGCGGTCCGCTGGCAGCCCCGCGGCCTCCGCTACGCCGTCGCGACGAGCGGGTACCGGCGGCGCAGGACGAGGCGCTGCCCGAGAGTCCATGTCACCGTCACCAGCAGGTACAGGCTCGCGGCGAGGGGCACGAAGCAGGCGATCACGGCGGTGACGAACTGCAGGGCACCGAGCGCGTTCTGCAGGCCGGGGCCGGAGAGCACCGCCGCACCGCGCACGCTCGGCCCGGTGTCGGCGCCGGGCGTCGTCCGGGGCAGCGCGAGCCGACCGCCGGGCAGGGAGGCGCGGCGCGTGAGCTCGCCGACGAGGGCGATCGCGAGCACGACCACCCCGGCCACCACGACGGTCGGCACGCCACCCGCCCCGAGCCCGCCGACGAGGCTCGAGCCCAGGGGCGCGCCGAACAGGGTGTGGCCGAGCAGCGCGTTGCCGTGCCCGGCGATCTCCGCGTGCAGGAACAGCGCGTAGACCACCCCGACCACGGGCGCTTGGGCCAGCATCGGGAGGCACCCGGCGAGCGGTGTCGTGCCCTCCCGGGTGTACAGCTCCACGGTCGCGCGCCGCAGCCGCTCGGGGTCGTTCCGGTGGCGACGCTGGAGCTCGGCAAGCCGCGGTGCGAGGCGCGCGCGGTCGCGCTCCGCCTTCGCCTGCGACACGCCGACGGGGACGAGCAGTGCGCGCACGGCGAGCGTCAGCAGGACGACGGCCGCCGCCGCCGCGGCGCCGCCCGCGAGGGGTTCGAGCAGGTCGGACAGGCCCATCAGCGCGCGGTACGCGGCGTCGAGCACGGTGGAGACGAGCGGGAGGTCGAGCAGGTTCATGGTGGTGTCCTCGGTCGAACGTGCGGGGTACGCGTTCGCCGATCACCCTGCGGTGGGCAGGCAGCAGCACGCCGCGCAACGACGCGGGTGCGATGAGGTCCCTCGGCCGGGTGATCAGCCGAGGAGTCGGCCGGGAGCCCGGGGCCGGGCACGACCCGGGGCGTCCGGGTCGCTCTGCGTGACGGCGGGACCGACGTCGACCGTGTCGCGCAGGCGGCCCGCGGGGCGAGCCGCCACACCGAGCGCGAGGGGTGCGCCCCAGCGCGCGGCCACGGCAGCCACGGCCGCGACGAGGGCGGTGGCGCCGAGGAGGAAGAGCGTGGCCGTGAGGGTCGACGTGCCGAGCAGGAGCGTGAGCGCGGAGGCGAGGTCGCGCGCCACGACGAGCAGGTCGTTCATCGCACCGCCTCCTCTCCGGTCCCGGGCCGTCGCGGCCCCGCTGCGGGGCCGGTCCTGGAGCCCGTCGCAGAGCTCGTCGGTGAGGTCAGCCTAGGCCACGTCGAGCGCCGCCCACTCCTCGTCGGTGAGCAGACGCGACCGGATGATGAAGCGCACGCCCTCGGGCGCCTCGACGCTGAACCCCGCGCCGCGGCCGGGCACGACGTCGATCGTCAGGTGGGTGTGCTTCCAGTACTCGAACTGCGCGCGGCTCATCCAGACGGGCACGACGAGCCGGCCCGCCGCGCCGTCCGCCCCGGTGGGGCTGTCCGCGGCAGGGCCGCCCGCACCGGGACCGCCCGTGGGACCGGGCGCGTCGACGACGAGATCGCCGAGGTGCACGTCGGCGTCGCCGAGCAGGAAGTCGCCCTGCGGGTAGCACATGGGCGACGACCCGTCGCAGCACCCGCCGGACTGGTGGAACATGAGCTCGCCGTGGACCGTCCGCAGCCGCGCGAGCAGCGCCGCGGCGTCGTCGGTGAGCGCGACCCGCGCGGGTGGCGCGCCAACCGGACGGACCGAGGGGACGTCGTCGACCACGAAACCCTCCACGTGTCAGGCCGACCAGGCGATCCCGGCGCCGCGAGCAGGTGGTCCTGGTCCGTCCGGACGGCCGGACGAGCCAGGACCACCTGCTCGGCGGCCGGGGGGGGGGAGAGGGAGCCGAGCCCGTGGTCGGTCGGGCGGGCAGGGCTGGTGGGGTTGGTCTAGAAGAAGCCCAGCTTCTGGGCCGAGTAGGAGACGAGGAGGTTCTTCGTCTGCTGGTAGTGGTCGAGCATCATCTTGTGGTTCTCGCGCCCGACGCCGGAGCCCTTGTACCCGCCGAACGCGGCGGCGGCGGGGTACGCGTGGTAGCAGTTCGTCCACACGCGTCCGGCCTCGATGGTGCGGCCCGCGCGGTAGGCGGTGTTGCCCGACCGCGACCAGACGCCGGCCCCGAGGCCGTAGAGGGTGTCGTTGGCGATCGTCATGGCGTCGTCGAAGTCGGAGAAGTCGGTCACCGCGACGACGGGCCCGAAGATCTCCTCCTGGAAGATCCGCATCGAGTTCTTGCCCTCGAAGATCGTGGGCGTCACGTAGTACCCGCCCGCGAGGTCGCCGCCGAGCTCGGCGCGCGACCCGCCCGTGAGCACCTTCGCGCCCTCGGCCTTGCCGATCTCGATGTACGACAGGATCTTCTCGAGCTGGTCGTTCGACGCCTGCGCGCCGATCATCGTCTCGGTGTCGAGCGGGTTGCCCTGCCGCACCGCCTTCGTGCGCTCGATCGCGTCGCCGAGGAACGTGTCGTAGATCGACGACTGGATGAGGGCGCGCGACGGGCACGTGCACACCTCGCCCTGGTTGAGGGCGAACATCGTGAACCCCTCGAGGGCCTTGTCGTAGAAGTCGTCGCGCGCGTCGGCGACGTCGGAGAAGAAGATGTTCGGCGACTTGCCGCCGAGCTCGAGCGTGACCGGGATGATGTTCTGGCTCGCGTACTGCATGATCAGGCGGCCGGTCGTCGTCTCGCCCGTGAACGCGATCTTGCGGATGCGCGGGCTGGACGCGAGCGGCTTGCCCGCCTCGACCCCGAACCCGTTGACGACGTTCACCACCCCGGGCGGCAGCAGGTCCCCGATGATGTCCATGAGGAAGAGGATCGACGCGGGCGTCTGCTCGGCGGGCTTGAGCACGACGCAGTTGCCCGCCGCGAGCGCCGGGGCGAGCTTCCACACGGCCATGAGGATCGGGAAGTTCCACGGGATGATCTGGCCGACGACGCCGAGCGGCTCGTGGAAGTGGTACGCGATGGTGTCCTCGTCGATCTCGGAGATCGACCCCTCCTGCGCGCGGATCGCGCCCGCGAAGTAGCGGAAGTGGTCGATCGCGAGCGGGATGTCGGCGGCGAGCGTCTCGCGGACGGGCTTGCCGTTCTCCCACGACTCGGCGACGGCGATCCGCTCGAGGTTCTCCTCCATGCGGTCGGCGATCTTGTTGAGGACGTTGGCGCGCTCGGTCGCGCTCGTGCGGCCCCACGACCGGGCGGCGCCGTGCGCGGCGTCGAGCGCGCGCTCGATGTCGTCGGCGGTGCCGCGCGCGACCTCGGTGAACGTCCGGCCCGTTACCGGGCTGGGGTTCTCGAAGTACTGCCCGCCGGCCGGCGCGACGTACTCGCCCCCGATCCAGTGGTCGTACCGGGCCTTGTACTCGGCGATCGCCCCGTCCGTGCCGGGGGCTGCGTAGACCGTCATCGTCTGCCTCCTCGCAGTGCTGACTCGCAGTGCTGGTCCTCGCCGCGCCCTGGGGGAGGTCGCCGTCGGGCGGGGAGCGTCCGACGGCGGTGCGCGGCCCGGCGCCTCGTCGCGCCGTGCGGCCGACGGTAGGCGGCGCAGGGTTGCAGGACCGTTGCAGCGGGCGGCTCCCCCGGACCTCAGGCGAGCTCGTCGTCGAGCAGGTCGAGGTGGGCGCGGGCGCGCAGCCACAGCGGGCTGCCGTGGTCCGCGACGCGCTGCAGCCGCGTCCACGCGGCGTGGTCCTCGGCGCCGTCGTCGGTGCGCGTCCACGCGTCGAGCACGTCGGCGCCGCCCGCGGCCACGACGGCGGTGCGCAGCTCGGCCGCGAGCTCGGCGCGCAGGTGCTCGACGGCGGGCGCACCCGAGCGCGGCAGGAGCGGCGCGCGGTAGGCGGCGACGGCGCCGCGGACGTCGCCCGCCTCGAGGTGGTCGCGCACGACGTCGGCGTCGGTCCGCAGGGGTCGCGCGAGCCGGTAGGGGCGCGACCCCGCGAGGAGCGCGCCCGCGACGCGCCGCAGGCGCGACACCTCGGCGCGGACGGTCACGTCGGAGAGCTCGCCGGGGTGCAGGAGGACGGCGAGCTCGTCGGCGGACAGCCCGCGGGGGTGCGTCGCGAGGAGCACGAGGATCTCGGCGTGGCGCAGCGAGAGGCGGTGGTCGAGGCCGTCCGGCGAGCGCAGCACGGGCGCCGTGCCGAGCACGAGCAGCTCGGGCGCGCCGTCGCGGGGCGGTCCCGGGAGCCGGCCCGGGCCGTCGTCGGGACCCGTCGCCGCGGCGCGCTGGGCGAGCTCGCGCTCGAGGCTCAGCACGGTCGCGCGCACGAGCGAGAGCACGACGCCCGACGCGGCGGACTGGCGCCCCGTCACGTCGAGCACCCCGAGGACGCGCCCGCTCGCGGGGTCGTGGACGGGCACGGCCGTGCAGCTGAACGCCTGCACGGGCCGGGAGAAGTGCTCGGCGCCGAGGACCTGGACGGGGCTGCGCGTCGCGAGCGCGGTGCCGGGCGCGTTCGTCCCGACCCGTTCCTCGCGCCAGACCGACCCCTCGACGAACCCGACGCGGTCGACGGCGTCGCGCAGCGCCCGGTCACCCTCGACCCACAGGAGGCGGCCCGCGTCGTCGGACACGGCGACGACGAGGCCGTCGTCGGCGGCGGCGTCCACGACGAGCTCGCGCACGACCGGCATGACGCCCGCGAGCGGGTGCGCCTCGCGGTAGGCGACGAGGTCGTCGTGGGCGAGGCCCGAGTCGGTGCGGGGCGCCTCCGGGTCGACGCCGCTGTGCACGGACCGGCGCCACGAGTCGGCGACGAGCGGGTGGACGCCGCGCGGGAGGACGCCGTGGTCGAGGAACGAACGGTAGGCGGCGCGCACGGAGCGCGCGTCGCGGCGCGCGTCGGGGCGGCGCGGGTGCTCCTCGGAGCGGGGCGGCGGTGCGGGAGTGCGCGGCACGGGACCTCCACGTCGTCGTGCGGTGCTGGGGCCAGTGTAGGTCGCGCGGGATCCGGCGCGAGCGGGCGTCAGTCGGAGCCGGCCGGCGCGGGACCGGCGACCTCGCGCGCGACGCGGCGCAGGGCGCCGAGGACGACGGTGGTCGCGGCGGTCGGCGCGGCCCCGCGGCGCACGGCCGCGTACACCGGGCGGGTCCGGGGCGCGCGGAGCGGGCGGGCGTCGACGGCGTACCGCGGGTCGACGGCGAGGCCCGGCAGCAGCGCGACGGACAGCCCGGCCTCGACGTGCGCGAGCAGCAGCTCGTAGCTGGGCAGCCGGGCGACGACGCGCGGCTCGAAGCCGGCCTCGCGGCACGCGCTCTCGACGAGCGTGGACAGGTAGCGCCCGGGGAGGTCGGCCGCCCACGGCGCGCCGGCGAGGCGCGCGAGGTCGACCGGTTCGCCGGGGGCCCGGTCGCCGCGCGCCGTGACGAGCACGACCGGGTCCTCGAGCAGCGGGACGGTCGCGACGTCGGGCCCGGCGAGCAGCGCGCCGTCGAGCAGGTCGGCGGTCACCGCGACGTCGACGTCCCCGCGCCGGAGCGCGGGCCCGCTCTCGCGCGGGTCGAGCTCGTCGACCTGCACCTCGACGCGCGGGTGCTCGACGGCGAGCCGCGTCGCGAGCGGGATGACGAGCGCGCGCACCGCGCTCGAGAACGCGGCGACGCGCACGACGCCGGCCGGCTCGCCGTCGGGGTGGGCGAGCTCGGCCTCGGCGAGGGCCATCTGGTCGAGGATGACGCGCGCGTGCCGGGCGAGCGTGCGGCCGGCGGGCGTGAGGCGGACGCGTCGACCCGTGCGCTCCAGGAGGCGCGCGCCGGTCTCGGCCTCGAGCGCGGCGAGCTGCGCGGAGACGGCGGACGGGCTCAGGTGGAGCGAGGTCCCGACGGCGCGCACGGTCCCGAGGCTCTCGAGCCGCGCGAGGATCTGCAGCCGGGCCGCATTGAGCACGTGCGCTCCTCTCTGTGCGGTTTCTCCGCACAGACTGTACGCAGACTCGCGCTGGTCGCGCACAGCGGCGCGTCCCTACGCTCGGAGGATGACGTTCCCGCCCTCCCCCGCGCCCGCACCGCCGTCCGCCCCGTCCCCCGGTGGGGGCCGGGCCGCCGCGGACGACGCCGCGCGGTTCTGGGCCGACGCCGACCGCCACCTCGTGCGGTACGGCGGGCCGTTCACGCCCGAGATCGTCGAGAGCGCGGCGGGCAGCTTCGTCACGACGGCGGACGGGCGCCGGGTCCTCGACTTCACGTCCGGTCAGATGAGCGCGATCCTCGGGCACAGCCACCCCGCGATCGTCGAGACGGTGCGCCGCCAGGTCGGGACGCTCGACCACCTGTTCTCCGGGATGCTGTCGCGCCCGGTCGTCGACCTCGCGCGCCGGCTCGCGGACACGCTGCCCGACCCGCTCGAGAAGGTGCTCCTGCTGACGACCGGGGCCGAGTCGAACGAGGCCGCGATCCGGATGGCGAAGCTCGTCACGGGGCGGCACGAGGTCGTCTCGCTCGCCGGGTCGTGGCACGGCATGACGCACGCCGCGGCCGCCGCGACGTACAGCGCGGGCCGCCGCGGCTACGGCCCGACGGCGCCCGGCAACCTCGTCATCCCCGTCCCCAACGCGTACCGGCCCGACCACCTCGCGCCCGACGGCACGCACGACTGGCGCCGCCAGCTCGACCTCGCGTTCGACCTCGTCGACGTGCAGTCGACGGGCAGCCTCGCGGCGTGCCTCGTCGAGCCGATCCTCAGCTCGGGCGGGATCGTCGAGCTCCCACCGGGCTACCTCGCGGCGCTGCGCGACAAGTGCCACGAGCGCGGGATGCTCCTGATCCTCGACGAGGCGCAGACGGCGCTGTGCCGCACCGGCTCCTGGTACGCGTTCGAGGGGCGCGACGGCGAGGAGCCCGTGGTGCCGGACATCCTCACCCTCTCCAAGACCCTCGGTGCCGGGCTCCCGCTCGCCGCCGTCGTCACGAGCGCCGAGATCGAGGCGCGCGCGCACGAGCGCGGCTTCCTCTTCTTCACGACGCACGTCTCGGACCCGCTCGTCGCGGCGGTCGGCACCACCGTGCTCGACGTGCTCCAGGCCGAGCGGATGGACGCGCGCGTCCGGGTGCTCGGCGACCGGCTGCGCGCCGGGCTGCTCGACCTCCAGGACCGCCACGCGACGATCGGCGACGTCCGCGGGCGCGGGCTGCTCCAGGGCATCGAGCTCGTGCTCGACCGCGAGACGAAGGAGGGCGCCGACGCCCTCGGCGCGCTCGTCACCCGGCGGGCGCTCGAGCTCGGGCTCCACATGAACGTCGTGCAGCTCCGCGGCATGGGCGGCGTGTTCCGCATCGCCCCGCCGCTCACCGTGAGCGAGGAGGAGCTCGACCTCGGCCTCGAGCTGCTCGACCAGGCCCTCGGCGACGCGACGCGCGAGCTCCTGGGCTGACCGCCGGTCACCCGGGCGGGTCGGCCACCCGTCGCGCGCCGACGGCGAGCACCCCGTCGCGCACGACCGTCACCGGGCCCAGCGCGGGGACGTCGAGCGACGCGCGCACGCCGTCGAGGACCCGGTCGTCGCCTCCGTCCGGCGTCTGATGGACGAGCCAGAGCGCTCCGCCCGGGACGAGCAGCGCGGCGAGGGCGCTCGCCTCGGCATGGGCCACGCGCATCCAGAAGACGTTGACGTCCACCGCGAACGCGACGTCGAACGGGCCGCCGGAGACGTTCGGACCACCGGTCGCCGCGAGCTCCCCACGCCGCACGACGAGGCGGCCGTCGTCGACAGCGACCCGGTTGCGCGCGGTCGTGCGGGCGACCGCCACGGCGGACCGGTCGAGCGCGACGTACCGCACGCCGGGGTGGGTGGCGAGCACGAGCTCGGCAGCCGCCCCGGGACCGGGGCCGATCTCGAGCACGGCCTCGTCGCCGCGGAGGTCGAGCAGCGCCACGGCCCGCCGCACGCGCTCCGGGACGGTGGCGGTCACCCGTCCAGTGTGGCCACCGGAGCGAGCGTCCGCAGCGTGCGTTTACACCGTCTCAGCATGCGTCACGAGCCTTCCGTGATGCGGACGGCCGACCTAGCCTGACGAGCGAACGCCCACCACGCGCCCGGAGGACACCATGCCCGCACCGCTCGACACCAGCGAGAAGATCACGCAGTACGCCCACCCCGACCGCCTCGTGAGCACCGACTGGCTCGCCGAGCACCTGGGCGAGCCGGGCGTCGTCGTCGTCGAGTCCGACGAGGACGTGCTGCTCTACGAGACCGGGCACATCCCCGGCGCGGTGAAGATCGACTGGCACACCGACCTCAACGACCCCGACACGCGCGACTACATCGACGGCAAGGGCTTCGCCCAGCTCCTCGGCAGCAAGGGCATCGCGCGCGACACGACGATAGTCGTCTACGGCGACAAGAACAACTGGTGGGCGGCCTACGCGGCGTGGGTCTTCACGCTGTTCGGCCACGAGGACGTGCGCCTGCTCGACGGCGGCCGCGGCAAGTGGATCGCCGAGGGCCGCGAGGTCACGACGGACGTCCCCGAGCCGGTCGCGGTCGAGTACCCGGTCGTCGAGCGCGACGACGTGACGATCCGCGCGTTCAAGGAGGACGTCCTCGCCCACATCGGCAACGGGCCGCTCGTCGACATCCGCTCCCCGCAGGAGTACACGGGCGAGCGCCTGCACATCCCGGACTACCCGGAGGAGGGCGTGCTGCGCGGCGGCCACATCCCGACGGCGCGCAACGTGCCGTGGGCGACGGCGGTCGCGGAGGACGGCACCTACAAGTCGCGCGAGCAGCTCGAGGCGATCTACCAGGAGGGCGGCCTCGGCCTCGCGACGGACGACGAGGTCGTCACGTACTGCCGCATCGGCGAGCGGTCGAGCCACACGTGGTTCGCGCTCACGTACCTGCTCGGCTTCGACAAGGTCCGCAACTACGACGGCTCGTGGACCGAGTGGGGCAACGCCGTGCGCGTGCCGATCGTCAAGGGCGAGGAGCCCGGCGAGGCCCCGGCGTCGCTCAACTGACCCGCGTCCCGCGCGAGCGTGCCCGACGGCGCGCGGCCCGTCCTCCACGACGGACCGCGCGCCGTCGGCGTGCCGCGGGCATACGACGCGTCCGCGGAGCGTTCCGCACGGTGGGACTGCCGTCCCGCCGCCCCGGCCCCGATGCGAGGATCGCCCCCATGAGCTCCCCCTCCGACGCCTCGCCCGACCTGCCCGCGACGCTCGCGGAGATCCGCGAGGACTTCCTCGCGATGCCGGAGCGCGAGCGCCTCCAGCTGCTGCTCGAGTTCGCGAACGAGCTTCCCGACCTCCCCGAGCGCTACGCGAGCGCGCCCGGTCTGCTGGAGCGGATCGAGGAGTGCCAGTCGCCGGTGCGGGCCTTCGCGGAGGTCGACGACGCGGGCGTCGTGCACTTCTACGCGACCGCCCCGGCCGAGGCTCCGACGACGCGCGGCTTCGCGTCGATCCTCGCGCAGGGCCTCTCGGGCCTGACGGTGCAGGAGGTGCTCGACGTGCCCGACGACTTCCCGATGTCGATCGGCCTGACGCGCGCGGTGAGCCCGCTGCGCATCGGCGGCATGAACGGCATGCTCACGCGCGCCAAGCGCCAGGTCCGCGAGCAGGTCGCGGCCCGCGGCTGACGGGAGGCCCCACCCGGACCCGCCGAGCATGTGGTCGTCGCCCGCCCGGCCGCCACGACGGGACGCCTCCGCATGGTCAGCTCGGTAGGCGGGCCAGGGGCGTCAGTCGCGGAGGGCCAGGCGCCGCGCCAGGACGGCGCAGACGACGAGCTGGAGCTGGTGGAAGACGATCACGGGCACGGCGACGACGCCGGCGACCGCGACGGGGAACAGCACGCTCGCCATGGGCAGGCCCGTCGCGAGCGACTTCTTCGACCCGCACATGAGCAGCGCGACCCGGTCCTCGGTCGAGAGCCCCAGCGCCGCGCCGCCCCACCACGTGGCCGCGAGCATCACGGCGAGGACGATCGCGCTGACCACGAGCAGCGCGACGATCGACCACCCGGACACGCTCGACCAGACGCCCGCCGACGACGCCGCCGCGACCGCGCCGAACACCACGACGAGGATCGTGCCGCGGTCGACGCCGAGCGTGAGCCAGCGCCGCGCCCGGACCCAGTCCCCCGCCCAGGGCTGGAGGAGTTGCCCGACGACGAACGGCAGCAGCAGCTGGAGCAGCACGGTGCGCAGGCCGCCGAGCCCGCCCGTGGGCCCGTCGGCTCCCCCGCCGGTCCCCGTCATGAGCCACAGCACGAGCAGCGGGGTGATCACCATGCCCGCGACGTTCGACACCGTCGCGCCGCAGATCGCCCCGGCGACGTTGCCGCGCGCGACGGACGTGAACGCCACGGACGACTGCACGGTCGACGGCAGCAGGGACAGGTAGAGCATGCCGGCGGCGAGCGGCGCCCCGACGAGCGGCTCGATCGCCCACGCCGTGACGAGCCCGAGCACCGGGAAGACGACGTACGTCGCGGCGAGGATCCCGCCCTGCAGGCGCCAGTTGCGCAGCCCGGCCCAGACCTCCCGCGTGGACAGACGCATGCCGTAGACGAGGAAGAGGACGGTGACCGCGACGTCCGCGGCGGCGTCGACCACGCGCTGCGCGCCCGGCCCCACGGGCACGACGAGCCCGAGCACGAGCACCACGAGCAGCGTCACGACGAAGGGGTCGACCCACCTGCCCAGGAGTGCGCGCACGGGGACCGAGCCTAGCCCGGCGCACGACCCGGGACGGCGCCCGCCCGGTCAGAACAGCGTGTAGCCGCCGTCGACCGTGACGACGGCGCCCGTCATGAAGCTCGACGCCGCGCTCGCGAGGAAGACGACGGGCGGCCCGATCTCCTCCGGCTCCGCCCAGCGCTGCATCGCGGCGGGCGCGACGCAGTCGTCGTAGTACTCCGGCTGGTCGACCGGCGACGCCTCGGTGCGCACGTACCCGGGCGCCACCGCGTTCACGCGGATGCCGTGCGGCGCCCACTCGGCGGCGAGGCCCTTGGTGAGCTGGTGCACCGCCGCCTTGGACGCGAGGTACGCGGGCTGCCAGCGGGGCCGGTTGACGATCGACGCGGACATCGAGCCGACGTTGACGACCGTCCCCGGCCGGCCCTGCGCGACGAGCTCCCGGGCGACGGCGCGCGAGCAGTACCAGACGCCGTCGAGGTTGGTGGCGAGCGTGCGGTGCCACACGTCGTCGCCGATCTCGAGGGCCGCGCCGCCGATCGACACGCCGGCGTTGTTGACGAGCAGGTCGACCGTGCCGAGGTCGGCGGCGGCGCGCGCGACGACGTCGTCCACCTGCTCGCGGTCGGTGACGTCGAGCACGTAGCCGCGGGCGTCGGTGCCGGCGTCCCGGAGCGCGGCGGCGGCCTCGTCGGCCGCCGCCGCGGTGGTCGCCGTGACCGCGACGCGGGCCCCCGCCTCGCCGAGCGCGCGGGCGACGGCGCGCCCGATACCGCGGCTGCCGCCGGTGAGCAGGGCCGTGCGGCCGACGAGCGAGAACGAGTCGAGGACGGTCACGCGGGACAGTCGACCACGGGGCGCGTCAGAAGTCGAAGAGGTCCTCGAGCCAGGACTCCTTCTTCTTGCGCTTGCGGTAGCGGGGGTCGTAGCCGTCGCGGCCGTCGTACCGGCGGTCCCGGTCGTCGCGGTACCGGTCGTCGCGCGAGCGCTCGTCGTAGCGGTCGTCGCGGTACCGGTCGTCGCGGTAGCGGTCGCGGTCGTCCTCGCGGCGGTCGCCGTACCGCTCCCCGGAGCGCGGGGCGGGGCTGCCGTAGTCCGCGGCGGCGGCCGGCGGGTACGACGTCGGGGCGGGCGCGGCGGGGGCGGGCGGCACGGCGGCGGCCGGCCCCGCGGCCTCGGCGGCGATCTCGCTCTCCACCGAGCGGTCGATGATCTTGTCCAGCTCGCCGCGGTCGAGCCACACGCCGCGGCACGTGGGGCAGTAGTCGATCTCCACGCCCTTGCGCTCGGTCATGACGAGCACGGTCTGGTCGGTGGGGCACAGCATGTCTGCCTCCTCGCGAGATGGGCCGGGCGCGGTCGGCGCCCGCACCGGTACTGCGCAGTCCAACGCGGCTCCCGCGCGAGCGGTTCCCGGCCGGGCAGGTCTGCCGGTGCGGCTCAGCCCGTGCGGCGCTCGCTCGCGAGGCGGTCGCGCAGCTCGTCCGCGAGGTGCACCTCGTCGTCGAGGGCGGCGAGCGCGTCGGCCACGCGCGGGAGGAAGTCGGCCCCGGCGCGGAACCACTCCGCGCCCTCGAGGAACCGTGCGGCGGCTGCGTCGTCGTGCAGGGCGAGCGCGAGGTCGGCACGGAGCACCAGGGCGCGGAACCGGACGCGCTCGGCGACGGTGCGGGTCCGCACGCCCTCGGCGGCGAAGGCCCGGTCCAGGACCTGGGCGGCACCGGCCGGGTCTCCCGCCGCGCGGAGGATGCGCGCGTGCTCCAGGGCTCGGCCCAGGTCCGGCGGTTCCTCGGCGCCGCGGCGGGGCAGCCCGGGCACGAAGGCCCCACCAGCCACGCCGTACCTCCCGCCTCCCGCCGACAGCGCGCCCACACTAACCCTGGACGTGCGGCCCGGCACGGCGGGAGACGGGAGGCCGACGGTTCAGCGCTGCACGCGCGCGCTGCCGCCCGACGCGAGCTTGCGGACCTCGGCGAGCGACGCCGTCGACGTGTCGCCGGGGGTCGTCATCGCGAGCGCCCCGTGCGCCGCGCCGTACTCGACGGCCTCCTGGATCGAGCCGAGCTCCATGAGCCCGTACGCGAGGCCCGACGCGAACGAGTCGCCGCCGCCTACGCGGTCGAGGATCTCCAGGCCGGGGCGGTGCGTCGCCTCCGCGAAGCCCTGCACGCGCGACCACGCGATCGCGCCCCAGTCGTTGACCGTCGCGGTCCGCACGCCGCGCAGCGTCGTCGCGACGACCTGGAAGTTCGGGTACTCCTCGGCCGCGCGCGTGATCATCGCGCGGAACGCGGACGTGTCGAGGTCGGTGAGGTTCTCGTCGACGCCCTCGACCTCGAACCCGAGCGACGCGGTGAAGTCCTCCTCGTTGCCGATCATCACGTCGACGTACCGCGCGAGGCGGCGGTTCACCTCCTGCGCGCGCTCGACGCCGCCGATGCCCTTCCACAGCGAGGGGCGGTAGTTGAGGTCGTAGGAGACGACCGTGCCGTGGCGGCGGGCGGCTGCCATCGCCGCCTCCGCGACGTCGGCGGACGACTCCGACAGCGCGGCGAAGATCCCCCCGGTGTGGAACCACCGGACGCCGCTGCCGAACACGGCGTCCCAGTCGACGTCGTCGGGCCGGAGCTGGGCGATCGCGGTGTTGCCGCGGTCGGAGACGCCGACCGCACCGCGCACCCCGAAGCCGCGCTCCGTGAAGTTGAGCCCGTTGCGCACCGTGCGGCCGATGCCGTCGTCCTCGCGCCACCGGACCCAGCGCGTGTCGAGGCCGCCCGTGAGCACGAGGTCCTCGACGAGGCGCCCGACCTCGTTGTCCGCGAGCGCGGTGACGATCGCGCCGCGCAGGCCGAACGCGCGGCGCAGACCGCGCGCGACGTTGTACTCGCCGCCACCCTCCCACACGTCGAAGCGGCGGGCCGTCTTGATGCGGCGCTCCCCCGGGTCGAGGCGCAGCATGACCTCGCCGAGCGCGACGACGTCGTAGGCGCAGTCGGCCGCGGGGCGGACGGCGAGCGGGGCGCGGGCGGTGGTCGTGTCGGTCATGGGTCAGGCTCCTTCGGCGGGGTGGGGGGCGGTCGCGGCGAGCGCGACGGCCTCGCGCGTGCGGCGGGTGATCTCGACGGTGTCGCCCGCGCGCACGAGCGCGGCGTCGACCATCCAGGAGCCGCCGGCGGCGAGCACGGCGGGCAGGGCGAGGTAGTCGAGCAGGTTGGCGGCGCTCACGCCGCCGGTCGGCACGAACCGCAGGCCGGGGAACGGCGCGGAGAACGCCTTGACCGCGGCGGGCCCGCCGACGACGTTCGCGGGGAACAGCTTGACGACCTCGAGGCCGAGGTCGAGCGCGGCGATGACGTCCGACGGCGTCGCGACACCCGGGACGACGGGCACGCCGAGCTCCTGGGCACGACGCACGACCGCGGCGGAGAGGCCGGGCGAGACGAGGAACCGCGCCCCGGCGTCGACGGCCTCGTCGACCTGGGCGGCTGTGACGACGGTGCCCGCCCCGACCAGCACGTCGGGCACCTCGCGCGCGATCGCCTCGATCGCCGCGCGCGCCCCGGCGGTCCGGAACGTGACCTCGGCGACGGGCAGACCGCCGTCTCGCAGCGCGCTCGCGACGAGGACGCCCTGCGCCGCGTCGTCGACCACGACGACCGGCACGACGCGGGCACGGGCGATCCCCTCCAGGGGTCCCAGGGATGACATCCAAGCTCCGTTTCGCTATGGTGAACACCTGTTGTTCACTACGGAACGCACTCTAGGCGAAGGAGTCACCATGGCGGAAGCCGGCCGTGCGCCGTCGGGCACCCCGGGGTCGGCGGAGAGCCCGCTCGGCAGCGTCGACAAGGCGCTTGTCGCGCTCGAGGCGCTCGCCTCGGCGGGCCCCGAGGGCGTCGCGCTCGGGGACCTCGCGCGCTCGCTCGGGCTGCACAAGGCGTCGCTGCACCGCACGCTCGCGGCCCTGCGGTTCCGCGGGTACGCCGAGCAGGACGCGACGACCGGCGACTACCGCCTCGGCCCCGCGGCGACGGCGCTCGCGACGGTCTACCTCGGCGAGGAGAACCTCCCCGCGCTCCTGCACCCGGTGCTCGTCGCGGTGTGCCGCGCGACCGACGAGCTCGTGCACCTCGGCACCCTCGCCGGGACCGAGATCGTCTACCTCGACAAGGTCGAGCCGGCCCGCGCCGTCCGCGTCTGGTCGGCCGTCGGGCGCCGCCGCCCGGCGGCGACCACCGCGCTCGGGCGCGCGCTGCTCTCCCAGCGGACCCTCGACGACGGCGCGCTCGCCTGGTACGCCGGCGCCGCACCCGAGGACCACCCCGTCACGCCCGCCGCGCTGCGGGCGACGTGCGAGGCCACGCGCGCGACGGGGTTCGCCACGGAGACGGAGGAGAACGAGCCGGGCATCAGCTGCGTCGCCGTCCCGGTCCTGCGCGCCGGGCAGCCGGTCGCCGCCGTGAGCGTCACGGCGCCCGCCGAGCGGCTCGGCCCCCGACGGCGGCGGGAGATCGAGACGGTCCTGCGGGAGGTCGTGCCGCCCCTGCTGCCCCCGACCCTGGCGGTGCCCGACGCGGTGCTCCGCGGCTCCGGCGACGGGGCGGCCCGCCGACCGGCGACGGACGCCGCGCTGTGAGAGAGTTCAACCGCAGCACGACGGAATGACGGAAGGGCCCGCGCGATGACCGTCCTCGTGGCGTACAACGACTCCCCGCAGGGCGAGACCGCATTCCGGGCGGCCGTCGCCGAGGCGGTCCACCGCTCGACCGCGCTCGCGGTCCTCGTGCTCACGCCGCAGGACGCCGACGCGGGCGTCCCCGCGAGCCTCGCCCACCTGCTCGACACGCTCCCCGCCCAGGTCGCGCGCCCCGAGGTGTCGTACCGCCCCGAGCACCGCGACCCGGCCGAGGCGATCATCGACGAGGCCGAGCGCACGACCCCCGACCTCGTCGTCGTGGGGGCGCGCAAGCGCTCACCCGTCGGCAAGTTCCTGCTCGGCAGCACCACGCAGCGCGTCCTGCTCGACTCGCCCGTCCCCGTGCTCGTCGTCAAGGCGTCCCACTGACGGACGCCGTCGCGCGGCCGCCCGGTCGCCCGGACGGCCGCGCCGTCCGGCTCAGCCCTGCGCGACGGCGGCGCGCAGCCCGTCGACGAGCGGCGTCGTCGGGCGACCCAGGAGCCGGCGCAGGTCCTCGGTGACCTCGGCGAGCAGGCCGTCGCGGATGTTGCCGTCCAGCGCGACGACGAACCCCGCCGTCCCCTCGTCCAGGCCGGCGCCCTGCAGGAGCGCGCGGTGCTCGTCGGGCGACACGCGCCGGTAGACGACGGGGCGCCCGAGCACCTCGGCAGCCGCGGCGGCAAGGTCGTCGTACGTCCACGCGACGTCACCGCTCAGCTCGTACACGGCGCCCGCGTGCGCGGACGCGTCCTCGTGCGCGGCGAGCGCGACGACGGCCGCCGCCTCGGCGAAGTCCGCGCGGCTCGCGCTCGCGACGCGGCCGTCGCTCACGCTCGCGACGATCTCGCCGGACTCGCGCGCGCCGAGCACGTCGCCGACGTAGTTCTCGGTGTACCAGTTGTTGCGCAGCACCGTCGTGGCGAGACCCGAGGCGGCGAGGAGCTCCTCGGTCGCCTTGTGCTCGGGCGCGAGGACGAGCGCGGACGTCGTCGCGTGCGGCGCGCTCGTGTAGACGACGCGCGCGACCCCGGCGGCCCGCGCGGCGTCGACGACGTTGCGGTGCTGCTCGACGCGCTGCCCCACCTCGGAGCCGGAGACGAGCACGAGGACGTCCACCCCGGCGAGCGCCGGGGCGAGCGTCTCGGGCTGTGCGTAGTCGGCCTCGCGGACCTCGACGCCGCGGTCAGCAAGGTCCGCGACCTTGGCGGTCGTGCGCGCGAGCGCGACGACCTGGGACGCGTCGGCCCCGCGGGCGAGGAGGGACTCGACGACGAGGCGGCCGAGGTGGCCGCTGGCTCCGGTGACGGCGATGGACATGCGCGGGCTCCTTCGAGTGCGGGGTGCGCGGCCGGTCGGCCGCACGACCACCAGCATGCGCTTACTTTTCGTAAGTGCATACCAGTAGAGAGTGCGTTCTATCTCACAGCGCTTTCCGCGCGAGCGCGCCGTATCCTGGGGCGATGACGACCGACGCCCGCCCCGCGGAGGACACCGGACCCACCGACGCGATGGTGGCCGACGTCTTCCAGCGCGGCTGCACCTCGCGCCACGTGCTCGAGGCGGTGACCGGGCGCTGGGGCGTGCTCACGGTCGCCGGCCTGCGCGACGGCGCGGTGCGCTTCAACGCGCTCCGCCGCCGCATCGACGGGGTCAGCGAGAAGATGCTCGCGCAGACCCTCCAGTCCCTCGAGCGCGACGGCATCGTCGTGCGCGAGGTGCGGGCGAGCATCCCGCCCCACGTCGAGTACTCCCTCACCGACCTCGGGCGCCGCGTCGCGGACAGCCTCTCGGGTCTCATCGACGTCCTCGAGGGCGCGGTCGACGAGGTGTCGGCGTCCCAGCGCGCGTACGACGCGCGCCGGGACTGACCAGCTCACGTCTGCGAGCGCAGGTACCACCAGACGAGCGCGGCGACCACGAGCAGGCCCGCGACGACCGCGAGCACGATCTTGCCGACGCTGTAGGGACGCCGCCCGACCACCTGTCCCGTGTTCGCGTTGACCATCACCTGCCACTGCCTGCCCGCGTAGACGTACGTCGCGACCCACAGCGGCAGGAGCACGAGCTTGAACATCACGTCGGCGTACGCGGTGCGGACCGACGCCACCCGCTGCTCGTCGCCGCCGATGTCGCGCTCGACGTCCCGCCGGATCACGGGCGCCATCTGCTGCTGCGCACGCTCGAGCCCGACGGGCGGCTCGACCTCGTAGCGGGTCGCCGCGAACCCCGCGAGGTACTCGGCGCGGAAGGGCACGGCCTGCGCGAGCGGCCACGGCCCGAGCCGGGCGAGGTCGCGCTCGGCAACCTGGGACGACGCGGGCACGAGCACGTCGTCGAAGTCGCGCTCGACGTGCCCCGCGACGTACGTCCAGCTCACGCGCCGCTCCTGGCGCTCCTGGTCCCCCTGCTTCACGGTGACGTAGTACGCGTCGCCGCGCTGGCCCGTGTACGCGGACGACGTGCGCGCGTCGAACGTCCAGTGCGGCACGTACGAGCCGTGCAGCGACTCGGTGTCGCCCACCTTCTTCAGCTCGCCGGGCGCGAACCAGCGCGAGCGCACCCACCGCCGGAACGCCTCGCGCGCCTGCGCCTGCTCGACGCCGAACGGCACGACCGCCTCCGGCTGCACGAGCCCGTCGGCCTCCGCCGCGACGACGAGGTGGCCCCCGCAGAAGCGGCACGCGACGGACAGGTCCGTGCCCTGCGTCGTCGCGCCGCAGCCGTCGCACACGAGCGTGCGCGCGTCGAGGAGACCGGCGCGCACGCCGCCCTGGGCCGCGGCCCACGCGTCGAACGAGTGCTCGTCGACGGCGTCGCCTGCGGCGTGCACGATGTCGACCGTGCCCCCGCACGCGACGCAGCGCAGGTGCTGCGTGCCCGGCGCGTACGCGAGCTGCGACCCGCACGCGTCGCAGCGCGTGCGGACCAGCTCGTCGGGGACGTCGCTCACCGTCAGCCCGCCGCCGGGTCGCCGGAGGTGCCCGTCGGGGGCAGCGGCGGCGGTGTCGCGGCGAACAGCGGCGCGAGCGCCGGGACCTGCCCGGCGGGCGTCCACGCGTCCATGCCCTGCTGCCAGACGAGCGACCCGCGCGTCAGGGCCCCGGACCGGACGTGGCCCGCGAGGTCCGCCGTCGTGCCGGGACCGGCCTGCGCGCCGTCCACGGCCCAGTACCAGGGCGACTCCGCGGCGGGCAGCGGCGGTGGGCCGGCGGGCGCCGCCGGGGCCTGCGGGGCCGACGGCGTCCCGAGGGACTGCGCGAGCTGCTGCCCCATGGCGGCACCGAGGCCCATGCCCGCACCGAGGCCCAGGCCGTCGCCCGCCCCGCCGGGGTTCCCCGCCGCGGTCTCGATCGCGTTCGCCGCCTGGAACCTCGTGTACTGGTCGAGGTTCCCGACGACCGCCATCTGGGTGCGCTTGTCGAGCGCCGCCTCGACCTCGGGCGGGAAGGAGACGTTCTCGAGGACGAAGCGCCGGACGGCGATGCCGTACTCCGACAGGTCCTCCGAGAGCTGGCCCGCGAGGCGCGTGGCGATCTGGCCCTGGTTCGCGGCGAGGTCGACCGCCGCGACGCCGGCCTCCGCGAGCGCCGGCCCGAGCTGGCCGACCACGAGGCGGCGGAAGTAGTCGCCGATCTCGTCGGTGCGGAACTGCGGGTCGGTGCCCACGAGCTGGCGCAGGAGCGCCGCCGGGTCGACGACCTGCAGGGCGTACGTGCCGAACGCGCGCAGCCGGACCGCGCCGAGCTCCGGGTCGCGCAGGATCACCGGGTTCTGCGTGCCCCACGTGAGGTCGGTGAGCTGGCGCGTCGTGACGAAGTAGACCTCCGCCTTGAACGGGGAGTTGAACCCGTGCTTCCAGCCCTGCAGCGTCGACAGGATCGGCAGGTTCTTGGTCTCGAGCGTGTACGTGCCCGGCCCGAACACGTCGGCGAGCCGGCCCTCGCTGACGAAGACGGCGCTCTGCCCCTCGCGCACGACGAGCTTCGCCTGGTTCTTGATCTCGTTGCCCTGGCGCGGGAAGCGCCAGACGATCGTGTCCCGGCTCTCGTCGAGGAACTCGACGATGTCGATCAGCTGGCCGCGCAGCTTCTCCATGAAGCTCATCCGGACTCCTTCGCTCGTCGTGCGGGACGGCCGCGGGCACCCTGGTCGACGGGCGCGCGGCCCGCCGCGGTCGCCCCCGGCGCGCCGAGCATAGCGGCATCCCAGCCTGCCGATGAAACCGCCAAGGGTTGGTAAAACCGACTGGTCGCCGCACGGTCGCGTGCGGCCCGACGAACCCGCGGTGGCTCCCCGCGGACGAGGCCGCCCGAGGAGGGACCCCGGGTTCGGCGGCGCCTATCCTGGCCGGGTGCCGATCCCGCCGACGACCGCGCCCGCGACGCCCACCGTCGCCGTCCTCCTCGCGGCCGGGGCCGGGACGCGCCTCGGGCGCGGGCCCAAGGCGCTGCTCCCCCACCGCGGCGGCACGCTCGTCGAGCACGCGACGGCGACCCTGCTCGCGGGCGGGTGCGACGCCGTCGTCGTGGTGCTCGGCGCCGAGGCCGCGCGCGTGCGGGCCGGGTCGTCGCTCGACGGGCCCGGGGTGCGCGTCGTCGACAACCGCGGCTGGGCCACCGGGATGGCGTCGTCCCTGCGGGTCGGCGTCGCCGCCGCTCTCGACCTCGTCCCCGCCCGGGTCGTCGTGGCGCACGTGGACCAGCCCGGCGTCGGGCCCGACGACGTCGCGCGCCTCCTCGCCGCGCACCGCCCCGGGCGCGTGACCGCGTCGCGGTGGCTCGCCGGGGGCGCCGCGGAGGACGCTGCGGGGGCGGACCGCCCTCGGTGGGCGCACCCGCTCGTCCTCGACGCCGCGCTCGCGGGGCCCGCCGCCGCGAGCGCCCGCGGCGACCACGGAGCGCGCGACTTCCTGCGCGCCCACGCCGACCTGGTCGACGTCGTCGAGCACCCGGGCGACGGCCGCGACCTCGACACCGCGGCCGACCTCGCCCTCCTGGACGACCCCACGCCCCGCTGAGTGCGGGAAGCAGTCGCGCCGACCGGCGTCGGACGGGACTGCTTCCCGCACTCAGCGGGTGGAGGCGGCTGCCTTGATGCCCAGGTAGACGCGGTCGCGCGCGAGCGGGAGCTCGGTGAACCGCACGCCCGTCGCGGCGCGGATCGCGTTGGCGAGCGCGGGTGCGACGGGGTTGAACGGGCTCTCGCTCATCGACTTCGCGCCCATCGGGCCCACGGTGTCCGACGTCCGCGCGAAGTACACCTCGCTGCGCGGGGTGTCCGCGAACGTGGGCAGGTGGTACTGGCGGAAGATGTCGGTCGTCACGCGGCCCGTCTCGTCGACCACCACGTTCTCGTAGAGCGCCGCGCCGAGGGCCTGGGCGATGCCGCCCTCGACCTGGCCGCGGCACTGGCGCGGGTTGACGACCTCCCCGGCGTCCGCGGCCTGGACGGACTGGAGGATGCGGATCTCCCCCGTCCCGCGGTGCACCGCGACGCGGAAGCCGTGGACGTTGAACGCGACCGAGCGCGGGGTGCCGCCCCAGCGGCCCTCGGCGACGAGCGCGATCCCGGCGTCGTCGGCGGCGCGCGCGACGTCGGCCAGCGGCAGCACCGTCCCGGCGCAGTCGACGCCGCCGGGCACGAGCCGGCAGTCGCCGGGCGCGGCGCCCGCGACCCCGGCCGCGACCTTGAGCACCGCCTCGGCCAGGTCCTGCGCGGCGGCGAGCGACGCCTTGCCCGCGACGACCGTGCCGGTGGACCCGAACGCCCCGGTGTCGTGCTCGACGAGGTCGGTGTCGGACTGCCGCACGACGACGTCGGCGGCGTCCTGCCCGAGCGCGCTCGCGACGAGCTGGGCGTGGACGGTCGTCGTGCCGTTGCCGAACTCGGCGGTCCCGACCTCGGCCTCGACGACCCCGTCCGGCCGCAGCCGCACGCGCGCGTGCGAGTAGTGCCCGCGGGGCGGGACGGTGTCGATCATGGACAGCGCCGTCCCCTCCCCGACGCCCCACTCCGGGCCCAGGTCCGGGAGCGCGTCCGGCCCCGACCCGGCGCCCGCGCCGTACGCGGCGACGTCGCGCGCCCGGCCGCGCGCGAGCGCGTCGGCGGCCAGGTCGAGGCACTGGTCGAGCCCGTAGCTGCCGTAGAGCACGTCCTCCTCGGGCGTCGGGTGCGTGGAGAGCATGGGGTCGCCGTCGCGCACGACGTTGCGGCGCCGCAGCTCGACCGGGTCCATCCCGAGCTGCCGCGCGAGCTCGTCGACCGCGGACTCGACCGCGAAGATCATCTGCGACAGCCCGTACCCGCGGAACGCGCCCGCGGGCACGGTGTTCGTGTAGACGCAGTGGGCGTCGACCTTCTTGTTGTCGCACCGGTAGACGGCGAGGGACTCGCCGCACCCGTGGAACATGACGCCCGGACCGTGGTTCCCGTACGCCCCGGTGTTGCTGAGGACGTCGAGGTGCAGCGCCGTGAGGGTGCCGTCGCGGCGCGCGCCCGCGCGCACGCGGATGCGGAACGGGTGGCGCGTCGTCGTGCCGACGAACTGCTCGCGGCGCGTGAGCTCGAGCTGCACGGGCCGGCCGAGCCGCAGGGTCGCGAGCGCGACGACGTCCTCCGTGAGCACCTCCTGCTTGCCGCCGAACCCGCCGCCCACGCGCTCGCAGTGCACGCGCACGCGCTCCGGGTCGAGGTCGAGGACGCGCGCCAGGTGGCGGCGCGCGAGGAACGGGACCTGCGTGGACGACCGCACGACGAGGCGCCCGTCGTCGTCGAGCGACGCGACGGCGCAGTGCGTCTCGAGCGCCGCGTGCTGCACGCGGTGGGTGCGGTACGTGGCCTCGTGCACGACGTCGGCCTCCGCGAGCCCGCGCTCGACGTCGCCGAGCTCGCTGTGCACCTCGGCGACGACGTTCGCCTCCGGCCGCGAGACGCGCGCGGCGGCGGCGTCGAGCTCGGGGTGCACGAGCGGCGCCCCCGCGGCCATGGCCTCCTCCGGGTCGACGACGGCGGGCAGCGGCGCGTACTCGACGCGGACCCGGCGCACCCCCTCCTCGGCGGCGGCGACGGTCTCGGCGACGACGGCCGCGACCCGCTGGCCGACGTGCCGCACGACGTCGTCGAGGATCCGCGTGTCGTCGGGGTCGTCGGTGAACAGCTCGTGCTGCGCGGTCGAGAACCGCGTCGCGGGCGCGTCCTCGTGCGTGAGCACGGCGTGCACGCCGGGCACCGCGAGCGCGTCCGTCGTGTCGATCGCGACGACGCGCGCGTGCGCGTGCGGCGACCGCACGAGCTTGAGGTGGAGCAGGCCCGGGTAGTCGGCCGGGTCCACGTCGAGCGTGTACCGCACCGTCCCGGTGACGACCCCCCGGCCCGCGGGCGCGGGCACGTCGCGCCCGAACGCCCGGCCCGCCTCGCCAGAGCCCTGGTCCCCCGAGGTAGAGCCCCGGTCCGGCGAGGTAGAGGCCCGGTCGCCGCCCGACGGCGCACGCTCGCCCGTGCCCGGCGCGGTCCCGGTCGTGTCGCCGCGCCCGAGGACCGCGTCCTCGATCGCGCGGTACCCCGTGCAGCGGCACAGGTTGCCCTTGAGGTTGCGCGGCAGGTTCTCGCGCTGCGCGTCGTCGAACGTCGCGGCGGTCATGATCATCCCGGCGGTGCAGAACCCGCACTGGAAGCCCTGCGCGTCGAGGAACTGCTGCTGCACCGGGTGCAGCGCGTCCTGCGGGCCGTGGGGGTCGTGGTCGCACGCGCCCGCCGCCTCGTCCCCGGCACCGCCCCGGCACGACGTCGCCGCGAGTCCCTGGATCGTCGTCACCTCGTGGCCCGCCGCGCGCCGCGCGGGGTAGACGCACGAGTGCACCGGGACGCCGTCGACGTGCACGGTGCACGCGCCGCAGTCGCCGCCGTCGCACCCCTTCTTCACGCCGAGCGCGCCCTGCTCGCGCAGGTAGGTGCGCAGGCACTGGCCCGCGCGGGGCTCGGTGCGAGCGGTGCGGCCGTCGATCGACACCGGCGGGGCCGGGTGCGGGGCGGGCGTCGTCGTCATCGGAGGCCTCCGTCCGAGGTCGTGCCGTCGACGAGCTCCGCGCGGATCTGCTCGCCGAGGCGGTAGGTCATGTCCCGGCGCCACTCGGGCAGCCCGTGGATGTCGTCGTGGTAGAGGTCGGCGGGGACCGCGGCGTCGAGCGTGGCGACGAGGTCGGCGGCGGTGGGCAGCGCGTCCGCCGCGAAGCGGAGCTGCACGGGCCGGCGCGTCGAGGCGGTGACCGTGAGGACGAAGGCGCCCCCGGCGTCGGGCGGGTCGACCCGGCCCACGAGCAGCACGCCGGAGCGCCCGAGGTTGGACAGCGACAGGCGGCGGAACGCGGTGCGCGAGCGCAGCGCGTGGTCCGGCAGACGGATCGCGCGCAGGAGCTCCCCGGGCGCGAGCGTGTTGCGCAGCTCGCCCGTGACGAGGTCGACGACGGGCTGCTCCCGGCGGGTGCCGCCCGGCCCCCAGACCTCCGCGACGCCGTCGAGCGCCGCGGTGAGCGAGATCATCGGCCCGGCCGGCAGCGACGTGCAGACGTTGCCCCCGACGGTCGACGTGTTCCAGATCTTGAACGACGCGACGAAGCTGTCGCAGCACGGCCGCACGAGGTCCAGCGCGCGCCACCGGTCGCGCACGGACGCGGCCTGCGCGCTCTCCTCGAACGCCCACAGCTCGGCGACGGTGCACGTCGCGGCGATCTCGAGGCCCTCGTCGGTGACGGTCAGCGCGGGCCACCCCGCGCTCGTCAGGTCGAGCAGGCGCCGGAGCGTCTCGCTGCCGTAGGAGAACAGGACGGTCCCGCCCGCGAGCCACGCGTCGCCCTCGCGCCAGTCGGCGGGGTCGGCGGTCGGGACGAGGTCGGTGACGGTGCCCAGGTCCATCAGGGGGCCTCCTCGGGGTGGGGGCGGTGCGTCGGTGCACCGTCCGGTCGTGCTGCGGGCTCCGCGTGGAGCGGGCCCGAGCTGCTGCTGAGCGGGACGACGGCGGAGCGCCCGTGCCGGGTGGCGACGAGCTCCGCGGTGATGGAGACGGCGACCTCCTCCGGCGTGACGGCGCCGAGGTCGAGCCCGATGGGCGACCGCAGGCGCGCGAGCGCGGCCTCGCCCACGCCCTCGGCACGCAGCGCGGCGACGCGCTGGGCGTGCGAGCGGCGCGAGCCCATCGCGCCGACGTACGCGAGCGGCAGGTCCAGCGCGAGCCGCAGGAGCGGCACGTCGAACTTCGCGTCGTGCGTGAGGACGGCGACGGCGGTCCGTGCGTCGAGCCGGCCCGCGGCGGCCTCGGCGGCGAGGTAGCGGTCGGGCCACTCGACGGCGACCTCGGCCTCGGGGAAGCGGCGCGGGTCGGCGAACACCTCGCGCGCGTCGACGAGCGTCACGCGGTAGCCGAGGAGCCGGACGTGCCGCACGAGCGCGCCCGCGAAGTCGTTGGCCCCGCACACGAGGAAGCGCGGCGCGGGCAGCCGCGTCTCGACGACCAGCGTGACGGGCTCGGCCGCGTCGCACGCATCGGCGGCTGCTCCTGCCGGGGCCGGTGCGGCGGCGCACCCCTCCGAAGGCGACGGCGACGGCGACGGCGCCGCGCCCGGGCCGCCGTGCGCCGCGTGCACGGTCGCCGTGCCGCCCGCGTGCAGCACCGCCACGACCTGCGCCGCGGCGGCGGCCAGGCTGTCGGGCCCGACGAGGCCGCGCAGCGCCCGGGCGACCGCTGCCTCGTCGGCGGCGCCCGGGTCGTCCACGACGACGGCCGTGCGCGCGCCGCCGTCGATGCGGCGGACGAGCGCCACGGGCGGGGCGGGCTCGGCTCGCGCCGCGAGCGCGTGCAGGGCGCGCGTCGCGTCGTCGTCGGGGAGCACGGGCTGGACGTGGACGTCGAGCGTCCCGCCGCAGCTCAGCCCGACGGCGAACGCGTCGTCGTCGCTGTACCCGAACGTCTCGCGGTGGCTCGTGCCGGACGCGATCGCGTCGAGCGCCGCGGCGTGGACGGCGCCCTCGACGCACCCGCCGGACAGGCTGCCGAGCACGGCGCCGTCGGCGCGGACCGCCATCGCGGTGCCGACCGGGCGCGGCACGGACCCCGACGCGGCGACCACGGTCGCCACGGCGAAGGGCGGCTGCCCCGGACCGAGCCAGGGGGCGAGCCGGTCGACGATGTGGAGCATCGTGGCCTCGCTTCCGCAGGGTGCCGGCGTACCGGCGTCCTTCCAGTGAACCCTTGCGGTGAGTCCCCTGCGTGTCCTGGCCCGCGTCCGCTGTGACGCGCCCGAAACACAGGGCTTGAATCCGCCGTGGACCCCCTCCGACCCACGGAGAGAAGTTCCGTCTAATGGAATTACAGTTCCACTCGACGGACTCCACGCTAGCACGCGGTGAGGCGCAGGTCACCGTCCCGGAGGGACGGACGACTACGATCGGCCCATGACCGCCGTCTCGCTCGGGATGCCCAGGGTGCGGCCCGCCGTGCCCTCCGGCGCCCCGGACGACCTGGACCCGGCCCGCCCGGCGACCGACGCGCTCGTCGACCGGTACGGCCGCGTGGCGCGCGACCTGCGCATCTCCGTCACCGAGAAGTGCTCGCTGCGGTGCACGTACTGCATGCCCGCCGAAGGGCTGCCCGCGATCCCCCGCGAGGACCTGCTCACGCCCGACGAGATCGGCCGGGTCGTGCGGGTCGCGGTGGAGCGGCTCGGCATCACCGACGTCCGGTTCACCGGCGGCGAGCCGCTCCTGCGGAACGACCTCGCCGACATCCTGCGCGCCGCGCGCGCCGCCGCGCCGAGCGTGTCCCTCTCGCTGACGACCAACGCGATCGGCCTCGACAAGCGCGTCCGCGGGCTCGTCGACGCCGGGCTCGACCGCGTGAACATCTCCCTCGACTCGGTCGACCGCGCGCACTTCGCGCGCCTCACCCGGCGCGACCGCCTCCCCGACGTGCTCGCCGGGATCCGCGCCGCGCTCGACGCCGGCCTCGCGCCGGTGAAGCTCAACGCCGTCCTCATGCCCGAGACGCTGGCGGGCGCGGCCGACCTCCTCGCGTGGGCCGTCGAGCACGGCTGCCACCTGCGGTTCATCGAGCAGATGCCGCTCGACGCCGACGGGCGCTGGACGCGCGACGACCTCGTGTCGGCGACGGACCTCCTGGCCGTGCTGGGCACCCGCTTCGACCTGCTCGAGGTCGGGCGCGACGACCCGTCGGCGCCCGCCGAGGAGTGGCTCGTGGACGGCGGACCCCAGACGGTCGGCGTCATCGCCTCCGTCACGCGCTCGTTCTGCAGCGCGTGCGACCGCACCCGGCTCACCGCCGAGGGCACCGTGCGCTCGTGCCTGTTCGGCGACGACGAGACCGACCTGCGCGCGATCCTGCGCTCTGCGGACCTCGCCGAGGACGAGCGCGACGACGCCCTCGCCCGCGCGTGGCAGGGCGCGATGTGGCGCAAGCCGCTCGCGCACGGCAGCGACGCCCCGACGCTCGCCGCCGACGCCTTCGCGGCGACGACCCGCAGCATGGGCGCGATCGGCGGCTGAGGTTCTCAGCGCCCTCGGTCGCGACGGCGCAGCGCGATCATCCGCTCGCGTGCCAGTCCACGGATCCGCCTCGTCGCGCCCGACGCTTCGAGCACCGACAGCACCTCGTGAGACTCCGCCGACCCCGCGACCTCACGCTGCAGCCAGCGCGTCCACCCCGGCACCTCGTCGACGGCGACGTGACCGCCCGCGAGCACGTGATCGCGAAGCACGACGTCCCGCAGGCGCGCCCGGGGAAATCCCTGGTGCTCCGCCGGCAGGAGGTCGACCCACTCCGTCGCCGTCGTCGGGTCGACGCGTTCGACCATCAGGAGGACGACGGACTCCGCCACATGAGGATCGGGCTCCTCGGAGACGAGCCGAAGGAGGGCGCTCCACGTGGTCGGGTCCTCGACCGCGCTCGAGTACACCCACCAGCGCCAGTGCTCGCCCTCGTCCGACCCGGGCGGGCCGACGCCTGTTCGTGCGGCGAGCGCCGCGAGCTCGGAAGACGCCTCCCGCGAGCTGCCCATGGCACCCCCTCCTGACCAGTCCTCGCGCCACGCGCGCAGGCACCGCCGGACACCGGCAGCGGTGGCGCAGATCATAGGGTGAAGCCGGTCACCTCGGCGCATCAGCCCAGGTCAGAGCCGCCGTCTCTTCCTACCATGGATGTCGTGACGACGATCTCTCCTGCACCCACCAACCGCCCCTCCTCCTCGATCTCCGGCGCGTCCTCGACGACCCCGGACAACGCCGCGTCCGCGCTCCCGATCTACCGCACCGACGAGCGTTCCGCCGCCTGGAAGGCCGGCACCAAGAGCGTCCTGGGCGCGGCCGTCGGCGCCGTCGTCGGGGTCGTCGTGCTCAGCTGGTTCGGCCTCGTCCTCGGCACCGCCGTCGGCCTCGGCATCGGCATGCTGCTCGACAACCGCCCCGCCGAGCGCTGACCCGACCTCCCCTCCCGGCCCGCACCGCCGGGTCCCCGCCCGACATCGTCGTCGCCCGGCGGATCAGAAGGAACTCACGAGAGGCGAGAAGTGGCCCCTCCCCGGCTCCGGCCGGGGGCCACTTCTCGCCTCTCGTCGTCTCGCGGGCGGTCCAGGGACGCGTCCTACAGCCCGACCCACTCCGAGACGCCGTCGTCGAAGTGCTGACGCTTCCAGATCGGCACCTCGGCCTTGATGCGCTCGACGAGCAGCGAGCAGGCCTCGAACGCCTCCCGGCGGTGGCCCGCGGCGGCCGCCGCGACGAGCGCGACGTCGCCGATCCCCAGGCTGCCGTACCGGTGGACCGCGGCGACCCGCAGCCCCGTCTCGGCCGCCACGTCCGCGACGCAGCGCCGGATCACGGCCGTGGCGTCGGGGTGCGCCTCGTAGTCGAGCCGCGTCACGCCCCGGCCGCCGTCGACGTCGCGGACCACGCCGCGGAACGTCACGACGGCCCCGCACTCGGGGCCCCCGACGGCGTCCTCGACCGCGCGCGACACGGCGTCGTCGAGCACGTCCGTCGTCACACGGCTGGGGTCCGTGGGCGGCGCGCCGCCGTCCGTCGTCTGCGTCACAGCTCCCGCACCTCCACCTCGGTCCCGGCGGCCCACTCTGTCACGTCGGCCGGGACGTCCACGAGCACGTCCGCGCGCGCCATCGACGCGACCAGGTGGGAGCCCGCTCCCCCGACGACGCGCACCGTGCCCCCGGGGCCGGTCGCGCCTCGCAGGAGCTGCCGCTTGCCCGCGGGCGACGTCAGCGGCTGGGCGAGCACCGCCGTGCGCACGCGCTCGACGCCGGGCAGCCCCGCGGCCCGCTCGAGCGGCACGCGCAGGAACATCGCGAACGACACCTGCGCGCTCACCGGGTTGCCCGGGAACGTGAGCACGGGCGTCCCGTGCACGGTGCCGAACCCCTGCGGCCCGCCAGGCTGCATCGCGACGGAGCGGAACGTCACGTCCGACGACGCACCGCCGCCGAGGACGTCCTTGACCACCTCGTACGCGCCCTGCGACACGCCTCCCGACGTCACGACGAGGTCCGCGACCGCAGCGGCCTCGGCGAGCACGGCGGCGAACCGCTCGGCGTCGTCGCCGCACCGGGCCGTGAGCACCACGTCGCCGCCCGCGCGCCGCACGGCGGCGCCGAGCGCGTCGGCGTTGGCGTCGAAGACCTGCCCGGGCCCCGGGGCCTCCCCCGGGCCGACGAGCTCCGACCCGGTCGACAGGACCGCGACCCGCGGGCGTGCGACGACCCGGACGCGCCCGACCCCGCACGCCGCGGCGGCCGCGAGGTGGTGCGGCGCGAGGACGGTCCCGTCGGTCAGCAGGACGTCGCCCGGGCGGACGTCGGAGCCCGCCTCGCGCACGAAGTCGCCCGCCGCCCGCGGCACCCGGACCTCGACGGCCCCCGGGTCGGCAGGCGTCGTGGAGGCCTGTCCGGTCGCCGGGTCGGTGGCACCCTCCCGCGCCGTGCCCGCGGGCGTGCGGGCGAACGTCCCGGTCGCGGTGTCCTCGACGGGCACGACGGCGTCCGCCCCCTCGGGCACGGGCGCGCCCGTCATGATGCGGGCCGCCGTGCCCGGCGCGAGCCGGGGCGGGACGCCCGGCGCCGCCGCGATCTCGGCGACCACGGCCAGCCGGACGGGAGCCTCCGTCCGCGCGTCGGCGACGTCCGCGGCGCGGACGGCGTACCCGTCCATCTGCGCGTTGCGGAACAGCGGGACGGCGACGGGCGCGACGAGGTCTCCCGCGAGGACCCGGCCGAGCGCGGCGGCGAGGTCGACGTCCTCGGTGCGGGTGCGGCGTCGGGCCGCGTCCACGAGGGGGGCGAGGAGGGCCGCGACGTCCGCGCGGTGCTCGTCGACGCTCACCCGTGCTGTTCTTGCCATGCCTCGCCCTTCCCGCTCCCCGCACGCCGACGGGCCACCCCCAGGAGCGGGCGACCCGTCGGCCGTGCGGTCGATGTCGAGGCTCAGCCTCCCACGGCCGCGGTGAGCGGACCGCGCACGAAGTACACGACGAACCCGGCCGCGACCACCCACAGCAGCGGGTGGACGTCGCGCGCCCTCCCGCACGCGGTCCGCAGCAGGACCCACGTGACGAACCCGATGCCGATGCCGTTCGCGATCGAGTACGTGAGCGGCATCGTCACGATCGTGAGGAACACCGGCAGCGTCACCGTGAAGTCGGTGAGGTCGATCTCCTTGATCTGGCCCATCATCATCGCGCCCACGACGACGAGCACCGCGCTCGCGACCTCGATCGGCACCACCGCCGTGAGCGGCGTGAGGAACATCGCGACGAGGAAGAGGCCGCCCGTGACGACCGAGGCGAGGCCCGTCCGCGCCCCCTCGCCCACGCCCGCCGCGGAGTCGACGAACACCGTGTTCGACGACGACGACGTCGCGCCGCCCACGACCGCCCCCACGCCCTCGACGACGAGCGCCGACTTGATGCGCGGGAAGTTGCCGTCCGCGTCGGCGAGGCCGCCCTGCTTGGCGAGCCCCGTCATCGTGCCCATCGCGTCGAAGAAGTTCGTGAAGAACAGCGTGAACACGAGCATCGTCGCCGCGAGCGCCCCGATCCGGTCGAACGCGCCGAACGAGAGCTGCCCGAACAGGCTGAGGTCGGGCACCGAGACGAGCGAGCTCGGCATCGCCGGCACGGTGAGGTGCCAGCCGCCGGGGTTCGTCTCCGACGCCGGGCCGAGGTGCAGCACGGACTCGGCGACGATCGCCACGACGGTCGTCGCGACGAGCCCGATGAGCAGCCCGCCCTTGACCTTGCGCGCCACGAGGACGCCCATGGTGAGCAGCCCGACGACGAACACGAGCGTCGGGACCGAGGTGATCGACCCGCCGTCGCCGAGCTGGACCGGCGGCCCGCCCGGTGTGCGCGTGACGAACCCCGCGTCGACGAACCCGATGAACGCGATGAACAGGCCGATGCCGACCGTGATCGCGGCCTTGAGCTGGCGCGGGACGGCGTTGAAGATCGCCGACCGCGCGCCCGTCACGGCGAGCAGCACGATGAGCAGGCCGTTGACGAGCACGAGCCCCATCGCCTCGGGCCACGTGACGTCGCCGATGACGGCGACGGCGAGGAACGAGTTGATGCCCAACCCGGCCGCGAGCGCGAACGGGAGGTTCGCGACGAGCCCGAACAGGATGGTCAGGCCGCCGGCGGCGAGGCCGGTCATCGCGCCGACCTGCGCCGTCTGGAGCCACCCGCCCGCGACGTCGACGGGCGCGTTCTCGGCGCTCGTCCCGCCGAGGATGAGGGGGTTGAGGATGACGATGTACGCCATCGCGAAGAAGGTCACCAGCCCGCCGCGGAGCTCGCGCCCGGTGGTCGAGCCGCGCTCGGTGATCCGGAAGAAGCGGTCGAGCCGGCCGGGGGCCGGTCCGGTGCCGCGTGCGTCGTCGTTCCCGGCGGTCTCCCGCCGCATGCCGAGGAGAGTCACGTCCTTGTGCCCTTTCCTGAGGTACCGATCGGCCGCGCGGCCGGTCAGTACTCGACCCGGGACTCGAGGGCGCGCCAGGCGTCGAACGGCGCGGTGGCGGTGGCCGTGCGCTCGTGCACGACCTGCATGACCCGGTCGGCCGGGTCGGCGTCGAAGAAGTCGTAGAAGGCGGCGTCGTCGAAGCCGGCGCGCGCGGCGTCGTACCGGTCGGCGGCGTAGTGCACGGCGCGCACGCGCGCCCAGAGGGCGGACGCGAGGCACATGGGGCACGGCTCGCAGCTCGAGTAGAGCGTCGCGCCCGTGAGGTCGAAGGTGCCGAGCGCGGCGCAGGCGCGCCGGATCGCGGTGACCTCGGCGTGCGCGGTCGGGTCGTTGTCCTGCGTGACCCGGTTGTTGCCCTCGAACACCTGCCCGTCGGCGGTGACGAGGACGGCGCCGAAGGGTCCTCCGGCGTGCGCGACGCTGTCGACCGCGAGGGCGACGGCTCGGTCCAGGTGTGCGGTGTCCACGACAAGAGTGTCCATGGTGAGTCTCCACGGTTCGGGCAGCGACGCCGGGTGCTCCGCCTCCGGCGTCCGGGCTCGTCGGTGAGCCGGGAGGAGGCGGCCGGCGGGCCGCTGCAGGCGAGTTGTCACGTCCGCCTGGTAGGTAGCTGCCGGTGTCGGATCGAACGTGTCGACCACCGAGCGTGTCGCTCGGCCCGGGCCCGCCGTTGGCACGCACGACGCTAGCAGCGCGTGACGGACGCCACAAGAGTTTCGGAAGAACTTTTCCACGATATGGACGAAGCCACCGGGGGTCCGCGCCCGGAGCCCCCCGCGAGGACTGTTGCGGAAGGATCTGCCGCCCGGAAGAGTTGTCCCAGCGCAGGTCCGACGCCCGGGGCGTCGCCCCGTCCCGACCCACCCGGAGGCCCAGTGACCGAGCCCGCTCCGCCGTCGTCCCTCCCCGTCGTCCGCGTCCCCGCCCGGCCGGGCCCGCCGCTGCGCTTCCAGCTCCGCCCCGTGGCGCCCTCGCTGCGCTCGTTCCTCGCGACCGAGGCGGGCGGCGCCGTCCTGCTCCTCGCCGCGACGGTCGTCGCGCTCGTGTGGGCGAACTCCGCGTGGTCGGGCGCCTACGACGCGCTCTGGTCCACGGAGGCGGGCTGGCGCGTCGGGCCGTGGGCGTTCGAGATGGACCTGCACCACTGGGTCAACGACGCCGCGATGGCCGTGTTCTTCCTCGTCATCGGCCTCGAGATCAACCGCGAGGTCACGAGCGGCGAGCTCCGCAACCGCCGCACCGTCGCCGTCCCCGCGCTGGGTGCGCTGGGCGGCCTCGCGGTCCCCGCGCTCATCTACGTCGCGTTCAACGCGGGGTCTCCCGCGGAGCACGGGTGGGGCATCGTCATGTCGACGGACACCGCGTTCCTCGTGGGCATCCTCGCCCTGTTCGGGCCGCGCTGCCCCGACCAGCTCCGGCTCTTCCTCCTCACGCTCGCCGTCGTCGACGACATCGGCGCCATCACCGTCATGGCGCTCTTCTACACCGACGACCTCTGGCTCCCGGGCCTCCTCGTCGCCGCCGCGCTCGTCGTCGTGATCCTCGTGCTGCGCTGGCTCGGCGTCTGGCGCCTCGCGCCGTACGCGCTCGCCGGGATCGCGCTGTGGGGCGCGGTCTACGCGTCGGGCGTGCACGCGACGCTCGCGGGCGTGCTCGTGGGCCTGCTCGTGCCGTCGCGCTCGTCGCGGCCCGTGGACGTCGCCGTCGTGCCGAAGTACGCCAAGCGGCTCGCGCAGGAGACGACGGCGGAGCGTGAGCACCTCACCGAGCTCGCGGCGCGCGCGGCCGTGCCCACGAGCGAGCGCCTCCAGCGCGTGCTGCACCCGTGGAGCGCGTACGTCGTCGTGCCCGTCTTCGGCCTCGCGAACGCGGGGGTGCAGCTCGACGGCGAGTCGCTGCGCGCGGCGGCCACGTCGCCCGTGACGATCGGCGTCGCCGTCGCGCTCGTCGTGGGCAACGCCGTCGGCATCTTCGGGGCCGCGACCTTGGCCCTGCGCCTCGGCCTCGGCGACCTGCCGGGGCGCGTGCGGTACTCCCACCTGCTCGGCGGGGCGATCCTCGCCGGCATCGGGTTCACCATCTCGCTCTTCATCGCCGAGCTGGCGTTCGACGACGAGGCGCTCGTCGAGCAGGCCAAGATCGGCATCCTCGCGGGCTCGCTCGTCGCCGCCGTGCTCGGGTCCGTCGCGCTCCGGCTGTTCGGCGAGCGCTGGCCCCTGTGCTCGCCCGGCGCGGACGGCCCGCCGCCCGAGCTCCCGCCGCTCCCCTGGCACCCGCCCGCGACCACGTGACCGCGCGCCCGAGCGCACGGCACGGCACCCCACGGGTACCAGTGTGGTCGCCGCCCGGGAGCCCCGACCCCGCGAGCGCCCTACGGCCGCGCGGCGGCGACGGCGGCCCGCAGGCCCTCCGCGGTGACGCGCCCGCGGTAGCGGACGCCGTCGACGAAGAGCGTCGGGGTGCCCTGCACGCCGACCGCGAGCGCGTCGGCGTAGTCGCGCTGCACCGGCGCGGCGTACTGCTGGGCCGCGTCCCCGACGACCGACGCGCCGTCGAGCCCGAGCTCCTCGGCCCGCTCGGCGAGCCCGGCCTCGCCGAGCTGGTCCTGGTGCGCGAACAGCGCGGCCTGCATCTCCCAGAACCGGCCCTGCGCGGCGGCCGCCTCGACGGCGAGCGCGGCCGACAGCGCGTGCGGGTGGATCTCGAACAGCGGGAAGTGGCGGAACACGAGACGCACCCGGCCGCCGGAGGACTCGACGACCTGCCGCAGCACCGGGGCGGCGGCGGCGCAGTACGGGCACTCGAGGTCGCCGAACTCGACGATGGTGACGGGCGCGGCCGGGTCCCCGAGGACGTGCGCGTCGGCGGGGACGAGCTGCTCGGCCGGGACGCGGTCGGGAGTCTGCTCGCTCACGCCGCCCAGCATGGCACGGGTGCGGCGCCCGTGGTCAGGCGAGCACGAGCGGCCGGGTCTCCTGGGCCGCGCCCGGCACGGGCTCCACGAGACGCGCGAGGTCCGGGCCCACGCTGTCGCGCCACCAGGCGAGGTTCCGCGCGTGGCGCGCGTAGACCGACGCGGGGTCGGCGCTGAGCGTCACCGCCGTCTCGGCGAGGTAGACGGCGTCGACGGTCTCGGGCGGGGTGGGCACGCCCGCGAGGACGCGCAGCGCGCCGCGGAAGCGCGGGCGGTGGTGCAGGCGCTTGACGAGGTTGAGCGCGCCGAACAGCAGCCCGGGGCGGACGCGGCAGACGAGCTCGTCGTCCCGGTGGAGCTGCGCACGCAGGCGCTCCTCGTCGACGACGAGACCGCGCGCGACGGCCTCGCCGAGCATCCACAGCAGCGCGGTGTCCGAGAGGGCGCGCGCCCGCGCGCCGCCGCCGACGTCGCTGTGCCCGCCGGGGAACCAGACCTGCTTGACCCGGGGCGCCATGGCCACGGGCACGTCCCACAGGCACGGCTCGAAGGTGATGCGGCGGTCGTCGATGGCGAGCGCCTGGCGGGCGCACCGCACGTCGGTCGACAGGCGCAGGTCGTGGAACCGGCTGCGGCGGCGCGACAGGCCGGGCACGCCGAGCGCGCCGACCGTGTCGAACACCCCGAGGAACGCTACCGGCACGTGGTCGTGGCAGTACGCGGCGCGGAACGTGCGGGCACGCTCGGCGCGGCGGGCAGGGTCGCGGTCGCGGTAGACCTCCTCCGCCTCGCACAGGTGGTCGCGCGCCAGCGCGTCCTGGGTGAGCAGGCCGACGGTCGCGACCATCCCGACCACGCTGCGCGCGGTGTACGCCCCGCGGCTGAACCCGAACACGTAGATCTCGTCGCCGGGCTCGTAGTTGAGCGCGAGGTGGCGGTACCCCGCGACGACGTTGCGCGTCAGGCCGTAGCCGAACGCCCCGCCGAGGAGCCGGTCGACGAGGTAGCCCTGCGCCCCGACGCCCTCGACGGAGAACACCATCTGCTGGACGCCGTCCGGTCCGATCCCGGTGCGGACGGAGCGCGCGATCTTCTCGATGTTCGACACGCTCGCGTTCACGGGCGAGTTCCACGTGCCGTCGCAGCACAGCACCAGCCGCTTCATGGTCCCTCCTCGATCCGCCCCCGGCGGCGCGTCGGGGACACCATCTGGGGAGGGTCGCCGCGCCCCGGCTGATGCACGACGGCGCCCGCCGACGCACGGACCGGTCGGGGTTCGTGAGCAAGCCGTGAGCGTGTCCGTGCGCACCCCCGGATCCGTCCGGGAGGGTCGCCGTCGTGCCGTAGGTTCTGGCGGTGTGACCGCCACGAGCACCGCCCCGCCCGCCGGCCCCGCGGACCACCCGCCGGGCGGCCGGGAGCGTCGGCACGCACGCGTGCAGCGTCGGCACCGGGCTGCGTGGATCGCGGCCGTCGTGGCGCTCGTGCTCGTGCTGGGCGGGGGCGGCGGCGCGTTCGCCTGGTACCGGGACACCGAGTACGACGCGCTGGCCGACCGGACCGCGACCGCCGAGGACCTGCTCGCGGCGTCGGACGGGAAGGTCGCGGACCCGGCGGTGCGGACCGCGCTGACGACCGAGGTGGACGACGCCCGCGCCCTGCTCGCGGCGCCGTTCCTCGACCGGATGACCACGGGCACGGACGCGACGGACCGGTCGCTCGTGTCGGCCTCGGACGCCGTGCACGCCTCGATGCTCGACCACGCGCGGAGCGAGGTGACCGCGGCGCGCGCGAGCCTGGCGACCGCCAGCGCGCTGGGCGAGAAGATCTACGCCGCGACGGAGGGGCTCGGCGCCGACGAGGCGGTCCGCGCCCGGCTGCGCGACGCGCTGGACACCGCGGCCGCGGCCGACGCCGCCGCCGACGCGGGGCTCGCGGGCGACGACCTCGCGAGGCTCGAGCAGGCGGTGCTCGACCTGGGCGCGGGCCTCGGGGTCGTGAGCACGTCGACGGAGGAGACGTCGGTCGCGCAGGACGCCGTCTCGTGCCCGGCGCCGGACCAGGTGTGGGACCCCGACAGCGGCCGCGTGCCCGACGCCGCTCTCGCGCCGATCCCGTGGTCGCCCGGCGACCGGGTGCGCGCGGACGTGCTGGACGGGCTCGTCGCCCTCGACGCCGCGTACGTCGAGCGGTTCGGCGTGCACCTGACGATCAACTCCTCCTACCGGACCTTCGAGGAGCAGCAGGGCCTGTACGACCCGTCGTCGCCCATCGCGGCGCCGCCCGGGTGCTCGAACCACGGGCTGGGGTTCGCCGTCGACCTGGGCGGCGGCGTCCAGGCGTTCGGCACCCCGCAGTACGAGTGGCTCAAGCAGCACGCCGAGACCTACGGCTGGACGCACCCCGACTTCGCCGAGCCCGACGGGCGCGTGCCCGAGCCCTGGCACTGGGAGTCCGTGCTGGCACGCGCGGACGGCTGAGCCCGCCGCCGGTCGCGCCGGGGACCCCGGGAGCGCCGGGGCGCGTCCTCAGGAGGCGTGCGCCCGCTCGACGTCGACGTGCGTGACGTCGCCCGGCGTGGGGCCGTCGCGCAGCCAGGCGACGAGGCGGTCGACGGCGTCCGGCGCCCCGGACGCGACGACCTCGACGGTGCCGTCGGGCCGGTTGGTCGCGGTGCCGTCGAGGCCGAGCCTGGCGAGCCGCTCGCGCGTCGCCCAGCGGAAGCCGACGCCCTGCACGCGCCCGTGCACGCGCGCTCGCACGGCGGCGTCCGCGGCACCGGGCGCCGCGCCCTCCCCCGGGCGCGTCACTGGTGCACGTGCGCCGGGGCGCCCGTCGACGACGCGATGTCCGACTCGGCGTCGTCCAGCAGCCGGTCCGCGAGCCGGCGCAGCGCCCGCCCGACGGCGATCTCGTCGCCGATGAGCGGGACGTCGCGGTCGTGCGGGTCGCGCCGCGCCCGCCCGACGGTCCGCACGTGCTCCGGCGTCTCCGCGACGAGGACCGCCTCCGCCGTCGTCCGGCCCTCCGACTCGACGACGCTCACCTGCACGCGCCACACCTTCGTGGTGTCCGTGCCGTCGCCCGTCTCCGCTCCCGGGACGTGCTCGACGTAGCTGTCCGACCCCGGGTAGACGAGCGTCCGCTCGCCCGTGTCGGCCCACTCGACGAGGTACGGCGGCGAGCCGTCCTCGTGCCGCAGCTCGACCACGACCCCGTCGCGCACCGCCCCGCCGACGACGCCCGAGGCGGTCACGATCCTGTCCCCGACCGATGCCCTCATGGCTCCTCCTCGTGCCGCACCGTCCTTCCATCATGCGACCGCCGGGAGTGCGCTGCACCCCCGGTCTCAGGGTGTCCGGGCGCCGAGCTGGTCCCGCAGCGCCGCGGGGTCGTGCACCGGGAGCCGGCACACGAAGTCCGCGCAGAGGTAGGCACCCGGCCCGCGGTCGGCGAGCAGGGCGACGCCGTCGGCGGCGAGGGTCGTGGCGTCGTCGGGCGTCGCGGCGAGCAGCAGCGCGCCCGGGTGGTACCAGTCGCGCGCGGCGGCGAGGAACCCCTCCCGCCGGTCGGCGTCGGCGACGACCACGAGCTGGTGGGGCGGCTCCGCGAGCCCGACGGCGACGCGCAGCACCCCCGCCGCGCCGAGCGGGTGCTCGCTCGCCGCGGCGGACGCGCCGACGTGCGCGAGCGCGGCGTCCCGGTACCGCGGCTCGCCCGTCGCGAGGTGGGCGAGCAGCGCGGCCCGGGCGGCCGCCGTCGTGCCCGAGGGCACCGCGCCCTCCGACGGGTCGGCCGCCGCCCCGGCCGCCAGCCCGAGGTCGGTGAGCACCGGGTCCGTGCCCTGCGGAGGCGCGAGGTCGCCGTCCGGGCCGATCGTCGCGTCGACGAGGCGCAGGCCCTCGCGCACGTACCGCGCCTCCCCGGTCAGGCCCCCGAGCACGAGGAGCGCCGTCGCGAGCGCGCCGTGGTCCTCCAGCGTCGCGACGGCGTCCGAGGCGACCCCGCCCTCCGACGCGCGCACGAGCGACCCGTCGGCCCGGACGTGGGTCGCGAGCAGCCGGTCGGCGGCCGCCCGCGCGGCGTCCGTGAGGTCGGGCAGGCCGAGGTGGTGCCCGGCGCGGGCGAGCGCCTCGATCGCGAGCCCGTTCCACCCGGTGAGCACCTTCGTGTCTAGCGGCGGCGGCTCGTGGTGCGCACGCTCGCCCGGCGGGAGCAGGTAGTACCCGCCCTCGACGCGCTCGCCGTCCACGACGGACTCCGAGTCCTGCGCGCTCGCGAACGCGCCGTCGGCCAGGCGCAGCACGCGCAGGAGGAAGCGCCCGACGTCGCCCGCCACCTCGGCGGTGGCCTCGCCCGGGTCGGGCGTGCCGGGCGCCTCGGCGGGCGTGCGCAGCGGTCCGTCCACGGGCCCGGTCCGGCGCAGCACGGCGAGCGTCGTCGCGGCCGAGAGCAGCTGCGCGTTGTCGTAGAGCATCCGCTCGTAGTGCGGCTCCGACCAGTCCGGCCGGGTCGCGTACCGGAAGAAGCCGCCGTCGACGTCGCGCAGCGGGCTCGCCGCCATCGCGTCGACCGTGCGTCCCGCCAGGACGAGCGCGCGCCGCGCGACCTCCGGGTCGACGACGGACGACGCCGCGACGTCGAGCAGGAGCTCGAGCGTCGGGGCGACGGGGAACCTGGGAGCGCCCCCGAAGCCGCCGTGCACGCGGTCCTCCGCCGCCTCCAGCCGCTCGACGACCCGTCGGGCGTGCTCGGCCGGGTCGGCGACCGGCCCGGCGTCCGCGCCGCCCGACGCTCCCGAGCCGTCGACCGCCGTCGCCGCCGCGCGCGGCACGCCCGTCCGGCGTCCCGCCGCCGCGTCGCGCAGCGCCGCGCGGATCGCCTCCCCCATCTCGACCGCCTGGTCGCGCCGCTGCTCCCAGGCCTGCGCGACGGCGTCGAGCACGTCCCGGAACGCGGGGCGTCCGGCCACGGGGACGGGCGGCCAGTACGTGCCCGCGTAGAACGGGGCGCCGTCGGGCGTCGTGAACACCGTGAGCGGCCACCCCAGGTCCGGGGTGAACGCGCTCGCCGCGGCGAGGAGGCTCGCGTCGACGTCGGGGTGCTCCTCGCGGTCGACCTTCACCGCGACGAACCCGCGCGCGAGGAGCGCGCCGATGTCCGGGTCGGAGAAGCTCTCGCGCGCCATGACGTGGCACCAGTGGCACGTGGCGTACCCGACCGAGACCATGACCGGCACGTCCCGGCGGCGCGCCTCCGCGAACGCCTCGGCGCCCCACGGGTACCAGTCGACCGGGTTGCCGGCGTGCTGGCGCAGGTACGGGCTCACGGCGGCGGCGAGACGGTTGACCATGCCGTCCAGCCTCCCAGGTCGACGCGCCGCTCGCGGCCCGGGCCGTCGGAGTTGTCTGCTCCGTCCCGGAGCGGCGCGCTTGTAACGTTGCGCCCATGCCCGGCCCCGAGCAGCCCGCCCTCGCGGTGGCGACCGACGTCTCCGTCCGACCCGCTGTCGCTCCGGACGCCGGGCCGGGCCCCGCGCCGCTGCCCCGCCGGCCCGTCCGCCAGGTGCCGGCGAGCGGTGACCGCAAGGGCCCGTTCACCCTCGCCGACGTGCTCGGGCACGGCGGGTTCGCGCACGTCTACCGCGCGACGGACGCGGACGGCGCGGAGGTCGCCGTGAAGGTGCTCACGGGTCTCCAGGAGGGTTCCCGCGAGCGCTTCGCGCAGGAGGCGAGGCTGCTGGAGGCCGTGGGCGGGCGCGGCTTCCCCGCGTTCGTGCGCTCGGGCCTGGACGACGACCAGCCGTGGTTCGCCATGGAGCTGGTCCCCGGCACCACGCTGCGCGAGCAGGTCCGCGCGTCGGGCCCGCTGGACGGACGGCAGGCGCTGCGGCTGGCGTCGCACGTCGCGGAGGCCCTGCTCGTGCTGCAGGAGCAGCACTGCGTGCACCGCGACCTGAAGCCCGCCAACATCATGGTCGACGGCGACCGGGCGGTCCTCATCGACCTCGGCATCGCCAAGCTGTTCGACACGGCGACGTCCACCCAGCCCGTCGGGACGCTCGCGTACATGGCGCCGGAGCTGTTCGCCCGTCGCGTGCACCCTCGCTCGGACGTGTACGCGCTCGGCCTGCTCCTGATCTTCGCCACGACGGGGGTCGTGCCGGCGGACCTCAACTTTCTCGGCCGCGACCTCGAGGCCGGCGACCTCGTGCGGGAGGTCCCGGACGACCTGGTCGGGGTGCCGGCCGGGACGGAGCCGGCCCCGTCCCCGGCCGAGCTGCCCGAGATCGACCCCCACCTCCAGGACCTGATCCTGTCGGCGACCCGATACCAGCCGAACCACCGCCCCGCGCTCGAGAGCGTCGTCGCGGTGCTGCGCGCTCGGCTCGCCGGGGAGGCCCCCGACGACACCCTGCTCCTCACGTCACGGATCGTGGCCGACGGCGCCACCGCGGCCGAGCGAGCGCTGGGCCCCGTCGCCGGGCTGGCCGCCGCCACCGGCGCACCAGTCCGGGCCGAACGGGCGGCGGAGGTCACGCCGGTCGGCAGGGCGGCCGACGCGGCCCGCGTCCGGGAGCCGTGGCACGCCCTGGTCTACGACGCGACGCTGATGAGCGTGCTGGCCGAGGTGCACGGCGACGGGTTCGACGGCGCGGCCGCCGAGGTCATCGCGGACCACGTCGCGAGCATCGGCGCGCACGTGGCCGACGGCCGGACCCCGGCGGAGCTCAAGGACTGGCTCTGGCAGGCGATGCGGTGGCAGGCCGCGGCACCGCCCGCGGGCCACGCCGACACCCTGCGCGGGTGGCGCGAGTACCGTCGCCCGACGCACCCGATGCTCCCCGTGCCGGGCTCCGAGCCCGTGGCCCGGGCCGCGCGGTCGCGCACGGACGGCCCCGTCCCGGTGCCGGCGTCCGGCTCCCCGGACCCGCGTCCCTGGCCGGTGCCCGTGCAGCGGGTCTCCACGCTGGGCCGCGGTCCGTCGGCGCGACCCCGGCCGGAGCCGGTCCCGCCTGCGGTCGGACGGACCCGCGTCATGGACTCCCCCGACCTCGTCGCCACGCAGGTCGGCCGGCCGGTCCCGCCGTCGGTCCCGCCGCGCCGGAGCCCCGTCCGGCACCTCGGCCCGACGCCGTCGTCGCCCGCCGTGCGTCCGGAGTCCGTCCGGCCGCGGATCACCGGTGCGGCGGTCGCGTGCGCCCCGGCCCCGCGCGCCGTCGGCACGTCCGCGGCCACGCCGGCGCCGCGCCAGGAGGCGGCCCCGGCGACCGCCGCACGGTCCGCACGTCCCGTCCGACCTGCCGCGTCGTCGTCCTGGGACCGTTCCCGGGTCGGAGGCGCGCTTCTGCGCGCCCTGCCGCGCGTCCTCGCCGTCCTGGCGGTGCTGCGCACGCTGTGGCTCGTGCCCGACGGCGCGGCCCGCCAGAGCCAGCCGTTCGTCCCCCTGCCGCCACAGCTCCGGGAGACCCTGCGCGTCTCGGTCGACCTGGCCCCGCTCGTCGACGGTCCCGTGCTCGCCCTGGCCGCGCTCGCGGTGGCCGTGGTGCTGCGCGTCGCCGGGCAGCGCACCTGGACGTGGCCGTACGTCCTCGTCGCCTGCGCGTCGGTCGCTGCGACGGTCGTGCTCGTGCTGCGCGGCTGACCGGGGTTCGGGCCGGGTCGGGCGGTGCTCGGCGCGGTCCCGAGGGGGCGGGTTCAGGCGTGCAGACGGCGCAGGAACGCGCGGGTCCGCTCGCGCTGCGGGTCGCCGAGCACCTGCTCGGGCGTGCCGCGCTCGTGGACGCGGCCCTCGTGCAGGAAGCACACCTCGTCGGCGACGCGGCGCGCGAACCCCATCTCGTGCGTCGCGACGAGCATCGTGCGGCCCTCCGCGCGCAGCTCGGCGAGCAGGTCGAGCACCTCGCCCACGAGCTCGGGGTCGAGCGCGGACGTCACCTCGTCGAGCAGGAGCAGCTCGGGACCGTTGACGAGGGCGCGCGCGATCGCCGCGCGCTGCTGCTCGCCGCCCGAGAGCTGGTCGGGATAGGACGTCACCTTGTGCCCGAGCCCGACGCGGCCCAGCATCCCGACCGCCGCCGCCTCGGCGTCGTCGCGCGAGCGCCGGTGCACGAGCCGGGGTGCGAGGGTCACGTTGTCGAGCACCGTGAGGTGCGGGAAGAGGTTGTACGCCTGGAAGACCATGCCCATGCGCGCCCGCACGCGGTTCGCGTCGAGGCGCGGGTCGGCGACGTCCTCGCCGTCGAGCAGGATCTGGCCGTCGTCGACCTCGTCGAGCAGGTTGACGACGCGCAGCAGCGTCGACTTGCCCGAGCCGGACGACCCGACGAGCACGACGCACCGGTGCGCGTCGACGTCGAGGTCGATGCCGTCGAGCACGACCCGCCGCCCGCCCGGGGCGCCCGCCGCCGGGTACGTCTTGCGCACGCCCCGCAGGGACAGCAGGTGACGCGCGTCCTGGGGGCTCGCACCGGTCGGCGTCGCGGACGCGCTCATCGGATGTCCCCCGCCCCGCTCACCGTCGCGAGCGACCGGCCCCAGCCGCGGCGCGCCTGGTACGCGTCGACCGCGCGCGTCAGCGGGAACGACACGAGGAAGAACAGGATCCCCGCGACGACGTAGGGCGTGAAGTTGTAGCTGCCCGTCGTCGCGATCTGCGCGGCGCGGATCGCGTCGACGGCACCGAGGACGGAGATGAGGCCCGAGTCCTTCTGCAGCGAGACGAGGTTGTTCGCGAGCGGCGCGGTGACGTTGCGCACCGCCTGCGGCAGCACGACGCGCCGCGTCGTCTGCGCGCGCGTGAGCCCGAGCGAGCGCGCCGCCGCGACCTGCGACGGGTGCACCGACTCGATGCCCGCGCGGAACACCTCCGCGAGGTACGCGGTGTACGTGAGGACGATCGCGAGCGCGCCGAGGAACGCGCCCGACGTCGGCAGCCACTCCAGCCGCAGCGCCGGCAGCCCGAACCCGACGAGCAGCAGCACGAGCAGGAGCGGCACGCCGCGGAACAGGTCGACGTACACCGTCGCGAACGCCCGGAGCGGGAACAGCGCCGGGATGCGGCTCGTGCGCGCGACCGCGAGACCGAGCCCGAGCACCGTGCCGACGACGCCCGCGACGACCCACACGCGCAGGTTGAGCCACAGCCCCTCGAGGATCGCGGGCAGCGACTCCCACGCCATCGCCGGGTCGAAGAACGCGGTCCGCGCCCGCTCCCAGCCCGGCGCGTTGACGACGACGAGCACGACCGCCGCGACGACGAGCACCGTGCTCACGAGCGCGACGAGGAGCGACCGCCGCCGCTGCGCGCGCCGGAACGCCGCCCGGTCGAGCGCGAGCGGCGACGGCGACCACGCGGCGGCCGGGACGGCGTCGGGCGACCCGACGCCTCCGGGCGGGCGCGCGTCGTCGGGCACGGTCATGGCCGGGTCACTGGAGGACGGGGATGTCGTCCGACTTGAGCCATGTCGTGCGCAGCTCGGCGAGCGTGCCGTCCGCCTCCAGGTCGTCGACGGCCTGCGACACGCAGTCCGTGAGCTCCGAGCCGAGGTCCAGGACGAGGCCGTACTGCTCGACGACGCCCTCATCGGGCAGGGTGCCGATGACGACGGAGTCCGGGAAGTACTCGGTCGAGGCGGCGACGCCCTGGTCGACGTCCATGACCATCGCGTCGATCGTGCCGGACTGCAGCGCCTGCATGCCGTCGCCCGCGGCGCTGTACGGCGAGATGTCGGCGTCCTCGCCCCACGCGGCCTCGGCGAGCGTGAGGCTCGTCTGGGCGGCGGTGACCCCGATGCGCGCGCCGTCGAGCTCGGCCAGCGTCGTCGCGCCCGCGTACGGGCCGTCCTCCATGACGATGACGCCCTGGCGCGTCGTGAGGTACGGGCTCGAGAAGTCGACGGCCTGCTTGCGCTCGTCCGTGATCGACGTCTGGTACGCCGCCACGTCGAACGGCTTCACCGCCGGGCTGATGATCTGCTCGAACGTCACCGTCTCCCACACCACGTCGTCCGCCGCGTAGCCCAGGCGGTCCGCGACGGCGTAGATCAGGGCCGACTCGAAGCCCTCGCCCGAGTCCTGCTCCCCCACGTACCACGGGGAGTACGGCTCGCCCGCACCGACGGTCAGCACGCCGTCGGTGAGCGTCGGGAGCGCACCGGGCTCGCACTGCGCGTCACCCGACGCGCTCTCGCTCGGGCTCGCGGCGTCGCCGCCGTCGTCGGCACCCGACGAACAGGCCGCCAGCGTGAGCGCGGCGACCGCCGTGACGGCGGTCAGGACGGCGGGACGGGGACGCAGACGGCGCATGGTGACCTTCCGGGTGTCGGGCGCCCGCGGGAGTGGTGGGCGCCGGCCACTGACGATAACGCCGGGCCGTGGGCCGTGGCTTCCCCCGCCCGCGCCTCGGCCGGGTGGGGCGCGTCACAGCACGGGGTGCCCGGACCTGCGTCTGGACACCCTGTCGCTCGCGGGACGCGGTGGACCGGTGGCCGAGCGAGGCTCCGTCCGGTCCTGACTTAACCCCTTCCGGTCGTCTCGCCACCTCTCGGGCCTGTACCGACGCCGGAGAACAGCGACGAGGCATCCGGCCTCGGCCCGGGCGACGTTCGTGACTCTAGTTCGTCGCCCGAGCCGTGAGTGGCGTGCCACGGAGGCCCGCGCCTCCACCGGGCGCGTCAGTCTGTCGCCGACATGTCGCTGGACGAGTGGTCGGTCGACGCGGAGCAGTCCGCACTGCTCGATCAGTCCGGGACCGTCGGGTCCAGCGGCCCCAGGTAGCGCACGGGGTTCCGCGTGCCACGGCTGGTCGACGTGACAAGGTCGGCCATGGCGACGACTCCTCTCCTGACCTGCTCGTCCGGTTCTTCCTCGACGTCGAAAGCGACGCGCGTCTCGGCGTTGTCCACGCGACGCTCGATGCCACCCTTGACCCGGTAGACACCCACCACGTCACCTGATCTCTCGACAGCGACGACGTGTCCGACCGTCAACGCGCGGCGCGCGTTCAGCCTCCACCACATTCGAGCGGCCTGACGAATCTCGGCAGCGGTCATCTCAGGTGCGTGCCCGATGAACCGGGGCTCGGGCGACGAAACCCATTGGCGCTCCCCGAGCCGGACCATCAGCACCTGGTCTCGGGCAACACCCGTCATCGGGTCGACCATTTGATGGTCCGTACGGATCTCGACACGAGTGCCGACGTCCAACGGCGGCGAGTCGGCTGACGCGGGGACGTAGTCGGAGAACGACGCTTGGACGAACGCATTCACCGCGTCTCCGACCGATGACGATGCGCGGGTACTCGTACTTGCGCAGCCTGCGAGACAGCGCAGAGGTCGGCCTCGTTTCGCCAGCTCAGCAAGGGACAACCTTGGCAGGTAGTCAGCACCTTCCTCCGGCCCGGCAGGGACCAGGACGATGCATCTCTCCGCTGCCGTGACATGGACGTCGCACGCAGTCGGCAAGCTCGTGTGAGCGTCCTTGGCCTGGATGTAGATCGCGTAGTACGGAGCGGCGTCGAGGGAGGCAGCCGCATTGAGGAGCAACCGGTACTGGCGCGGAGGGATGTCCGGTCTCTTTCCCCCCTCCGATCTCTTCGCCTGCACGAGCAGGCGCGTCTCACGATCTTCTGCACCGAACTGCACAGCGATGGCAAAGTCCGCGCCGTTGCCGACCTCCCCATTCTTCGCGTTGCCGCCCTCCTCGTGCTTCGTCATCGCCTTGGCGCGAGCGGCCTTGGCCTGGGGCGGCGGCTGTCCGGACCAGTCAATGCACTCGGCACCGCCGCACTGCGTGCACGGTGCGGCAACCTGGTACGCCCGGCCGGTCAGCTCCGCTAGGACGAGCCCGGTGATCGCTTCCTCGTCGAACGTACGGCTACCGCGTCGCCGACCTAGATGCTCCAACCGGTGAAAGTTCCGGGAGCTGCTAATCACAGCACTCAAGAGGTCCGAGAACACGTTTTTGACCCCTGTGGGGCCGGAATCATGCGGCACGTCGCTCCCTTGCTTCCCTCAGATGACGGACACGACATGGAGCGCTGTTGAACCGCCCGATGGCGTACCGACCGGTGAGCTCCTCGGCAGATTAGTAGCACGCACTGAGCGCGCTGAACTGACCCGTTCATGGCGTGTCGCTGTCTCGCGGTTTCGGAGGACCCGCAGACCAGACGCTGGCGATCACCGAGTTCCTCAGTACACAGTCGGGCAACCTCGGCACCCGCCTCAGCCGCGTCCCGGAGAGACTCGCTCGACGTGATCGTCAAGCTAGGCCGAGGACTCGACGCACACCCTGCCGACCTACTGGCGACCATCAAGTAGACCGGACCGTCCCCAGGGCGGAGACGGGCAAGTCGACCTCCCGCTCAGACGCGTATTTTCCGGCTGGTCGTGACCGCCTTGCCCGCGCCGCGTTGCGCACTTATGTAGACGGCCCGCAGATCAGCGCAACGGCGTCGCGCGCGCGGCCGAGCGGGATCCGCTCCTGTTCGATGCGTCGGTGACCGGCGTGGGACACGTCGAGCACGCGAAGGTAGACCTCGCGCTCGCCCGCATGCAGAGTTTCGACCAACTTGGGCGTATCGGGCATCAGTGGCTTCCCGTGCTGGTCGTGGTCGGTGCCAAACTGTTCGAACTCGTCGTAAGTCGCCGGATCCATGAGGATCGAGTCGATGTCACGACCGAAGTCGGCACGGTAGCCGTCGAGAATCTCGTAGCCGTCCTTGTCGATGTCGCCCCAGTACACGACGACCGGTGCATCGCGGATCCAGGGGAAGGCCGCCGGGGTCTTTCCGCCCTTGCCCACACCCTCGACGGCGATCCCCCGGGCGAGAGCCGGGAAGTGGATCGCCGTGTCCTTGTTCTCCGAGATGACGACGACCTGGGGTGCGTACGCCGGCGTGACGCTGTCCCCGACCGTCGCCGAGTCGTGGACACGTCCGCCGGCGGCCCGGTGCTCGGGGTCGAGGTAGGTGAAGTGGATGCGAGCAGGGTGGGCGGGGAGAAGCCCGAGGTCATCGAGCCCTGTGAGAGCGAGCACGCCGGCACGGTGGTTCTGCAGCCACTTCGCGTGGACGCCGGGAAGGGGCACCTGGCGCGGCGTGACCCCGAGGCTGACCCGTGCTGGGTCGTCGCGATACCACTGGGCGACTGTAAGGAGCAGCTCGAAGTCGACCGCGGAGTAGCCGTCCACGAGCCGGAGCACGCGCCCCATGTCGGGGACGCGCGGGAAGCGCCCGACCAGGACGGCGCACCGAGCGCGGGCACGCTGCAGCCGTTCCGGCCACTGCTCGCCGACGATGGCGGCCGCCTGGTCGATCGACTCGACGTGGACGTGGGTGGGAACGCTCTGCGTGCTCCCTCCCTTGGCCTGCCGCCTCTCATAATCGAGGACGATGCCATTGCTTCGCGCCCAGTCCTGCCACACGACGGTCTGTGCGTGAACGGCCGCGTAGTCGGACTTCAGGTCGGCGGTGGTGGGGCGTCCAAGGGGGAAGGCGTGCGGGAAGGCGCTCGTGTCCCCCACGACGTGCTCGTGCCAGCGGTTTGTCAGCCGTCGGCGGACGTCTCCAACGACGGTCTCCGGTGTCTTCATACCTCGCCCTCGTCGTCGACCAGCTCGTGGACGAACGAGTAGCCCTTCGCACTCTTGGTGACCTCCAGGACGAGGTCCATGTGGGGCTCGAGACCGGTGACCTTGTCGAACGGTGCGCCGATGATGAGCTGGAACCCGAGGTTCTGCCAGGCGGTGACAGCGCGGCCGGCGAACTCGCTGTCGGCCTTGACGAAGCCCTCGTCGAGGAATACCGGGGCGAACCGAGGGCGGGCGCGCGTCTCGTCGCCGAGCTGGTACCGCAGGGCCGAGCCCACGATAAAGGCGACGAGCTCTTGGGTCTCACCACCGGACTTCTCGCCGAGCGAGTCGTGCATGGCGATCTCCTGCCCGTTCTCGCCGAGCACGACCGCGGTGATGACGACGTGCTGACGAACGTCGAGGTACTTGTCGCGCTTCGACGACGCCTTCGTGGTGCCCTCGGTCACCGCAATGCGGCTCATGAACTCCCGCAGGCGCGCGAACCGGGACTCGAGCTCCTTCTCCGTCAGTTCAAGGGCCAACCCCGAGGACAGGTCCCGCAGGTCACGGCGGAACTCGCCCAACTCCTGGCTTTGGAGACGGCGGAGGTCGATCTGCAGCACGCCCTTGCCGCCGAACGGCAAGGTCCCCAGGATCCGGTTGATCGGTCGCAGGCGGTCTTCGATGTCGTCCAGCGCCGTGTCGAAGGTCTCGCTGAGCCGCAATAGGTCGTCACTGGACCAGGCGGCGAACTGGCGCTTCCAGGTGTCGCGGCGTTCGTGCAAGCCCTCGGAGCGGATCCGGTCGAGAATCTCACGGTAGCCGTCGGCCGAGAGCACAGAAACACCGAGATTGGGATCGCGCCACTGCTGCTGGTACGCCTCGAACATGCCCTCCATGGCGTTGGTCGCCGTACGTACAGCGCGTTGCGCGGAGATCGCCTCGTCGCCCAGCCGACGACGCAGGGCCTTGATGTTCGAGCTGAACGCGTCCAGGTTGGTGATGTCCCAGTTGCTCGCGAACAACGTGTCCAGGTAGGTCTGCTGCGCGTCGGTGACCGTGACTGTCTGTCCGTCCTCGATCGCGTCGATGGCGTCCTGGACGGTGTCTTGGAAGTCGCAGAGGCGACCCCACGTCTTGTCGAGCTCGGTGAGGCGGCTCTCGGCCAGGACCCTGGCGCTGTTCGCCTTGTCGTGCAGCGGCGTGAGCCGCTCTTCCTCAGCCTCCAGGGCGTCGAGGATCTCATTGGCCTCGCGGAGTCGACGGATCTCGACCTCGAGCTCGGCGATGCGCCGGTTGATGCCCAGGTGGTCGATCTCAGACCAGGTCGTGTCCTGGACGAAGGCGTGGGCGGCCTTCTGTGCGCGCAGGTCGGTCAGGCGTGCCTGGATCGCCGTGATCCGCCCCCGCACGGCGACGATCTGCGGGTCCAACTCGGCCAGCTGGGTCTCGATGTCGGCGAGTCGGCGCTCGTTGGAGAACCCGATGATGGAGCCGTCGCCGGACTTTCCGTGCGCGCCCTTGTCGCCGTCACGGGTCTGCCCTGCAGGCGTGACACGTGAGCCGGGACCGTCAAGCGACGCGGCGTCGGCCACGCACAGGTGGTCGATGCCAGGGGCCGTGACACGGTCCTGGAGCCAGTGCGAGAAGGGTGAGTCCTTGAATGCAAGCTTGCCCGAGACGTAGGAGGGGTCGCCCTGCCACTCCTCGTGCTCGGCCAAGGTGACCGCCTGGAACCTGATGCGCGGGCGGATCGACACACGATCGATCGCCGAGGAGAGCCGATTGCGCGTGCGGCGGTCCACGAGCACCGTACGCGCGATACCGCCCAGGGTGGTCTCCACGGCCGTGCGCCAGTGCTCCTCGTCAGGCAGGACGTCGATGAGCTCGGCGGCGAACGGAAGGTCCTCCATCGGATCGAGACCCGCGGCCTGAGCCATGCGGACGCGGGCGTCGTGCAGGCCCTGCGGGACCGCCCCGGCACGCCCCTGGAGGGACCTCCGCTCATCGAGGAGCTCGCGCTGCCTGGTGGTCAGCGGGGCGAGCTCCTCCTCCCGGACGGTCTCCTCCTCGGCCCGGAGGGCGGTCTCCCGCTCGTCGGAGACCGCCAGGAATTCCGTCGCATCGGCCTGCGCCTCGGCGAACTGCTCGGAAGTCTCAGGCACGACGAGGTTGATGGGCTCGGTCCGCGTCTGGAAGCGGATGTTGGCCTGGTAGACCGTCTCACGGCTGCGCGTGAGACGATCGATCTCCGTGCGACGCTCCTCGATCGCCGCACCACCGTGGGCGTTCTTGTCCTTGGCGATCTGAGCCAGCCGCGCACGGAGATCGGCTTCCTCCGTCTTGGCCGTCTCGAACGCGGTGGTCGTGGAGCTGTGATCACGCCGGTTGTGGGTGACCGCCGTGTCGAGGAGCCTCCGTTCCGTGCGCAGTCGCCAGAGCTGGAAGGGCGACGGCCCCGCGTCGTCAGCGCCGAACTGGGCGATGAGCAGCGCCTTGGTCTCCGCGTCGGCAAGGTCGTGCTGCAACCCGGGCAGCCGCTCGAGCGTCTTCACCTTGGCCGCCTCGTCGACCATCTTCGTGTAGGAGGCCTCCAGGTCCGCGAAGTGCGCCAGGGCATCGTCGGCGGCCTGATAGGTGGTGGGCTTCTCGAGCACCATCTTCTTGTAGAGACCGTCGACGCGGCTGATCTGCATGCCGGCCTGGACCCGGGCGAGCAGACGCATGGCCTTGCGACCACCGTCTCCGCCGTCACCGATGCCCAGACGCGTGTGGATCGTGCTTTCGAACTCCCCGAAGCTGGTGCGCGTGAGAAGACCGGGGATCGCAGCCTTGAGCGAGCGCTTGTCGAAGCGGGTCGACGCCAGCGCCTCGAGGCGTGTCAGGTCGAGGTAGCCGTCGAATGTCGCAAAGGTCGTGACCACCTCACCGCCGAGCCGTGCCCCGGCCTTGGCGTAGTAGATGCGCGCGACGGTGTAGCGGCGACCGTTGTCGTTGACGAAGGTCCCGGCGATCGCACCCCAGACGGGGCCGCCGTCCCGGCCGCGCAACACCTCATCGCGCATCTCGTGCGAGCCGGCCACCCGGCTCTCGTCCATCTTGCCGCGCAGGTAGCTCAACAGGTTGCGCTGCTCGCTCGACCGCGCACGCCCGCCGCCAGCGTCGTTGGACGCCCCGTTGAACGGCGTGTCCGAGGGCATCATGAGCGCAATGTAGGCGTCGAGCACCGTGCTCTTGCCGGAGCCGCTCGCACCGGAGAGCAGCGTGGAGCCGGTGGAGAAGCGCACCTCACGACGACCGTGGAATCCGCCCCAGTTGACCATCTGCAGGGCTTCGATGCGCCACTGGTCATGGTCGATCACGGGGCCGGGCTGTGTCGAGAACAGCAGGTCGGTCGTCATGCGTCTTCCTCCTCGAGCTCGGCCAGCAGGTCGAGCTCGTCGTCGTTGTCGGTCTCGTTCGTGGCCTCAGCGTTGCCGTCCTCGGCCTCGGTGCCGTTCTGGGTCATGAGCCACGTCCACAGACTCCGCAGCTTCTCGATCGGCAGGAGGACCTCGATGATCGGTGAGATCCGGAACCGGTCGGGGTCCTGAGTCTTGAGCAGCACTCCCGCGGCGGCCAAGCCGTCGATCGCCTTGCGTGCGCGCTTGTCGTCCATCGCGCGGTGGGTGGCGTGCTCAGGGCGCTGGTCGGCCACCTCGTCGAGCAACACCTGGCGATCGACGAATACCACGTCCTCACCCTCCTGGCGCTGAGCAAAAAAGCGCTGGCGCACGAAGACCATGACGATCGTCTCTTCCTTCGTGTGCGGCATGTCGCGCAGCAACGACGGCAGGGACTCGCCGGTGTCCGCCACGGCCGGATACTTGAAGGCGACCTGGTTCTCACGGTCGAGGCGCAGCCGAAAGAAGAGCTCGTTGAGCCGGCTCTCGATGATGTCGGGGTTGTCGAGGAGCACGGCCCACTGCTCGGGGTACCGGTCGGCCGAGACGTAGCGCTGCTTCAGCAGCGCATGGAGACACCACCGCTGCTCGGGGTAGAGAGTGCTCGTGTCCCCCTCGAACAGCGCGAGGCTGGTGACGTCGGGAGCGTCGTTCTCGGCATTGCCCTGTGTCTCGTCGGTCAGGCTGTCGGTCACCGTGCGTCTCCCTCGGGCTGCGGGCCGGTCGTGATCAAGGTTGATGTGGGGATCCGGAACCGGCGGACGCTGCCGTCGGGTCGGATGGCGGTGACCTGCTCACGCACAGACGGGACGAACTCGGCGTCCATCTGCGCGAACAGGTGGATGAGTCCGAGAATCTCGACGGGTCTGCGCAGATCGGCGGGCAACATGTTGAAGAGCGTTGCGGCGGACTCGAGATTGCCCTCGGCGAGCTTCGTCTCGATCTGCTCCCGCAGTCGTTCGAGCGAGGGCCCACCCTGCTGGCGGATCTCGGCCAGCGACAGGGACGCTGGTGCCTCGTTGGAGACGTCCTCGAGTGGTTCCGGCACGCGTTCGCTCGCGGGATCGAAGGACTTGAGCCGGAGCATCGCCATGTCGAGGTTCTGGGGGATCAGATCGACCTCGACGTGGTCGCGAGGCCGGGCGGACTGCATCCACGTCCGCATCTCACTGTCGATGCCGCGCAGGACGGCCTCAAGCTCCCGGTTCTTGATGTGGTCGTAGTTCTCGATGTGCTCGCGCAGGGTCGCCGAGAGCCGCCGGCGCTGGTCGAGGACGTCGGTCATGCCCCGGCGGATCACGTCGACTGCCGTGCGCAGCTGACGCTGCTCGTCCGGCAGCAGCGTGCCGGCCCAGGGGTGGGCGAGGATCATCCCGAGGTCGGCACGCAGCCGGGTCAGCCAGTCGGGCTTACGGAATAGCTCCAGGGCCCCTTTGAACGCGCGCCCCTCGGGAGTCGCGGTCAGCAGGTCCTCGGACTGCTTGAGGTAGCTGTCGACCACCTCACCGACTGGACTCACCTCCTCGCGAAACCGCTTGGTGATGACGCGGTGCATCTCGCGCACGGCTTCCTCGACACGACGGAAGTCCGAGGGCAGACCGTCGAGTTCGCGCAGCACGTTGGCGAACTGCTCGGTCAGCTCGGCCTCGGAGGACCCGGGCATCTCCGCGCCAGACGCGAGCAAGTCGTAGTCGGCCTGCAGCCGGGCGATCTCCTCGGCCAGACGGCGCTTGCGCTCCTCGCGGTCCGGGTTCGCCGTGAGCGCCGCCTCCGAGACGACACGGCGCATCGTCTCGATGCGGGAGACCGAGACGTTGAGTTGCGTGCGCGTGGCACGGGTAACGTAGTCGAGAGCCTGTTTCGCGTCACCGGTCAGCTGGTAGGTCTCCTCACCGCGGCCCGGGTCACGGTAGAGCCAACGCTCACGCACCCACTGCATCGCCAGGGCCTTCCCGGTGGAGGCCGGGACCGTGTAGCCGCCAGCGCGGAGCTCGTCCAGGAGAGCGTCGACACGAGTATGGAACTGCTCGACCGGGACAGGCTGTCCGTCCTCGGGGAACGCGTTGGCGAACAGGGGCATCGCGACACCTGCGGACTTGCGGTCCAGCAGCTTCAGCGTCGGGGTGTTGAGAGCCGCCTCGATGCGCGCAACGTCACCTTCAATGCTGCTTGCCATGCTTCGATCCTTCATTCCAGACCCGGTTCATGGTCAGTCCGTCGTCTGCTTGAGGGTCGCGAGTCCCCCGCCCAGACCGGCGACATGTCCCTCTGCAGTGCCAGACCGATCCTCAGTGGCCATGGCGGGTCCTGACCGGTCAGAATCCGTAGAGGTGATGACGTGCGTTGAAGGCCGCGGGGCCGCCCTCGAGGATGTTCTCCGCGAGGGAGCGGATCGCGCGGTCGTCCAAAGAGCCGACACCGGCTTCCGATGGACGGCCGTGGCTCCCGTGGCTCTCGAGCACCACGATGAGTTCGGCGTCTCCGAGCACCGGCACGTTGGCATTGTGGGTGCTCGCGATGATCTGCCGCTTGCCCTTCAGCTCCCGCAGGTGCCTGACCACTCCCTTGTAGACGAAGTTGTTGTCCAGGTCGTCCTCCGGCTGGTCGATGATCAAGGGCGCATCGGACGCACCGAGCAGCAGGAGCAGTAGCGCGGTGGCTCGCTGCCCCTTCGAGAGCTGGTCGAGGCTCCGCAACCCTTGCGCGCCGTCTATCCTGAGCAGCACTTCGACCGCGGGGGCCACGGTGAGCTCCTCCAGCTCGCGCGCCAGCTCCTCGCCGGCCTCGACAAGGCTTGACGACTGTGCGCCCTTGATGCCGAGCTCAGCGAGCGCACCGCCGCCGTCTCTGATCGCCTCGGCGAGTGCCTGCGGAGAGAACGCCGGATCCTGCACCGCTGCGACGATCTGGGTCCTCTGCCCGCTGACCCTCGCCTTGATGGCATCCATGACGTGGGAACGATCCTTGGTCGGCATCGGCCTGACCACCACGACGCCATCCGTCGCGCCGTTCGCTGACCGGATCGCCGTGTGCAGGCGCTCGGTGGCGGCCGTCTCGTGCGCACGGAGCTCGTCGAGCATGGCGGTGCGCTCGTTGAGCAGCTGCTTGATCTCCTCGGCCTTTGCCTTCAAGCGGGGCTTCGACGCCTTGACCGATGTCAGTTCCGCCTTGGCAGCGATGTACTTCCCAGGATCGAGCCCCGCCTCGGCGAGCTCTCGGAGGACCTCGCCATAGTTCTCCCTCTCGCCGGTGGTCGCCTCGTTCCAGTCGACCCGCGCCTCTCTGATCTCGCTCTGTGCGGCCTCGATTGCGGAAGCGGCCTGCACGCCAAGATCGGTCAGTGCTTGGTGCAGACCTTCCAGGGCCGTCGTCACACGTGACAGGCGCTCGGCCTGCGGCGCGCCGTCGATGTCATCGATCCTCGCAACAAGATCGGTCAGAGACGCAGACTTCCGATACTGGTCCAGAGCACGCTTGGCCGCATCCACGCGAGACAACCCCTCGCTGAAGGCGGCGTCGTCCAGTGCGAGCCGCTCGTGCCCGCGAAGCTTGCCCGGGACGTCGGTGCCCTGATAGCGATCAAGCTGCTCTTCGAGCCGCTCGGCCTGCGTCTGCTCGTCCTCCAGCTTCGTCCTGGCTTCCTCAGCTCGCATGAGGTCTTCGCGGTTGACGCGCAGCCGCTCGCGCACGTCCATCAGCGCCGGGTCCTCTCCGTCGGAGCCGTCGAAGCGCCTGACAAGCTCGGCGATGCTCCCCGAGTCACCCGCGAGTTCCGCAAGCTCGTGCTGGCCGAACACTTCGACGGCTCCAATCGCGTCGACGGGCGTGAGCTTCGTGCGCTGGCCGGCAGAGTCGAGCACCACAGGAGGATGAGGCACCTCGCGTTGGATGGTGTAGCTCTGGACCGTCGGAGAAACGCTCTCGACTTCGACGCGCACGATCGTGCCGGCGTTTAGCACGTCATCGACGATCGCCTTGTGGTCCTTGGCCATCTGAGCCGAGATCGGCCGGATGTCGAGCGCGTAGCGGATGCTCTCGATCACCGTCGACTTGCCAGCGCCCCGTCCGCCGATGAGCGCGGTCAGATCCGAGGAGATCGGCACGCTCACCCCGTCGAAGTATCCCCCAACCCAGGACACACTCTTGATGCACGGCCGCGGCGTGGATCGCGGGTCACCGAGCGAGATTCTGGTCTCGGGTGTCCGCACCGCGAGCTTCAGGCTCTCGAGCGAGGGCGAGCTGACCTTGAACCACGTGCTCGCACCGGGATCCTGCAACTGACGTGGACCCATCACGTCGTCGGCATGGATCACCGCCAGAGGGTGGACGCGCTCGAATATCCCGGCCCCGTCGACGACTGCCTCCTGATCCTTCGCCGCCTCGACACCGGGCGAGACACCGATGACGTGAAGGTCCTTGTGCAGAATCATCGTCGCGAGCGGCTGGCCCGACCGGGTCGTCAGCAGGCCGGCGGGCTTCACGTTCACGTGGGCCGGGACAGGGAGTGCCCCAGCGGCGGTCATCCGCTCCATGATCTTCGCGTAGGGCTCGCCGGGCGTGCCGTTGTCGCAGCCCGGGTTGGCTCCGCAGCGCCCGATGGCCGCGTTGATCGTCGCGACGGGCGTCCCGGCCTCGAAGAGGACGAGGATGTGGATGCCCTCCGAAGAGTTCGCCTCGAACCCCGGGAGCGCGACGATGCCCCGGGCCTCGGCAGCGGCGATCAACTCCAGCGCAGAATCGACTCGCCAGTGGTCGGTGATCGCGATCAAGGCGATGCCCAACTCGTCGCACTTGTCGAGGAGGGCGGCGTTGTACGTCGCCTCGTCCGCAAAGAAGGTCTTCGGCGCGTTGCGGCCCTCGTACGTGAACGGGTTGACCTGAAGTGCAGCACGAATCCACTGCGCCCCGATGCCCATGCCGACGCTCCCCCAGTAGTCAGTCCTACGCCTCGGCGTCTGCACGGCGGCGCTTGGATGGAGCGTAGCGGTGACCTACGACACCAGTTTCGAGACGCATGTTGTGGCGGCGACGAGGCGCTCGGTACGGAGGCAGCGCACACCGGCATGTCATCTCGTACCTGTGCCCGTGGGCCGCGATCCGACGACGGGGCGCAGGCCGGTTTCCCTACGGAACCGCCAGTTCCGTTTTGAACCTAGGTAGCAAGTCCACACGAAACTGCGTTGCAGGGCCCACCCGCCAGCACCCTCACCCGGATTTTCACCCCGGACCGAGCACCTCCCTGGAGGCAAAGCAAAAGGCCCTCTGACTAGGCATTTCGCCTAGCCAGAGGGCCTTCCCGTGGTAGCGGGGGCAGGATTTGAACCTGCGACCTCTGGGTTATGAGCCCAGCGAGCTACCGAGCTGCTCCACCCCGCGTCGGTGATCACTACTCTACGTGAGGTTCCGGACCAGGCCAAATCGGGTGGACGAGACGTGGGTCACGCCAGGACCTCGACCCCGAAGGCGAACTCGCGGACGGCCCCCGGCTCGAGCCGCACGTCGGCGGCGCAGTCCGCCCGGTTGAACGCGTCGGTCAGCGTCTCCACCGGCTCGACGGCGATCGCCGCGCGGCCGCGCCGTGCCAGGCCGTCGCCCGTGTAGACGTGCACGAGGCCGCGCTCCTGCCAGACGGCGAGCCCCTGCCCGGTGGCGGGGTCGCGCACGACCGTGCGCGCGCGGCCGTCGGCGTCGGCCCGGAGGTCGGCGAACGCGTGGTCGAGGCGCACGCCCGCGAGCGGCAGCGGGCCGACGCCGTCGGTCGCCCCGAACGCGGCCTCCCCCGCGAGCGGGAGCATCCCCACGTCAGTCACGACGGCGCGGCGGGCCGGCACCGTGAGCTCCAGCGCGTCGACCGTGCCGTGCCCGGGTACCCGGAGGTAGGGGTGCCAGCCGAGCGAGACGGGGGCCGCGGTCGTCCCGACGTTGCGGGCGCGCAGCGTGACGTCGAGGGATCCGGCGCCCAGGACGTACCGGACCTCCAGCACGAGCGCGAACGGGTAGCCGGCGTGCGCGTCGGCGTGGACGACCGTCCGGAGCGTCACGGACTCGCGCTCCGCCCCGTCGACGGCCGCCGCGTCGCGCGCAGCGACCCCGCCCTCCCCCGCATCCTCGACGACCGCCCAGTCGAGCGTGCGCGCGAACCCGTGCATGGCGAGCGGCTCCCAGGGGAGCACCGGGGGTACGCGGTGCCGGACGCCGTCGAACACGTACTCGCCGCCCGCGAGGCGGTTGACGAACGGCGCCATGAGCGCCGACCGCGCGGCGTCGTGCGCGGCGACCTCCGCCTCGTCGGCGTACCCGTCGACGAGGTCCTCGACGCGCTCGATGCCGTCGGCGCCGCGCCAGGGGGCGCGCCACGCGAGGACGGCGGCGCCACGCAGCGCGACCACGAGCTCGGCGCCGGACGTGTGGTGCAGCCGCACCGCCGGCACGGTCGTGGTGTCGTCGCCCGCCGCGCTGAAAGCGTTGCTGCAAACCGTTGCAGAAGTCACGAGGAGCGATCCTCCCGCCCGGGGCGGCAAATGACAACTCCGTCCCGAACGGCCGCAGACGACGGACGGGCGGGGACACCCGCTGGTGTCCCCGCCCGTCCGTGGCGCTGCGTCGCTCGCGCGACCGGTGCGTCAGCCCGCCGACGACTCGGTGTCGAGCGCCTGCTCGGCCGCGAGGGCCGACTCGAGCGCCTGCTGCAGGCGGTCCTGCGCCTCGCCGTAGGCCGCGAAGTCGCCCTCGGCGAGCGCCGCCTGGCCGTCCTCGATGGCCTGCTGCGCCTGGCGCAGCGCCTGGTCGAGCTCGGCGCGCGCGCCGCCGTCGACCGTGCCGCCGTCGGCCGGCGGGGCCGGCTCCTCGGTCGCCGGGGGCTCGGTGCCGGGGTCGGTCGTGCCCGGGTCGGTCGTGCCCGCGTCCGGCGACTCGCCGTCGGCCGGCTGATCCGGGACCTCGGTCTCGACGCCGCCGTCCGCGTCACCGGCGTTCGCGCCCGAGTCGCCGCCGAACACCTGGTCCAACGCCTCGTCGAGCGTGTCGGCGAAGCCGATCTCGTCACCGAAGGAGACGAGCACCTTGCGCAGCAGCGGGAACCGCGTGCCCTCGGTCGACTGCACGTACACCGGCTGGACGTAGAGCAGGCCACCACCGACCGGCAGCGTCAGCAGGTTGCCGTTGATGACCGTCGAGTCACCGCGGCGCAGTGCCAGCAGGCCGTCGGCCGCCGTCGGGTCGGTGTTGAAGTTGTTCTGCACCTGACCCGGTCCGGGCACCGTCGCGTTGCGCGGCAGCTCGAGGAGCCGCAGCGTGCCGTAGTCCTCCGACCGCACGCCCGCCTCGCTGCCCGGTTCCGCGTCGACCGCGAGGAAGCCGGTGAGGATGTTGCGGTCCGAGCCACCCCCCGGGATGTACGTCGACATGAGCGAGAAGGTCGGCGCCTCCTGGCTCGGCATCTGCAGCGTGAGGTAGTACGGCGGCTGGAGCGGCTTGTTGTCCCCGCTCGCCGTCGGGTCCTCCGGGCTGCGCCAGAAGTCCTGGCCCGAGAAGAACTCGTTCGCGTCGTCCACGTGGTAGCTCGCGAGGAGCGTGCGCTGCACCTTGAACAGGTCCTCGGGGTAGCGCAGGTGGCTCATGAGGTCGCCCGAGATCTCGGACAGCGGCTGCACGGCGTTCGGGAAGACCTGCGTCCACGCCTGGAGGACCGGGTCCTCCGTGTCCCACGCGTAGAGGTCGACGGAGCCGTCGTACGCGTCGACGGTCGCCTTGACCGAGTTGCGGATGTAGTTCACCTGCTGCGGCGCGAGCGCCTCGACCGAGTTGGCCGCGACGAGCGAGTCACGCGTCGAGTCCTCGAGCGACTCCGACGTGGAGTACGGGTAGGCGTTCGACGTGGTGTAGCCGTCCACGATCCACTTCACGCGGCCGTCGACGACCGCCGGGTACACGCGGCCGTCGAGCGTGAGGAACGGCGCCACCTTCGCGACGCGGTCGCGCGGGCTGCGGTCGTAGAGGATCTGCGACTCGTTCGTCACGCGGTCCGAGAACAGGATCTGCTCGGAACCGAACTTCAGGGCGTAGAGCACCTTGTTCACGAACGACCCGACGCTGGGACCGGCCGCGACCTCGTCGGTGGGGAAGGTGTTGTTGACCTGTCCGCCCGCGTCGTCCACCGGGTAGTCGAGCTCCCACGGCTCACGGTCCTCGGGTGCACCGACGATCGAGTACTCGGGCGCCTCGGGCGAGAAGTAGATGCGCGGCTCGTAGCCGCCCGCGTCCGTGAACGCACCCGTCGACGGGATCGAGCCCTCGTAGAACGCGGGCCGGCCGTCGGGGCCGATCTGGTTACCGTACGCCGCCACGACGCCGAAACCGTGCGTGTAGACCGTGTGGTCGTTGACCCAGTTGCGCTGGTCGGCGCCGAGCCCGTCCTGGTTGAGCTCGCGCACCGCGATGACGGTGTCGCGGCTCTCGTCGTCGATCGTGTAGCGGTCCACCGACAGCGAGCTCGAGAACTGGTAGTACTGCTTGTTCTGCTGGAGCTGGCTGAACGACGGGCTGACGATCTCCGGGTCCAGGAGGCGGATCGACGCCGTCGTGTCCGCGTCCTCGCGCAGCGCGCCGGCCTCGGCCTCGGTCTTGGCGTTGTACTGCTCGGTCTCGACGTTGTCGATGCCGTAGGCGGCCTTCGTCGCGTCGATGTTGCGCTGGATGTACTCCTCCTCGAAGTCCTGCGCGTTCGGCGTGACCTGGAAGCGCTGGACGACGGCCGGGTAGATCCCGCCGATCGCGATGGCCGAGACCACCATGAGGCCCACGCCGATGGCCGGCAGGCGCCAGTTGCCGCGCACCGCGGTCACCACGAACAGGGCCGCGACGAAGAGCGCGACGACCGTGAGGATCGCCTTGGACGGGATCACCGCGTGCACGTCCGCGTACGACGCGCCGTCGAACTTCGCGCCGCCCGACGTGAGGATCGAGTACCGGTCGAGCCAGTAGTTCGCGCCGATGAGGACGAGCAGCAGCGCCGCGATCACCGAGAGCTGGACGCGCGCGGCCGTCGTCGTGCGCGGGCCCGCGTCGGAGCCGCCGCCGATCCGCAGGCCGCCGTAGAGGTAGTGCGTCGCGACCGCGGCGATGCCCGCGATGATGACGACCGCCATGAGGAAGCTCACGACGAACCGGAGGGCGGGCAGCGTGAAGACGTAGAAGGACAGGTCGATGCCCCACTGCGGGTCCGTCGTGCCGAACGGGACGGAGTTGAGCGCCAGGAGGACCGTCTGCCACTGCGAGGACGCCGCCGCGCCGGCGAAGAAGCCGACGAGCGCCGGGGCCACGATCATGACGACCTTGCGCAGCGGTTCGATCGCCTCGCGGTACTGGTCGAGGGTCGCCTGCTCGGGGGTGGACGGCGCGTAGATGGGCCGTGACCGGTACGCGAGCGAGAACGACAGGAAGACGAGCCCGCCCATGACGAGGAAGCCCGCGACGAACAGGGCGATGCGCGCGCCCCACTGGGTCCACAGGACGTTCGCGAAGTCGAGCTGCTGGAACCACAGCACCTCGGTCCAGAACTGGGCGAGCAGGAGCAGGAGGACGACGAGGGCGCCGACGACGGCGATCGCGATCCCGATCGGGCTCCGGCGCCGGGCGGGCCGCCCCCCGGAGGACGGCCGGCGGGGCGCTGCGGCGAATGACACGGTGGGTATACCTCTTCGGTCGTGGCTCGGGCGTGCACCGGGGTCAACGCCCGGTCCTCCCCCAAGGTTCCCACGGTCCGGCGCCTCGTGGGGGACGGCCGGCACCCGGCCCGCGGCGGCGCGGGGCGGCGCCGATGAGGGACGATGGGGTCATGCCCCAGCCTGACGACGCCGCCCCCGGTCCCGACGCCACCACCCCCGTGCCCGGACCCGACGCCGGTCCCGACCTGGTCGCGCCCGGCGGCCCCACCCCGCAGCACGCCCTCGCGCTCGCGGTGCACGAGATCGAGTCGCACGCGGCCGACGCGGGCTGGGACGTCCCGCCCCGGCTCTTCGCGCTCGTCGGGACGGCGGGCGCCCTCGGCGCCGACCCGACGCTCGCCGACCGGCTCCCGCCCGACGTCGTGGCCGCCGCCGGGGCGGACCCGCACCACCTGCTGTCGATCGAGCAGGAGGGCTTCGCCGTGGACGGCGACCTCGAGGACGGGCTCGCCCGCGTCGCGTGGCCGGCGACGGTCGACGGCGCCGCGCTCGTCGTCGAGCGGATCGTGCTGCCGCCGGCCGCCGAGGAGGGCGTCCCCGACGACCCGGACGCCGCGCTCGACTACCTCACGAACCACCCTGACCGGCAGGACGTGCGCCTCGCCGTCGGCGTGCTGCGCGACGGCCCCACGTGGTGCGCCGTCCGGTCGCGCGCCCACGACTCGGCGACGGACGTCGCGGGCGGACCGGACCTCGTGCCGGGGCTTGTCGAGGCGCTGCGCGCGACGCTCGAGGACTGACGGCCCGCGGCGTCGTCAGCCGCGCGCCTCGCACGTGGGCAGCGAGTCACCCTCGCCCGCGCCGATCGCCTCCATCGCCGCGCGCGCGTCGGCGAGCGTGGAGACCGCCGCCACGTGCAGGCCGTCGGGCACGTTCCCCACGACCTCGGGGCAGTTGGCCTGCGGGGCGAGGAACCACGTCGCGCCGTCGCGCAGCGCGCCGTAGAGCTTCTGCTGGATGCCACCGATCGGCCCCACGTCGCCCTCGACGCTCATGGTGCCCGTGCCCGCGATGACGACGCCGTTCGCCTCGTCCTCGGGCGTGAGCTGGTCGACGATCCCGAGCGCGAACATCGTGCCCGCGCTCGGGCCGCCGATGTCCTCGATCTGGATCTCGACGTCGACCGGGAAGTCGAACGCGGGGTCGATGAACACCCCGAGCAGCGCGGTGTCGCCGCCGTCGGTCGTCGCGACCGTGAGGTCCGTCTCCGCGCCGTCGCGCTGCACGCGCAGCGTCACGTCGTCGCCCGGGTCGACCGCCGCCAGACCGTCGATGAGGTCCTGGTACGTGCGCACGGGCGCGCCGTCGAGCGCGACGATGACGTCGCCCGGCTCGACGACGCCGTCGGACCCGCTGTCCGGCACCGTGCCCTCGACCGTGAGCGTCGCGGGCACGTCGTACCCCAGCTCGGTGAGCGCGGCGACCGTCGCGTTCTCCTGCGAGCTGATCATCTCGGCCTGGCCCTGCTGCTCGGTCTCCTCCTTGGTGCGGCCCGTCGGGAAGACCTCCTCGACCGGGCGCACGCTGCGCGACCGGTCGAACCAGCCCTGCACCACCTGGCCGAGGTTCACCGGGTAGCCCGGGCCGCCGGCGACGGACACGGTCGTCAGGAGCAGCTCGCCCGTCGAGTCGTACGTCTCGGCGCCCGTGATCGAGATGAGGGGCGTGCCGTCCTGCTGGCCGAGCGTGTCCTCCGTCGGGCCCGGCGACCGCACCGCGTACGGCGCGGGCAGGATCGCGAGGCCCGCGACGAGCAGCGTCGTCGCGAGCAGGGAGATGCCGAACGTCAGCGACCGCCGGGTCACGGGCGGCGGGTCGTGCTCGTCCTCGGTGAGGAGGGCGTCGAAGGAGGGGGCGTCGCTCACCGGGACATCATCCCCGAGGTTGCTGGGATCTCCCTGCCGACGGCGTGGACACTGCCCGGGAGCCGCCCCTACGGGCGGCGCGAGCGGGCCTGCCGCCAGACGGCGGCCGTGCCCAGGACCGCGACGGCCGCCCCGGCCGCGCCGAGCGCCGCGGCATCCCGGCCCCCGAACCGGCGGCCCCCGACGCCCGTGCGGCCGCGCACCTCGGCCAGGAGCACCTCGAGCGCCGCGGCGCCCGACCACTCCGGGCGCCACCCGGCGTCGTGCAGGCGCCGCGCCGAGACCGACCACGGGTGCACGACGAACGCGAGGTCGTTCGCCGGGGACGGGAGCGCGCCGACCCGGTGCAGCCGCTCGGCGGTGCCGAACGCCGTCGCGGGCGGGAGCTGCACCGTGCGCATCCCGGCCGCCGCGGCCACCGTCTCCGAGTCGAGCGCGTCGGGCTCGCCGTCGCGCACCGGCCCGGCCGTCAGACCGCCGACGAGACCCTGGTCCAGCGCGACGCGCACCGCCCCCACCACGTCGTCGACGTGCACGAGCTGCCACGTGCGGCCGCCGCCGCGCACCGTGAGCAGGCGCGGGGCCTCGAAGTGCCGCGTGAGCACGGTGTCCACGCCCGGCCCGACGACGACCGCCGGCCGCACGAGCGCGAGCGGCACCCCGTCGAGCGCGTCGCGCAGCGCGTCCTCGAACGCGACGAGGTCGCCCGCGAAGCCGGGCCCGTCGTCGGCGGCCACGGGGTCGTCGTCGTCGATCACGCCCCGCTCGGGCGACGCGCCGTGCACCGCGGCCGACGACACGGCGACGACGTGCTCGATCCCGGCCGCGACCGCCGCCTCCCCCGCACGACGGCCCAGGAGCGCGAGGCGCGCGCGCTGCTCGGCGTCCGTCCGTGCGCGCGGCGTCCCGAACTCCCCCGCGGGCGCGACCACGACGAGCCGTCGCGCCCCGGCGGGCCAGACGAGCGCGTCCACGGGCGACGCCTCGGCGGCGCCCAGGCCCGCGCGCACCGCGTCCGCGACCTGCCCGACGCCGACGACCACCACCGGGTCGGGATCGGCGACCTCGTCCGCCGGGGCGGTCACCGCGCTCGCCGTGGGGTCCTCCCCCGGACCGGCCGGGGGCTCGCCCGCCGCGGGGAGCGCCTCGCTGCGCCGTGAGCGAACCCGGCCCTCGGACATGGCCCAGCCCCCGTTCTCGGCGCTCGATCGTGGTTACGGTGATCACCGACGCTACCGTGAGGAGTCGCCATGAGCAGCCTTCCCCCCGACCGCACGCCCGGACCGGACGACGACACGCCCTTCGACCCGCGGTTCGAGGAGCTGCTCCGCTCGATGCTCGGGCCCGACGCCGACGAGGCGCTGCGCGAGCTGCGCGCCCGCGGGCTCGACCCGCAGGCGCTCGCTGCGGGCGGCGCGGCCGACCCACAGCTCTTCCAGCACGTCCTCGCGCAGGTGCAGCGCATGCTCTCGACGCCGAGCGACGGCCCGGTCAACACCGACGTCTCGCACGACGTCGCGCGCCAGGTCGCCGTCGCCGAGGGCGACCCGTCGATCTCGCCGGCGCAGCAGCGCGCGGTCACCGAGGCGCTGTCCGTCGCCGAGCTCTGGCTCGACGCCGTCACCGACCTGCCGCCGTCGGGCGGGAAGAGCCAGGCGTGGAGCCGGTCCGAGTGGGTCGAGCACACGCTCCCCGCGTGGAACGAGCTCGTCGCCCCGGTCGCCGCTTCCGTCGCGGACGCGCTCGCCACGGTCCTGCGCGACCAGCTCCCCGAGGGCATGGGGGACGACACCTCGGCCCTGCCGGGCGTCGGGTTCACGCTGCCCGGTCTGCCGGCCGGTGCGCTCGGGCTGCCCGCGGGCGACCCGGCCGCGCTCATGCGGCGCCTCGGCTCCGCGGTGTTCGGCATGCAGGTGGGCCAGGCCGCCGGGACGCTCTCGCGCGAGGTCTTCGGCGCGACCGACGTCGGGCTGCCGCTGCTCGACCGGCCCGCGACGGTCCTCCTGCCGACGAACGTCGCGGCGTTCGCCGAGGGCCTCGACGCCCCCGCCGAGGAGGTCCGCCTCTTCCTCGCCCTGCGCGAGGCCGCCCACGCGCGCCTGTTCACGCACGTGTCGTGGCTGCGCGGGCACCTGCGCGGGCTCGTCGACGCCTACGCCCGCGGCATCACCATCGACCTCTCCGCGCTCGAGTCGCAGCTCGCGGACGTCGACCTCGCGGACACCGACGCGCTCCAGCGCGCGCTGTCGGGCGGCGTCTTCGGCCTGCAGAACACGCCCGAGCAGCAGGCGACCCTGCTGCGCCTCGAGACGACGCTCGCGCTCGTCGAGGGCTGGGTGGACGAGGTGACCGCCGTCGCCGCGCTCCCCCACCTGCCCCACGCCGTCCCGCTGCGGGAGATGCTGCGCCGTCGTCGGGCGGCGGGCGGGCCCGCGGAGCACACGTTCGCGACGCTCGTCGGCCTCGAGCTGCGCCCGCGGCGCTCGCGCGACGCGGCCGCCCTGTGGGCGCTCATCGCGGCGCAGTCCGGCGCGGGTGCGCGCGACGCGGTGTGGGACCACCCCGACCTGCTCCCCGACGGGACCGACCTCGACGACCCGTCCGGCTACGAGGGCCGGCGCGCCGCGACCCGCGCGGAGGAGGCCGACGTCGACCGCGCGCTCGAGGAGATCTTCCGCGCCGCGGAGGGATCGCCCACCACCGAGCCGGGGCCGGCGACGGCCGACGGCTCGGACGACGACGCCCCGGCGGACGACGCGCCCGCGGACGACCCGGACGCGGCCGGACCGACGGACGACGGCGGGACGGGCGACGCGACCGGCCAGGGCGGCGTGCCGCGCTGACCTGACCCGGACGTCAGTCCTCGGCGCCCGCGGGCGGTGCCGCGGTTTCCGCGGCGCCGTCCCCCGGCTCGACGTCCGCGTCGTCCGGCTCGAGGTCCGCGTCGTCGGGCTCGAGGTCCGCGTCGCGCGAGAACGACACACCCTCCAGGAACCCTCGCGCCCGCTCCGTGCGCGGGTAGGCCTCGAGCAGCTTCCAGAACCCCGGGCCGTGGCCGGCGTGGAGCAGGTGCGCGAGCTCGTGCAGGAGCACGTAGTCGAGCACCCAGGACGGCATCCCCCGGACGCGCGTCGAGATGCGGATCGTGCCGTCGATGAGCGTGCACGAGCCCCAGCGGCGGTCCTGGTTGCCCGCCCACCGCACGCTCGTGGGGCGGGCGCGGCCGTCCAGGTACTTGTCGGACAGCTCGACGGCGCGGCGCGCCAGCTCGGCGTCCGACGGCCGCCGCCGACGCTCGGAGTCGGCGAGGCGGTCGAGCATGCGCTGGACCCACTCGCGCTCCTGCGCGCGCGTGAACCGCGCCGGGATCGCGACGATCGTGCGCTCGCCGTCGCGGTAGGCGCTCACCGTGCTCTTGCGTCGGCGGCTGCGCCGAACCTCCACGATCGTCTCCCGGACCACGCCTCAGACCGTAGTGGTTCTCGCCACGAAATGGCAGGGGCGCGCCCGGAGTGGCGCGCTCTCCCGCGACGTTCGGTCGAGCGGACGACGTGGAGACCTGTGGCGACGGCAAAGAAATCCTCCCCGCGGGACCATCGCGAGGAGCCTGTGGACAACCGTCGGCGCGCCTCGGGGCCGTGCCAGGCTGACGGCGGGCGTCCGGTCGGGCGCCCGGACGACGACGGACGGAGGAGCCGTGCAGCGACGACGTGTGCTGCGACCGGAGGCGCCGCTCCTGCGGCGCGGCCCCGGCGAGGTGCAGGTCGGCTCCGACCCCCGGTGGTCGGTGCGACTCACCGGGCTCGATGCCGACGACGAGCGCTGGCTGCGCGCGCTCGCCGGGCCCGCTCGGCGCGGCGACGCACCCGACGTCCCGGGCTCCCCGGCGCAGCGCACGCGCCGCGCCGCGCTCGTCCGCCTGCTCGACGAGGCGCACCTCCTCGTGGCGGCGCGTCGGCGCCGGCCGGCGTCGCCCGCCCCGGGCCACGGCGCGGCGGATCTCGCGGTGCTGTCGGCCCTGCTGCCCGACGGCGCGGGGCACCGCGTCCTCGCGGCGCGCGCCCGGGCGACCGTCGGGGTCGTCGGGCTCGGCCGGGTGGGTGCCGCGCTCGCCGTCCACCTCGCGACCGCGGGGGTGGGCGTGCTCGTGCTCGACGACCCGGGCACCGTGCTCGCCACGGACGTCGGAGGCGGGGCGTACCGGCTGCGGGACGTCGGGTCGCCGCGCGAGGGCGCAGTGCGGCGGATCGTCGAGGAGGTCGCCCCGGGCGTCGTGACGGCCTCGACCCCGGTCACGCCGGAGGAGGCACGGGCACCCGCGCCCGACGTCGTCGTCGTGGTCGAGCACGGAGCCGCGGACCCGGTCCGGGTCCGGAGGTTGGTGGGTGCAGGGGTCGCGCACCTGTCGGTCGTGGTGCGCGAGGCCGACGTCGTGGTCGGGCCGTTCGTCCGACCGGGGCTCGACCCGTGCCTGACGTGCGCGGACCTGCACCGCGCGGACGTGGACCCCTGCTGGCCGCAGGTCGCGCGACAGCTGCGCGAGGCGTCGGTGCACCGGGGCGAGGAGACGCTCCTCGCGGCGTCGGCGGCGGCCGTCGCACTCGGTCAGGTCCTGGCAGCCCTGGACGGGCTGGTGCCCCGCGCAGCCACGGCCGGCATCGAGATTCCTGCTCCCGATGCCGTGCCGCGGCTGCGCGGGTCGAGCCGCCACCCGCGCTGCGGGTGCGGCGAGCTGGCGCGCACGCCCCCGGACGGGGCGCCGCTGCCCATGTCAGGCCGCCGTCGAGGCGCCGACTGACGCCTCGGTCCGTGCGGCCTCGTGGGCCTGGCGCTCGGCCTCGCGGGCGAGCACCTCGGCCTTGCTCGGACGGCCGCGGCCGCGCTTGCGCGCGACCACGACGCCGTCCACGAAGACCTCGCCGCCCCAGACGCCCCAGGGCTCGCGGCGCTCGACCGCACCGGCGAGGCAGCCCTCGACGAGCGGGCAGGTGCGGCACAGGGCCTTGGCCTCCTCGACCTCGGCGGTGCGCTCGGCGAACCAGAGCTCCGGGTCGTTGGTGCGGCAGGGCAGCAGGCCCGCGAGCAGGCGGTCGAACTCCGCGGAGTCGTTCTCGCCGAGCGGCGTGGCCAGCGGTTGGTGGGGGACCCAGGGGCCGGATCCCCCCTGAGCGGTGATGTTGTCGAGCAGCGCGGTGAGCCGCACGATGTCCTCCAGTGATGTCCTGTCGTGGGTGTGAACGTCGTCGTCACAGGACCCTGAGGACAGCGGCCCCGTCTCGTGGAGACGGGTGGTGCCGGTGATCCTCATCGGCGGACGTGCTCGGAGAACACGAAGGCCGCGGGTCCTAGAGGGACTCCGCGGCCTGGAAGGTTCCGGTCGGTCAGACCGGGTTCGTCCTGGGGGCGGAGTCGGGAGCGGGGCGGGCGATGAAGGTGCCGCCGCGGTGCGCGATGGCACGCGGACGGAGCTCTCCTGGCGTGCCCGTGTACACGGACGCGTGATCCAGCAGGTTCGCCATGGCGATCTGGTTGTTCATCAGCTCTCCCACCCCCTCTCTCCATCAGGCGCCCGCCTCTCGGCGCGCCCCTTCCCAACAGGACTCGTCGACCATATGCCGCCCTTCGCAGGAGGCACAACTTATTTACGGGAATTTCTTCGACGAGTTCACCCGGCCCTCGTCGAGGGCCGGGCAGAGCGCCTCGTCAGCGCTCCGCGCGGCGCACGATCTCGAGGATCGTGGCCCCGTACCGCTCGATCTTCGCGGGCCCCAGACCGTTGATGCGCGCCAGCCCGGCCGGGCTCGTGGGGCGCGTCTCGGCGATGGCGGCGAGCGCCGAGTCCACGAGCACGGTGAACGCCGGCTTGTCCGTCTCCTGCGCGACCTGGCGACGCCACTCGCGCAGCTCCTCGAACAGCGCCTGGTCGTACTCCCCCGTGAGCCGGACCTTCGCCTGCCCGGCGCGAGCACGCCGCGTCCCGCGCGCGCCGGGCTCGTCGGGCCAGAGCCCGTCGAGGAAGCGCGTGCGCCGGCGCGTCGCCCGGCCGCCCGGGTTGCGCGAGCGCGCGAACGAGAGCTCGAGGTGCTCGCGCGCCCGCGTGATGCCGACGTAGAGCAGCCGGCGCTCCTCCGCGACCGCCTCGTCCGTCTCGGCGAGGGAGATCGGCATGAGCCCCTCGCTCATCCCCGCGAGGAAGACGGCGTCCCACTCGAGCCCCTTGGCCGCGTGCAGCGACGCCAGGGTGACGCCCTCGACCGTCGGGGCGTGCTGCGCGGCGGCGCGCTCGTCGAGCTCGGCGACGAAGGCCGCGACGGTCGGGGCCGGGGCGTCGGACGCGGCGGCGAGCCCCGCGACGTCGTCGGCGAGCGCGACGAGCGCCTGCGTCGACTCCCAGCGCTCGCGCGCCGCGCCCCGCGCCGCCGGCGGCGCCGGGGCCCAGCCCGCGGCGGCCAGGACGTCGCGCACCGTCTCGGGCATGGGGACGTCCGGGTCGGCGGAGCGCGCCGCGCCGCGCAGGAGGACGATCGCGTCGCGCACCTCCTTGCGCTGGAAGAAGCGCTCCCCTCCGCGTACCAGGTAGCCGATGCCCGCGTCGGCGAGCGCCGACTCGAAGGCCTCGGACTGCGCGTTGGTCCGGTAGAGCACGGCGATCTCGCTCGCGCGCGTGCCCGCGGCGAGGAGCCGCCCGATGCGCTGCGCGATCCCGCTCGCCTCGGCCTCGTCGTCGTCGTACGCGGTGAAGGCGACGGGCGGCCCGGCCGGCCGCTGGGCGACGAGCTCGAGCGCCTGGTGGGCGCCGCCCGCGCGGCCCGCGCGCGCGAGGAGCTGGTTCGCGAGGTTCACCACCTGCGGCGTCGAGCGGTAGTCGCGCACCAGGCGGATCACCTGGGCCTTGGGGTGCGTGCGCGAGAACGTGAGCAGGTGGTGCGGCGTCGCGCCGGTGAACGAGTAGATCGTCTGCGACGGGTCCCCGACGACGCACAGCTCGTCGCGCCCCCCGAGCCACTGGTCGAGCACGAACTGCTGCAGGGGCGACACGTCCTGGTACTCGTCGACGACGAAGTGGCGGTACTGGCGCCGCACCTCGTCGGCCACCGTGCCCTGCGTCGCAAGCATGTCGCCGAGCATGAGGAGCACGTCCTCGAAGTCGATGACTGACCGCTCGGTCTTCACGTCCTCGTAGGCCGTGAGGAGGCGCGCGACGGTCTGGTGGTCGTAGCCGGCCGGGGGCTCGCGGTCGATCGCCTCGCACGCCCGGACGTAGTCGTCGGCGGTGACGAGCGAGACCTTGGCCCACTCGATCTCGGACGACAGGTCCCGCACCGCGACGCGGTCCACCCCGACGCCGAGCCGCCGCGCCGACTCCGCGACGACGGGCGCCTTGTGCTCGAGGATGCGCGGCGGCGCCCCGCCGACGACCTTGGGCCAGAAGTAGCCGAGCTGGCGCAGCGCGGCCGCGTGGAACGTGCGCGCCTGGACGCCCGTCGCGCCGAGCTCGCGCAGCCGCGTGCGCATCTCGCCCGCCGCGCGCGCCGTGAACGTCACGGCGAGCACGCTCGTCGGCACGTACACGCCCGTGCGGACCCCGTACGCGATGCGGTGCGTGATCGCGCGTGTCTTGCCCGTCCCCGCGCCGGCGAGCACGCACACAGGCCCGCGCAGCGCGACCGCGACGTCGCGCTGGTCGGGGTCGAGCGCGTCGAGGATCTCGTCGGCGGAGCGGTGGGCGAGCGGGCGTGAGACCGGTGGCGTGGACATCACCCGCGATTCTCGCAGCCCCCGGTGACACGCGGGCGGGGAACAGCCCGCGCTCCCCCGGTGTTACCGTCACGACCCGACCGCCCGCGGCACACGCCGCCCGGAACCGCAGCAGGAGAGCCCTCGATGAGCACCGCCCCGACCCTTCCCGACGCCGGCTCGATCGTCATGTACTCGACGACCTGGTGCGGGTACTGCCGCCGCCTCAAGACGCAGCTCGACTCCGAGGGCATCGGCTACACCGAGGTCAACATCGAGGAGACGCCCGGCACCGCCGAGTTCGTGGAGTCCGTCAACGACGGCAACCGCACCGTGCCGACCGTCGTCTTCCCGGACGGCTCCGCCGCGACGAACCCGTCCCTCGCGGAGGTCAAGAAGCGCCTCGCCGCCTGACGCGGCCGCAGGAGGGCCCGGTCCGGACGTCCGGACCGGGCCCTTCCGCGTCCCCGAGCAGCCGTCGCGACGGCGTGCGTCGCGCCGCTCCTCGCCACCCGCCTCCCTGAGCGGCCCTGAGCGGCCCTGAGCCACCCTCAGTCGTCGGCGAGGCGCGCGCCGAACCAGTCCTCGACGAGCGCACGCGCGATCGACGACCGGCCCGGCAGCAGCACCTCGCCCGACCGGACGGCGTCGGCGAGCCCGGCCCGCGTGAACCAGCGCGCGTCGGTGAGCTCGACGCCGTCCACGTGCAGCTCGGTCGTCAGCGCGCGCGCCGAGAACCCGAGCATGAGCGACGCGGGGAACGGCCACGGCTGGCTCCCCCGGTAGGCCACGTCGCCGACGACGACGCCCGCCTCCTCCGCGACCTCCCGCCGCACCGCGTTCTCGAGCGACTCCCCGGGCTCGACGTAGCCCGCGAGGGTCGAGAACCGCCGCTCCGGCCAGTGCGCCGCGTGCCCCAGCAGCAGGCGCTCGTCGGCCCCCTCGCCGTGCACGACCGTCATGATGACCGCCGGGTCCGTGCGCGGGTACAGCTCGACGCCCTGGGCCACGCAGCGGCGCGTCCAGCCGCCCTTCTCGACGGTCGTCCGACCGCCGCAGCGCGGGCACCGCGGGTGGTTCGTGTGCCACGCCGCGAGCGCGACCGCCTCCGTCGCGAGCCCCGCGACCGGCGCCCCGACCTCGCCGACGAGGTCCCGCAGCCCCGACCACGTCCGCTCGCGCGCGAGCACGGCGAACGGCTCGGAGGCGTCCACGCCCTCGATGTCGACCTCCTCGGCGTCGGCGTCGTCGGGCAGGACGAGCGCGAGGTACGCCGTGCCGTCGCCCTCGCCGAGGAAGAGCCAGCGGCCCTGGTCGTCGTCGGTCGCCGGGTCGACGTCGCGCAGCTCGGCCGGGTCCAGGAGGGCGACGCCGTCCGCCGCGCCCGGGCCGCCGAGCGCGAGCCGGCCGCGGTGGACCAGCAGGACGCGCGTCGTCGGCTGCGACCGCAGCGTGCGCACGAGGTCCGGCTCCGCGCGGCGGTGCTCCGCGCGGTCGACGAACGCGCCGTCGAGCGGCAGCGGGAGGCGGTCCAGCGGGGTGCGCGGCAGGGCGCCCGGCCCGGTGGCCGTGCCGGTCCCGGTGTCGGCCGGGGTGCTGGTCGGCGCGGGCGTGGGTCGGTCCGGGGCGGCGGGGTCGCTCGTGCCCGACGACGGCCGGGCGGCAGGGGTGCTCACCCCCCGACCGTAGGCCACCCCCGGCCGGGCCACCCGCCTGCGCGGGCGCCGTCGGGCGGCGTGCGGCGTCGGACGGCGTGGGTCGACCGGGCGCGCGCGGGGACCGACTACCGTGGTCGCGTGCCTCGCTCTCCGTTGACCCTCGCCGCGCTCGCGACCGCCGCCGTGCCCGGCCTGGACGCCCGCAGCGCGCGGCCCGTCGAGGACCCGGGCGACTACGACACCGCCGTCGTGACCGACGCCGACGGCGCCCGCTGGACCGTGCGCGCACCCCGCAGCCTCCAGGCCGGCGCCGCGCTCGAGGCCGAGGCGGAGCTGCTGGGCTCGCTGCAGCACTACGCCGAGTCGGGGGTGCTGTCGTTCGCCGTGCCGCGCGTCAGCGGCACCGCGCTCCTGCCCGAGGGCGGGCGGGCCGTCGTGCACCCCGCGCTCGAGGGCGAGCCGCTCGACGTCGACAGCCTGCGGCCCGGACCGGGCCTCGCGGCCGACCTGGGCCGCGTGCTCGCGTCGGTCCACGAGCTGCCGCGCGCGATCGTCGACGACGCCGGCCTGCCGGGCTACGAGGTCGAGGAGTACCGCGCGCGCCGCATGGCGGAGCTCGACGAGGCCGCGGCCACGGGCAAGGTCCCCCCGACGCTCCTGCGCCGCTGGGAGACCGCGCTCGAGGACGTCTCGCTGTGGCGGTTCCAGCCGGTCGTCGTGCACGGCGACCTGGGCCCGGAGCAGGTGCTCGTCGCCCGCGGACGCGTCGTCGCGGTGACGGACTGGGCGAGCGCGCGCGTGGCGGACCCCGCCGACGACCTCGCGTGGCTGCTCGTCTCGGCACCGCCCGAGGCCGTCGACTCGATCATGGAGGCGTACCAGCTGCGCCGTACCGAGCTCACCGACAAGCACCTGCTCGACCGCGCGCTCCTCGTCGGCGAGCTCGCGCTCGCGCGCTGGCTCCTGCACGGCGTGCGCAACGGGCTCGACGACGTGGTCGCCGACGCGCTCGACATGCTGGCCGATCTCGACGAGGCGACGCAGGACGCCGACGACTGAGGCGTCGCCGGCTCAGTCGGCGACCAGCAGCGCCTCGATCTCGGCCTCGCCCAGCAGGCGGCGCGGACGCACGGTCTCGTCGGACGCGACGTAGTAGAACGCCGCGTTCACCTTCTCCAGCGGCACCCCCGTCCAGCGCGACCACGCGAGCCGGTAGACCGCGAGCTGCACCTCGCGCACGCTGCGCGCCTCCGGGTCGGACGGCGCACGCCCCGTCTTCCAGTCGACGACCACGACCGCGTCGCGCGCCCCGCCCGCGTGCTCCGGGAGCTCGGGGAACACCGCGTCGATGCGCGACCGCAGGACCGTCGACCCGACGGGCGTCTCGACGTCGACCTCGACCGCGACCGGCGTGCGCGTGGCCCACTCCGAGGCCAGGAACGTCCGCTGGAGCGTCTCGAGGTCGGCGTCGGGGTCGAGGTCGTCGTCGTCCGCCCCGGGGAGGTCCTCGACGTCGAGCAGGGACGACGTCGTGAAGTAGCGCTCGGCCCACAGGTGGAACCGGGTGCCCCGGCGCGCGTGGACCGTGGGCTCGACCGGGACCGGGCGGCGCAGGTGGAGCGCGTACTCGTCGCGGTCCGCCGCGAGCCGCACGAGGCTCGACGCCGAGACGTGCGCCGGCAGCTCGACCTCCCGGCCCGAGCGCTCGGCGCGCTCCGCGAGCAGGACGCGCGCGAGCGCGACGAGGTCACGGCCCTCGGCGTCGACGAGGACTCCCGACGGCGCCGTGAGACCGGCGGGGCCGCCCGTGCCGTCCGCGCTCCCCCGCCCGGGCACGGCGTCGACCGCCCCGGCCCCGGCGGGCGCGGCGCGGTCCGCCGCGCCACGCCTTGCCGCGTCACGCTCGGCTGCCGCACGCTCGGCCGCCGCACGCTCGACGGCCGCCGCGGTGTCCCGCAGGACGGACCGCGCCGACCCGCCGGGAGCGTCGTCGGGCACAGGCCACGTCCCGGTCACCTCGACGTCCTCGAGCGGGTTGGAGTCGTCGGGGCCGGGAGGTGCCGACCACCCGTCGGCCGTCACGACCCCCGCCTCGACGAGCTCGACGAGGAACGGAGACAGCGCGCGCGGCCGCGATCCCGTCTGCCACCAGGACGCCGTGAGGTACAGCTCGCGCCGCGCGCGCGTGAAGGCCACGTAGGCGAGCCGTCGCTCCTCGGCGAGCTGGTGCTCCCCGCTCGCCGCGCGGAACTCGTCGCGCCGCGCCACGAGCTCCTTCGTGTCCGCGGCGAGGTCGAAGCGGAACTCCGGCAGGTCGGCGGCGTCGCCGCGCAGCGGGTACGGGAGCTGGCTCACGTCGGTGAGCCAGCCGCTGTCCGCGCGCACCCCCGACGACGACTGCGCAGTGGTCGGGAACACGCCGTCCACGAGCCCGGGCACCACGACGACGTCCCACTCGAGACCCTTCGCGGCGTGCGCGGTGATGACCTGCACCGCGTCCGGGTCGGGCTCGCGCACGGGCAGGTCGAGCCCGTTCTCCCGGGTCGAGGCGACCCCGAGCCAGGCGAGGAACGCCCCGAGCGTCACGACGTCCGCCGTCTGCGTGAACGTCGCGGCGACGTCGCGGAACGCGTCGAGGTGCTCGCGGGCCCGGTCGCTCACCGCCTCCGGGTCGACGAGCCGCCGCGACGCGAGCAGCGCCTCGTTCGTCACGGCCTCGACGTCGAGGCCCAGGGCGCGCTCCGCCTCGACGACGAGCTCCGGGAGCGACAGGTAGGTGAGGCCGCGCAGCGCGCGCAGGGTCCGGGAGAGCGCCGAGAGCCGCGCGTGGCCCTCCGCGGAGAGCGTGCGCCCGTCCGCCGCGGGCTCGCCCGGGTCCGGGAGGTCGTCGAGCGCGTCGACGATCGAGCGGTGGTCGGCCACGTCGCCCTCGACGACCACGAGCCCCGACTCGGCGTCCTCCGCAGCGGGGGCGCGACGGCGCGCGCCGAGCGCGCCCTCGAGCCGCGCGAGATCCGCCGCGCGGCTCCCGAGCGCGTGCAGGTCGGCGGCGCCGAGGTTGAGCCGTGGCCCGGTGAGGAGACGCACGAGCGCGTCGCCGCGCGAGGGGTCGTGCACGGCCTCGAGCAGCGCGACGACGTCGACGACCTCGGGCGTCGTGAGCAGCCCGCCGAGTCCGACGACCTCCACGGGGAGCCCACGCCGCCGCAGCGCGACCTCGACCGCGGCGAACTGGCTGCGCTTGCGGCACAGCACGGCCGCGGTGACGCGCCCCCCGGGCGCGCTCGCCGGGCGCCAGCGCGCGGCGACGCGCTCGGCCACGGCCGCGGCCTCCTCCTCGGCGGTCGCCGCCACGTGCGCGGCCACCGCGCCCGGACCCGCGCCGGGGCGCAGCGCGAGCGGCGGCACCTCGACCCGGTCGCCCCGGCCGCCGGCGACGGCACCCCGCAGCGGACGGGCCGTGACGTTCGCCGCCGCGAGGACGGCGGCGTCGTTGCGCCACGACGTCGAGAGGAAGCGCACGGCCGAGCGGTCGCCGCCCGCGCGCGGGAAGCGGTCGGGGAACCGCGCGAGGCCGCCCGCGCTAGCGCCGCGCCACCCGTAGATCGACTGGTGCGGGTCGCCCACGGCCGTCACGGGGTGCCCGCCGCCGAACAGCCCCGCGAGGAGCTCGACCTGCGCGTGCGACGTGTCCTGGTACTCGTCCAGGAGGACGACGCGGAAGCGGGCGCGCTCGGTCTCCCCCACCACAGGCACCTCGCGCGCGAGCCGCGCCGCGAGCGCCACCTGGTCGCCGAAGTCGAGGGAGTCGGTCGCGCGCTTGCGGCGGCGGTACTCCGCGACGACGTCGAGCAGCCGGACCCGTTCCGCGACGTCGCCGACGAGCTTCTCGACCTCCTTCGTCCGGGCCTTCTGCCGCGGCCCGAGCGGGAGCGCGTCGAGCTGCTCGACGATCTCGGCCAGGCGGTCCCGCGCCTCGGCGGGGTCGAGGAGGTGCTCGCCGAGCGCGCCGGAGAGGCCGAGCACCGCCGCGACGACCGTGCTCAGCGCGCGGTCGGTGCCCAGGTCGTCGTCCCACGACTCCACGACCTCGGACGCGAGCTGCCACTGCTGCGCCTCGCCGAGGAGGCGGGCCCCCGGCTCGACGCCGACACGCAGCCCGTGGTCGCCGACGAGCGACGCGGCGTACGCGTTGTACGTCGCGACGGTCGGCCGGTCGAGCAGCGAGAGCGCCGACGCCGCCCCGCCCCGGGCGCGCGCGAGCTGGGCGAGCCGCACCTGGACCCGCTCCGCGAGCTCCCCCGCCGCCTTGCGCGTGAACGTGAGGCCCAGCACCGCGTCCGGCGGGACGAGCTCGTTCGCGATGAGCCAGACGACGCGCGCCGCCATCGTCTCCGTCTTGCCCGAGCCGGCCCCGGCGACGACGAGCGTCGGCTCGAGCGGCGCCTCGATCACCTCGACCTGCTCCGGGGTCGGGCGGGGACGTCCGAGGAGGTCGGCGATCCGCGTCGCGGAGAGCGTCGGCTTCGGCGGCTCCGCCGCCCGGTGCCCGTCGCCCGGGGCGTCGGCGCTCTCGACCGGGAGGCCGTCGGCCGCGACGAGACGCACCGTCGGCCCGCTCGCGCCCGCCTCCGGGAGCTCGAACAGCTCGCTGCTCACGCCACCACCCTCCTGCCCTCGGGCTGCACCGGGCACGCCCGGCGCACGGGGCACATCTCGCACAGCCCGTTCTGGCGGGCGGTGAACGTCGCCGCCGACATGGTGCCGGCGGCCTCCTCCACGAGGTCGCGCGCCCAGCTGGACCCGTCGGGCTCCGGCTCCAGCGCGGGCTGGGCCACGACGGCAGGGCCCACGTGGGTGCTCCCGACGTAGACGAGCTGCGCGCCCGCGCTGCGCGTGCCCTCCGGCACGTCGAGCGCGCCGGCCTCGACCGCGAGCTGGTAGGCACCGAGCTGGGGGTGCTCCGCGCCCTCCGCCTTCGTGGCGGTGCGCCGACCGGTCTTGAGGTCGACGACGCGGACCTTGCCCTCCCCCGCTGCCTCGACCCGGTCGATCGTGCCGCGCAGCCGGGCGCGGCCGACGGTGACGTCGAACGACGGCTCGACGAGGAGCGGCTCGCCCGCCTGCGCGACGTAGGCCGCGAGCTTCTCGACCATGCGCTCGGCCCGGCGCCGGAGCTGGCGCGCGGGCCAGCCGTCGGGCAGCGCGAGCTCCGCCCACCGGCGGTCGAGCTCCGCGCGCAGCTCGGCGAGCGACCCGGACGGGTGGGTCTCGGCGATCGAGTGGACGAGCGTGCCGAGGCTCTGGTGCGTCGCGTCGGGCGCCGTCCCGCCGGCCGCCTCGAGCGACCACCGCAGCGGGCACGTCGAGACCGTCTCGACCTTCGAGGGCGACACCGTGACGGTCTCCTCCGCACCGCGCAGCGGCGCCGTGCTCGACACGCCCGCCACGCCGTACCACGTCTCCGGGCGGGCCTCCGCGACGCCGAGCGCACCGAGGTCCGCCAGGAGCGTCGCCGCCGCGACGGCGCGCTCGTCCGGCCCCGACGCTCCGGCGCCGCCGGCCTCGCGCGCCGCGGCCTCGACGAGGACGCCACGGGCCGCGGCGACCAGCCCGCGCAGGTCGAGCGGCGCCCCGACGCGCACGTGCCTCCGCTCGGCGGGCTCGACCTGCCCGCCCCCGACGTCCGCGAGCCCCGGGCCGACGGGTGCGCGTCCGACCGGCGCCGGACCGGAACTCGCCGCGGGACCGGCGGGTACCGGGCCGGCGCCCGCCGCGGGTGCGCCCGGGCCGTCCTGGGGACCACGCCCGTCGGGACCGTCCGTGCCGTCGGGGCCCTCGGGCGCCGACGGCGGCACGACGAGGTCGCAGAACACCGACGGCGCCTCCTCGGCGTCCTGCACGGCCGTCACGACGAGGCGACGCGTCGCACGCGACGTCGCGACGACGAAGGCCCGCAGCTCGTCGGCGAGCACCTGGGCGCGCGCCTGCGAACCGACCCCGTGCGCGTCCTGGGCGCGGCCGGCGAGGAGCTCGACGAGCGCCTGCGAGCCGAGCAGCGAGTCGCGCAGCCGGAGGTCGGGCCACACGCCGTCCTGGACGCCCGCCACCACGACGACGTCCCACTCGCGCCCGGCCGCACCGGCCGGGGTGAGCGCCGCGACGGCGTCGGCCCCGCTCGCGCTCGCCGCGAGCGAGTCGGCGGGCAGGTCCTGCGAGGCGAGGTACTCGACGAACGCCCCGGCGGGCGCGCCCGGCATGCGGTCGACGAACGTCTCCGCGGCGCGGAACAGCGCGAGCACCGCGTCGAGGTCACGGTCCGCGCGCGCCCCGGCGGGGCCGCCGTCGAGCGCCGCCGAGCGCCAGCGCTCCGCGAGACCGGTCGCGGCCCACACCGCCCACAGGACCGTCTGCGCCGTCGCGCCGGGCTCGGCCGCCGCAGCCCGCCCCGCCGCGAGCGCCCGGGCGACCGCGACCGGCCCGCGGCGCACCGTGGGCGGGAGCGTCGCGGCGCGCGCCGGGTCGAGGAGCAGCTCGACGAGCAGCGCGTCGGACGAGCGCCCGCCCCCGCCCTCGAGCTCCTCGGCCCGCAGCGCGCGGCGCAGACGGCGCAGCGCGACGACGTCGAGCGCGCCCACGGGCGACGTGAGCAGCGCCGCCGCGGTGAACGGGTCGAGGGTCTCGGGGTCCTCCGCGTCGGCGACGCACACGCGCACGGCCGCGAGGAGCGGCGCGACCGCCGGCTCGTCGCGCAGCGGGACGTCGGAGCCGAGCAGCGTCACGGGGACCGAGGCGGCGACGAGCTCGCGGCGCAGCGCCGCGAGCCGCGTCCCCGTGCGCGCGACGACGGCCATCCGGTGCCAGGGGGTGCCGTGCAGCAGGTGCTCGGCGCGCAGCTCCCGGGCGACGAACGCGGCCTCCTGCGCGACCGCCGAGAGCACCGCGACCTGCACGGGCGGGGCGCCGGGGCCGACGTCGGTCGCCTCGCCCGGACGCCCGTCGGCGTCGCGCGGCGCGGCGCCACGGTGCACCGCCCCGGCGACGGTGCCGACCTGCGCGGTCACGCGGCGGGTCACCTCGCGCAGCGGCGCGCTCTGGCGCCAGGCGGTGCCCAGCACGGCGACGCGCGCGCCCAGCTCGCCCCGGCGCGCGCCGTCCCGCCGTGCCGGGGCGGACGCCCGGCCCACGAGCCCCGGGCTCGCGCCGCGGAACGTCTGCACCGCGGCGTCGGGGTCGCCGAGCAGCACGAGGCGCGCGCCGTCGTCGTGCAGCACGTGCAGGAGGCGCGCGGTCGCGACCGTCGCCTCCTGGTAGTCGTCGACGACCACGAGGTCCCAGCGCGGCCGGGCGGCGTCGGGCACCTCGTCGTCCCAGGCGAGCAGGGCCTCCGCGGCCTCGTCGACGACGATCGCCGGGTCGAACCGCGACCCGGCGTCGGGCGTGCCCGTGCGCAGGGCGGTGACGTCGAGGTACTCCGCGAAGAGCTGGGCGCCGAGCGACCACTCCGGGCGGTCGTAGCGCTCGCCGAGGGCGGCGAGGTCGGCCGGGGTCAGGCCGCGCTCCGCCGCGCGCATGAGGAGGTCGCGGAGCTCCTGGCGCAGCCCCCGGAGACCGAGCGCCTCCTCGGGCAGGCCCGCGGGCAGCGCGAGCGGGGTGCCGAGGTGCGCGAGGCCGCCGTCGAGGTGGCCCTCCAGGAGCTCGGCGAGCACGAGGTCCTGCTCCGGGCCGGAGATCAGCGTGGGGGCGGGCTCGCCCAGCGCGGCCGCGCGCTCGCGCAGGACGGCGAAGGCCGCGGACGCGGCGGTGCGCACCAGAGGCGCGCCGACCGTGCGGCGCGCGCGGGCCGACAGGCGGTCACGGAGCGCGGCGGCGGCGCGGCGCGACGCGGCGAGGAGGAGCACGCGCTCGGGCGCGACGCCGTCGCGCAGGGCCGCGAGCACGACCTCCTGCGCGACGAGGGTCTTGCCCGTCCCGGGTGCGCCCACCACGAGGGTGGCCCCGGGGCCGGCCGCGGCGGCGAGCGCCGCGCGCTGGGAGTCGTCGAGCACCGCGTCGGCCTCGAGCTCGCGAGGCCGCGCGACGAGGCGGGGGGCGGTCGTCGTCCGGGGCACGGACCCGATCCCATCACGCGCCACCCACACCGTCGTGCGCCCGGCGTGGCGTGGCGCCGGGCGGTTACGGGACGGGCCAGCCGTTCGTCAGGCAGCCCTGGGCCGAGATGGACTGCTGGACCATCACCGGGGCGACGGCGCCCGGCGCGGGGCAGTCCTCGTGGCCGTGGCCGAGCACGTGCCCGACCTCGTGGTTGACGAGGTACTGCCGGTACGTGGCGAGGTCGTCGCCGAAGTCGGGCGCCCCGAGGACCCAGCGCTCGAAGTTCAGCACGGCAGCACCCGTGACCGAGTTCCCGCACGAGTAGCGGCTCTCGGTCGCCAGCGGGGCGCACAGGCGGTCGGTCGTCGCGGGGCTCGCGAGCACGACCCGGATCGACGCGTCCTCGGCCGCCGTCCGCGAGAACGTCACGCCGTCGGGGACCGACCAGCCGCGCGGGTCGTTGAGCGTCGTGAGCACCGCGGCGGCGAACACGTCGCCGTCGACGGGGAGCCCGGCCTCGACCTCGACCCGGACGGAACGGACGGTGCCCGTCCCGGGCGCGGGGCTCTCCCCCGGCACGACGACGAGCGAGCCGCCGAGGTCCGGCGCGACGACGACCGTCCCGAGCAGGCCGGAGCCCGGCTCCGCGACCGGGGCCTCGGGCGTCTCGACGGGTGCCGGCTCAGCGAGGGGCTCGGGCGCCGTCGTCGGGACGGGCTCGGGCGCGGTGACCGCGTCCGGGCGCGGCGCGATCGGGCCGAGGAGGCCCGGGCCCCGCTCGACGGCGCCCGCGCGCTCGACGGACGACCGGCTCACGGCCGCCGACTCGTCGCGCTCCGGGGCCGGCGGCTCCACGCGGACGTCTGCGGCGGGAGCGGCCGCGGTGCCCGCCGCCCCGCCCAGGTCCCAGACCTCCGCCGTCGCCGCACCGCCGCCGAGGCCGACGACGAGGCACGCGGCGACCGCGGCCCCGTGCCGCAGACCCGTCGCGCGACCCCCGGCACGGGCGGTCGAGAGGCGGTTCGGGGGGGTATGTCTGTCGGGCACCCGCCCATCGTCCCACTCCTCGCGACGCGAGGTCGACACGAACCGCGGTTTCCGTATCCTCCCCCCATGGGAGCCACCGAGGGACGCACGCGCGGCGCGGCCGCCGCTCCCCCGGGACTGCGCACCCGGATGCCGCGCGACGAGCGCCGCGCGCAGCTCCTCACGATCGCCGAGGAGCTCTTCGCCTCCCACGGCTACCACCACATCTCGATGGACGACATCGCCGACCGTGCCGGGGTCGGCAAGCCCGTGCTGTACCGGCACTTCCCGTCGAAGCTCGACCTCTACCTCGCGATCGTCGACGACCAGGGCGAACGCCTCGTGGGAGCCGTACACGCGACGCTGGACCCGTTCCGCGAGCCCGCGCCGGGGAACCGCGCGGGCGACCTCGACGCCCTCGCGGTCGACGGGCTCGCCGTGATCGAGGGCATCGTGCGGGCCTACGTCGCCTACGCGCGCGCGGCGGGCCGCTCGGCCGCGCTGCTCTTCGAGTCCGACGTCATGCGGGACCCGGTCGTCCGGGCGCGCGTGCTCGCGCCGGACACGACGATCGCCGGCGCGTTCGCCGACGTGCTCGTGCGCATCACGGACCTCGACGCCGACGAGGCGCTCGTCGTCGCCCGGACGTGCACCGCCGTCGGGCGGGCCGCCGCGACGGAGGTCGTGCGCCCGGACGGCGGCGCGACGGCCGACGACGTCACCCGGCTCGTGCCGCGCCTCGTGTGGCGCGGGGTGCGCGGCATGCTGCGGCGGCCGCTGTCGGGCGCCCCCAGCGCGCCCGGCGGGTCGGCGACGGGAATCTGACTACTATCGATCGCGTTGTCGCCGGTGGGACGCCCGCCGGCGGCCCGAGGCCCGTCGTCGCTGCGCCTGGCGCAGCCGCTGTGAGGAGAGCTGAGTGGAAGTCACGATCGGTGTGCAGAACCTGGCCCGTGAGATCGTCGTCGACACGGACCTGACCGCCGAGGCCGTGGCCACGGCGGTCGCCGACGCGCTCGGCGGCGCCCCCGCCCTCGAGCTCACCGACTCGCGCGGTCGCCGCGTGATCGTCCCGACGGCGTCGCTCGGCTACGTCGAGATCGGCACCGAGGAGCAGCGCCGGGTCGGTTTCGGCTCGCTCTGAGCCTGCAGGTCCGAGCGTCGGGCGACCCTCGGGGCCCCGACCGTCACGTGCCGCCGTCGCGCCCCCGGGCGCGGCGGCGGCTTCGTCATGCCGCGAGGCCCAGGCGGTCCATCCGCCGGGAGTGCTCCGCCGTGAGGCGCGCGAACACCCAGGACTGCGTCGCGGGCGCGGGCCCGCTCCCGCCGCCGGCGGCGACCGGCTCGGCCCCCGCCGCCACGAGCCGGGCGAGCGCGGGACGCCTGGACAGCACGTCGCCGACGACGCCGAGCGCCTCCCCGACGAGGCGCCGACCCCACAGCGCGAGGCGCGACGCGAGCACCGGATCCTCGGCGGCGACCTCGGCGATGACCGGGGCGTAGCGCTGCGACGGGGTGTCGTGCGTGAGCGCCTCCACGACGACGTCGCGCGAGCGCTCGTCGAGACCCTGGGCCGCGAGGAGGCAGAAGTCGTCCGCGACGCCCTGGCCCACGTAGCCCTTGAGGATGCCCTCCCACCACGTGCTGGGCTTCGTGCGCGCGTCGAAGTCGTCGAACAGGCCGTCGAACGGGCTCATGCAGTCCGCCGGGTCGCCGCCCAGCTCCTCGACGCGCACGAGCACGCGCTCCTGCCGGTCGAGCATCGCGGCCGCGAGGCGGGACAGGGCCTGGCGCTGGCGCAGCGTGGGCGCGTGCGCGGCGTCGCCCGCGAGGCGCCCGAAGCTCGCGAGCTCGGTGTACGCGACGAGGCCGAGCAGCTCCACCGCGTCGGTGTGGTCCGCCGGGGGCAGGGTCGTGGGGCTCGCGTGCTCGGCGTCGCTCATCGGGCCAGGATAGTTCTCCGATATCATGGCCGACGTACATCGGTTGCCCGGTCGTCCAGACCTCACGCTCGTCACGCGTACGACGACGGCACGGCACGGTCCGCAGCGCGGGCCTGGCCACGACATCCCACGATCGGCTGCCGGCCACGAGGTGCGCACGACCGCGACCGGGAACCTCCCCGGCTCCGGGCCCCGACGGCCCGCCGACGGTCGCGCGTGCCCGAACGAGACAGAGGCACCAGTGACCACCACAGACGCCACCACCACCGACGCGACGCCGGACGTGAGCGCGGACGCGACGTCCGTCGCCGCCAGCGTCCACGCGGACAACACGACCTTCGCGGACTTCGGCGTGCGCCAGGAGATCGTCGACGCGCTCTCCGACGCGGGCATCGTCCAGCCCTTCCCCATCCAGGCGATGACGCTCCCCGTCGCCATGTCCGGCCACGACATCATCGGCCAGGCCAAGACCGGCACCGGCAAGACCCTCGGCTTCGGCGTGCCGCTCCTGCACCGCGTCGTCGCCCCGGGCGAGCCCGGCTTCGACGAGCTGCCCTCCCCCGGCAAGCCGCAGGCGCTCGTCGTCGTCCCGACGCGCGAGCTCGCCGTCCAGGTCGCGAACGACCTCACCACGGCCTCGAAGCGCCGCTCGGTGCGCATCGTCCAGCTCTACGGCGGTCGCGCCTACGAGCCGCAGGTCGAGGCGCTGACGCGCGGCGTCGAGGTCGTCGTCGGGACGCCCGGCCGCATGATCGACCTGATGAACCAGGGCCACCTCAACCTCACGCGCGCCGCGACCGTCGTCCTCGACGAGGCGGACGAGATGCTCGACCTCGGGTTCCTCCCGGACGTCGAGAAGATCCTGGCGCGCACGCCCGCGCAGCGGCACACGATGCTTTTCTCGGCGACCATGCCGGGCGCCGTCGTCTCGATGGCGCGCCGCTACATGAAGCAGCCGACGCACATCCGCGCGAACGACCCGGACGACGGCGGCCAGACGGTCAAGAACATCGAGCAGGTCGTCTACCGGGCGCACGCGCTGGACAAGGTCGAGATGCTCGCGCGCATCCTCCAGGCCGAGGGCCGAGGGCGCACGATCGTGTTCGCGCGGACCAAGCGGACCGCGGCGAAGGTCGCGGACGAGCTCGTCGACCGGGGCTTCGCGGCCGGCTCGATCCACGGCGACCTGGGCCAGGGCGCGCGCGAGCAGGCGCTGCGCGCGTTCCGCAACGGCAAGATCGACGTGCTCGTCGCGACCGACGTCGCGGCGCGCGGCATCGACGTCGAGGACGTCACGCACGTCGTGAACTACCAGTGCCCCGAGGACGAGAAGACGTACCTGCACCGCACCGGCCGCACCGGTCGCGCGGGCAACAAGGGCACCGCGGTGACGTTCGTCGACTGGGACGACATCCCCCGCTGGTCGCTCATCGACAAGGCCCTCGACCTCGGCATCCCCGAGCCGGTCGAGACGTACTCGAGCTCGCCGCACCTGTACACCGACCTGCACATCCCCGAGGGCACGAAGGGCCGCCTCCCCAAGGAGCGCCGCACGCTCGCGGGGCTCGAGGCGGAGGAGATCGAGGACCTCGGCGAGACCGGCAAGCGGCACACGCCCGCGGGCGGGTCCCGCGGTCGCCAGGGCGGCCGGTCCGACGGCGGCCGTGGCCGCTCCGAGGGCGAGCGGGGCCGGTCCGGGGGCCAGGGCCGCTCGGGCGGGCGTCGCGGCGAGACAGAGCGCACGGGCGCTCGCGCCGAGGGCGAGCGCACCGAGGCGGCCGAGGGCGCCCCGGCGACCGAGGGCGGGGAGCGCCGCCGTCGGTCCCGCAGCCGTCGCCGCACGCGCGGCGGCCGCCCGGTCGAGCAGCAGGGCGGCGGCGCCGAGGCGACCGCCCAGCCCGCCGAGTAGTCGCTCCACGGCCCGACGCCGGACCCCGGGTCGCGCCCTCACGGTCACCAGACCGTGGGGGACGCGACCCGGGGTCCGTCGCGTCCGGGGTCAGTGCACGTGCGCGTCGCGCCCGGCGAGCCACACCGCGGCGCCCTGGACCGCCGCCGCGGCGACGAGGAGCAGGAGCGGGAGGGTCCACGCGCCGGTGACGTCGTGCGCGAGCCCGAGGCCGAGCGGGCCGGTCGCGGCGAGCAGGTAGCCGGCGCTCTGCGCCATGCCGGAGAGCTCGGACGTGTGCGCGGCGTCGCGCGCCCGCAGCGCCATGAGGGTGAGCGCGAGGCTGATCCCGCCGCCCTGCCCGAGGCCGACGAGCACGACCCAGAGCGCCGCTGCGCCGGGCGCGACGGCGAGCCCGAGCAGCCCCGAGCCGACGAGGACCACGAGCACGAGGCCGATGCCGCGCTGGCGCGGCATGCGCCCGGCGAGGACCGGGGTCACGAACGAGCCGACGATCCCCGCGAGGTTGCACAGCGCGAGGAGCCAGCCCCCCGCCTCCGGCGTCCGGCCGAGCGCGACCATGATCTCGGGCAGCCAGGCGTTGACCGCGTAGAACGACAGCGACTGCATGCCCATGACGACGGTGACCGCCCAGGCGAGCGGGGAGCGCCACACCGCCGACCGCGCGGCGGCCGGTCCCGTGCCGGGTCCGAACGCCACCGTGCCGGCGGGGTCGGGCCGCAGCGCGCGCGGCACCCAGACGATCGCCCCGAGCACGGCGAGGACGCCCCAGGTCGCGAGCGCGCCGCGCCAGTCGAGGCCGGCCGCGGACGCGACGGGGAGGGTCAGGCCCGCCGCGAGCGCCGCCCCACCGGAGAGCGCCATCGAGTAGAGGCCGGTCATGAGACCGATGCGGTCGGCGAAGTCGCGCTTGATGAGCGCGGGCAGCAGCACGTTCCCGAGCCCGATCGCGCACCCCGCGACGACCGTCCCGGCGAACAGCCCCGCGGTCGAGGGCACGAGGCGCAGCCCGAAGCCGACGCACAGCAGCACGAGGCTCACGAAGAGCGCGCGCTCGAGCCCCCAGCGCCGCGCGAGCACGGGCGCGAGCGGCGCGAGGAGCCCGAAGCACAGGACGGGGAGCGTCGTGAGCACGCCCGCCGCCGTCGCGCTGAGGCCCAGGTCCGTGCGGATCTCGCCGAGCACGGGCGAGATCGCGACGACGGCGGGCCGCAGGTTGAGCGCCGCGAGGACGATCGCGACGACGGCGGCCAGCCCCAGCGGACGGCGCAGCCCGCTCACGCCTCGACCTCGCCGGCGTCGGCGTCGCCGGGACTGGCCGCGGCGGCCTCGACGAGCTGCGCCCGCACGGCGTCGATCGTCGCGACGACGGCAGCCTCGGCCGCGTCGGCGTCGGCCGCCCGGACCGCCGCGACGACCTCCTCGTGGCCGGGGACGTCGCGGTGGTGCCGACGCTGCCCGCCGGCCGGGAGCGTGCGGACGAGCGCGTGGTCGAGCCCGTCGTAGAGGTCGGCCAGCAGCGGGTTGCCCGCGGCGCGCACGACCTCGCCGTGGAAGGCGACGTCGGCGGCCTGGAAGGCCTGCTCGTCCCCGTCGCGGGCCGCGACCTGGGCGGCGAGCGCCGCGTCGAGGCGGTGGAGCACGTCGGCGTCGGCCCGCCCGGCGGCGGCACGCGCCGCGCCGCGCTCGAGGATCTCGCGCACCTCGAGCACGTGGAGCGCGTCCGTGGTGCGGGCCCGGCGGGTCAGGGCGGCGTCGAGCCCGTCGGCCGCGCGCACGTAGGTGCCGTCGCCGCGCCGCGGCTCGAGGATCCCGGCGTGCTCGAGCGCGCGCACGGCCTCGCGCACGGTGTTGCGCCCGACGCCGAGCTCCGCGACGAGCTCCGGCTCGGCCGGGATGCGGGTGCCGACGGGCCACTCCCCGCGCTCGACGCGCTGCATGAGCCGTTCGACGACGAGCTCCGACACCTTGCGGGGAGGGATGATCGGCTGGTCCACCCAAAGAACCTAACATCCCCTGTTTGGCTAGGTGACGAGACGGGGCGTACGGGGTCTCGCGTACGGGGGTTGACCAGCGCGCGGCACCGCGAGGACCTTGCGACAGGACCGCTCCTTCGACGACGAAAGCGAGACCACCATGGACCCCACCCCGTCACGACGCCGACGACTGCGCAGCCTCCTCGCCCTCGTCGCCTCCGCCACGCTCGTCGGGACGCTCCTCACCGGCACCACGACCGCCGCGGCCGCGGACACCGAGCTCGCCGTCAACGGCGGGTTCGAGTCCGGACTGTCCGGGTGGACCTGCTCCGGCTCCACGGGGCAGCAGGTCACGAGCCCGGTCCGCACCGGCAGCGGGGCGCTCCGGGCCACGCCCGCCGGGACCGACACCGCGCGCTGCTCGCAGACCGTCGCCGTCCGGCCCTCCTCGACCTACACGCTCAGCGCGTGGGTCCAGGGCTCCTACGCGTACCTCGGGGCGAGCGGCGCGACGGCGCAGGACGTCACCACCTGGACGCCCTCGGCCGCGACCTGGCAGCGGCTCAGCGTGACCTTCACGACGACCGCGACGGCGACGTCCGCGACCGTCTTCGTGCACGGCTGGTACGGCCAGCCGGCCTACGTCGTCGACGACGTCAGCCTCATGGGCCCGGGCGGCGGCGCGGCGCAGCCGCCCGCGACCCCGACCGGCCTCACCGCCGGGACGCCCACCGCCACCAGCGTGCCCCTCACCTGGGGCGCCGTCGCCGGCGCCACCGGCTACGCCGTCTACCGCGACGGCACGCGCGTCGCCACGACCACGGCCCCGTCCACCACCGTCTCCGGGCTCACCGCCGCCACCGCCTACTCCTTCCAGGTCACCGCGACCAACGGCGCGGGCGAGTCGCCCCGCTCCGCCGCCGTCGCCGTCACCACGGCGACCGGCGGCACCGGGGGCGGACCCGGCGCCGGGCTGCCGGCGCACGCGCTCGTCGGCTACCTGCACACGTCGTTCGCCAACGGCTCGGGCTACGTCCGGATGGCGGACGTCCCGGACTCGTGGGACGTCATCAACCTCGCGTTCGGCGAGCCGACGAGCGTCACGTCCGGCGACATCCGGTTCAGCCTCTGCCCGCGGACCGAGTGCCCGAACGTGGAGTCGGTCGCGGAGTTCAAGGCCGCCGTCGCCGCCAAGCGCGCGGCCGGGAAGAAGGTGCTCCTGTCGATCGGCGGGCAGAACGGCCAGGTCCAGCTGACGACGACCGCCGCGCGGGACGCGTTCGTCGCCTCCGTGAGCTCGATCATCGACACCTACGGGCTGGACGGGGTCGACATCGACTTCGAGGGGCACTCCCTGTACCTGAACCCGGGAGACACGGACTTCCGCTCCCCGACCACCCCCGTGATCGTCAACCTCATCTCCGCGCTCAAGTCGCTCACGGCGCGGTACGGCGACGACTTCGTGCTGACGATGGCGCCGGAGACCTTCTTCGTCCAGAACGGCTACCAGTTCTACGGCTCCGGCCCGTGGGGTGGCCAGGACCCGCGCTGCGGCGCCTATCTGCCGGTCATCCACGCCCTGCGCGACGACCTGACGCTGCTCCACGTCCAGCACTACAACTCGGGGCCGATCATGGGGCTCGACGACCAGTACCACTCGATGGGCGGCGCGGACTTCCACGTCGCGCTGACGGACATGCTGCTCACCGGCTTCCCGGTCGCGCGCGACACGACGAAGATGTTCCCCCCGCTGCGCCCCGACCAGGTCGCGATCGGCCTGCCGGCCAGCACGCAGGCGGGCAACGGCCACACCCCGCCCGCGCAGGTCGCCCAGGCCCTGGACTGCCTCACGAAGGGCACGGGCTGCGGGTCGTACCGGACCCACGGGCGCTGGCCGGGGCTGCGCGGCCTCATGACGTGGTCGATCAACTGGGACCGCTTCAACGGCGGCGAGTTCTCCCGGAGCTTCGACGCGTACTGGCCCTGACGAGCGGGTCGCCACCGCGCACGCGACCGGCGTCCGGGGGCCTCGCCCTCGGACGCCGGTCGCCCCGGACGGCGGGACGCGAGGTCAGGCGGTCTGGACGAACTCGATCACGGCGTCGGCGACGAGCTGCACGGCGATGGCTGCGAGCAGCAGACCGGCGATGCGGGTCACGAGGATCGTGCCCGAGTCGCCGAGGACGCGGTTGATGACGTTCGCGAAGCGCATCGAGAGCCACAGGCACACGTGCACCGCGACGACGCCCGCCGCGATGGCGACCCACTCGGCGACGCCCCCGCCGCGCTCCCCCGCGCGCTGCACGAAGACCATCGTCGCGACGATCGCGCCCGGGCCGGCGAGCAGCGGCGTCCCGAGCGGCACGAGCGCGACGTTGACGCCCTTGTTGCCCGACGGCTGCGGCTCCTCCATCTTGCCGGTGAGGAGCTCCATCGCCACGAGGAGCAGCAGCAGGCCGCCCGCCGTCTGGAGCGCGGGCAGCGAGATGTGCATGTAGCTGAGGATCTGCTGGCCGAACACCGCGAACGCGACGATCACGCCGAACGCCACGAGGATCGCGGTGCGCGCCGCCTGGTTGCGCTGCTTGGCGCCCATCGCGCTCGTCAGGCCCAGGAACACCGGCACCGTGCCGGGCGGGTCCATGATGACGAACAGGGTGACGAAGACCTCCGTGAAGAGCCGGACGTCGAAGAACTCGCTCATCGTCCGATCATCGGATCACGTCCAACTGTCCCAGCTCCTCGATCTGCTCCAGCACGGTCGGTGCTGTCGTGTTCTCCCCGAGCCGGTTCGGTTTGCCGGCCCCGTGGTAGTCGCTCGACCCGGTGACGAACAGGCCCAGGGTCCGGGCCAGGTCCTCGAGCCGTGCGCGCTGACGCTCGTCGTGGTCGCGGTGGAACACCTCGAGCCCGGCGAGCCCCGCCTCGGCCATCTCCTCGATCACGGCGTCGGCCACGACGCGGCCGCGACCGTCCGCGCCCGGGTGGGCGAAGACGGGCACGCCGCCCGCGGCGCGGATCCCGCGCACGGCCACGACGGCGTCGGGCGCGTAGTGGGGCACGTAGTACGGGGTGTCCGTGGCGAGGATGGTCGCGAACGCGGCGGAGCGGTCGGGCGCGAGCCCGGCCGCGACGAGCGCGTCGGCGATGTGCGGTCGCCCGATCGTCGTCCCCACGACGGTCTGGGCGAGCACATCCTCCCACGTGATCGGGTAGTCCTCGGCGATGAGGTCGACCATCCGCCGGGCCCGGCTCGTGCGCGCGTCGCGCGTGCGGTCCAGCTCCGCGAGGAGGGCGGCGTGCGCGGGGTCGTGCAGGTAGGACAGCACGTGCACGCTGATGCCGCCGGAGCGGGCCGAGATCTCCGCGCCGCGCACGAGCGCGACCTCGTGCGCGAGCGCCGCGTCCGTCGCCTGCGCCCAGCCCGCCGTCGTGTCGTGGTCGGTCAGCGCGACGACGTCGAGCCCGGCCGCGGCGGCCGCCTCGACGACCTCCCCCGGGGCGTCCGTGCCGTCGGACGCGGTCGAGTGGGTGTGGAGGTCGATGCGCACGGGGACCAGGATAGTGACGACGCACCGAGGCGGCGGCACGGGACCCCCACACGATGTCCACACGGGGCGCGGCCCCTCCCCACGGTCGTCCCAGGCTGGGGTGCCAGAGTCGGGAGCGATGACCCTCACGACGCCCCCCACGGCAGCCCTCGCGACGACCTCCCCCTCGACCCCCTCGATGCCGGCGTCGCCCGACCCCGCGCAGGCCCCGCTCGCGGTGGTCTTCGTCCACGGCATGCGCACCTCGAGCGCGATCTGGGACCACCAGGTCGAGCACGTGCGCGCCCTCGGCCACGAGGCCGTCGCGGTCGACCTGCCCGCGCACGGCGCCCGCGCGCACGAGCGCTTCACGCTCGACCGCTCCTTCGAGGTGCTCGACGAGGCGGCCGCGTCGTTCGGCCCCGACCGCCGGGTCGCGCTCGTCGGCCTCTCGCTCGGCGGTTACACGTCGCTCGCCTGGGCGGCCCGACGCCCCGCGAACCTCGCGGGCGTGGTGGCCGCGGCCTGCACGTCCGACCCCAAGGGCAAGCCCGTCGCGCTGTACCGCGACGTCGCGCGCCTCGTCGTCGCCGGGGGCGGCGCCGTCGGCCGCGGCGCGCGCTGGGCCGCGCGCACGACCGCGACCGCGTGGGGCACGATCACCCGCGGCGGGCGCGGCCTGCCGGGCGGTGCCGCGTCGTCGTACGCGCTGGCCGGGCCGGCCGACGCCGGGCCGCCGACGCCGGTCGCGCCGGGCTGGCACGTCGTCACCGACGCGCTCACCCAGCTCGCGGGCCGCTCGTGGCTCGCCCACGTGCGCGACGTCGACGTCCCGGTGTGGCTCGTCAACGGCGCGCGCGACCACATGCGCCTCGACGAGCAGCGCTACCTGGCCGCGGCCGCGGACGCGGCGCTCGTCGTCGTGCCGCGCGCCGGCCACGACGTCAACAGCGAGGCCCCCGAGGCCTTCAACCGCGTGCTCGGGCGCGCGCTCGCGGACTTCGGCCGCGTGCGCGGTGCGAGACTGGGGGCATGACCGACGCCACCCCCGTCACGCCCGCGCCCCTGTCCGAGACGCCCGACCAGGCCGCCGAGCACGCCGGCCCCGGCGAGACCCAGGACCTGGCCGCGCGCGGCAGCAACCGCTCCCAGCGCCCGGACTCCGACGCGTTCAAGGCCTTCATCACGAGCGGCTGGGCGCCGCGCGCCGCGCTCGACGTCGAGCCCCTGCCGGCCGCGCCGTTCACCGTCGCACGCCGCGCCGCGCTGTCGGCCCGGTTCCCGGGCGCGCGCCTCGTCGTGCCCGCCGGCCCGCTGAAGACGCGCTCGAACGACACGGACTACCGCTTCCGCCCGCACTCGGCGTTCGCGCACCTCACCGGCTACGGCACGGACCAGGAGCCCGACGCCGTGCTCGTGCTGCACCCCGTGGAGCCGGGCACCGGGGACGCCGGGTCCGACCACCACGCCGTGCTGTACGTCCGCCCGCTCGCCGCACGCGACACGGAGGAGTTCTACGCCGACGCACGGTACGGCGAGTTCTGGGTCGGCGCCCGCCCGTCGCTCGACGACGTCACGACCGCGACCGGCGTGGAGGCCCGGCACGTCGACGAGCTGCGCGACGCGCTCGCGAAGGACGTCGGCGCCGGCGGGGTCACGCTCCTCGTCGTCGCGGGCGCGGACGAGGCCGTGGAGGCGCTCGTCGAGGCGATCCGCGCGGAGGCGGGCGTCGACGACGTCGAGGCGGCCGCGTCCGCCGAGGACCAGCAGCTCTCCGAGTCGGAGTGGCTCGCGCGCGCCGAGGCCGCGTACCGCCGCACGGACGCCGCGCTCGTCGAGGCCGTCTCCGAGCTGCGCCTGGTCAAGGACGCGCACGAGGTCGAGCAGATGCGCGAGGCCGTCGCGGCGACGATCGCGGGCTTCGAGGAGGTCGTGCGGAGCCTGCCGCGCGCCGTCGGGCACCGTCGCGGCGAGCGCGTCATCGAGACGACGTTCGACGCCCACGCGCGCCTCGAGGGCAACACCGTCGGCTACGAGACGATCGCCGCAGCCGGCGAGCACGCGACGACGCTGCACTGGATCCGCAACGACGGCGTCGTGCGGACCGGCGAGCTCGTGCTGCTCGACGCGGGCGTCGAGGTCGACTCGCTCTACACGGCCGACGTGACGCGCACGCTGCCCGTCGACGGCGAGTTCACCGACGTCCAGCGCCGCGTGTACCAGGCCGTGCTCGACGCCGCGGACGCCGCGTTCGCGGTCGCGGTGCCGGGCGCGCGCTTCCGCGACGTGCACGCCGCCGCGATGGAGGTCATCGCCGCGCGCCTGGAGGAGTGGGGCCTGCTCCCGGTGAGCGCCGCCGAGTCGCTCTCGCCCGAGGGCCAGCAGCACCGCCGCTGGATGGTGCACGGCACGAGCCACCACCTCGGCCTCGACGTGCACGACTGCGCGCAGGCGCGCCGCGAGCTCTACCTCGACGGGGTGCTCGAGCCGGGCATGGTCTTCACGATCGAGCCGGGGCTGTACTTCAAGGCGGACGACCTGGCCGTCCCGGCGGAGTACCGCGGGATCGGCGTCCGCATCGAGGACGACGTCCTCGTCACCGCCGACGGCAACGAGAACCTGTCGGCCGCGCTCCCCCGTCGGCCCGAGGACGTCGAGGCCTGGATGGCGCGGCTGCGCGGCTGAGCGGGCCCGGCTCACCGGCGGAGGAACTGGGCTATGGTGGCCCGTTCATCCACCGGTGAGGGGAGGTGAACTCACGTGGCGAAGAGCATCAAGAAGGAAGCGTCGATGTCCATCAAGGAGAAGCGCGCCCAGAAGCGCGAGAGGGCTGCCGAGACCGCAGTGAAGTCGCGGAAGCGCTAGCGGCGCTTCCGCCGAGGGCCGGCCGACGGACGACGACGTCCGACGGCCGGCCCTCGTCGTCTGCTCCGAGAGACGTCCCGGACGCCCCGGGAGCGGTGCGTCAGGCCGGGCGCTCGGGCTGGTCGGGGTGCGCGCCGGGTGCGGGTGCCTGCCCGGGTGCGGCGTCGGGCGCGGGCGCGTCGGTCGGCTGGTCCGACGTCGGGCGCATCGCGCCGTAGCGCGGCTCGCCCGACGGCGTCGTCCAGCGCGGGTCGGGCGTGCGGGTCGGGGGCGCCGCCGGAGGGGTCGGCGCGGGGACGCCCGCCGAGGGCTCCGGGGCCGGCGCGTGCGGAGCGGCGGGGGGTGGGGTGCCGGGGGTGCCCCAGCCGGGGTTGGCCGGGGCGGCGGGCCCGCGGACACCGCCCGCGCCCTCGGGCATGCGGCCCAGGAGCTGGCGCGCCTCGCCCGCCCGCTCGGGCGCGCAGAGGATGCCGTAGGACGAGGCGACGATCTGGCTCTGCGACGTGAAGTCGCGCTTGCCCTGCGTCAGCGCGTACGACAGCACCGAGAAGAGCAGGCCGAACCCGGCGCCGATCCCGACGGCGGTGAGCACGAACCCGCCCTGGCCGGAGAACATGAAGAGCAGCAGGCCGACGAAGAGGCCGAACCACGCGCCGGACGCGGCACCCGCGATCGCGACGCGACCGTAGGTGAGACGGCCCGTCACGCGCTCGACCATCTTGAGGTCGGTGCCGACGATCGTCACGAGCTCGACCGCGAACTTGTTGTCCGAGAGGAAGTCGACCGCCTTCTGCGCCTCGAGGTAGGTCGCGTACGACGCCACCTCCTCGCCGCGCGGCGGGGTGGGGACACGGGGGACGGCGCCCGGGCGTGACATGCTCATTCGCCCAGTCTGTCCTACCCGGGCGGAGCGCGCGAGGGCCGTCCCCGTCCCCGGCCCGCGACGGACGGCCGGCAGGCGACCGGTGACGCCCGCCACCTGCCGGGACGGAGCGCGGCGACGGGGGCGCGTGCGTAGGCTGGCGGCGTGAGTGCAGCCACCACCGTCTTCGTCGCGCGCCTGGCCGGGACCAGCGTGTTCGACCCCATCGGCGACCAGGTCGGGCGGGTGCGGGACGTCGTCGTGCTCATCCGGCCCAAGGGAGCCCCGCGCGCGGTGGGCCTGGTCGTCGAGGTGCCCGGCCGGCGTCGGGTCTTCCTGCCCCTGACGCGCGTGACGAGCATCGACGCGGGCCAGGTCATCTCCACCGGGCTCGTCAACATGCGCCGGTTCGAGCAGCGCGCGATGGAGACGCTCGCCGTCAGCGAGCTGCTGGAGCGCACGGTGCAGTTCGTCGACGGGTCGGGCTCGGCGACGGTCGAGGACCTCGCGATCGAGCGCCAGCGCACGGGCGACTGGCTCGTCACCAAGCTGTACGTGCGCCGGCAGGCGCAGCACAAGGGGACGCTGGGGCTGCGCCGACGGGGCGACGCGCTCGTCGTCGACGTCGACGCCGTGACCGGGCTCGCCGGGAGCACCGAGGCGCAGGGCGCCGCGATGCTCCTCGCCGCCTACGACGACCTCAAGCCCGCCGACCTCGCCGACGTCATCCACGACCTCGGCGACACGCGCCGGCTCGAGGTCGCGGGCGCGCTCGACAACGAGCGGCTCGCCGACGTGCTGGAGGAGCTGCCCGAGGACGACCAGGTCGCGATCCTCTCCGGGCTCGACACGGACCGCGCCGCCGACGTCCTCGAGGCGATGCAGCCCGACGACGCGGCCGACCTGCTGCACGAGCTCCCGGAGGCCCAGGCCGCCCAGCTCCTCGAGCTCATGGAGCCCGACGAGGCGCGCGACGTGCGCCGTCTCCTGTCATACGCCGAGGACACCGCGGGCGGGCTCATGACGTCCGACCCGGTCGTGCTCGGCCCGGAGACCACCATCGCGACCGCGCTCGCGCAGATCCGCCGCAAGGACCTCGCGCCCGCGCTCGCGTCGATGGTGTTCGTCGCGCGCCCGCCGCTCGAGACGCCCACGGGCCGGTTCCTCGGCGTCGCGCACTTCCAGCGCCTGCTGCGCGAGCCCCCGCACGCGGCCGTCGGCTCGGTGCTCGACTCCGACGTCGAGGGCGTCACGCCCGACGCGCCGCTCGGGCGCGTGACCCGCATCCTCGCGACCTACGACCTGCTGTGCGTGCCCGTGCTCGACGCGGAGAAACGCCTGCTCGGCGCGATCAGCGTGGACGACGTGCTCGACCACATGCTGCCCGACGACTGGCGCGAGACCGACGACGAGGACACCGAGGCCGCGCGCCGGGCCGTCGCGAGCGGGCGCACGCCCACCGCGGGCACCCCCGGCCGTCCGGGCACCGCGGGGGTGGCCCGTGGCTGACCGCCTCGACACCCCGAAGACCGCGCGCCGCACGTTCTTCCCGCGGGTCAGGGTCGACCAGGACGCCGTCGGCCGCTCGACCGAGGGCATCGCGCGCTTCCTCGGCACCCCGCGATTCCTCGTCTACCTCACCGTCTTCTGCGCGCTGTGGATCGCGTGGAACTCGTGGGGCCCGGAGGGGCTGCGGTTCGACTCGGCCGAGTTCGGGTTCACCGCGCTCACGCTCATGCTCTCGCTCCAGGCGTCGTACGCCGCGCCGCTCATCCTGCTCGCGCAGAACCGGCAGGACGACCGCGACCGCGTCACCGCCGAGCAGGACCGCCAGCGCGCGGAGCGCAACCTCGCGGACACCGAGTACCTCGCGCGCGAGATGGCCGCGCTGCGCATCGCGCTGAGCGAGGTCGCCACGCGCGACTTCGTGCGGTCCGAGATCCGCAACCTGCTCGAGGAGCTGGAGGAGAAGGCGGCGCGTCAGCCCGACGACGAGGTCGCCGACCGCTGACCTCGGGGCCCTACTGCGTGCCCTCCGCCGCGACCCGGCGCAGCCGCTCGGCGAGGGCGGGGTCGCCCGCGACGGCGAGCCCGTCCGCCGGGCCCCGGCCCCACAGCCACAGGTCGAGCGCCCAGGCCGGGCCGGCCACCTGCGTGGTCGTCGAGCCGGGCAGGTCGACGAGCTGGGCGACGTCGAGGTCGTACGCCGTCCCCGACTCCGGACCGGTCCCCGTGAAGCGGCCGAACGCGAGCTCCCAGCTCCGCGGCCGCTCCCCCGGCCCGTCGACGACGACGGAGACCGTCGCGCCGTCGGGCGTGAAGACGCCCCACCCGGGCACCCCGTCGACCATGACGGACAGCACCTCGTCGACCCCGTCTGCCGCGACGGCCGGGTCGGCGGGCGTGACGTCGCGCCCGGCCGTGAGCTCCGCGTCGGCGCGGTGGACGAGCGCCTCGTGCGCCTGGCGTCGCAGCACCCAGCCGACGTGCCGGCCGTCGTCGTGCCACGACCAGCACGGCTCGTCGGGGTCGCGACCGGTGAGCGCCGCGACGAGCCGGCTCGTCGAGCGCTGGAGCAGCGCGGGCAGCTCGGCGTCGGACGCCGGCCGCGCGAGCGGCTCGACCTCGTCGCCGTCGACCCCCTCCCCGGGAGCCGGGCCGACGACGCGCGCCCAGAAGTCCTGCACCTCGGCGAGGTGGTAGAGCAGGTCGGCGCCCGTCCACTCGGGGCACGCGGGCACGCGCGCGTCGGGCGGGGCGCTGCGCACGGCGTCGCCGAACAGCTCGCTGTCCCGCGCGAGGGAGGCCAGGGCGTCCATCCGTGCACGGTAGCGCCGATCCGCGGCGCTCGTCGTGCGACGGGGCTCACGTCCGGTCCGGGACCTCCGACCCGGCCGACCGGGCTCCGGCCGCGCCTACGATGGGGGCATGCCCGACCCCGCCGCAGACCCGCTCGAGCACGCCGTCCGGCAGGCCCTCACCACGGTCCTGGACCCCGAGATCCGCCGCCCCGTCACGGACCTCGGCATGATCCGCTCGGTCGACGTCGAGCCCGGCGCGCCGGGCGCCGTCGTGACGGTGGGCGTCGACCTCACGGTCGCCACGTGCCCGATGCGCGACACGCTCGCGCGCGACGTCGACGCCGCGGTGCGCGCGGTCGACGGCGTGGCGGACGTCCGGGTCGACCTCGGCGTCATGACCGCGGAGCAGCGCGCCGAGCTGCGCACGATGCTGCGCGGCGGCGTGGGCGAGCCCGAGATCCCCTTCGCCAAGCCCGGGTCGCTGACGAAGGTGTACGCGATCGCGTCGGGCAAGGGCGGGGTGGGCAAGTCGTCGGTCACCGCGAACCTCGCGGTCGCGCTCGCCGCGCAGGGCCTCGAGGTCGGCGTCGTCGACGCCGACATCTACGGGTTCTCCATCCCGCGCATGCTCGGCGTCGACCGGCAGCCCACGCGCGTGGACAACATGCTCCTGCCGCCGATCGCGCACGGCGTGAAGGTCGTCTCGATCGGCATGTTCGTGCCCCCGGGCCAGCCCGTCGTGTGGCGCGGACCGATGCTGCACCGCGCGCTCCAGCAGTTCCTCGCGGACGTGTTCTGGGGCGACCTCGACGTGCTGCTCCTCGACCTCCCGCCCGGCACGGGCGACATCGCGATCTCGGTCGCGCAGCTCCTGCCCGGCAGCGAGATCGTCGTCGTCACGACGCCGCAGGTCGCCGCCGCGGAGGTCGCCGAGCGCGCCGGGTCGGTCGCGACGCAGACCCAGCAGGGCGTCGTCGGCGTCGTCGAGAACATGTCGTGGCTCGAGCAGCCCGACGGGTCGCGCCTCGAGGTGTTCGGCGCGGGCGGCGGCGAGCGCGTCGCGGCGAACCTGTCGCGCGCCACGGGGACCACCGTCCCCCTCCTCGGCCAGGTGCCGCTCGACGTGTCGCTGCGCGAGGCGGGCGACGGCGGCACCCCGGTCGTGCTCTCCGACCCGGGCTCCCCCGCCGCAGCCGCGCTGCGCGACGTCGCCGCGGGTCTCGCGCGCCGGCCCCGCGGGCTCGCGGGGCGGTCGCTCGGGGTCACCGTCGTCTGACGCGCGGCCTGCGGACGTCAGCCGGTCTTTCACCGTCCTTTTCCTGTCTTTTCCGCGCGCCACGGTATAGTCTCGCCCGCATCTCGTCCGGGGGGACGGCCGTCGGGCCGGTGAGGGGGATCGTGTCGTGGCATCGCCGCCGCTCCGCCCTGCCCACATCTCGCGCGCGATACCCCTGACCTGCGACGCCGCCCCCGTTGCCCGGGCAGAGCGCTGCTGTCCGCCGGGAGCGCACGCCCGCCCCACGTGGTCACGTCGACCTGACCGGTCGGTGACCCGTCAGTGACGAAGCCGCGACAGAACTCCTCCCCAGGGATGACGACACCGTCCGTGTCGCCGCCCTAGCCTCGGGCCGGGCCGTCGTCGGCCCCGCCAGGAGCGCCCGCTCGCCGTCCCGCCACCGTCGTCCCAGGAGCCCGCACGTGGGTATCACCCGCCGGATCGTCTTCCCCGCCCTCCGCATCGTCATCTGGGCGGCGATCGCCGCCCTGCTCGCCGTGATCGCGTTCCGCTCGGCACCCGAGCCCGCGACCGACCCCGCGTTCCCCACGGCCGAGCTCGTGGAACCCCGCGTGGCCGTCTCCACAGGAGACGTCACCAACACCGTGAAGCTGACCGGGCAGGTCGTCGCCGACCCGGCCGCTCCGCAGAAGGTGACGCAGCGCGGGGTGGTCACGGCGGTGCTCGCCAAGCCGGGCGACGTGGTCCAGGCGGGCGCGTCCCTCCTCGAGGTCACCCTCGAGGAGCCCCGCGAGCCCCTCACCGAGACCGACCCCGAGACGGGCGAGGTCACGGTCACCGAGCGCCGACCGAAGGTCACGCGCGAGACCGTCGAGGCCACCATCGGCGGGACGGTCGCCACGTTCACCGCGCTCAAGGACCAGGAGGTGGCCGTCGGCGACGACTTCGCGACCATCTCGCCCGGCACGCTCTCGGTCACGGCCAGCATGGTCGCCGAGCAGCAGTTCCGGCTCCTCCAGATCCCCGGCGAGGCGACCGTCACGGTCACCGGCGGCCCCGCGCCGTTCGTGTGCACGAACCTCCGCATGGGCGCCGCCGCCGCCCCCGAGAACGCGCCCGAGGAGGGCGCACCCGACCCGGCCGGCGGTGCGTCGTCCGCGAGCGTGACGTGCGCCGTCCCGGGCGACGTCACCGTCTTCGCCGGGCTCGCCGCCGAGCTCGAGATCACCGCGGGATCCGTCGAGGGAGCCCTCGTGGTGCCCGTGACGGCGGTCCTCGGTCGCGTCGAGCAGGGCAAGGTGTGGGTCGTCGGCGCGGAGGGCGAGCCCGAGGAGCGCACCGTGACGCTCGGACTCACCGACGGCGCGGTCGTCCAGGTGACCGAGGGACTCGCCGAGGGCGACGAGGTCCTCGAGTTCGTGCCCGGCCAGGACGTCATGCCGGTCATGGACGACATGATGATGACGGACGACAGCGAGGCCTCGTACTGATGGGCCTCCTGGAGCTCAGCGGGGTCACCCGCTCGGTGCTGCTCCCCGACGACCGCGAGCTCGAGATCCTGCGCGGCATCGACCTCACGGTCGGCGCGGGCGAGCACGTCTCGATCGTGGGGCGCTCGGGGACGGGCAAGTCGACCCTGCTCAACATCCTCGGCCTCCTCGACAGCCCGACGAGCGGGGACTACCTGCTCGACGGCGTCCCGATCGGCCGGCTCTCGGGCCGCGCCCGGGCGCGGCGCCGCGGCACGGACTTCGGGTTCGTGTTCCAGCAGTTCAACCTGCTGCAGGGCCGTACCGCGCTCGAGAACGTCGTCGCCCCGCTGCTCTACGCGCGCGGACGGCAGTTCTGGCAGCGGCGCACGCTGGCCGCCCAGATGCTCGAGCGGGTCGGCCTCGGCGACCGGCTCGACACGACCCCGGAGAAGCTCTCCGGCGGCGAGCAGCAGCGCGTCGCCATCGCGCGTGCGCTCGTGCGGGTCCCGCGCGTCATCCTCGCGGACGAGCCCACGGGAGCGCTCGACGTCGACACGGGGAGCGAGGTCATGGACCTGCTCGACGCCATCGCCGGCGAGAACGGGTCCGCGCTCATCGCGATCACGCACGACCTCGCCGTCGCGTCGCGCGCCGCCCGCCAGTTCCGGCTCGCGGACGGCGTGCTCACCCCGATCTCCATCAGCGCGCGCAGCGCCGGGTCCCTCGGGGCGCTCGGCACCGCGCCGAGCACCGACCACGATCCCGGGACCGACCCCGGGACGAGCCACGACCACCAGGCCGAGCACGTGGCCCGCCCGCTCGTCGGGACCGGCCCGGTGCTCGCCGCCCGCACCCCGGCAGGAGCCTCGGTCGGCGGTCCGGCGGGCAGCTCGACCAGCGTCTCGGCCGGCACCGGGCACGACGCGGGAGAGACGGCATGACCGGCGTCGTCGGCGCCCTCCTCGAGGCGTGGGACGAGCTGCGCGTCCACAAGGTCCGGGTGCTGCTCGCGCTCGTCGGCGTCGCCGTCGCGGTCTGCGCGATCACCACGATCTCGGCCGCCGGGGAGATGCTGCGCCAGGTCTCGGCCGAGCAGAACGAACGCTGGGGCGGTCGCCCCGCGACGCTCCAGGTCTCGGCATGGCCCACGGGCGACGGCGGGAGCGTCATGCCCGCGGCGGAGGAGTACGAGCAGGTGTTCGACGAGATCGTCGACCGCTACGGCATCGGCTACTCCTCGATGCTGCGCGACGCGCCCGCACCGGTGCGGTTCCCCGGCGGCACGCGCGAGATCACCACGACGGGGGTGGAGCCCGACTGGGCCACGATGCACCGCTTCCAGGTGACGTCGGGTCGCTGGTTCACCGAGGCGGACGCGGACCGTCTCGCGCCCGCGCTCGTCGTCAACCAGGCGTTCCTCGACGCGCTCGGCGGCGTGACCGTGGCCGAGCACCCGACGGTGACGATCGGCGGGGACAACCCGGTCGTCGCGACCGTGGTCGGGGCCTTCCCCGACGACTGGCCGGACATGGACCCGGTCGCGTACGCGCTGGTCGACGCCCAGTCGACGTGGGTCACGCCCGAGTCGCTGGAGATGATGGGGCCGCCCCGGCTCGAGCTGTGGGTGCCCGACGACATGTCCGACGCGCTCGTCGAGACGGTGCGCCGCGACGTGGCGGGAGCGCTCGAGGGCGTCCAGGCCGACGTCTACCGGTCCGACTCGCCGTCGGCGACGGTCGTCGACGGCGCGATCCGGTGGGTCGTGCTCGGCGTGAGCGCGATCGCGCTGCTGCTCGGCGGGCTCGGGCTCGTGAACATCGCGCTCGTCACGGTGCGGTACCGGATCCGCGAGATCGGGATCCGCCGCAGCTTCGGCGCGAGCTCGGGGCGCGTCTTCTTCTCCGTGATGATGGAGAGCGTCGTCGCGACGACCGTCGCGGGCGTGCTGGGCGTGACGGTCGCGGTCGTCGTGCTGCACAACGTCCCGCTCGACGTGCTCATGGGCTCGGCCGTCCAGGACGCGCCCGGCTTCCCGTTCTCGGCCGCCGTGACCGGGATGCTCGCGGCCGTCGGGGTCGGCGCGCTCGCCGGGCTCCTCCCGGCGCTCGTCGCCGTGCGCGTGAAGGTGATCGACGCGATCCGCTACTGACCCGCTCGGCCCGGCCCCGTCGCCGGGTCGAGCGATGTTCGGTCGTGTTCGATCGTGTTGGATTTCTCGACGATGTGGACAATACTGTCCGCATGCTCGCCTCACAGCGCCAGGAGCGCATCCTCGCGGAGATCCGGGACCACGGCGCGGTCCGCATCGGCGACCTGACCCGGGAGCTCGGGGTGTCGGACATGACGATCCGGCGCGACCTCGTCGAGCTCGCCGACCAGGGCCTGGTCCGCAAGGTGCACGGCGGCGCCGTCGCGCCGCACACGACCGCGCACGAGCCGGGGTTCGCCGCGAAGAGCTCGCGCGAGGCCGCGGAGAAGGAGGCCATCGCGACGGCCGCCGCCCGCCTCATCACCGCGAACGCGTCGGTCGCGCTGAGCGCCGGCACGACGACCCACCTGCTCGCCGCCCGCATCGCCGCGGATCCCGCGTTGCGCCCCCTGACGGTCGTGACGAACTCCCTCCCGGTCGCCGAGATCCTGCACCGGGCGAACGACCCGCGCCTGGAGACGATCCTCACCGGCGGCAGCCGCACGCCGTCCGACGCGCTCGTCGGCCCGCTCGCCGAGGCCGCGCTGTCCGGGCTGCGCGTCGACCTCGCGTTCGTCGGGGCGCACGGCGTCGACCCGGAGATCGGGCTCACGACGCCGAACCTCGACGAGGCCGCCACGAACCGCGCGCTCATCGAGTCCGCCGGGCGCACCGTCGTCCTCGCCGACCACACGAAGTGGCACACCACGGGCCTGCGCGTCTTCGCGACGTTCGCCGACGTGGACGTCCTCGTCACCGACGCCGGGCTCGCCGAGGACGAGCGCGCCCGCGTCCAGGACCTCGTCGAGCAGCTCGTCGTCGCCTGACCGGCGACCTCGGCCCCCGCTCCCCGCACTCCCCACGCACCGCGATCGGAACACCCCACGCATGAACCCGCACCTGCGCCGCACCTCGACCCGGCTCGCCGACGGCCGCGAGCTCGTCTACTTCGACGACTCCCCCGCGTACGTCTCGGGCGAGCGCACGCGACGGCTCGACGACCCGCGCCCGCTGCCGGACCGCTTCGCCCCGGTGCCGGGCCCGGACGGGACCCCGCACCCGTACGTCGGCCCGGAGATGCGCCGGGACCCGCTCACCGGCGACTGGGTCCCGCTCGCCGCGCACCGGATGAACCGCACGTTCCTGCCCGCCGCGGACTCGTGCCCGCTGTGCCCCGCGCGGCCCGGCAGCGCGTACTCGGACGGCGAGGTGCCCGACACGGACTACGACGTCGTCGTCTTCGAGAACCGCTTCCCGTCGCTCCAGCGCGTGCCGGGCGCCCCGGACGCCGTGGTCGAGGACGCGCCGCTCCAGCACCACGCCCCGGCGGCGGGCCGGTGCGAGGTCGTGTGCTTCTCGAGCGACCACCGCACGTCCTTCGGCGCGCTCCCGCCGCAGCGGGTGCGCACGATCATCGACGCGTGGGCGGACCGCACCGCCGCTCTCGGCGCCGAGCCCGGGGTCGAGCAGGTCTTCTGCTTCGAGAACCGCGGCCAGGAGATCGGCGTCACCCTGCACCACCCGCACGGCCAGATCTACGGCTACCCGTACGTGACGCCGCGCACGCGCACGCTGCTCGACCAGGCGCGCGAGCACCACCGCCGCACCGGCCGCAGCCTGCTGCGCGACGTGCTCGAGTCCGAGCTCGCGGACGGCCGCCGCGTGGTCCTCGAGACGGAGCACTGGGTCGCGTACGTGCCCTACGCGGCGCGCTGGCCCGTCGAGGTCCACCTCGCGCCGCGGCGCGACGTCCCCGACCTGCCCGCGCTCACGGACGCCGAGCGCGACGACCTGGCCACCGCCTACCTCGAGCTGCTGCGCCGCCTGGACCGGTTCTTCGAGACGGCCGACGGCGCACCCATCGCCCTGCCGTACATCGCCGCGTGGCACCAGGCCCCGGCCCGCGAGGGCCGCTCGGTCGCCGACGGCGGCACCGACGACGTCACCCTCGCGCGGCTGCACCTGCAGGTGTTCTCCGTGCTCCGCGCGCCCGGCAAGCTCAAGTACCTCGCGGGCTCGGAGTCCGGCATGGGCGCGTGGATCAGCGACACGACGCCCGAGCGCATCGCCGCACGGCTCCAGGAGCTCGCCCCGACGAGCGCCGCCCGGGGCTGGGTGCCCGCGCTGTCGGACGACGACGGCGCCGCGCGCGCCCGTGCCGTGCTCGCCGAGGCGTTCGGCGCGGACGAGCCCGGCGAGGAGGTCCGCGTGTGGGCCGCGCCCGGGCGCGTCAACCTCATCGGGGAGCACACCGACTACAACGCGGGCCTGTGCCTGCCGGTCGCGCTGCCCCACCGCACCTACGTGGCGCTGCGGCCGCGCACCGACTCGCTCGTCCGCCTCGCGTCCGCGCAGGCGCCCGGCGAGACGTGGACGGCCCGCCTCGAGGACGTCGGCCCGGGCGAGGTCGCCGGCTGGGGCTCGTACGTCGCGGGCGTGGCCTGGGCGCTGCGCGAACACCTCGTCGCCCAGGGCGCGGACCCCGCCGCCGTCCCCGGGTTCGACGCGGCCGTCGACTCGAGCGTCCCGTTCGGCGCCGGGCTCTCGTCGTCCGCGGCCCTCGAGTGCGCGGTCGCCGTCGCGCTCGACGACGTCGCCGGGCTCGGCCTCGCGGCGACCGACGCGGGCCGCGCCGTCTTCGCCACGGCGAGCGTCCGCGCTGAGAACGAGATCGCGGGCGCGCCCACGGGCGGCATGGACCAGTCGGCGGCGCTGCGCGCGCAGGCCGGTCACGCGCTCCTCCTCGACTGCCGTCCCGGGCTCGACCCGGTCGAGTCCGCCACGCAGGTGCCGTTCGACCTCGACGCCGCGGGCCTCGCCCTGCTCGTCATGGACACCCGGGCGGAGCACCGGCTCGTCGACGGCCAGTACGCGCAGCGCCGCGCCACGTGCGAGGACGCCGCCCGCACGCTCGGGATCGGCTCGCTGCGCGAGCTCGCCGACGCGGTGGACGCGAGCGACGACCCGGCGGTCGCGCTCGCCAGGGCGCTCGACGCGCTGCCCGACGACGTCGCGCGCCGCCGCGTGCGCCACGTCGTTACCGAGATCGGCCGCGTCCGCGCGTTCGTGGCGCTCCTGCGCGAGGGCCGGCCGGACGCCGTCGGGTCGCTGATGAACGCGTCGCACGCGTCGCTGCGCGACGACTACGAGGTGTCGAGCGTCGAGCTCGACGTCGCGGTCGACGCGGCGCGCGTCGCGGGCGCCCTCGGTGCGCGGATGACCGGCGGCGGGTTCGGCGGCTCAGCGATCGCGCTCGTGCGCGCGGACCAGGTCGAGGCCGTCGCCGACGCCGTGCGCGCCGCGTTCGAGCGCGAAGGGCTCGGTGCCCCGGGCTTCCTGCTCGCGACGCCGTCCGCGCCCGCCGAGCGGGTCGCCTGAGCGCTCCCGCTCAGACGTCGTAGGTGACGACGAGGGGCGCGTGGTCGCTCCAGCGCTCCTCGTGCGACGGCGCGCGGTCGACCTCGACCTTGACCGCGCGCTCCGCGAGGGAGGGCGTCGCGAGCTGGTAGTCGATGCGCCAGCCCGAGTCGTTGTCGAACGCGCGCCCGCGCCAGGACCACCAGGTGAACGGGCCCGGGCCCTCGCCGCCGTGGACGCGGCCCAGGTCCACGAGGCCGACCTGGTCGAGCCAGGTGTCGACGTACGCGCGCTCCTCCGGAAGGAAGCCGGCGCTCTTGAGGTTGCCCTTCCAGTTCTTGATGTCGACGTTGCGGTGCGCGATGTTGAGGTCGCCCGCCAGGACGACCTTCTCGCCCGTGGCCGCGAGCTCGCGCAACCGCGCGGTCACCTTCTCCAGGTAGGCGTACTTCACGACCATCGTCTCCGGCTGGCTCACGGTGCCCGAGTGGATGTACGCCGAGACCACGGTGAGACGGCCGCCGTCGGGCAGCTCCAGGTCGGCCTCGACCCAGCGACCGGTGTCGACGGGCGGCTCGGGCTCGCCGGCCCCGAGGCCGACGCGGACCGCGGACACCGGCAGGCGGGACGCGACCGCGACCCCGGCGCGTCCCTTGATGTCGCACGCCTGGTGGGCGACGTGCCAGCCCTCCAGCAGGTCGTTGACGACCGAGTCGGGCGCGCGCACCTCCTGGAGCAGCAGGACGTCGGGCGTCCGGGACGCGATCCAGGCGTCCATCCCCCGGCGGTAGGCGGCGCGGATTCCGTTGACGTTGGCGGTGGCGAGGGTCAGCACGCGGGCCATCCCATCACACGCCACCGACAACGACGGGCCCCGGGGTCAGGCGGGCGGCGTGGCCTCGCTCACGGGCGCCGCGACGACGCGGGCGGGCCGGAACGCGCTCGCGAGGACCGCCGAGACGGCGGCGAGCACGGCCAGCACCACGAAGCCGACCCGGAGGTGGTGGGCGGTCGCGAAGACGCCGGTGAGGACGCCGCCGAGCACGGCGCCCGCGTAGGTGAAGACGTTGAGCCGCGCGACCGCCCGGTCGGTGACCGTCGCCACGACCCCGGCGGCGGGCTCCGCCGCCGCTCCCGCCCGGCCCGACGCGACCGCCTCACGGGCCCGGTCCCCGACCGCCGAGAACGCGAGCGGCGCGACGACGCCGAGCCCGAGGCCCGTCACCGCGAGACCGAGCACGGCGACGGGCCAGGCCGGGGCGGCCGCCACCGCGACGAACCCCAGGGCGCCGAGCGTGCCGCCCAGCCGCACGACCCGGACCCGGCCGAGACGCTCGACGAGACCGTCCCCGACGAGCCGCGACACGATGAGCGCCGCCTGGTACGCCGCGTACCCCAGCGGGGCGGCGGCCGCGCTCGCCGCGAGGACGTCGCGCAGGAACGTCGCGCTCCAGCTCGACACCGCGGAGTCGGCGACGGGGAACGCGAGCATCCCCGCGCCGAGCAGCGCGATCGTGCCCGCCGCGACCCACGTCACCGGTCCGGACGTCGCCACGGCGCCCGGGCCGGCCGAGGCGTCCCGCACGACGGCGTCTCGGACCACGGCATCGCTGACGACGGCATCCCGGACCACGGCGTCCGGGGCGACGGCACCCGGGACGGCACGGCCGCCGTCGGGCAGGTGCAGCGCGAGCCAGACCGCGCCGACGGCGACGAGCAGCGCCGCGAGCGGGAGCGCGAGCGGCTGGCCGAGACCGGCCAGCGCGCCGCCCGAGACCGCGAGCGCGCCGAGCACTCCCCCGGCCGCGTTCGCGGCGTAGAACGACGCGAGCAGGCTGCGGCCGTGGGCGCGCTCGACGTCGATCCCGAGCATGTTCATCGCGGCGTCGACGGCGCCGAGCGCGAGCCCGTAGAGGCCGATCGACCCGAAGAAGAGGGGCCACGACGGCGCGAGACCGATCCCCGCCACCGCCGCCGCGGCGAGCAGCAGGCCGCCGACGACCACGGCACGCGCGCCGCGGACGGCCGCCACGACGCCCGACAGCGCGCTGCCCAGGCCGGCGAGGACGCACACGCCCAGCACGACGAGCGTGACGACGTCGTCGCCCATGCCGAGCCGGTCCTTGTATCCGGGGATGCTCGTGAGCACCACCGCGAACCCGAAGCCCTGCACGGCGTACGCCGCCGTCGTCGCGATGCGCTCCGTCACCCGCGCAGAGTAGCGTCTCGACGGCGCGCTGGAGCGTGCACCGCTCGCGCCGTACCGTCGGCGGTATGAGGGCGATGATCGTCAAGGAGCTCCGGGAGCTCGTCCGTGACCGGCGCACCCTGGGTCTGCTGATCGCGCTGCCCCTGCTCCTGCTCGTGATCTTCGGGTACGCCGCGAACTTCTACGTCTCGACGGTCGAGACCGCGGTGGTCGGCCCGCAGGCCGAGCAGGTGGCCGGCACCCTCCCGGACTTCTTCGACGTCACGACGACCGCGCCGGCCGACGACGAGGCCGACGCGCGCGACATGCTCCGGGACAACGCCGTGGACGTCGCGATCGTCACCGGCGCGGGAACGCCGAAGGCGCTGGTGGACGGCTCCAACCTGTTCGCCGCGCAGTCCGCGCTCGCGGAGCTCGCGCGCGTGGGCGCCGGCTCCGGGACGCCCGTCACAACCGAGGTCCTCTACAACCCCGACCTGGAGACGTCGTGGGTCATGGTGCCCGCGATCATCGGCTTGATCCTCACCTTCATCGGCACGATCATCACGAGCATCGGCCTGGTGCGCGAGCGCGAGGCGGGCACCTTGGAACAGCTCGCCGTGATGCCCATCGCGCCGAGCACCGTGATCCTCGGCAAGATCGCGCCGTACTTCCTCCTCGCCGCCGCGGACATGATCGTCGTGACCGTGCTCGGGGTGCTGCTGTTCGACGTGCCGTTCAACGGCAACGTCCTCACGTTCGCCCTCGGGGCCGCGATCTTCCTCTTCGTCGTCCTGGGCATCGGGGTGTTCATCTCCACGATCTCGCAGACCGCCGGGCAGGCGATCCAGAGCGCGTTCTTCGTCCTCATGCCCCAGATCCTGCTGTCGGGCATGATCTTCCCCCTGGACGCCATGGCCGCCGGCGTGCGGTGGATCGGCTATCTCCTGCCCCTCACCTACTTCACGATCATCTCCCAGGGCGTCATGCTGCGCGGCGCCACGTTCGGGTCCCTGTGGTGGGCGTTCGCCGTGCTCGCCGTCATGGCCGTCGTCATCTTCTCGGCAGCGACCCTGCGGTTCCGTCGGGACCTCGCCCCCGAGCGGCGCGTCCGGGACGCCCCCGGCAGGGCAGCCGAGCCCGGGCGGGGCGCGGCATGAGCTACGGCGTCACGTCCGTCAGCGTGTCCTTCGGTGAGCGGCGCGCGCTCCAGGACGTCACGGTGGAGCTGCCCGCCGGCCAGGTCGTCGCGGTCGTCGGCGGCGACGGCGCCGGCAAGACGACGCTGCTGCGGACCCTCGTGCGGCAGGTCGTCCCCGACTCCGGGCAGGTCAGCTCCCCGGAGAAGGCGCAGCTGGGGTTCCTCCCTGCCTCGTCCGGGAGCTGGGCGGCCCTCACCGTGGCGCAGAACATCGACTTCGTGGGCGGGGTCTACGGGCTCACCGGGGCAGCGCTGGAGTCCCGGCGCGCCACCCTGCTGGCCGGCGCCGGCCTGACCGGGGCGTCCGACCGGCTCGCCTCCCGGCTCTCAGGAGGGATGCGCCGCAAGCTCGGGTTCTGCCTGGCCGTCGTGCACGAGCCGAGGCTCGTCGTTCTCGACGAGCCGAGCACGGGCGTCGACCCCGTCAGCCGCGTCGACCTGTGGCGGCTCGTCTCGCAGGCCGCGGCCTCAGGGGCGGCCGTCGTCCTGTCCACGACGTACCTCGACGAGGCGGAGCGGGCGGGGCACCTCGTCGTCCTCGACGACGGCCGGGTGCTCGTCCAGGGCTCGTACGACGACGTCCGTGCCGGCTTCCGCGGCACCGTCACCCGGGGCCGCGTCGCGCGGCGCCCGGCCTGGTCGTGGCGTCGCGGCAGGGAGCGGCACGAGTACTGGCCCGGCGCGGCCGCCCCGCCGGACCTGCCGGTCGTGGAGCCCGACCTGGAGGACATCGTCATCGCGCTCTCCCTCGCGCGGCGCTCACCCCAGGAGGTCCTCGGATGACCGACCCCGTCCTCGTGGCCCGGCGCGTGACGCGCCGATTCGGGTCGTTCCCCGCCGTCGACGACGTCTCGATGCGGGTCGGGGCGGGCGAGGTCGTGGGACTGCTCGGGGCGAACGGTGCCGGCAAGACGACCCTCATGCGGATGCTGCTCGGGCTCCTGCCGGTGACGGCGGGGAGCGTGCAGATGCTCGGCGGTCCGCCGAACCGCGGCCGCCGTCGTCGCATCGGCTACCTGCCGCAGAACCTCGGCCTGTACACGGACATGACGCTGCGGGAGAACCTCGACTTCGTCGGCGCCACGTACGGCACCGGTGCCGCGCGGATCCCGGACGATCTCGCGGGCGACTCCGACGTCCTCGTCGGCGCTCTGCCCCTCGGCACGCAACGCCGGGCGGCGTTCGTGGCGGCCCTGTCCCACCGCCCGGAGGCCGTCCTGCTCGACGAGCCGACGTCCGGCGTCGACGCGCTCGCCCGCGCCCGCCTGTGGGACACGATCCGGGAGCAGTCCGACCACGGCGTGGGTGTGCTCGTCACCACGCACTACATGCAGGAGGCGCAGCAGTGCGACCGGCTCCTGCTGATGTCACAGGGACGGCTCGTCGCGCAGGGCAGCGAGCGCGACATCATCGGTGACACGCGCGCGCTCGCCGTGCGGACCGACGACTGGGCGACCGCGTTCTCCGCGCTCGACCGCGCGGGGCTCCCGGTGACCCTCGACGGCCGGTCGGTGCGTGTCGCGGACTCGAGCGTCGAGAGCGTCCGCACCGCTCTCGCGGGCACGGGGACCGAAGCGCGCGTCGAGCCCGTGCCCGCGACGATCGAGGAGCGCATGCTCGTCCTGGCCCGTGGGGGGACCTGAGGCCGGACGGTCGCCGCCACGTCCGGCCGACGGTCCTCGCCGCACCGCGTCCGGAGCCCGGCCCGGCGCACGGGGCGCCGGGCCGGACCGCTCGGGACGTCAGGCGGAGGCGCGCTCCGCCGCGTCGACGACGTTCGCGAGGAGCATCGCGCGCGTCATCGGGCCGACCCCGCCGGGGTTCGGCGAGATCCAGCCGGCGACCTCGGCGACGTCGGGCGCGGCGTCCCCCACGACGCGGCTCTTGCCCGTCTCGGGGTCGACCTCGCGCGAGACGCCGACGTCGATCACGACGGCGCCGGGCTTCACCATGTCGCGCGTGACGATCCCGCGGACGCCCGCGGCCGCGACGACGACGTCGGCGCGGCGCACGAGCGCGGGGAGGTCGGTCGTGCCGGTGTGCGTCAGCGTCACGGTCGCGTTGACCGCGCGCCGCGTGAGCAGCAGGCCGATCGAGCGGCCGACGGTGACGCCGCGCCCCACGACCACGACCTCCTTGCCCGCGAGGGAGATGCCGTGCCGCTCGACGAGCTCGATGATCCCGCGCGGCGTGCACGGGAGCGGCGACGTGACCTCCTCGTTGACACGCAGCACGAGCCGGCCGAGGTTGGTCGGGTGCAGCCCGTCCGCGTCCTTGGCCGGGTCGATGAGCTCGAGCACGCGGTTCGTGTCGATGCCCCGCGGGAGCGGGAGCTGCACGATGTACCCCGTGCAGGCCGGGTCCTCGTTGAGGCGTCGGACGGCGGCCTCGATCTCCTCCTGCGTCGCGTCGCCCGGCAGGTCCTCCCGGATCGACGCGAGCCCGACCTCCGCGCAGTCGCGGTGCTTGCCCGCGACGTACCACTGCGACCCCGGGTCGTCGCCGACGAGGAGCGTCCCCAGGCCGGGCACGACGCCCTTCTCCGCGAGGACCGCGAGGCGGTCCTTGAGCTCCGCCTTGATCGCGGCGGCGGTGGCCTTGCCGTCGAGGATCCGCGCGGTCACTGCTGGAGGCCCGGGTACAGCGGGAAGTCGGCCGTGAGCTTCTGCACGCGGGCGCGCAGCGCGTCGGCGTCGGTCGCGGCACCCTCGCGCAGCGCGGTCGCGATGATCTCGGCGACCTCGGTGAACTCGGCGTCGCCGAAGCCGCGGGTCGCGAGCGCCGGCGTGCCGATGCGCAGGCCGGACGTGACGCGCGGCGGGCGCGGGTCGAACGGCACGGCGTTGCGGTTCACGGTGATGCCGACCTCGTGCAGGAGGTCCTCGGCCTGCTGGCCGTCGAGCGCCGAGTGGCGCAGGTCGACGAGGACGAGGTGCACGTCGGTGCCGCCCGTGAGGACCGAGACGCCGGCCTCGGCGACGTCGGCCTGGGTCAGGCGGTCCGCGATGATGCTCGCGCCGCGCAGGGTGCGCTCCTGGCGGTCGCGGAAGCCGTCCGTGGCCGCGACCTTGAACGACACGGCCTTGGCCGCGACGACGTGCATGAGCGGGCCGCCCTGCTGGCCCGGGAACACGGCCGAGTCGATCTTCTTGGCGTACTCCTCCTTGCTGAGGATGAAGCCGGAGCGGGGGCCGCCGATCGTCTTGTGGACCGTGGAGGACACGACGTCCGCGTACGGCACCGGGGACGGGTGCAGGCCCGCGGCCACGAGGCCCGCGAAGTGCGCCATGTCCACCCACAGCTTCGCGCCGGCCTCGTCCGCGATCTCGCGGAACGCCGCGAAGTCGAGGTGGCGCGGGTACGCGGACCAGCCGGCGATGATGACGTCGGGGCGGGTCTCGAGGGCCTGCTTGCGGACCTCGTCCATCTCGACGCGGTACGACTGCGGGTCCACCCCGTAGGCGGAGACGTCGTAGAGCTTGCCGGAGAAGTTGATCTTCATGCCGTGCGTGAGGTGGCCGCCGTGCGCCAGCTCGAGGCCGAGGATCCGGTCGCCCTTGTTGATGAGCGCGTGCAGGACGGCGGCGTTCGCCTGGGCGCCCGAGTGCGGCTGGACGTTGACGTGCTCCGCGCCGAACAGCGACTTGGCACGGGCGATCGCGAGGTTCTCCGCGATGTCGACCTGCTCGCAGCCGCCGTAGTAGCGGCGGCCCGGGTAGCCCTCGGCGTACTTGTTGGTGAGCACGGAGCCCTGCGCCTGCAGGACGGCGCGCGGGACGAAGTTCTCGGACGCGATCATCTCGAGGGTGTCGCGCTGGCGCGCGAGCTCCCCGTCGAGGACGGCCGCGATCTCGGGGTCGAGCTCGGCGAGCGGGGTGTCGAGGACGTTGTCGGCTGGCTGGGCGCTCATGGCGTCTCCTCCGCGGGTGTCTGGCAGTCGTCGTCGGTGGTCACGTTCCCGGCTCGCCGGGTACGCCCCACCAGGGAGTGACCCGGGGCCCAGGCGAACGACCCGTCGTCTGCACAGCGTGCCGCTCCCCGGTGGTGATCCACCATCCCCCGGCCCACGGCTCGTGCAGGGCACGAGGCGTCGGGCGGGTTGCGCCAGTCGCGACGCGATCGATCCTAACCCACGCCCCCGGGCCGCGGGAGCCCTCCGGGACGCGCGCCGTCGGGCACCCCTGTGCGGAGGTGCCCGACGGCGCGCCGCCCGCGCGGGCGGTCAGCGCAGGGCCGCGCGGCGCTTGCTGACGATGTCGAACGCGACCGCGGCGAGCAGGACCAGGCCCTTGATCGCCTGCTGCCACGCGGCGTCGACGGCCATGATCGACAGGCCCATGTTGAGCACGCCCATGATGAGCGCACCGATCATGGCGCCCGAGATGCGACCGACGCCGCCCGTGACCGCGGTCCCGCCGATGAAGCACGCGGCGATCGCGTCGAGCTCGTAGTTGACGCCCGCGCCCGCGACGCCGGCTCCGGCGCGCGACGTCGTGATGACCGCGGCGACCGCGGCGAGCACGCCCATGTTGACGAAGATGCCGAAGTCGACGCGCTTGGCGCTGACCCCCGACAGGACGGCGGCGTGCCGGTTGCCGCCGATCGCGTAGACGTGACGGCCGAACACGCTGCGGTTGAGGACGAACGAGTAGGCGATGATCAGCGCGCCGACGATGAGGAGCACGATCGGCGTGCCGCCCGCGCTCAGCGCGAGCCAGTACGTGACGACCCCGATGAGCAGGGCCGCGACGACGACCTTGACGACGTAGGCCGACATCGGCTCGACCGAGAGCCCGTGCTTGCGCAGCGCGGTCCGCGAGCGCCACTGCGCGACGGCGAACGCGACGATGCCGATCGCCCCGACGCACAGCGTGACGACGTCGAGGTCGCCGACGAACCCGAACCAGTTGGGCAGGGAACCGTTGCTGATCGCCTTGAAGCCGCCGGGCAGCCCGGCGACGGTCGTGCCGACGAGGACGATCGCGAGCCCGCGGAAGACGAGCATCCCGGCGAGCGTCACGATGAACGCGGGGATGCCGACGTAGGCGACCCAGAAGCCCTGCCAGACGCCGACGAGCGCGCCCACGACGAGCGAGAGCAGCACGGCGACGAGCCAGGGCAGCTCCCACTGCGTCATCATGATGGCGCACAGCCCGCCGACGAAGGCCACGACGGACCCGACGGACAGGTCGATGTGCCCGGCCACGATCACCATGACCATGCCGATCGCGAGCACCATGACGTAGGCGTTCTGCTGCACGAGGCTCGCGACGTTGTTGGGGTAGAGCAGGCGCCCGTCGGTGAGCACCTGGAAGAGCAGGACGATGACGAGCAGAGCCGCGACGATGCCGTACTGGCGGACGTTGCGGCCGAGGTACTCCCTGACGGCGTTCATCGGACGGTGACTCCCTTGTCCATGGTCATGTAGTGCATGAGGGTCTCCTGCGTCGCCTCGGCGCGGGCGACCTCGCCCGTGATCCGCCCCTGGCTCATCGCGTAGATGCGGTCGCAGATCCCGAGGAGCTCGGGCAGCTCGGACGAGATGACGAGGACGGCCTTGCCCGCGTCGGCGAGCGCGTTGACGATCGAGTAGATCTCGTACTTGGCGCCGACGTCGATCCCGCGCGTGGGCTCGTCGAGGATGAGGACGTCGGGGTCGGAGAAGACCCACTTGCCGAGCACGACCTTCTGCTGGTTCCCGCCGGAGAGCTTGCCCACGAGGGACTCCACCGTGGGCGACTTGATCCCGAAGTCGCGGCGGTAGCGCTCCGCGACCGTGACCTCCTCCTCGCGCTGCACGACGCCCCAGCGCGCGACCTTGCCGAGCGCGGACGCGGAGATGTTCTCGCGGATCGTCTGGATGAGGTTGAGCCCGTATCGCTTGCGGTCCTCGGTCGCGTACGCGAGCCCGTGCGAGATCGCCTCCGCGACCGTGCGCGTGCGCACGGGGACGCCGTCCTTGTAGACGGTCCCCGAGATGCGCGTGCCGTACGCGTGCCCGAAAACGCTCATGGCGAGCTCGGTGCGGCCCGCGCCCATGAGGCCGGCGAGCCCGACGATCTCGCCCGCGTGCACCGTGAGGTTCGCGTGGTCCACGACGACGCGCTCGGTGTCGACGGGGTGGTGCGCCGTCCAGTCCTCGATCCGCAGGACCTCGGCCCCGACCGACGGCTCGCGCGCCGGGAACCGGCTCTCGAGCGCGCGCCCGACCATCCCGCGGATGATCCGGTCCTCGCTCACGGGCTCGTCGCCGTGCAGGTCGAGCGTCTCGATCGTGCGCCCGTCGCGCAGGATCGTCACGCGGTCCGCGATCGCGGCGATCTCGTTGAGCTTGTGGGAGATGATGATCGAGGTGATGCCGGCCTCGCGGAACTGGTCGATGAGGCCGAGCAGGTGCGCGCTGTCCTCGTCGTTGAGCGCCGCCGTCGGCTCGTCGAGGATGAGCAGGTCGACGCGCTTGGACAGCGCCTTGGCGATCTCGACGAGCTGCTGCTTGCCGACCCCGATGTCCGCCGCGAGCGTCGCGGGGCTCTCGGCGAGCCCCACCCGCTCGAGCAGGAGGGCCGCCTCCGCGGCCGTCCGGTTCCAGTCGACGACGCCGCCGCTCGCCTTCTCGTTGCCGAGGAAGATGTTCTCGGCGATCGAGAGGAACGGGACGAGCGCGAGCTCCTGGTGGATGATGACGACGCCGCGCGCCTCGCTGTCGCGGATCCCCCGGAACTCGCAGGGCCGGCCGTCCAGGAGGACGTCGCCCGTGTACGAGCCGTGCGGGTACACCCCGGACAGGATCTTCATGAGGGTCGACTTGCCGGCCCCGTTCTCCCCGCAGATCGCGTGCACCTCGCCGCGACGCACCTCGAGCGTCACGTCCTGCAGCGCCTTGACGCCGGGGAACTCCTTGCTGATGGCGTGCATCTCGAGGATGTTCCCCGTCTCGAGCACGTTCTCGAGAACCATCCCAGCTCCTGTCTGGTCCACGGGCGGGTCGACGACGCCGCCCGGCGTTCGGGTGGTCCCGCCCGGCCCCACGGGTGGTCGTAGGGCCGGGCGGGCGGGCGGGGCGGCGCGCGGCAGCCCCGCCCCGGTCACAGACCGAGCTGCTCGGCGGTGTAGAAGCCCGACCCGACGAGCCGGTCCTCGACCGTGTCGGCCGTGACGACCTCCGGCGGGAGCAGGTACGAGGGCACGACCTTGGCGCCGTTGTCGTACGTCTCGGTGTCGTTGACCTCGACCTCGCCGCCCTCGACGATCTGCTGGACCATCGTGGCGACCTGGTCGCCGAGCGTGCGCGTGTCCTTCCACACCGTCATGGACTGCTTGCCCGCGAGCATGTTCTTCACGTTCGCCTCGTCGGCGTCCTGCCCCGTGACGATCGGCCAGTCCTCCGGCGTGTAGGCCGCGCCCTCGAGCGCCTGCTCGATGCCGAGCGCGAGCGAGTCGTTCGGCGACAGGACGACGTCGACCTTCTTGTCCGTGTAGAAGGAGTTGAGCCGGTTCTCCATCTCCGACTGGGCCTTCGCGGACTCCCAGCCCTGGATGCCGATCGACGCCCAGTCGTCGGCCGTCGCGGGCGCCTTGCCGGACGGCACGACGAGCTGCCCCGACTCGATGTAGGGGCTCAGCACGTCCCACGCGCCCTTGAAGAAGAACTTCGCGTTGTTGTCGTCGGGCGAGCCGGAGAACGGCTCGAGGTTGAACGGCCCGGCGCCGCCCTCGAGGCCCAGCTGGTCGACGATGAACTGGCCCTGGAGCGTCCCGACGAGCTCGTTGTCGAACGTCGCGTAGTAGTCGACGTGCTCGGAGCCGTTGATGAGGCGGTCGTACGCGATGACCGGGACGTCGTTCTCGGCCGCCTGGTCGAGCACCGGGCCGAGCGCGGTGCCGTCGATCGAGGCGATGACGAGCACGTCGGCGCCCTGGTTGATCATGTTCTGGAGCTGCGTGATCTGCTGGTCGACCTTGTTGTCGGCGTACTGCAGCGTCGTCTCGAAACCGGCCTCCTGGAGCAGGCCCTCGAGGTGCTCGCCGTCGTTGTTCCAGCGCTCGAGGCTACGGGTCGGCATCGCGATGCCGACGAGGGTCTCCCCCGCGTCGGCGGTCGTCTCGCCGTCACCCGACTCGCTCGCCCGCTCCGCGCTGCACGCGGCGAGCGAACCGACCAGGAGTGCGGTCCCCGCGAGCGCGGCGACCCTTCTGCGCAAGGACGTCATCGTCGTTCCCTCTCGTCGTCGAAGGCCGTGCCCCCGTTCCCGGGCGGCACGACGGGCCGTGGCTCTCGTGCGGGCGTCCGACGTCGGACGGGACCGCTTCCACGGGCACGGCAGGGAACGTAGCCAGGGTTGAGTTCGACAGTCAAGCGCTAGGTGGCCACCTTTACCGAATTGTGTTCGAGGCTCTAACTCATCGGGTGAGCCGCGCTCCGACCCGTCCGAGAACGGGCCGAGCGTGTAATCTGCGGCCTGTGAACAGCGACCGGTCCACCCCCGGATCGCAGACCTCCCTCCGAGAAGCGAACCGACTCCGGATCGTCGACGCGATCCGTCGCTACGGAGGGCTGACCCAGGTCGAGCTCGCGGAGGCGACGGGGCTCTCGACGGCGACCGTGTCGACGATCGTCAAGGAGCTCACGGGCGCCGGGGTCGTCGACACACGCCCCACGTCTCGCTCCGGGCGCCGCGCGCAGATGGTCACGCTGGCCCGGCGGCTCGGCGTGGTGGCCGCCGTCCAGTTCGGGCGGCGTCGCCTCACCGTGGCCCTCGGGGACCCGAACCGCGAGATCCTCGCCGAGCAGCACATGCCGCTGCCCGTCGACCACCGCCTCGACACGGGCCTCGACCGTGCGGCGCTGCTCGTCGTCGAGCTGCTCGAGCGCGTCGGGGCCTCCATGGACGAGCTGCTGACCGTCGGCGTCGCCCTGCCCGCCCCCGTCGACGAGGACACCGGGATGATCTCGGTGCGCGGCGTCCTGCGGGGCTGGGACGACGTCCACGTGGGCCAGGTGCTCGCCAAGCGCCTGGCCCGGCCCGTGCTGGTCGACAACGACGCCAACCTCGCGGCGCTCGCCGAGCACCAGCTCGGCGCGACCCGGGGGTACCGCGACTCGATCTTCGTGCGCGCGTCGTACGGCACGGGCGCCGGCATCGTGCTCGGGGGTCGGCTCCACCGCGGCTACGCCGGCACCGCGGGCGAGATCGGCCACGTCCAGGTGGACCCGTCCGGGCCCATCTGCCGGTGCGGCAACCGCGGGTGCCTGGAGACCGTCGTCGGCTCCGACGCCCTGCTCGCGCTCGTCCGCACGAGCCACGGGGAGCTCACCCTGAACGACCTCGTCCAGGAGGCGCTCGACGGCGACCCCGGCTGCCGGCGCGTCGTCGCCGACGCCGGCGACCGCATCGGCGCCGTGGTCGCCGCTCTCGCGACCGCGCTCAACCCCCGGGCCGTCGTCGTGGGCGGCGAGCTCGCCGCGACCGGTGACGTGCTCCTCGGCCCGCTGCGCGAGTCGATGCGCCGCCACCTCGTGCCCAACACCATCGCCCCGGTCGAGGTCCTCGCCTCCGACCTCGGCGCCCGCGCCGAGATCCTCGGCGCGCTCGCCCTCGCGCTCGCCGCGACCGACCTGGCCAACGACGGCCTCGCGGTCGCGCCCTCCCCCTCGACCGAAGGTGACCCGTCGTGACCTCCACCCCCGCTCCGCCGGCGCTCGCGCTGCACGGCATCGACAAGTCCTTCGGCGCCGTCCAGGCGCTCACCGGCGTCGAGCTCGAGATCCACCGCCACGAGGTCGTGGCGCTCGTCGGCGACAACGGCGCCGGGAAGTCGACCCTCGCGAAGATCGTCGCGGGCGTGCTCACCCCGGACGCCGGCATGATCGAGTCCGACGGCGTGCCCGTCACCATCCCGAGCCCCGTGGCCGCGCACGCCCTCGGGATCGCCACCGTCTTCCAGGACCTCGCGCTGTGCGACAACCTCGACGTCGTCTCGAACCTCTACCTGGGGCGCGAGCTGCGCCGCGGTCGCGGGCTCGACGAGGTCACCATGGAGGAGACCGCGCGCCGCGTGCTCGCCGACCTCAACGCCCGCGTGCCGTCGGTGCGGGTGCCGGTCTCGACGCTCTCCGGCGGGCAGCGCCAGAGCGTCGCGATCGCGCGCACGCTGCTCGGCGAGCCCCGGATCGTCGTGCTCGACGAGCCGACCGCGGCGCTCTCTGTCGCGCAGTCCGCGGAGGTCCTCACGCACATCCAGCGGCTGCGCGACATGGGGCACGCGGTCATCCTCATCAGCCACAACATGACCGACGTGCGCGCCGTCGCCGACCGCGTCGAGGTGCTGCGCCACGGACGCAACAACGGCAGCTTCTCCGGTCCCGGCGCGAGCTACGAGGAGATCATCGCCGCGATCACCGGGGCGACGACCGGCGTCGGCGGCTCGCGCGACCGGGTGAGCGCCGGACCCTTCGGCCCGCGGGGCTGAGGGCCCCGCGACGCCCGTCAGGCGCGGGGCTCGTCGCCCACCTCGGCGGCGCCGAGGATGCGGCGCAGGTAGGTGTAGGTGAGGTCGCCGGCCGCCTTGTCGTACTGCTCCTCGTAGCCGTGCTTCGTGTACATGGCGAGGTTCTGCTTGGAGTCCTTGCCCGTGAAGACCCAGATCTCGGTGGTCTGCTCCGGCAGGTACGGCAGCACCTCGAAGAGCATCTGCGTGCCGATGCCGCGTCCCTGCATGTCGGGCGCCACGGCGAGCCGTCCGAGGGTCGCCTTGGTCTCCTCGATCTCGACGCGGACGGAGCCGACGAGGCGCGGGCCGAGCCAGGCGCCGATCGTCACGACGTCCTCGCGCGCGAGGTCCTCGCGCAGCTCGTGGAGGGTCTGGGTCAGCGGGGGGATGTTCGGGTCCTGGTACAGCTGCGCCTCGGTGACGAACGCCGCCCGGCGCAGGGTCAGGAGCTCACCTGCCTCGGCGTCGGTGACGAGGCGGGTCGTGATCTGCGCGTCGCTCATGGGCTCATGGTGTCAGACATCCGCGCGCGGTACCGCGGCGTCCCGGGTGATGTCGGGCGCCCCCGTCCGCGGGCGGGACGACGGCCGCACCCGCCGGGGTGCGCGACTACCCTCTGAGGGGTGTCCACGACTGACCCGGGCGTCGCGCCCCGCGCGACCGACGCCCCCGCTGCGCAGCCCCCGACCGACGACCCCACGCACTGGGTCCTCACGCTCTCGTGCCCCGACGGTCCGGGGATCGTGCACGCGGTCGCGGGGGCCCTCGCGCGCCTCGGCGGCAACATCACCGAGTCGCAGCAGTTCGGCGACCCGCTCTCGGGCCTGTTCTTCATGCGCGTCCAGGTCACGGCGGCCGCGTCGCGCGACGCGATCGAGCACGCCGTCGGCGAGGTCGCGGCGCGCTTCGCGATGACGTGGCAGCTCGACGTCGTGGGGCGCCGGGTGCGCACCCTGCTCATGGTCTCGAAGGCGCCGCACTGCCTCGTCGACCTGCTCTACCGCGAGCGCTCGCAGGGCATGCCGATCGACGTCGTCGGCGTCGTCGGCAACCACCGGGACCTCGAGGACATCGCGTCCTTCTACGGCAAGCCGTTCCACCACGTGCCCGTGACCCGCGACACCAAGGCCGAGGCGGAGGCCCGGCTGCGCACGCTCGTCGACGAGCTCGACGTCGAGCTCGTCGTCCTCGCGCGCTACATGCAGATCCTCTCCGACGACCTGTGCCGCGAGATGCCCGGCCGCATCATCAACATCCACCACTCGTTCCTGCCGAGCTTCAAGGGCGCGCGGCCCTACGCCCAGGCGCACGACCGCGGCGTCAAGCTCATCGGCGCGACGTCGCACTACGTGACCGGCGACCTCGACGAGGGCCCGATCATCGAGCAGGACGTCGAGCGCGTGGACCACTCCCGCCGCGTCGAGGACCTGGTCGCGATCGGCGAGGACGTCGAGCGCCAGACGCTCGCGCGCGCCGTGCGGTGGCACGCCGAGCACCGGGTGCTGCTCGACGGGCACCGCACGGTCGTCTTCCGCTGACGCTCTGACGGCGGCCGCGCGCGGCCGCCGTCAGAGCGTCAGCTTGAACCCCTCGTGGGACTGCTCGTAGCCGAGCGACCGGTAGAAGCGGTGCGCGTCGTCGCGCCGCTTGTCGGACGTGAGCTGCGCGAGGGCGCAGCCGCGGTCCCGCCCCCACGCATGGGCCCACGCCATCATGGCCCGCCCGACGCCCCGGCCCCGCAGCCGGCGGTCCACGCGGACCGCCTCCACCAGCAGCCGGGACGCTCCGCGCCGGGCGATGCCCGGGACCACGGTGAGCTGCATGGTGCCCACGACCTCGCCGTCACGCTCCACGACGACCAGGGCGTTGTTCGGGTCCGCGTCGATCGCGGCGAACGCCGCCTCGTGCTCCGGGCCGACGTCGCCGGTGCGGTCGCGGGCGATCGCGTCGTCGGCGATGAGCCCGACCACGCGGGGCAGGTCGGCGGCGACGGCCGCGCGGAAGGCGAGACCCGCCGTCGGGCGGACGGCGGGCCGGGGCGAGGTGGTCACGGCTCGCGACCGTAGCACCCGCCCCGCGAACAGAGCACAGGGAGCTCCCGAGGGAGAGCCGAGGTCCCCCGAGGGAGAGCCACGGTCCGCCGAGGTAGAGCCCTGGTGAGGACCAGGGCTCTACCTCGGCGTTCGGCTCAGGAGCAGGTGACCGCCTCGTGCTCGACGGTGAAGGTCGAGGTGACCTCCTCGCCGTCGACCACCGCGGTGGCGGTCACCGTGGCCTCGCCGGCCGCGACCGCCTTCTGGCGCGTCGCGAACGACTGGTAGGCGTTCTTGCCGGGCGCGACGTCCGCGACCGCCTTCTGCCCGAACGGCGTGGCGAGCCGGACGTCGACCGGCACGGCGCCGTCGTTCGTCGCCCGGACCGCGACGTACGCCTTGCCCGCGAGGCAGCGCGTCTGCACGTCGACGGACACGGGCAGCTCCGCCCCGGCCTGCGGCTGCACCAGGACGGCGACGGACCGCCCGGGGACGGTCACCGTGCCGGTGGCCGCGTCCCACGCGGTGCCGCGCACGACGTCGTCGCTCCCCTCCTGCTGCACGGGCGAGAGCACGTACTCGCGGCCCGCGAGCGCGGACAGCGGGACGGTGACCTCGTCCGGGGAGGCGTTGAAGACGGCGAGCAGACCGTCGAGCGCGGGGTCGACGTCGGTGCCGACGGTGTCGTCCACCGCCATCGCCACGACGCCCGGAACCTGGTCCGGCCCCGCACCCGGGAAGGTGACCTTCTCCCGGATGAGCTCCGGGTCGCCGAGCCGGAACAGCTCGGTCGAGTGCCGCAGCCGCAGGAGGTCCTGCGCCTGCGCAGACGCGGTGGCGATGTCGTCGGGCGACGGCTTGAGCGCCGGGTCCGCGAGGAGCGGGGCCATGAGCGGCCACTTGTCCTCGTTGTCGGCCGCCATCGGCAGGCCCTTGCCGAACCCGTTGTCCTGACCGGTCCAGTCGATCGCGTTGAACCAGTCGCCCGAGTCGTAGCTGTTGCGGTCGAGCGACTTCGACCGCAACAGGTCGGTGCCCGCGTGCCAGAACGACGGCGTCTGGGAGAGCGCCGCGGTCGCGAGCGAGACCGTGTTCATGCGCACGCGCTCGTCCATCGGCGTGTCGGCCGGGAGCTTGAGCGCGAGCAGGTCGAACAGCGTCTCGTTGTCGTGCGCGTCGACGTAGGTCACGACCTCCTCGGGCGAGTCGGCGTAGCCGGCCGGCGCCCCGCGGTAGTCGATCTCGTCGCCGCGCTTCTCCTCGCCCGTCGACGTGACGAGCGTGTAGTCGCGCAGGTTGCCCGCGAGGCCGAGACGCACGAGGTCGGTCTGGTGACCGAGGTCGGCGAGCTCGTCCGCGGACCCGTCGTTCACGGTCCCCGGCTCCCCCGCCCGGGCGGGCTGCCCGTTCGGGTCGGTCGCGAGGCCCGTGCCGAAGCCCTGCGTGAACGTCGTGGCGCCGTCGACGGGCGAGCCGCCGTGCACCGCGTCGCGCAGCCGGTCGGAGAAGGTCCCGATGCCCGTGCCGCCGAGCTGGCCCTGCGTGGCCTGCTCGAACAGCGCGTTGCCCGCGACCTCGCCGAAGTCCCAGCCCTCGCCGTACAGGTAGACGGACTTCCCGTCGACGCCGTCCTCGGCGAGCGTGAGCTCGTCGAGCGCGGCCCGGACGTCGAGCATGTTCTGCTTCGAGTGGTGGCCCATGAGGTCGAAGCGGAACCCGTCGACGCGGTAGTCCTTCGCCCACGTGACGACCGAGTCGACCATGAGCTTGCCCGCCATCGCGTGCTCGGTCGCGACGTTCTGGCAGCACGTGCTCGTCTCGACGGAACCGGTGGTCGGGTTCTGCCGGTGGTAGTAGCCCGGCACGACCTTGTCGAGGACGGACTTCGCGTCCTGCCCGCTCGCGGCGGTGTGGTTGAACACCTGGTCGAGCACGACCTGCAGCCCGGCACCGTGGAGCGAGCCGACCATGGTGCGGAACTCGGCCACGCGCGCGCCGCCGTCCGCGTCGACCGCGTACGACCCCTCCGGCGTGCTGAAGTGCCACGGGTCGTAGCCCCAGTTGAAGCCGTCCTGCGCCTGCACCGCCGCGACCGCGGCCTGCTGCTCGGGCGAGTCGGGCGCGAACCCGGTGAGGTCGCCGGTCGTGGCCTGGGCCGCGCGGTCCTCGGGGATCGACGCGATGTCGAACGTCGGGAGCAGGTGCACCGTGGTGACGCCCGCGTCCGCGAGCTCGCGCAGGTGCGTCATGCCGGCCGAGTCCTTCTCCGCGAACGCGAGGTACGTGCCGCGCCGCTCCGCCGGGACCGTCTCGTCGGCGATCGAGAAGTCCCGGACGTGGAGCTCGTAGATCGTCTGGTCGACCGACCGCTCGACGACCGGGGCGGGCGTGCCCTCCCAGGCGCTCGGGCGGAACGCGGGGTCGTCGAGGTCGACGGCCACCGAGTGCGTGGAGTCGAGCGTCAGGCCCACCGAGTACGGGTCGGTGACGACGTTCGTCTCGACCTTCCCCGTGCTCGGGACGTAGACCTGCACCTCGTAGAGGTAGCGCGCGCCCTTCCAGCCGACGGCCGCGCCGCCGAGCTTCTTGTCGGCCGCCTTGCCGTCGAGGGTCCACGTGCCGTCGGCCTGGCGGGCTGCCTCGAACCGGCGCGGGTCGTCGTCGAGCGACGCCCCCGCGGGCCACGCGAGCACCGAGACGGCCTTCGCCGTCGGCGCCCACAGCGCGAACGACGCCCACTTGCCGTTGGCGTGCCACGAGACGCCGAGCTCGCGCTCGGCGGCGTCCTCGGCGAACAGGTCGTCGACGACGCCCGGCACCTGGACCCCGGTCGCGGCCGTGAGCGCGCCGTCGTCGGCCCGGGTGACGAGCAGCTGGCCCGTGAGCGCCGCCTCGACCTCCGCGCGGTCGAGCGGCTCGCCGTCGTCGAGCACGCGCAGCGCGGTGTGCCCGGCGAGCGCGGGGAACTCGGCCGCGACGTCGTCGGGCAGGCCCGACGGGTCGACCTGGAGCGTGTACGACGCCGTGCCCTCCGGGGCCTGCACCTCGCCGTCGGCGCCGCCCGGGGTGACCGAGAGCCCGCCCTGCGGGGCGGACCACAGGGTCCACTCGTCGCCCGTGCCGAGGTCGCCCGGCCAGGCGACGACGCCCTCGCGCACCCAGTGCGCGGCCTGCTGGCCGGTGCCGGGGAGAGGCGGGTTCGCGACGTCGATCGTCAGGACGTGGGACGCGAGGTCGTAGGAGAACGTGACCAGCTCGCCGTCGCCGACGGAGAACTGGTAGTTCGCCCCGTCGCGCGCGCCGCCGACGCCGTAGTTCTCGGCCCAGCTCAGGCCGTGCGCGACCTTGCCCTCGTACGCGCCGGCCGCGAGGCGGTCGGTCGACCAGGTGTAGACGCCGTCGCCGTCCGGGTCCTTGAGCCAGGACGCCAGGCAGTCGGGCGCCCACGAACCGGGGCAGCCGACCTGGTCCTGGAACGAGCCCGCGAGCGTGACGATCGGCCCCTGCGCGGTGCTCGAGAAGTCCTTGCTCACCGGGTCCCAGTAGAACGTCACCGGGCCGCCGGCCGTCGTGTACGTCGCGTTGGTGCCGTCCTGCACACCGCCGACGCCGTAGTTCACGGTCCACGACCCGTTGATCGCGACCTTGTACTCGTACGTCCCGGCGGGGACGTCGAACGTACCCGCGTAGACGCCGTCCGCGCGCTTCGTGAGCTTCGCGGCCTCGCAGCCCGGGGCCCAGTCGCCCGCGCAGCCCATGGCCGCGTTGTGGCTGCCGGGCACGGTCACGAGGTCGATCTCGGGCTCGGGCTCCTCGCCCACGACCCCGCTCACGTCGACCCCGACGCTCGCGAACGTGGACGCGGCGGCGCGGTCGCCGTCGGCGTCGGTCGTCACCGCGCGGTACTCGACGAGCGTGCCGTCGGCGAGCCCCGCGACGTCGTGGAAGACGCGCGGTGCCGTGTCCTCCGCGGTGCCGAGCGGGTGCCACTCGGCGCTCCCGACCTCGCGCCACGCGAACGACGTCTCGGCCCACGCGTCCGGGTCGACGGTGGCGGTCACCGGCGCGACGCCCGTGACCGCTCCCCCGGCCTGCGGCACGGTGAGGGCGATGTCGCCCGACGAGTCCGCGCCGACCTCGCGGTCGGCCCGCAGCACGACCGTGCCCGTCGCCGGGACGGTCAGCGTGACGACGCCGTCGGCGTCGGCGGTGACGGGGGCGGCCTGCTCGCCGTAGAGCACCTCGTACGAGGCGCCGGGCGTGAGGGTCGTGAACGTCGCCGTCCGCTCCTGCGCCGCGTTGTTCAGCGCGACCAGGTGCTCGACCTTCTCCTCGCGGTCGACGCGGCTGAACGCGTACACGCCCGCGCCGTTCTCGACGTAGCGCTCCACCTGGGCGCCGTCGGCCAGCGCCGGGTGCGCCTCGCGCAGCGCGGCGAGCTCGGCGATGTGCGCGTAGAGCGGCGCGTCGGTACCGAAGCGGTCGACGCTGCCCGCCTGCTCGCCGGTGACGAGCGGCTGGTCGGCGTACTCGTCGACCTGGGTCGCGAACAGGGTCTGGCGCGCGTCCTTGTCGCCGCCCTTCCCCGCGAAGCCCTGCTCGTCGCCGTAGTACACGACCGGCTGCCCGCGGGTCAGGTACATGAGGTCGTGCGCGAGCTCGTCGCGCGCGAGCGGGTCGTCGGTGCTCGCGAGCATGTACCCGACGCGGCCCATGTCGTGGTTGCCGAGGAACGTCGGCAGCGCCTGCGCGTTCGTCGTCGGCGTCGTGTACATGTCGTCGCTCGCGAAGAGCGACGCGAGGCCCTTGGCGCTGTTCCCGCTCGCGAAGCTCGTCGCGGCGGACTGGAACGTGAAGTCCAGCGTCGAGCTCATGTCCGTCTTGCGCACGTAGGGCGAGAGCTTCGCCGCGTCGGCGTCGTACACCTCGCCGAACATGAAGAAGTCGTCCTTGCCCTGCGCGTGCGCGTAGTCGAGGACCTCGGTGGTCCACGTCTCCCAGAACTCGAAGTTCACGTGCTTGACGGTGTCGATGCGGAAGCCGTCGATGCCGAGGTCGATCCAGTCCTGGTAGACGTCGACGAACCCGTCGACGACCGTCGGGTGCTCGGTCATGAGGTCGTCGAGGCCGTCGAAGTCCCCGTACGTCACGGACTCCCCGGTCCACGTCGAGTTGCCGCGGTTGTGGTACAGCGTCGGGTCGTTGAGCCAGGCCGGGACCTTGAGGTCCTCCTTGCCCGCGGGGACGACCGGCGTGTACGGGAACGACGTCGCGGCGTCCAGCGCCGGGAAGTCGCCGGTGCCCGCGTGGTCCGCCGGGTCGAACACGGTGCCCTCGGCGTCGCGGTACGGCGACGTGGCCTGGTCGACGTACGAGTACTGCTTCTCCTCGTAGTCGATCACGTCGGCCGTGTGGTTCGTGATGATGTCGAAGTAGACCTTGATGCCGCGGTCGTGCGCCTCGTCGATGAGCGCCTCGAGCTCGGCGTTGGTGCCGAGGTGCGGGTCGATCTGCGTGAAGTCGGTGATCCAGTAACCGTGGTAGCCCGCCGACGCGTCGGCGCCCGTGCCCTGGACCGGCTGGTTCTTGAACGACGGCGTGAGCCAGATCGCCGTCGTGCCGAGGCCCTCGACGTAGTCGAGGTTCTGCCGCAGGCCCGCGATGTCGCCGCCCTGGTAGAAGCCCTTGTTCGTCGGGTCGAACCCGGAGACGAGCGGGTCGTCGCCGAGCCCCGCCGTGTCGTTCGACGGGTCGCCGTTCGCGAACCGGTCGGTCATGACGAAGTAGAAGCGTTCGTCCGACCCGGGCTGGCGCACGGGGGGCACCACGAGGTCGGCGTCCTGCGCCTCGTCGTAGCCGCCCGCGAGCCCGAGCGGCGTGAGCGCGATGCGGTGGGTCGACTCGTCGAACGTGACGCGCACGGTCGCGTCGCCGCCGAGCGCGAGGGGCGCGTTGTCCTGGCCGCCCTCGCGCCCGTACGCCTCGTCCCACGCGTCGTCGTAGGCGACCTTGTACTCGTAGGTGCCCGCGGGCACCTCGAAGTCGGCGGACCAGATGCCGGCGGCGTCGGTGGGCGCGAGCTCGGTCGCCGCGCACGCGGGGTCCCAGTCGGCGGGGCAGCCGAGCTCGGACTGGAGGTCGCCCACGAGGGCGAGCGTGCGCTCGTCGGCCCCCGCGGCGGGGGCGGCGAACGCGGCGAGCGTGACGCCCGCCAGGCCCGAGGTGGCGAGCGCGACGGCGGTGACCGACGCCGTCGTGCGGGCCCCGCGCGTGCGGCGGGGCGTGGTGTCGGATGGGTGGGGCGACGGTGTGCGCGGGACGCGGCGACGTCGCGGCGTGGAGGTCATGAGGACTCCCTCGTCCGGTGGCTGGTGCGGGACCGCAGGCGTGAGCAGGCAGGTGCCGGCAAGGACGCGGACGACGGGACCAGCAGCGGGCGACGTCGACCGCGGCTTTCTCAGCGTACGGCTGAGCCGAACTGTACTGGTTGCAGAAAGTTGCAGCAAGGTTCGGCAAACGACGCGCCCGCGCCGTGCAACGCCGTTGCCCGGGCACGACGAACCCGGGGTCGCCCCGCTCAGGAGGTCCTGACGGGGGCGGCCCCGGGTCCGGGAGGTCGCGGTGGTCAGCCCGCGAGATGGCCCCAGCGCGGGGCGAGCTCGGACCACGGCCCGACGGCGGCGACCCGGCCCTCGTCGAGCACGACCACGCGGTCCGCCCGGGCGAGCGCCGCGCGCTTGGACGTCGCGCCCACGACCGTGGTCCCCCGCTCGCGCAGCGACTCCCACAGCTCGATCTCCGTCGCCGCGTCGAGCGCGCTGGAGACGTCGTCGGCCAGCAGCAGCTCGGCGTCGGTCGCGAGCGCCCGGGCCAGGGCGAGCCGCTGGACCTGGCCGCCCGAGAGCCGGACGCCACGGTGCCCGACGAGCGCCTCGTGCCCGCCCGCCTCGACGACGTCCCGCTCGAGCCGCGCGGCCGCGACGGGCCCGTGGACGTCGCGCTCGTGGCCGAGCCGCACGTTGTCCGCGAACGTCCCCGACAGCACGCGCGGCACCTGCGCGACGTGCGCGACCTGGCCCGGCCGCAGGAACGTCTGGGCGTCGACGACGTCCGTGCCGTTCCAGCGGATGCGGCCCGTGTGCTCCATGAGGCCCGCGAGCGCCGAGAGCAGGCTCGACTTGCCCGCGCCGACCTGCCCGAGCAGCAGCACGAGCTCGCCGCGGCCGACGGACAGGTCGACGTCCTGGACGCCGATCGTGCCGTCGTCGTGCAGCGCGGTCACGCCGTCCAGGTCGATCCGCTCGAGCGGCCGCCGGGGGCCCGGGTCGGGCGTGGGGGCGGCGCCCGTGAGCAGGTCGACGCCGGGCGGCAGGTCCATGAGGTCCGTCCCGGCGGCGAACCGGCTCGTCGCGCGCTGCCACGAGCGCGTGCCGGGCGCCTCGGTCACGACGGCGCCCGCGACGACCCCGAACCAGCCGAAGCCGGTCACGGCGTTGGCGACGAGGAGCGCCGTCGCGAGGTCCCACGTCCCGGTGAGCAGCCCGGCCCACGCCGCGACGACGCCGAGCTGGATCATGACGAGCGGGACGCCGTCGAGCGCGGCCTGCACGCGGTGCTCGAAGACGGCGGCGCGCACGCGCCCGGCGTCCACCTCGCGCAGGTGCGCGTGCACCTGCGGCGTGCGGGCGGCGAGCTTCACCGTCCGCGCGGAGTCGAGCGCCGAGACGAGCGCGCGGCCGAACCGGGCGCGCGCGGCCGACGAGCGGGTCGCCGACCGCCCGGCGATCGGCCGCCCGAGCGCCGACGCCGCCGCGGACACCACCATGACGGCGAGGAGCACCGCGCCGGCGAGCCACGACCGGCTGAGCAGCGCGGTGACGCCCGCGATGACGAGGCCGTTGACGAAGTCGACCCAGCGGTCGGCGTACCGGACGAACCGGTCGGCGTCCATGGCGCGGGCGACGACCTCGCCGGGCGGCGTGGCCGTGAGCCGGTGCTGGCGGGTCTGGCCCGCCATGACCGCCATGCGCACGCGCAGCAGCACCTCGACCCACCAGCGCGGGTAGACGTACAGCGCCCACGCGAGGCACAGCGGCGCGACCACGAGCAGCACGGCGAGCGGCACGAGCTGACGCGCCGGGAAGCCGGAGTCGAGGTCCTGGACCGCCTGGCCCCAGAGGAAGCCGGTGACGGCGCCCTGGGCCGAGACGAGGCTCGTGACGAGGAACAGGACCGCGCCCACCACGCCCCACGCCGGGCGGACGAACAGGGCGTGCGCGACGCCGCGCGCGAGGCTCGGCCCGTCGCCCGGGTCGTCGAGGACCGGTGGCTCGCCGCGCCGTCGGCGTCCGCCGACCGCGTCGGAGGCGCGGGCCGCGGGCGTGTCGCCCTCGGCGCCCGCATGGTCCTGCGCGGCCGCGGGCGCGGCGGCGGGCGCCGGGTCGCCGGGCGCGAGGTCGTCGACGTCGTCGCCGCGCGGTCCGCCGTCCTGCGCGACGCTCGCGACGAGCAGGTCGCGGTAGGGACCGGGGGCGTGGGCGAGCGCGGCGCGCTCGCCCTGCTGCACGACCCGGCCGTGGTCGAGGACGGCCAGCAGCCCGGCCCGCTCGATCGTCGTGAGCCGGTGCGCCACGAGCACGCCCGTGCGCCCCGCGAGCAGCCGCTCCGACGCGGCGACGACGCGCGCCTCCGTGAGCGGGTCCATGCGCGCCGTCGCCTCGTCGAGCACGACGACCTGCACGTCGCGGACCAGCAGGCGCGCGAACGCGACGAGCTGCTCCTCCCCCGCCGAGAGCGACGTCCCGCCGGGACCGAGCAGGGTGTCCAGGCCGTCGGGCAGGCCCGCGACCCAGTCGTCGAGCCGCAGCTCGCGCACGGCGGCCTCGACGTCGGAGCGCGGGACGTCCGCGAACAGCGCGACGTTCTCCGCGAGCGTGCCCGCGAGGATCTCGGTGCGCTGCGTGACGACGCCGACCGCCGCGCGCAGCGCCTGGAGGTCGAGGTCGCGCACGTCCACGCCGCCGACGAGCACGGCGCCGCGCGGCGGCTCGACCGCGCGCGAGAGCAGCGACGCGAGGGTCGACTTGCCCGAGCCGGTGCGCCCGACGAGTGCGACCGTCTCCCCCGCGGGCACGTGCAGGTCCACCCCGTCGAGCGCGAACGTGCCCTCGGCGTAGGAGAAGTGCAGGTCGCGCACCTCGATCCCGACCGGCCCGGCGGGCAGCGTGCGCCCGCCCGTCGGCTCGGGCTCGACGGCGAGCATCTGCCGGATGCGCGTGAGCGCGCCCAGGCCCTCCTGGATGTCCGGGAGGTGGTGGACCAGGTTGTCCACCTGCCCGACGAAGAGCGCGGTCACGAGGAACAGGGTGACGAGCCGGTCGACGCCCAGGTCGCCGTCCGCGGCGAGCGCGGCGCCCGCCAGGGCCACGCCCGCGAGCAGCGAGGCGAGCACGAGACCGGCGCGGCGGAGCATGCGCGCCTCGACGACGAGCACGGCCTCGAACTTCCGGTGCACCCGGGCCGAGCGCTCGGCGAGGCGCCGGATCGCGAACGACTGCCCGAGGCTCGTGCGCAGGTCGTCCCGCGCGGCCACGGACTCCTCGAACGCTGCCGCGTGGTCCGTCCACGCCATCTCCTCGATGACCTTGCGGCGCGCGATCTCGCCCAGCATCGGGCGCACGATGAACCACGCGACCGCCCCCAGCACCGGGAAGAGGACCCACGCGGGCCACCACGTGAGGCCGGCGACGACCCACATCGGCAGCACGCCGACGACGGTGCGGCCCGCGCCCCAGAGCTGACGGCGCACGAGCGTGCCGACGGCGTGCGTGTCGTCGTCGACACGGTCGAGCACCTCGCCGACCGCCTGCTCCGTGAGCGTGGCGAGCGGCTGGTGCAGCGCCGCGGTGAGGAGGTCGCCGCGCAGGCGGCCCTCGGCGCGGTCGACGACGCCCGCCCACACGACCTGGCCGACGGTGTCGAGCAGCGCCGCGCCGACGACGCACGCGGCGAGGAGCTGGAGCGTCGCCGTCGTCGGGTCCTCGGCGAGCCACCCGGCGATGACGGTGCCCAGCGCGGCGCCGACCGCGCCGACGGTGAGCGCGAGCAGCGCGAGGACGGCCTGCGGGCCGCGCAGGCGGCGCCAGTCCAGGCGCCGGGCGGGGTCGGTCGAGCGCGGGGCGGCGGCCGACGGCGCGGCGTGCGGGTCGGACGGGGGGTTCGTGGGCTGCTCGGTCGGCAGGGAGGCGTCGATCATGGCCCCACGACCCTACGGCGACCCACCCCCGCCGACGCAGGGATTTTCGCCGCCCGCAGCCCCTGCCCGGCCCGGTCGGCGCGGGGACGACCCGGGCCGGCCAGCGTCGGCTCGGGTCGGCCCCGGACGCAGCGCGGCCCGGGTCCCGAAGGACCCGGGCCGCGGCGGTACGGCTCAGACCAGGCCGAGCTCCTCGACGGCCTGACGCTCCTCCTGGAGCTCCGCGACCGACGCGTCGACGCGCCCGCGCGAGAACTCCGAGAGCTCCAGGCCCTGGACGATCTCCCACGACCCGCCGCGCGAGACCACCGGGAACGACGAGATGAGGCCGGTCGGGACGCCGTACGACCCGTCCGACACGACGCCCGCGCTCGTCCAGTCGCCCTCGGGCGTGCCGAGGACCCAGTCGTGCACGTGGTCGATCGCCGCGTTCGCCGCCGACGCCGCCGACGAGGCGCCGCGCGCGTCGATGATCGCCGCGCCGCGCTTCGCGACCGTCGGGATGAACGTGCTCTCCAGCCACTCGCGGTCCTCGGCGAGCCGCGCGCCCGGCGTGCCCGCGACGTCCGCGTGGAAGAGGTCGGGGTACTGCGTGGCCGAGTGGTTGCCCCAGATGGTCACCTTGCGCACCTCGGACACCGGGACGCCCGCACGCTTCGCGACCTGCGTGAGCGCGCGGTTGTGGTCCAGGCGCGTCATCGCGGTGAACCGGTCCTTCGGGACGTCGGGCGCGTTCGACGCCGCGATGAGCGCGTTCGTGTTCGCGGGGTTGCCGACGACGAGGACGCGGACGTCGTCCGCCGCACCCGCGTTGATCGCCTGGCCCTGCGGCTTGAAGATGCCGCCGTTCGCCTCGAGCAGGTCGCCGCGCTCCATGCCCGGGCCGCGCGGGCGGGCGCCCACGAGGAGCGCGACGTTCGTGCCCTCGAACGCGGGCGTCGGGTCGTCGAAGATGTCGATGCCGGCGAGCAGCGGGAACGCGCAGTCGTCCAGCTCCATGGCCGTGCCCTCGGCGGCCTTCACGCCCTGCGGGATCTCGAGGAGGCGCAGGCGCACGGGGGTGTCGGGGCCGAGCATCTGGCCCGACGCGATGCGGAACAGCAGCGCGTAACCGATCTGACCGGCCGCGCCGGTCACCGTCACGTTCACGGGGGAAGTCATGCGCTCACTCTCCCACAACGCGACGCGCCCGGACGCGCGGGGCGGCGCGCCCGCCGGTGCCGACTCCCGCCTCTGCGGCCCCCGGGAACGACGACGGCGGCGCCCCCCCCTGCGCAGGGGACGCCGCCGTCGGGCGTGCGGTGCGGGCCGGATCAGCCCAGGCGCGCCTTGAGGTTCTCGTCGAGCGCGGCGAGGAACTCCTCCGTCGTCAGCCACTCCTGGTCCGGGCCGATGAGGAGCGCGAGGTCCTTCGTCATCTTGCCGGACTCGACCGTCTTGATGACGACGTCCTCGAGCGTCTGCGCGAACTCGGTGACCTCCGGCGTGCCGTCGAGCTTGCCGCGGTGCATGAGGCCACGCGTCCAGGCGAAGATCGACGCGATCGGGTTCGTCGACGTCGGCTTGCCCTGCTGGTGCTGGCGGTAGTGGCGCGTCACCGTGCCGTGCGCGGCCTCGGCCTCGACGGTCTGGCCGTCCGGGGTCATGAGGACCGACGTCATGAGGCCGAGCGAGCCGAAGCCCTGCGCGACGGTGTCGGACTGGACGTCGCCGTCGTAGTTCTTGCAGGCCCAGACGTAGCCGCCCTCCCACTTCATGGCCGAGGCGACCATGTCGTCGATGAGGCGGTGCTCGTAGGTGAGGCCCTTGGCGGCGAACGCCTCGGCGAACTCGGCGTCGAACACCTCCTGGAAGATGTCCTTGAAGGCGCCGTCGTAGGCCTTGAGGATCGTGTTCTTCGTCGAGAGGTACACGGGGTACTCGCGCTGGAGGCCGTACGCGAACGAGGCGCGCGCGAAGTCGCGGATCGACTCGTTGAAGTTGTACATGCCCATCGCGACGCCGCCCTCCTCGGGCATGGTCACGACCTCGAACTTCTGCGCCTCGGAGCCGTCGGCCGGCTCGAAGGTCATCGTGATCCTGCCCGGGCCGGGGACCTTGAAGTTCGTCGACTTGTACTGGTCGCCGTGGGCGTGACGGCCGATGATGATCGGCTTGTTCCAGCCCGGCACGAGGCGCGGGATGTTGGAGATGATGATCGGCTCGCGGAAGACGACGCCACCGAGGATGTTGCGGATCGTGCCGTTCGGCGAGACCCACATCTTCTTCAGGCCGAACTCCTCGACGCGCGCCTCGTCGGGCGTGATCGTCGCGCACTTGACGCCGACGTTGTACTGCTTGATCGCGTGCGCGGCGTCGATCGTGACCTGGTCGTCGGTCGCGTCGCGGTTCTGGATCGACAGGTCGTAGTACTTGAGGTCCACGTCGAGGTACGGGTGGATGAGGCGGTCCTTGATGAACTGCCAGATGATGCGCGTCATCTCGTCGCCGTCGAGCTCGACGACCGGGTTGACGACCTTGATCTTGCCCATGCGCAGATCGCTCCAACTGTCGGGGACTGGAGCCCCCGGGTGTCGGACGGCGACCGTGCGGCCCGTGGGCCCGGTCCGTCGCACACGAGGGCGTTGCTGACCGCGGTCCAGGGTACTCGACTTCTCGACGTCAAGATACTTTGGCGACGCCCGGCGGACCGTTCGGATCGTGAGACCCGGCGTCCGTTCTCAGGTGCAGCACCGCAGATTTCCACGCATCTCCCGGGTGGTGGTGGCAAGATGCCCCCAGATGCCGGAATGGCCGGGCACTCGGTCAGGCATCGTGCCGTCGTCCCGACGGCCCGCCGGTGCCGCACCGCGGCACACCGGGCCGGGACTGCCCGAAGTTCCCACCGAACCAGACAGGATCATCATGTCCCAGGACACCACCGCTCCCGGCGCACCGGAGGGCTACGTCGACGACGCGCGCCCCGCGCAGACCGAGGCCGTCGCTGTCGTCCAGCCCAGCCTCCTCGCGCGCCTCGGCGCCGAGGTCTTCGGCACGTTCTTCCTCGTCCTCGCGATCATCGGTGTGGCGCTGTACACCTTCGTCAGCCAGCAGAACGCCCTCGCGGTCGCTCTCGCGGGCGGCCTCGCGCTGCTCGCCGGCGCCGCCGCCGTCGGCAACGTCTCCGGCGGCCACTTCAACCCGGCGGTGACGCTCGGCGCCGCCATCGGCGGCCGTACCGCGTGGCGCGACGTGCTGCCCTACTGGGTCGCGCAGCTCGTCGGCGCGCTCCTCGCGGGTCTCGTCCTGCTCGCCACCGTCCCGAGCTCGCTGCCCGCGCTCGTCGGGCAGGAGGACCGCGGCGGCCTGTTCGTCTCGACCGCGAACGGCTACGGCGACTTCTCGTCCCTCTCCACGGCGTCGCAGGGCGGCACCGAGTTCGGGCTGCTCGCCGCGCTGCTCATCGAGACCATCGCGACCGCGGTGTTCGTCGGCGTGATCCTCGGCGTGACCGACAAGCGCGCGACCGTGCAGTACGCGCCGGTCGTCATCGGCCTCACCCTCACCGCCCTGATCCTCGTCGCGGTGCCCGTCACGAACGCGTCGCTCAACCCGGCCCGCTCCATGGCGTCGGCCGTCTTCGCGGGCGACGGGGACCTGTGGAAGCAGCAGTGGGTCTTCTTGGTCGCGCCGCTCCTCGGCGCCGCGATCGCGGGCCTCTTCTACCGGGCGTTCGCGTTCGCCCCGAAGCAGGACGACCTGCTCGGCGAGGACCACGTCGTCACGCTGACCGAGGCCGAGGTCGCCGGTGGCGCCGCCGCCGGTGCGGGCGCGGCCGTCGTCGGCGCCGGTGCGGGCACCGTCGTCGAGGAGGCGGTCGTCGTCACGGACGAGAACGGTGACGTGGTCGCGGTCGAGGAGGTCGTCGAGACGGACGACCCCGACGCCCCGGCCCCCGGCGAGGGCACGGCCCCGCGGGCCTGACCCTTTCTCGCACGCCCGACGGGCCCGGACCGCGCACGCGGTCCGGGCCCGTCGTCGTGCAGGCCGCACCTCGTGCAGGCCGCACCTCGTGCGGGTCGCTCGTCGCGCGGGTTCGCACGTCGCGCGGGCCGCACGTCGGCCGCGCTCCGCGCGGGGACGTCAGAGCTCGCCCTGGTCCAGGCTCAGCGCGAGGAACGCCATGACCGCTGCGGGCGCGAGGAAGAAGAAGACGTCGAGCCCGCGCGACCGGACGGTGATGCCGACCGGGCCGGGGCCCGGGATCGCCGCGCGGCACACGCCCGCGACGGCGAGCAGCCCGGAGAGCGCGAAGCAGCCCGCCCGCGCACCGGCGAGGACGGCCACGACCGTGGCGACGGCGACGCCCGCGAGGACCAGCCACATCGCGGGCTGGCGGGACGGCGCGAGGCTCGCGGGCGGCTCGGGCACCGGGGGCGGGGTCGCGTCGTCGGGCACCGGGGCGCCCTCGGGAGCCGTCCCGTCGCCGGTCTCGTCGTCGACGTGGTGCCACACCGGCACGAGCGTCGCGCGTGGCCGGTGCCGCGTCCCCCCGTCCGCGGTGACGTCGCTCACGCTGCTGCACCTTCCACGCCCGGAAGCCTACCGTCGTGCCCTAGCGTGACGTGCATGCCGTCCGTCGTGCCGCCGGTCCCGTCCGCTCCCCCCGCCACCTCGACCGATCCCGCGACCGGCCCTGCGGCCGGCCCGGCGACCACCCGGCACGACGGCGGGCCGCCGTCGTCCGTGGTCGTCGTCGGCGCCGGGCTCGCGGGCGCCCAGACCCTCGCCGCGCTCCGCCGCCGCGGCTACACCGGGCGCGTCACGCTGCTCGGCGCGGAGGGCGTGCCGCCGTACGACCGCCCGCCCCTGTCGAAGGAGCTCCTCAGCCGGCCCTCCCCCGCGTGGCTCGCCGACGACCTCGGGGTGGACGTCGACGCGCTCGCCGACGACGTCCGCCTCGCCGACCCGGCCGTGCGCCTCGAGCGGGTCGGGACCGCCGACGCTTCCGGCTGGTCCGTCGAGACGCGGTCGGGCGACCGCCTCGTCGCCGACGCCGTCGTGCTCGCGGTCGGCTCCGTGCCCGTGCGGCCGCGCGGCTGGGAGCACGCGCGCGTGCTCCACACCGCGGCCGACGCCGACGCCCTGCGCGCCGCGCTCCGGCCGGGCCTGCGCCTCGTCCTCGTCGGGGCCGGGTGGATCGGCGCGGAGCTCGCCGGCGTCGCGGCGGGCGCCTGTGCGCACGTCACCGTCGTCGAGGCCGCGGGTGCGCCGCTGCACCGCCAGCTCGGTCCGGACGTCGGGGTGCACCTCGCGCCCTGGTACGCGGCCGCGGGTGCCGAGCTCGTCACCGGCGCCACCGTCGCGGAGGTCCGGCCCGACGGCGTCCGGCTCGCCGACGGCCGCGAGCTGCCGGCCGACGTCGTGCTCGCCGCCGTGGGCGCCCGCCCCGCCACCGACTGGCTCGACGGCGTCGTGCCCCGCGACGCGCGCGGCGGCGTCACCGTGGACGCGGACGGCGCCGTGCCGGGGCTGCCCGGCCTCTGGGCGGTCGGCGACTGCGCGAACCGCGACCACCCCGTGCTCGGTCCTGTCCCGGGCGGGCACTGGTCGGCGGCGCTCCACGACCCGGACGCGACCGTCGCGGCACTGCTCGGCGACGGCGGCGACCGGGCCGCGCACGCGCCGTACGTGTTCTCCCAGCAGCTCGGGCACGACCTCGCGCTGTTCGGCGTGCCCGCCGAGGGCGACGAGGTCGTGCTGCGCGGCGACCCCGCGGGCGGCGCCACCGGCCACGAGGGCTGGGCCGCGTTCTACCTCGCGCCCGCGGCACGCTCCGAGCCCGGCGGCCCCGCCGCCGACGACCCGACCGCCCGGGGCACCGACGTCCGGGCCGTGCTCCTGGTCGACTCGCCGCGCGACGTCGGCCCCGTGCGCAAGGCGATGAACCGGACGGGCCGCCTGCGCGTCGACCTCGACGTCGCGCTCGACCCGGCCCGGCGCCTGCGCGACGCCCTCGCCTGACGCCCTCGCCTCGCCCCCTCGCCCGCGACCGCGAGCGCGAGCGCGAGCGCGAGCGCGACGGCCCGCCGGTCCGAGGACCGGCGGGCCGTCGAGCGGGACGGGTCAGTGCGCGAAGTGACGCGTCCCCGTGAAGTACATCGTCACGCCCGCGGCCCGGGCGGCCTCGATCACCTCGGCGTCGCGGATGGACCCACCCGGCGCGACGACGGCGCGCACGCCGGCGTCGAGCAGGATCTGCAGGCCGTCCGCGAACGGGAAGAACGCGTCGGACGCCGCGACGGCGCCCCGGGCCCGCTCCTCGCCGTCCGCGAGCGTGTTGGCGCGCTCGACCGCGAGGCGGCACGAGTCGACGCGGTTGACCTGCCCCATCCCGACCCCGACGGCGGCCCCGTCGCGCGCGAGGAGGATCGCGTTCGACTTCGCCGCGCGGATCGCGCGCCACGCGAAAGCGAGGTCGGCGAACGTCGCGTCGTCGGCGGCGTCCCCCGTGACGAGCGTCCAGTGCTCGGGCGCGTCGCCGCCGGTGACGTTCCCCTCGGCGTCGGTCACGACCGCGTCGACCCGGTCCGTGCTCTGCACGAGCAGCCCGCCGCTGACCGGGCGGGTCTCGACGGTCGTCGTCGGCGGGGCGTCGACGACGAGGAGACGCAGGTTCTTCTTCGCCCGCAGCACCTCGAGCGCGTCCGGCTCGAACCCGGGCGCCACGACCACCTCGGTGAAGACGGGCGCGATCTGCTCGGCGGCTGCCTTCGTCACCACGCGGTTCGCGGCGATGACGCCGCCGTAGGCCGACACGGGGTCGGTCGCGTGGGCGCGCGCGTGCGCCTCGGCGACGTCCGTGCCGACCGCGATGCCGCACGGGTTCGCGTGCTTGATGATCGCCACGGCCGGCTCGTCGTGGTCGTGCGCGGCGCGCCACGCGGCGTCGGCGTCGACGTAGTTGTTGTAGCTCATCGCCTTGCCGTGGAGCTGCGTCGCCTGGGCGAGCCCCGTCGCGCCGTGGCCGACCGTGTAGAGCGCGGCGCGCTGGTGCGGGTTCTCGCCGTACCGCAGCACGTCGGCGCGGTCCCACGTGGCGCCGATCCACGCCGGGAAGCCCGTGCTCACCGTCTCGCCCTCGGCGCCGCCCTCGACCGGGACCGCGTCCGTCGGCGCGACGACGTTGCCCATCCAGGACGCGACGGCGACGTCGTAGGTCGCGGTGTGCACGAACGCCGCGGCGGCGAGCGCCTTGCGCTGCGCGTAGGTGAAGCCGCCCGCCTGCACGGCCGCGACGACGTCGTCGTACCGGGCCGGGTCCACGACGACCGCGACGCTCGGGTGGTTCTTCGCCGCCGCGCGGACCATCGACGGGCCGCCGATGTCGATCTGCTCGACGACCTCGTCCGGCCCCGCGCCCGACGCCACGGTCGCGGCGAACGGGTAGAGGTTGACGACGACGAGCTCGAACGGCGCGATGCCGAGCTCGTCGAGCTGCGCGAGGTGGTCGGCCTTGCGCGAGTCCGCGAGGATGCCGGCGTGCACGCGCGGGTGGAGCGTCTTGACCCGCCCCTCGAGGCACTCGGGGAACCCGGTGAGGTCCTCGACCTTCGTCACCGGGACGCCCGCGGCCGCGACGGTCGACGCCGTCGAGCCGGTGGAGACGAGCTCGACACCCGCGGCGTGCAGCGCCGTCGCGAGCTCGACGAGGCCCGTCTTGTCGTAGACGCTCAGGAGCGCGCGGCGCACGGGGCGCCGCGAGTCGTCGGTGAGCTGGACGTCGGGGGCGGAGGGCACGTGCGGGGCCGGGTGGGACATGACGAGGGGCTCCTCTGGGTCGCGGTCGCCGCGCCGACGGAGCCGACGCGAGTGGCAGAACCCAGGCGCCCAGGCGGTCGACGCTCCAGCAGGTAGATCCGGCCGCTCCCCGGTGGTCGTTCCCACCCTCGCCAGTCGCGGCCGTGGTCCAGTCTAGCGGCCCGACGGCGGCGCCCCCGGCTCGGCCGGGACCGCACCCGGCACGACCCCCGACGCCGCGAGGGCGGCCGCGTCGTCGGCCCAGGTGTCGGGCGTGCCGACCCGCCAGAGCGGGCGGACCGCGCTGAGGACCGCGACCGTGACGACGAGGAGCCCCGCGAGCACCGCGAGCGCGGTCCCGAGCCCGAACCGGTCGAGGAGCCCGCTCCCGACGAGCGGGACGAGCGGGCCCGCCGCGAGGCCGGTGAGCCCGAGCACGGACGCGAGCCGGCCCTGGAGCTGCGGCGGGGTGACGGCCGCCGCGTACCCCGACAGGCCCGCGTTCACGGCCGGGACGAGCAGGAGGGCGAACGGCAGCACCGCGAGGTACGCCGCGTACGACTCCAGCACGGCCATGACCACGGACCCCGCGGCGAGCACGCCGAGCGCCGCGACGACGAGCGCCCCCGCGCGGACCCGCGCGACGAGCCGGGGCGCGAGCACCGCGCCGACGAGCACGCCCACGCCGACCGCGAGGTCGACCAGGCCGATGAGGAGCGGCGCCGTGCCCGTGCGCACGAGCTCGAGGTTGATGCCGACCATGAGGCTGCCGAACGCGACGTTGATGACGACGAACAGGCCGAGCAGCGCGCGGAACAGCGGCACGGACCACACGAAGCGCAGCCCCTCGCGCAGCGCCGCGACGGGCCGGGTGGCGCGCGCGGCCGCGACGTCGCCGTTGAGCGGCTCGCGCACGAGCCACGTGCACACCGCGGTCGCCGCGTGCCCGATCGCGGCCCCGGCGAGCGGGACGGCGTGCGCGACGGCGTAGAGCGCCCCGCCGAGCGGGCCGGCGAGCAGGCTCGCCACGGCGTCCCGGCCCTGGGCGGCCGCGAGCGCCGTCGGGAGCTGCGGCACCGGCACGACCGAGCGGAACGCGCCGCTCGTCGCCGGGTCCACGAGCGCACCGACGACCGAGGCCCCGAACAGGACGGCGGCGAGGTGCCACGCGGAGAGCGACCCGGCGCCGGCGGCCACCGCGACGGTCGTCCAGAGCAGCGCCCCGACGGTCGCCGCGGCCACGACGAGGCGGCGGCGGTCCACGCGGTCGGCGACGACACCCGCGGGCAGCGTCGCCAGGAGCGCCCCCACCTGCCCGACGGCGGCCACCACCCCCGCCTGCACGACGGACCCGGTGAGCCCGTACGCCACGAGCGGCACCGCGAAGAGCGCCACCCCGGCACCGAGCGACTCCGCGGTCAGCCCGGTCATGAGCAGCAGGTACGACCGGTTGCGCAGGAGCGACGGCGGCGCGTCCGGCGCGAGGCCGACCGCGGCACCGTGGTCGGACGACGGAGCGGTGCGGGGTCCCGGGGGCGCGGGGGGTGGGTTCGACATGGAGGAGAACCTACGTGCGCAACGAGACTTGCGCAATAGTCGTTGCGCACCTTGTGGTGAGCACTCCCCCGTGCGGAACACTCGGGCGTTGCTAGCCTCGGCCTGTGCTCGAGACCTTCCACGTCCAGGACCCCGCGGCGCTGCGCGCGATCGCGCACCCGCTGCGCCAGCGGATCCTCATGGAGCTCGCCGTCCTCGGCCACGCGCGCGCGGCCGACCTCGCCCGGGCCACCGGGGAGCCCGCCAACTCCGTGAGCTTCCACCTGCGGGTCCTCGCCCGGGCGGGCATGATCGTCGAGGCGCCCGAGCACGCCCGGGACCGGCGGGACCGCGTCTGGAAGAACGTCGCGGAGACCTACGCGGTGGAGCCCGGGACGCCGGACGCGGTGCGCCACGTCGTCCGCCCGGCGCTCGCCTGGGCCGAGGAGACGTTCCGCCGCGGGAGCGCGATGGGTGCGCGCGAGGACCGGATCCTCGCGCTGAGCACGCTCGTGCTCAGCCCCGAGCAGGCGGCGACGATGTCGCGCGAGCTCCAGGAGCTCGTCGGGCGCTGGAACACGCGCGCGCTCGAGGAGGGGCGCGCGGACCCCGAGGCGCGCCGCGAGACCTACCAGGTGCTCGCGGTGCTCGCCCCGCGCGACCTGCCCCCGGCGGACGACGACGACCCCGCGCCCCCGCCGGGAGAGGACGCCTCCGGCCGACGGGCCGAGACGCCCGCCGACTAGCCCAGCACGACCCGGCGTCCGTCGACGCGCAGGCCCTCGCGCGCCACGCGCCCCACGGTCTCGACGAGCAGCGCGCGCTCGGCCACCTTGATGCGCTCGTGCAGCGACGACTCGTCGTCGCCGTCCTCGACCGGCACCGCGACCTGGGCGACGATCGGGCCGGTGTCCACGCCGTCGTCGACCACGTGGACCGTGCAGCCCGTGACGCGCACGCCGTAGGCGAGCGCGTCGCGCACGCCGTGCGCGCCGGGGAAGGACGGCAGGAGCGCGGGGTGGGTGTTGAGCGTGCGGCCCGCGAAGCGGCCCACGAACGCGGGGCCGAGGATGCGCATGAACCCGGCGAGGACCACGAGGTCGGGCCGGAACACGTCCACCGCCTGCGCGACGGCCTCGTTCCACGCGGCCCGGTCCGCGAAGTCCCCGGGGGCCACGACCACGGCGGCGACGCCCGCCTCGCGGGCGAGGTCCAGGCCGCCGGCGTCCGCCTTGTCGGAGACGACGCCCACGACGCGCGCGCCGTACGCAGCGTCGTCGTGCGCGGCGAGGAGCGCCGCGAGGTTGCTGCCCGCCCCCGACACCAGCACGACGACGCGGGCGGCGGAGGTGGACTCGACGGGGTGGCCGGACGGCGTCTGCACGGTGCTCCTGCGGGGTTTCGAGGGGTCGCGGGTCACGGAGCGCGACCGCGGCGGCGGGCCGGTGGGACGCCCGTCGGGGCACGCAGCCTCCGATGGGAGAATGTACCGCGAGCCGCCCGACCGACCGAGGAGCTGCCCGTGGGCAACCCGTACGCACCGCCCCGTCCCGACGCGCCGCAGCAGCCTCGACCCGAGCCCGCGCAGCCGGAGGACGGAGCGCGTCCGGACGCGCCGGCGCCTGCACCGGGCCCCGCCCCCGCGCCGATCCCCCCGGCCCCCGCGCGCCCGGACCAGCAGGCCGGGCCGGGCCACCGGCGCCCCGCGCCGCCCGAGCCCGCGGAGCCCGACCCGGAGCTCGCCCGGCAGGCGACGCGGCGCACCCTGCACTTCGGCCTGCTCCTGCTCGCCGTCATCGTCGTGAGCACCATGCCGTTCCCGTGGCAGGCCGTGAGCCTCGCGCTCGCGCTCGGCGCGATCGTCGTGGGCATCCGGGCGCTGCTGGCCGTCTGGCGCGCCCGCGTGCGTGGCGCGCTCGTCCCGGCCCTCGGGATCGGCGTCGGGCTCTCGGCCATGCTCGCGCTCCAGATGGTCTCGACGCTCGTCACGTGGGACGTCGCGCTCGCGCACCAGCAGTGCCTCGACGGCGCGATCACCGTCTCGGCCGAGAAGCGCTGCGACGTCGAGCGCACGCACGCGCTCGAGGAGAAGTTCGCCCGCTGGTTCCCGACCCCCGCCCCCGCGTCCTCCTGACGCGTCGAGGCTCCTCACCCGTTCACGACGCAGCTCGTCGACGGTGAACGCGTGACGGTGCCGGCGACCCCGGGGGGCCGGCCGCCGCGGACGACGCCGCGCGGCAGCTCCTGCCCGGTCCGCCCCGGCGACCCGCCTGCGCGAGGGTCAGCCGGCGTCGCCGTGGCGCCGGCCCAGGACCTCGAGCCGGGACCACAGGACGGCGAGCGCGGCGCCGCCGCCGATCTCGGCCGCGGCGAGCGCGCCGACGAGGAGCGCGTCCGCGCCCACGACCTCGAGCCGGCCGGGGCCCACCGCTCCCCCGGCGAGCCAGCTCACGAGCCCGACGAGCAGGCCGGACGCGAGCGCGACGCCGGCGAGCGCGAGGACGACGGCGGACCAGGGGACGACGTCGTCCGGGTGGGTGCCCGTCACGTCGCGCAGGCGCCGCCAGACGAACACGCCCGCGACGACGCCGAGCGCGACGACGCCGGCCGGCACCCAGGGCGTGAGGGCGTTGGTCCAGTCGTCGCCGGGCAGCGCCCCGAGGAGCGGGATCGCGGGCAGCGCGCCCGGCTCCGACCCGCCGGGCGCGAACGTGCTCCCCTCGCCCACGGCGAACCCGGGGCCGACGAGCCACGCCCCGGCCCACGCCACGAGGTTGGGCAGCACGGCGAGCTGGCCGAGTGCGAGGACGATCCCCCCGACGGTCCCGGGCACGAGCCCGGCGACGATGTCGCCCGACGTCGCGCGGCCCGCGACGAGCCACGCGCCGACGACCACGGCGGACGCCCCGGCGAGCAGGCTCGTGCCGAGCAGACCGCCCCGCAGCCCGAGGCGCACCGTCGGTGGCACGACCCGGTCGAGACGCCCGGCGAGGTCGGCGACGAACGGCGCGTCCGGGCGCGCGAGGATCCCGCCGCCGAGCCCGAGCCCTCCGACGACGGCTCCCCCGACGACGGCGACCCCGAGCCCCCAGGGCGGCGTCGAGCCGGCGAGCAGCGCGACGCCGAGCGTCGCGAGCGCGTACGTGGCGGTGCCGGCCACCCAGGCGGAGACCGCGGTGTGCGCCGAGCGGCGTGCCGACGCGAAGCAGCAGAAGAGCGCGAGGGCGGTGAGACCGAGCGGCACGAGGGTGACCGTCGTGCCGCTCGCGACGAGCGGGACGCCGTGGCCGAGGAGCCAGAAGCCCGCCGCGACGGTGACCGACTGCCCCCAGCCCGTCCCCTCGGACGCCCCGGTCGAGGACGCCAGGAAGGCGACGACGCCCGGGAGCACGACGACGGCGAGCGACAGGGTGAGCGCCTGGAGCGCGGCGAGCACGCCGGACGGTGCACGACGCACCCCGACGGGTGCGGGTGCCGGGCTGCCTTCCACGGTGCGCGTGCGCGCACCGCGAGTCGTGCTGGTGGTGCTCATGGTGCCCATCGTCGTCGATCGAGAGGTCGGTTCGGGGCATTCGCCCCGGCGCGCCAGACTACCGGCGCCACCGGCCCCGGGGACGACGACGCCCCGCGACCGGCGGACCGGTCGCGGGGCGTCGTACGGCGTGGCAGCGGGCCGTGCGGCCCGACGGAGCCAGGGGTCAGGCGAGGACCTCGCGCAGGAGCGCGGCGGTCTCGGACGGCGTCTTGCCGACCTTGACGCCGACGGCCTCCAGGGCCTCCTTCTTCGCCTGGGCGGTGCCCGCGGAGCCGGAGACGATGGCGCCGGCGTGGCCCATCGTCTTGCCCTCGGGAGCCGTGAAGCCCGCGACGTAGCCGACGACCGGCTTCGTGACGTGCTCCTTGATGTACGCCGCGGCGCGCTCCTCGGCGTCGCCGCCGATCTCGCCGATCATGACGATCGCCTTGGTCTCGGGGTCGTTCTCGAACGCCTCGAGCGCGTCGATGTGCGTGGTGCCGACGATCGGGTCGCCGCCGATGCCGATGGCGGTCGAGAAGCCGAGGTCCTTGAGCTCGTACATCATCTGGTAGGTCAGCGTGCCCGACTTCGACACGAGACCGACCGGGCCCTTGCCCGTGATGGTGTGCGGGGTGATGCCGGCGAGCGACTCGCCCGGCGTGATGATGCCGGGGCAGTTCGGGCCGATCATGCGCGTGCCCTTGCCCTGCAGGTAGGCCCAGACCTCGGCCGTGTCCTGGACGGGCACGCCCTCGGTGATGACGACGATGAGCGGCATCTCGGCGTCGATCGCCTCGATCGCGGCGCCCTTGGTGAACGCCGGCGGGACGAACAGGACGGACACGTTCGCGCCCGTCTCGGCCATCGCCTCGGCGACGGTGCCGAACACCGGCAGCGTGACGTCGTTGCCCTCGTGGTCCTTGTGCGTGACGGTCGTGCCGGCCTTGCGGGCGTTGACGCCGCCGACGATCTGCGCGCCCGAGTCGAGCATGAGGGCGGTGTGCTTGGCACCCATCCCGCCGGTGATGCCCTGGACGATGATCTTGGAGTCGGAGTTCAGGTAGATCGACATGGTGTTCTCTGTCTCAGCTTTCCGCGTCTACGGGCGATCAGGCGTTGGCCAGCTCGGCCGCCTTGGCGGCACCGCCGTCCATGGTCTCGGCGAGGGTCACGAGCGGGTGGTTCGCCTCGCGCAGGATCGCGCGGCCGAGCTCCACGTTGTTGCCGTCGAGGCGCACGACGAGCGGCTTGGTCGCCTCGTCGCCGAGGATCTCGAGCGCGCCCACGATGCCCTTCGCGACCTCGTCGCACGCGGTGATGCCACCGAAGACGTTGACGAAGACCGACTTGACCTGCGGGTCGTTGAGGATGACGTCGAGACCGTTCGCCATGACCTGCGCGTTCGCGCCGCCGCCGATGTCGAGGAAGTTCGCCGGCTTGACGCCGCCGTGCTCCTCGCCCGCGTACGCGACGACGTCGAGCGTGCTCATGACGAGCCCGGCGCCGTTGCCGATGATGCCGACCTCGCCGTCGAGCTTGACGTAGTTGAGGCCGTTCTCCTTGGCCTTGGCCTCGAGCGGGTCGGTCGACTCCTTGTCCTCCAGCGCCTCGTGGTCCGGGTGACGGACCTCCGACGCGTTGTCGTCCAGCGTGACCTTGCCGTCGAGCGCGATGATCGAGCCGTCCTCGGTGCGGACGAGCGGGTTCACCTCGACGAGCGTCGCGTCCTCGGCCGTGAACACGGTCCACAGCGAGCGGATGACGTCGGCGACCGGCGCCTTGAGCTCCTCGGCGAAGCCCGCGGCGTCGACGATCTCGCGCGCCTTCGCCTCGTCGATGCCCACGATCGGGTCGACGGCGACCTTGGCGAGCGCCTCGGGGCGCTCGACGGCGAGCTGCTCGATCTCCATGCCGCCCTCGACGGAGCACATGGCGAGGTAGTTGCGGTTCGAGCGGTCCAGCAGCACCGAGAAGTAGAACTCCTCGGCGATCTTGGCACCCTGCGCCACCATCACGCGGTGGACGGTGTGGCCCTTGATGTCCATGCCGAGGATCTCGGACGCCTTCTCGGCGGCCTCCTCGGGCGAGTGGGCGAGCTTGACGCCGCCGGCCTTGCCGCGGCCGCCGGTCTTCACCTGGGCCTTGACGACCACGGTGCCCCCGCCGAGCTTCTCGGCTCCCGCGCGGGCCTCCTCGGGCGTCGTCGCGACGACCCCGCCCAGCACGGGCACGCCGTGCTTCTCGAAGATGTCACGCGCCTGGTATTCGAACAGGTCCACCCTGCTGCGTCCTTCCGTCTGATGCGCCGTGTGCGGCATGACCGATGTCTCGACATCAAGACATCCCCGTACAGGGTAGCCCCCGCTCCGGGGCGCGCCTATCCGGGGCCGCTGCGGCGGCTCGCGGACCGGTGTTCCCTTCGTCACCCCGCACGACGGGCGTCAACCACTGTTGACATCAGACCGAGCGTCAACCTAGATTGACACGCATGGAACCCGTCGACATGGACGCCGCGAGCAGCACCGACCCGGACGTCGGGCTGCGCGCCGTGCGGTCGCTGCGCGTGCTGGCCGAGCGCCTCGAGGCGCTCCAGGTCGAGCACGCCCGGGCGCTCGGCTGGTCCTGGCAGGAGATCGCCGACCGGCTCGGCGTCACGCGTCAGGCCGTGCACAAGAAGTACGGCGCGTCCCGCACCACGAGGAGGTCGTGACATGTTCGAACGCTTCGCCGCCGACGCCCGGGAGACCGTGGTCGGCGCCCAGGAGGTCGCGCGGGAGCGCGGCGACGACACGATCGACGGGGTGCACCTGCTCCTGTCGCTCGCCCGGCAGGAGGGCGGCGCCGGGGCGGCCGCGCTCGGTGCGGTCGGCGTGAGTCCGGCCGACCTCGAGCGCGAGGTCGACGCGGCCGGCGGGCTCGACCCGCTCGACGGCTCCGCGCTCGCGGCGCTCGGGATCGACCTGGACCAGGTCCGGGCCCGCACGGACGCCGCGTTCGGCCCCGGCGCGCTCGACCGGGCAGGGAACGAGGCGAGGGGCCGCGGGCGCCGTCGAAGCCGCTCGCACGTCCCGTTCACTCCCGAGGCGAAGAAGGTGCTCGAGCTCTCGCTCCGCGAGGCAGTGCACGACGCGTCGCGCGTGATCGACTCGGGCCACGTCCTCGCCGCCGTCGCGCGCAGCACGGGCTCGACGGCGCACCGGGCGCTCACCGGCGCGCTCACGGCCGCCGGGTCCGACGACGTCGGGCTGCGCGCGGCGCTCGCGACCCGCCACCGCGCGGCGTCCTGACCGGCACGCAGCGCCGCACGTCGCGGTCGGGCCAGGGACGGGACGGGCGGCCGACGGCAGCGTCACGGCAGGCTCCTCGGGCTCGGTCGTCCTGCCACGGGAGGACCGGGCGCGCGCTCGTGCCCGACGACGGGCTGACGCCCCGCGGCGCCCGGCGCACCTACCGTCGGGGTGTGCCCGACCAGACTGCGCTCCCCCGCCGCTCGGACGCCCGCTCCGACGCCCCCGCCCTCCGCACGCGCTCCGCGCCGGGCCGCCACGCCGGCGCCCCGGCGCCCGGTGGGCAGCCGTGGGCGCGGGGCGCCGTCGTGCTCGCCGCGAGCTTCCTGCTCGGCGGCCTCACCTCCTTCGCCCAGGGCTTCCTGCCCGACGCCGCAGCCCCCTTCGCGAACTCGGCGAGCGGCTGGACGCTGCTCACGGCGCTCCTCGTCGCCTGGGCCGCCCGCGACGCGCGGACGCGGACCTGGCACGCCGCCGTGCTCGGTGCCGCGAGCTTCGTGCTGCTCACCCTCGGGTACACGGTCGCCGCCGACCTGCGTGGGTTCTTCTACGACCCGACGCTGTTCGGGGTGGTCGGTCTCGTCGTCGGCCCGTTCGTCGGGGTCGCGGCGGCGTGGCTGTGGCGGGCAGGCGTGCGCGCGGCTCTCGGCACGGCGGTGCTCGCGGGCATCGGCCTCGGCGAGTCGGTGTACGGGCTCACCACGGTCGTCGAGACGACGGGCGCCACGTACTGGGTCGTGATCGGGCTCGCGTCGCTCGTCCTGCTCGCCGCGGTGCTGGCCCGGCGCCTGCGCGGCCCCGTCCCGGTGGCCGTCGCCGCGGGAGGCACCGCCGTCGTCGCCACGGCGTTCGTCCTCGCCTACCGCGCGCTCGGCACGATCGGCTGACGCGGCGGACGTCCCCCGCGCACGCAGGGCGCTCGACCGGCCGGTCGAGCGCCCTGTGTGTCAGCGCGTGGTGCGTCGGAGCGTGGTGCGTCAGAGCTTCGTGACGGGCGAGTACCGCAGCAGCAGCCGCTTGGTCCCGTCCGCGCCGAAGTCGATCTTCGCGACGGCGTTCGGCCCCGCGCCCTCGAGCGAGACGACCGTCCCGAGCCCGTACGCGTCGTGCGTGACCTTGTCGCCGACGGCGAGGTTCGGCACGTCCCCGTCGGCCCGCGGCGTCGCCGACCCGAACTTCGCACCGCCGGAAGGCGAGCCGAACGCGGCGCGGGCAGGGGCCGACGACGGGGCGTGGCGGGTCTGGCGGGAGCTGCCCGAGGAACGAGGGCCGCGGATGGTAGACCCGTCGTCGTCGGCGCCTGTCCGCGCCCCCGACCCGAATCCCGAACGCGAACCTGACCACGAGCCCGAGCCGCGGCCCCAGACGGACCCGCCCGCGCGCAGCGTCGCCATCGACGACTCGCGCCGCCGCCAGTCCCACAGCTCCTCGGGGATCTCCTCGAGGAACCGGCTCGGCGGGAACTCGTTCGCCATGCCCCACGCGGAGCGCACCGCGGACCGCGACACGTAGAGCCGCTCGCGCGCGCGGGTGATGCCCACGTAGGCGAGGCGGCGCTCCTCGGCGAGCTCGGCGTCGTCGTGCAGGGACCGCATGTGCGGGAACGTGCCGTCCTCCATGCCGGTGAGGAAGACGACGGGGAACTCGAGGCCCTTCGCGGTGTGCAGCGTCATGAGCGTGACGACGCCCGGGTCCTCCTTCTCCTCCCCCTCGTCCTCCTCGTCGGCGCCGTCGTCCGCGGGGATCTGGTCCGCGTCGGCGACGAGCGAGACGCGCTCGAGGAAGTCGGACAGCGTGCCCTCGGGGTCGAGCTCGCTGAACTCCGTCGCGACGGCGTGCAGCTCGGCGAGGTTCTCGACGCGCGTCGCGTCCTGCGGGTCGTCGCTCGCGCGCAGCTCGGCGAGGTAGCCCGTGCGGTCGAGGACGGCGCCGAGGATCTCGGACGGGCTCGCGCCGGAGTCCGCGAGCTCGCGCAGCCCCGTCATGAGCTCCGCGAAGGCGCGCAGCGGGTTGAGCGTGCGGTTCGTCAGGCCGGGGATCTCGTCGATGCGGGCGAGCGCCGCGCCGAACGAGATGCGCTCGCGGTCCGCGAGCGCCGCGACGGCGCCCTCGGCGCGGTCGCCGAGACCGCGCTTGGGCACGTTGAGGACGCGGCGCAGGTTGACGTCGTCGTCGAGGTTGTCGATCGCGCGCAGGTAAGCCACGGCGTCCTTGACCTCGCGCCGCTCGTAGAAGCGCGTCCCGCCGACCACCTTGTACGGCAGGCCGACGCGGATGAGCACCTCCTCCAGCGCCCGGGACTGCGCGTTCGTGCGGTAGAAGACCGCGACGTCGCCGGGGCGCACGCCCTCGGTGTCGCCGAGGCGGTCGATCTCCTCCGCGACGAACCGCGCCTCCTCGTGCTCGTTGTCCGCGACGTAGCCGATGACCTTCGCGCCCGCGCCCGAGTCCGTCCACAGGCGCTTGGGCTTGCGGTCGGGGTTGCGCGAGATGACGGCGTTGGCGGCCGAGAGGATGTTCTGGGTCGAGCGGTAGTTCTGCTCGAGCAGGATGGTCCGGGCGTCCGGGTAGTCGGCCTCGAACTCGAGGATGTTGCGGATCGTCGCGCCGCGGAACGCGTAGATCGACTGGTCGGCGTCGCCGACGACCGTGAGCTCGGCCGGGTCGAGCGCCGGGACCTGCGCCTCGCCCGTGCCGCTCGTCGCCGGGTCGGTCGCCGCGGAGTCCTCCCCCACGCCCGCGAGCTCGCGCACGAGCACGTACTGCGCGTGGTTGGTGTCCTGGTACTCGTCGACGAGCACGTGGCGGAACCGGCGGCGGTAGTGCTCGGCGACCGCGGGGAACGCCTGGAGCAGGTTCACCGTGGTCATGATGATGTCGTCGAAGTCGAGCGCGCTGGCCGCGACGAGACGGGCCTGGTAGCGCGTGTAGACGTCGGCGAGCACCTGGTCGAACTCGGGCACGTTCGCGCCGTGCTGGCCGGCCCGCGCCGCGAGGCCGTCGTCCGTCGCGTGGGCGCCGGAGTCGCGCGCGTAGGTCTCGGGGTCGATGAGCTCGTTCTTGAGGTCCGAGATCTTGTTGGCGAGCGACCGGGCCGGGTACTTCTTCGGGTCCAGGTCGAGCTCGCGCGTGACGAGGGTGATGAGCCGCTGGGAGTCCGCGGCGTCGTAGATCGAGAAGCTCGACCGCAGGCCGAGCGTCTTCGCCTCGCGCCGCAGGATGCGCACGCACGCCGAGTGGAACGTGGAGACCCACATGTTCCGCGCCGACGGCCCGACGAGCGCCTCGACGCGCTCGCGCATCTCGGCCGCGGCCTTGTTGGTGAACGTGATCGCGAGGATCTGGCCCGCCCGCGCCCGGCCCGTGGCGAGCAGGTGCGCGATGCGGTGCGTCAGCACGCGCGTCTTGCCCGACCCGGCGCCCGCGACGATGAGCAGCGGCCCGCCCGCGTGCACGACGGCCTCGCGCTGCTGCGGGTTGAGCCCGTCGAGCAGAGCGTCGGGGTCGAGGTGCGCGTATAGGCCCCGGCGCTCGCCCGACGGCGCACCGCCGGTCGTCCCCGGCGCGCCGTCCCCGGCGGGCGACCCCGCGCCGTCGGGCACGGCCGGGTCGTCGGTCCAGCGCGGGGCGGTCCGCGGGAGGCGGGACTCGCCGCCGTGGTCGACGCGCGGGCCGTCGAACAGCGTGTCGAGGCCGGGCAGCGGGAGGTTCTCGAAGAGCGAAGCCATAGCCCCTCCAGCCTAGGCGCCCGCGCCCACACCCGGCACCGCCCGACCGACGCGTCCGCCGACGGTCCTCACCGGCGGGTCGTGCCGATGAGTCCTGCCGCCCGGCCCGGTCTCTCCTTCGTCCGCCGCACGTGCGCGCAGCACGGCCCGCACCACGAAGGAGTCCCCATGACGACGACGCACCTCACGGGCGTGCACACCGTCGCGATCCCGGTCACCGACCAGGACCGCGCGCTCGCCTACTACACCGGGACGCTCGGCTTCGAGCTCCGCATGGACGGCGAGCTCCAGGAGGGCTTCCGCTGGATCGAGGTCGCGCCCCCGGGCGCCGGGACGTCCGTCGCGCTCGTCCCGGCCGACGGCGGCCGCGGCGCGGGCGTCGACACCGGCATCCGCCTCACGACGACGGACGCCGCGGGCGACCACGCGACGCTCACCGCGGCGGGCGCGGACACGGGCGAGCTCCTGCGCTGGGAGGGGGTCCCGCCGATGTTCGCGCTGCGCGACGCCGACGGCAACACCCTCTACGTGATGGAGCGCCCCGGCTGACCGGGGACACCCCCGGGTCAGGTGAACGTGAGCCCGACGCCCCACGTCGCGGCGGCGAGGAGCCCGCCGAGGAGCTGGACGAGGATCGTGATGCCGGTCGCCTGCATCGCGGCGACCGTCGCGCGCCAGGCGGCGTGCCGGTCGCGGCGGCGCACGAGCTCGGCGAGGAACACGGCGAGCACGAACCCGATGAAGAGCCCGACCACCGGGATGACGAAGAACCCGACGACGCCCGCGATACCGCCCCACACGAGCGTCGACCACGGGACGTCCGCCCGGCGCATGTGCCGACCCGCGAGGACGTACTGGGACACCTCCGCGGCGACGACGAGCACGGCCGCGACCGCGAAGACGACCCAGGCGGCCGTGCCGCCCGTGACGATCGCCCACACGAGGATCGCCCCGAGCACGAGCACGTTCCCGGGCAGGATCTGCACGACGATCCCGATCAGCCCGACCAGGATCGCCAGCCCGACGAGGACCTCTCCACCGACGCTCACGGGGGAAACCCTCGCACGTCCGGCGCGCTACGCACGCCCCGCGGGCGGGACCAGCCGGGGGTGCGCGACGCCGTCGACCACCCACGAGCGGATCATCGCGCTGAAAAGGTCGGGGTCCTCCGCGCTCCACTGGTGGTGCATGCCGGGCGCCAGGCGGACGACGGCGTCCGGCACCCGGCGGGCGATCGTCCCGAGCGCGGAGCGCGCGGCGCGCAGGTCGCGCGAGCCCGCGACGGCGAGGACGCGCGTACCCGACGCCTCGAGGCCGGTCGGCCAGCAGCCGCCGTAGACGTCACGCAGGGTGCGGGCCATGTTGTCGCGGCGGATCGCGAGGCCGGTCCGGACGAAGACGTCGCGCGCGTCGGCGGGGAGGCGGAAGGCGCGGGCCTGCGCCTCCCAGTACCAGCGCCGGTCCCACACCCGGAGCTGGGCGCGCCCGACGGCCCCGGCGAGACCCGGCACGCCGTCGACCGCAGCGCCGGACGCGAGGACGGAGCGCACGAGCCCGGGGTGCCGCGCCGCGGCACGGAGGGCGACGATCCCGCCGTACGACAGCCCGACGAGGTGCACGGCCCGGCCCGCGGGCAGAGCCGCGACGAGGGCGGCCACGTCGTCGGCGGTGGCGTCCAGCGACACGACGTCCTCGGCCGCCCGGGACCCGAAGCCGGGCAGGTCCGGCGTCCGGACGTCGAGGTCGGCGAGGTGCTCGACCTGCGGCTCCCACATCCACGACGCGACGTTGCCGCCGTGCAGCAGGACGACGGAGACCTCGTCCGCCCCGGACCCGTCGGGCGGCGTCGCGGGGTGGCGCCCGACGGCGTCCGGCGTGGTCACGGGAGCACCTCCCGCTCGGTCTCGTCGAGCCACGCGAGCTCGGTCCGGGCGTGCGCGAGGCCGTGGCGGAGCGTGGCGAGGCGCAGGGCGAGCCCCCGGGTGCCGCGGACGCGGTCGGCGTCGGTACCGCCGTCGGCGAGGACGGCGGCGACGCGCTCGTGCTCGGCGGCGAGCGCCGCGACCGCCTCCTCCGCCTGCGCGCGGCGGGACGCGAGGAGCTCCGCGACGCCCGCGTCGTCGAGCTGGTCGGCGAAGAACAGCCGCCCGAGGAAGGGCTCGCGCGCGTCCTCCGGCTCGAGCGGCGCGGCGAGCCAGTCGCGGAGCGCCGCGCGGCCCGCGGCGGTGATCGTGTGGACCTTGCGGTCGGGGTAGCTCTCCTGCGGCACGACCTCCACCTCCGCGAGGCGCGCGTCGACGAGGGCCGCGAGCGTGCGGTAGAGCTGCGAGCGGTCCGCGGCCCAGAAGTGGTGCACGGAGGTGTCGAACGCGCGCTTGAGGTCGTAGCCGGTCATGGGCCGGACCGTGAGGAGCCCGAGCACGAGGTATCGAAGGACCATGCGACTAGTGGACCATGCACCTAGAACCAGGTCAACGCTTCCCGAGACGACGACGGCCCGCCGACGCGGAGCGTCGACGGGCCGGGTGCCGGTGGTGCGGTCAGTTCCAGAACACGGCGACGAGGATGTTGACGAGGGTCAGGCCGCCGATGGCGTGCTTGAGGCCCGGCGCCACGGCGCCGTCGGAGGACTTGGCCCCCTGGCGCTTGGCGACGAACGCGAGGACGGCGATGACGAGGGCGACGACCAGCTTGACGCCGATCTTGGCCATGTCCGGGCCACCGTCGCCCCAGACCGAGGCCTCACCGATCCCGACCATGGCGATCCCCGCGACGAGGGCGGTGAGCGCCCCGTGGAAGACGCCCTTGTACAGGCCCGGCGAGCGCAGGGACGCGAGGTAGCCACCGAGCACGATGGCCCACCCGATGAAGTGCAGCGCGACGAAGACGTTGTAGAGGAACTCCATGACCCCATGGTATTTGCTGACGACCCTGTCGTGAAACTTTGCACAAGGTGAGATGCGCCCGGCGATCTACGGCGCTCGACAAAGCAGACCGAATCGGTCTACTATTTTCGGTTTCCCACCATGCGGACCGGGGCTGTCCACGCGTCCGGACCGCGGCTACTGTTCTCGGCATGACCACGGCTGCCCGCACCCTCCTCGTGACCTCCGGTCACGGGACGCCGGCGTGCGCGCACACGTGTCTGAGCTGTTGTCGCTGAACCGCGCCCGACTCAGCGCGAGCCATCGCTCGCCTCTCTTCCCGAGAACCCCTGAGAACCGGCGCGCGCCGTCGGTCCTCAGCCACTCGCAGCATCCTCGCTGAGCGCTCGCCGTCGCGCGTCCCCGCCCCCCAACGAGGACACGAGGAACCCCGATGACGCAGGCACCGACTGCGCCCGAGGCCACGGACGGCAGCACTCCTCCCGCCCGTCCGCCGCGGACCGCCGAGCGCCCCGCGCGCGCCGCTCGACCGAACGGGCAGTGGAAGGTCGACGGCACCGAGCCGCTCAACGCGAACGAGAAGTGGAAGCAGGAGGACGGCGGCCTGTCCGTCCGCGAGCGCATCGAGACGATCTACGCGCGCGACGGCTTCGACTCCATCCCCGGCGACGACCTCCACGGACGCTTCCGCTGGTGGGGCCTGTACACGCAGCGCAAGCCCGGGATCGACGGCGGCAGGACCGCGACGCTCGAGCCGCACGAGCTCGAGGACCGGTACTTCATGCTCCGGGTCCGCATCGACGGTGGGGCGCTCACGACCGAGCAGCTGCGCGTCGTCGCGGGCATCTCGACGGAGTTCGCCCGCGACAGCGCGGACATCACCGACCGCCAGAACATCCAGCTCCACTGGGTCGAGGTCGAGGACGTCCCCGAGATCTGGCGCCGCCTGGAGTCCGTCGGGCTGCAGACGACCGAGGCGTGCGGCGACGTCCCGCGCGTCGTGCTCGGCAGCCCCGTCGCGGGCATCGCCGCCGACGAGCTCATCGACATCGGCCCGGCCGTCGCGGGGATCACCGAGAAGTACATCGGCGTCCCCGAGCTCGCGAACCTGCCCCGCAAGTTCAAGACGGCGCTCACCGGCCACCCGAGCCAGGACGTCGTCCACGAGATCAACGACGTCGCGTTCGTCGCGCACCGCCACCCCGAGCTGGGCGTCGGGTTCGACCTGTGGGTCGGCGGCGGCCTGTCCGCGAACCCGCGTCTCGGGGAGCGCCTCGGGGCGTTCGTCACCGAGGAGCAGGTGCCCGACGTGTGGCACGGCGTCGTGCGGATCTTCCGCGACTACGGCTACCGCCGGCTGCGCAACAAGGCGCGCCTGAAGTTCCTGCTCGCCGACTGGGGGCCGGAGAAGTTCCGCGAGGTCCTCGAGACCGAGTACCTCGGGTACGCGCTGCCCGACGGCCCCCCGGCGCCCAAGCCGACCGTCCCCGGTGACCACGTGGGCGTGCACAAGCAGAAGGACGGGCTCAACTACGTCGGGGCGGCGCCGTACGTCGGGCGCGTGTCCGGCACGATCCTCGCGAACGTCGCCGACCTCGCGGAGTCGGTCGGGTCGCACCGCGTGCGCCTCACCCCGCACCAGAAGCTCCTCGTCCTCGACGTGCCGGACGAGCACGTCGAGCACGTCGTGTCGACGCTCAAGGAGAACGGCCTCGACGCCCGGCCGAGCCCGTTCCGGCGCAGCACGATCGCGTGCACCGGCATCGAGTACTGCAAGCTCGCGATCGTCGACACGAAGGACACCGCGACCGCGACGATCGACGAGCTCGAGCAGCGGCTCGGGGACCTGTCCCAGATGAAGCCGCTCTCCCTGCACGTCAACGGCTGCCCCAACTCGTGCGCGCGCATCCAGACGGCGGACATCGGCCTCAAGGGCCAGCTCGTCATGGACGACGACGGCCGGCAGGTCCCGGGCTTCCAGGTCCACCTGGGCGGCGGGCTGGCCTCCGACGACCGCGAGCTCGCGGGGCTGGGCCGGACCGTGCGCGGGCTCAAGGTGACCGCGGACGACCTCACCGACTACGTCGAGCGCGTCGTCCGGCGCTACGAGAGCGACAAGGACGGGTCCGAGACGTTCGCCGAGTGGGCGCACCGTGCGGACGAGGAGGCGCTCCGATGACCGCGGACCTGACCGGCGGGAGCGCCGCACCCGCGGGCACCGACCCGCTCGCGGCGCTGCGCGCCGCGGCGCGGGCCCGGACGGAGCAGCGCGAGGGCGCGAAGGCCGCGCACCACGCGGAGCGTGCGCGGCAGGCCGCGCAGGGCCGGGAGAAGCGCTCGACCGACCAGCTGCGCGAGATCGCGCGGCGCGGCGCCGAGCTGCTGCACGGCGTGGGCACGCCCGGCGTCGAGGGCGCCACGCGCCCGGAGGCGACCGCCGACGAGGTGGTCGCCTGGGCGGCGCGCGAGTTCGGGACGTCCGTCGCGGTCGCGTGCTCCATGGCCGACGCGGTGCTCCCCCACGTCGTCGCGGCGCAGATCCCCTGGGTCGACGTGCTGTTCCTCGACACGGGCTACCACTTCGCCGAGACCGTCGGCACGCGCGACGCCGTCGAGCAGCAGCTGGACGTGACGATCGTCGACGTCAGGCCCGAGCTCACGGTCGCCCAGCAGGACGCGGCGCACGGCAAGGACCTGTTCGGCCGCGACCCGGCGCTGTGCTGCCAGCTGCGCAAGGTCGAGCCGCTGCACCGCACGCTCGCGGGCTACGAGGTGTGGGTCACGGGCGTGCGCCGCGACGAGGCGCCGACGCGGACCGGCACGCCGCTCGTCACGTTCGACGAGAAGAACGGGCTCGTGAAGATCAACCCGCTCGCGGCGTGGTCCTTCGACGACCTGCTCGCGTACGCGGCGCGGCACCAGGTGGTGCTCAACCCCCTGCTCCACGACGGCTACCCGTCGATCGGCTGCCAGCCGTGCACCCGGCGCGTCGCGCCGGGCGAGGACCCGAGGGCCGGCCGCTGGGCGGGGCTCGACAAGACAGAGTGCGGACTCCACGTATGAGGACGGGCATGACGACCATCGACCTGACGACCGACGCGCCGGGCTCCCCCGGCGCCTCCGCCGCCGCGGGCACGACCCCGGCCGCGGCGCTCCCCGGCGGGCGCCGCCTCGCCCAGCTCGACGCGCTCGAGAGCGAGGGCATCCACATCGTGCGGGAGGTCGTCGCCGAGTTCGAGCGACCGGTCCTGCTGTTCAGCGGGGGCAAGGACTCCGTGGTGATGCTCCACCTCGCGGTCAAGGCGTTCGCGCCCGGCCCGGTGCCGTTCCCCGTGCTGCACGTCGACACCGGGCACAACTTCCCCGAGGTCCTGGCCTACCGCGACGCGACGGCAGAGCGCCTCGGCCTGCGCCTCGAGGTGGCGCGCGTGCAGGACTACATCGACGACGGCCAGCTGCGCGAGCGCGCCGACGGCACGCGCAACCCGCTCCAGACGCAGCCGCTGCTCGACGCCATCTCGGGGCACCGGTTCGACGCCGTGTTCGGCGGCGGCCGTCGCGACGAGGAGAAGGCGCGCGCCAAGGAGCGCGTGTTCTCCCTGCGCGACGAGTTCGGCCAGTGGGACCCGCGCAACCAGCGCCCGGAGCTGTGGAACCTCTACAACGGGCGGCACCGCCCGGGCGAGCACGTCCGCGTGTTCCCGCTGTCGAACTGGACCGAGCTCGACGTGTGGCGCTACATCGCGCGCGAGCGCATCGAGCTCCCCGCGCTCTACTACGCGCACGAGCGCGAGGTGTTCGACCGCGACGGGATGCTCCTCGCCGTCGGGCCGTACTCGGAGCCCCGCACGGATGCCGAGACCGCGTCGCTGCGGACGGAGACCGTGCGCTACCGGACGGTGGGCGACATGTCGTGCACCGGCGCCGTGCGCTCGGACGCGGCGGGCGTCGACGACGTCATCGCCGAGGTCGCCGCGACGCGCATCACCGAGCGCGGCGCGACCCGCGCCGACGACCGCCTCTCCGAGGCCGCCATGGAGGACCGCAAGAAGGAGGGGTACTTCTGATGGGCACCCACACCACCACCGGTACCGTCACCGCGGACGCGGCGCCCCCGCTCGACGACGCGCGCCGCGGCACGCTGCTGCGCCTCGCGACGGCGGGCTCCGTCGACGACGGCAAGTCCACGCTCGTGGGCCGCCTGCTGTTCGACTCGAAGTCCGTGCTCGCCGACCAGCTCGACGCGGTCGAGCGCGTCTCGCGCGACCGCGGGCTGGAGACCGCCGACCTCGCGCTGCTCACCGACGGCCTGCGCGCCGAGCGCGAGCAGGGCATCACGATCGACGTCGCGTACCGGTACTTCGCGACCGCGCGCCGCTCGTTCATCCTCGCCGACTGCCCCGGGCACGTGCAGTACACGCGCAACACCGTGACGGGGGCGTCGACGGCCGACGTCGTCGTGCTGCTCATCGACGCGCGCAAGGGCCTGCTGGAGCAGACGCGCCGCCACCTCGCCGTCGCGAGCCTCCTGCGCGTGCCGCACGTCGTCGTCGCGGTGAACAAGATCGACCTCGTCGACTACAGCGAGGCGCGCTACGCCGAGCTCGCCGCGGACATCCGGGCGGCGGCGACGTCGCTCGGCGTCGGCGACGTGCACACGATCCCCGTCTCGGCGCTCGTCGGCGACAACGTCGTGGACCGGGCCAGCGCGCGCACGCCCTGGTACGACGGCCCGAGCCTGCTCGAGCTGCTCGAGGAGCTCCCGACGGGCGACGACCCGGAGGCCGAGGCGTTCCGCTTCCCCGTCCAGGTCGTCATCCGCCCGCAGGCCGCGGCCGACGAGCGCTACCGCGACTACCGCGGGTACGCCGGGCAGGTCGCGTCGGGCGTCGTGACGGTCGGCGACGAGGTCGTGGTGCTGCCCTCCGGGCGCCGCACGACGGTCGTCGGGATCGACACCGCCGACTCCCTCGCGAGCGGCACGGAGCTCGCCGAGGCGTTCGCCCCGCAGTCGGTGACGATCCGCCTCGCCGACGACGTGGACGTCGCGCGCGGCGACCTCCTCGCGTCCGCGGCCGAGGCACCCGACGTCACGCAGGACGTCGAGGGCACGGTCGCGTGGCTGGGCGACCGTCCGCTCCTGCCCGGCGCGCGCGTGCTGCTCAAGCACACGACCCGCACCGTGCAGGCCGTGGTGCGCGACGTCGTCGGGCGCCTCGACCTGGACACGGCCGAGCTCGAGCCCGCCGAGCGCCTGGAGCTCAACGACATCGGCCGCGTGACGCTGCGGCTCGCGTCGCCCGTCGCGGCCGAGGAGTACGTCGTGGCGCGCCGCACGGGCGCGTTCCTGCTCGTCGACGCCCAGGACGGCGGCACGCTCGCCGCCGGCATGGTCGGTGACGCGCTCGCCGCCGCCCGCCGGCCGGCCGAGCGTCCCGGCTCCTACGCCATCTAGCTCCTTCGCCACCGAGACCGAGACCGAGGCCGGAACCGTGACCGTACCCACCCACGAGACGTACCCCCTGGGCCTGCGTCTCGACGGCCGTCGCGTCGTCGTCGTCGGCGGCGGGCCCGTCGCCGCACGCCGCGCGCGAGGCGTCCTCGACGCGGGCGCGGTCGTGACCGTCGTCGCGCCGTACGTGTGCGAGGACCTCGCCGAGCTGCTCGCGGCCCACGGCCCGGGGGCCGCCGGTCACGCGGCGCACGCCCCGGCGGCGGTCCCGGCGCGGGACGCCCGGCTCTCCTGGGTGCGGCGCGACTACCTCACGGGCGACCTCGACGGCGCGTGGCTCGTCCACACCGCGACGGGCGACGCCCGCGTCGACGCCGAGGTAGCGGCCGACGCCGAGGCGGACCGCGTCTTCTGCGTCACCGCGGGCGACGCCGAGCGCGCGACCGCGTGGGTCCCGGCCGTCGCGCGCACGGTCGTGCCGGGCTCCTCCTCCGGGGCAGGGGAGGCCGAGGTCACGGTGGCCGTCAACGCCGGTCGCGACCCGCGGCGCGCCCAGCGCGTGCGCGACGCCGTCGCGGTGCTCCTCGAGACGGGCGAGCTCCCGCTGCGTGCGGTGCGGCCGGCACGCGCCGTCGTCGCGGGGTCTGGCGACGCCGGGCACGAGGCCACTACCGCGGGGGCCGTCACGGCGCCGCTCGTGCGGCCCGTGGGCTCCGTCGCGCTCGTCGGCGGGGGCCCGGGCGACGCGGGCCTGATCTCCGTGCGCGGGCGCCGGGTGCTCGCGGAGGCCGACGTCGTCGTGGTCGACCGGCTCGCGCCGCGCGCGCTGCTCGCCGAGCTCGGCGACGACGTCGTCGTGGTGGACGTCGGCAAGACGTCGGGCAACCACCCCGTGCCGCAGGACGAGATCAACCGGATCCTCGTGCACCACGCGCTCGTGGGGAAGCGGGTCGTCCGGCTCAAGGGCGGCGACCCGTACGTGTTCGGACGGGGTGGCGAGGAGCTCGACGCGTGCCGCGCCCACGGCGTCCCGGTGGAGGTCGTGCCCGGCGTGACGAGCGCCGTCTCCGTGCCCGCCGCCGCGGGCATCCCGGTGACGCACCGGGGCCTGTCGCGCGGGTTCACCGTGCTCACGGGGCACGAGGACGTCGGGAAGGTCCCCGCGGCGAGCGACCACACCGTCGTCCTGCTCATGGGTGTCTCGCGCCTCGCGGAGACCGCCGCGGCGCTCGTCGCGCAGGGCCGCTCGCCCGACACGCCGGTCGCGGTGGTCGAGGACGGCTACGGCCCGCGCCAGCGGACGACGGTCGGGACGCTCGCGACCATCGCCGAGCGGGCCCGCGAGGCCGGAGTGCGGCCCCCGGCCGTGACCGTCGTCGGCGACGTGGTCACCCTCTCCCCCGCCTGGCCGCCCCGCACCCCGCCCGCCCCGCGCTGAGTGCATGAAACAGTCGCCCTCGGATCCGTTCCGCGCGACTGTTTCCCGCACTCAGCGGTGGGCGGGGCTCAGAGGAGGCGGCGCTGGGCCGCCCAGCGGGTGAGCTCGTGACGGGACGACAGCTGGAGCTTGCGCAGGACCGCGGAGACGTGGGTCTCGACGGTCTTGATCGAGATGAACAGCTCCGACGCGACCTCGCGGTACGTGTACCCGCGCGCGATGAGGCGCATGACCTCCTGCTCGCGCGCGGAGAGCCGGTCGAGCTCGTCGTCGTGCACGGCGACGTCGCCCGCGCCCGTGCCGAACGCGTCGAGCACGAAGCCCGCGAGCCGCGGCGAGAACACCGCGTCGCCGCCCGCGACCTGCCCGACGGCGGCCGACAGGTCCGGCCCCGAGATCGCCTTCGTCACGTACCCGCGCGCGCCGGCGCGGATGACCGCGACGACGTCCTCCGCGGCGTCCGACACGGACAGCGCGAGGAACCGCACGTCGCCCAGCACGTCGGCGCAGCGCTGGATGACCTCCGCGCCCCCGCCGCCGTTCCCGCCGGGCAGGTGCACGTCGAGCAGCACGACCGGCGGCCGCAGCTCGTGCACGCGCGCGACCGCCGACCCCACGTCGTCCGCCTCGCCCACGACCGTGACGAGCGCCGGGTCGAGGCTCGCGCGCACACCGGCCCGGAACATGTGGTGGTCGTCGACGAGCACCACGGGCACCGGCCCGGTGGCGGGTGCGCCGTCGGGCGTCGCGCTGGGGATGGTCGTCACGGGGTCTCCTCGCTCGGTGCGGTCCGCGCCGGGCCGGGGTCCGTCGGCACGTCCGTCGACACGGCCCGCGGCACGCGCAACCGTACCTCGGTGCCCCACCCCGGCCGGCTGATGATCTCGGCCTTGCCCCCGCGGCGCTGCACGCGCCCGAGGATCGACTCGCGCACCCCGAACCGGTCGGGGGCGACGTCGTCCATGTCGAAGCCCTCGCCCCGGTCGCGGACGAACACCTCGACCGCCGCGTCGCTCACCTCGAGGTAGACGGAGTACGGCGGCCCGCCGTGGGCGACGGCGTTGACGAGCGCCTCGCGGGTCGCCTGGAGGAGCGCCGCCGTCTCCTGCGTCGGGGTGCAGTCCCCCACCACGACGACGTCCACGACGACCGGCCCCGGCTCGGGCGCACCGGGCGCCGCGCCGATCGGCTCGGCGCGGCGGCCCACGCGCCCGTCCTCGACCTCCGCCACGAGCGCGCGCAGCTCGGCAGCGAGCGACGTCCCGGGCGAGGGGCGGTCGTCGTAGAGCCACTCGCGCAGCTCGCGCTCCTGGGCGCGCGCGAGGCGCGCGACGGTGTCGGCGTCGGAGGACCGGGCGCGGATGAGGGCGAGCGTCTGGAGCACGGAGTCGTGCAGGTGCGCGGCGATGTCGGCCCGCTCGGCCTCGCGCGCCCGGGCGGCGCGCTCGTCGCCGAGCTCGCGCACGAGCCGCAGCCACCACGGAGCGAGCACGATCGCGACGCCGGCGAGCACCGCGACCGCGGCCACCGCGGCGCGCACGACCTGGGTGGGCCGCGCGTCCTGCCCCACGAGCAGCACGATGCCGACGAGCACGAGCACGACGCCGCCCGCGATGCGCACGACCCCGGCGGGCGTTCGCCCGCCCGCCCGCGTGAGCAGCCGCCCCCGCTCGACGGCGTCGAGCTGGCTCCACGCGAGCGCCGCGCCCGCGAGCGCGATGAGCACGGGGATGACCCACGAGACCTCGACGTCGACGCCCGTGCGCAGCGCCACGAGCAGCGCGGCGCCGCCCAGGAGGACGACGCCGATCGCGACGTCGCGCACGGGCAGGCGCCGCACGCTCCCCTGGAGGCGCGGCGCGAGCCGGGACAGCGAGGCGGGGCGCTGCTCGTCGCGCGCGGCCAGCGGGTCGCCGGACGGGACGGTGAGCCACCAGAACACGTACAGCGCGACGCCCGCGCCGCCCGCGAGCGCGAGGAGCGCCATGACGAGGCGCACGACCCCGACGCCGACGCCGAGGTGCGCCGCGAGGCCCGCGCACACGCCACCCACCCACCGGCCGCGCTCGGGGCGGCGCAGCGGCAGGTCGCGCGGTCGGGCGCCGGGCCGGGCTGCTGTCGTCACCCCCCGATCGTCACACGGCGCGGACGCCTCGAGCGCCCCCGGGCGGGGAAACCAGGGTCGGGCCCCGGACGGTTCAGGGTCGGGTCAGGGTGGCACCCGATACCGGCGGCGCGCCCCGCGCACCAGCATGGTGGTCATGAGCACTCCCGACCTCCCCGGACCCGGCGCCCAGCCCGGGAGCTCCGGCGGCGACACCGAGACACCCGGCGCGCAGCCGGGCACCGTCCCCCCGGGGCCGAGCGACCCCGACCACGGCGGCGGACCGGGCTGGACCGGCCCCGCCGGCCCGCCCCCGGGTGCACCGGGCGCGGCGCCGGGCGAGCCGCCCCGGCGTCCGAGCGGCGCCGACGGCTTCTTCGACGCGGTGCGCCGCGTCGGCATCTACCGCTCGGACGACCGCTGGATCGGCGGCGTCGCGTCCGGCGTCGCGGAGCGGTTCGGGATCGACCCGCTGGTCGTGCGCGGGCTGCTGTTCGTGACGTTCTTCCTCTCCGGCGCCGGGCTCGTCCTGTACGGCGCGGCGTGGGCGCTGCTGCCCGAGCGTCGCGACGGCCGCATCCACCTCCAGGAGGCGTTCCGCGGCAACGTCGACGTCGCGCTGCTCGGCGCCGCGGCGTTCGTCGTGGTCGGGTTCTCGTGGGGCGGCGGCTGGTGGTCGTGGTGGGACGCGCTCCACCTCGGCTGGCTGACCGGCCTGTTCTGGGTCGCGGCCTTCGTCACCGTGGCGGTCGTCGCGGTCTCGGCGCTCACGCAGCGCGGCCCCCGCGGCGGCCAGGGCACGCCTCCGCAGGCTCCGCCGTGGCCGGGCGGTCCGGGTCACGGCCCGGGTGGTCCGGGTCACGGCCCGGGCGGCGCCGGTCCGGCGCAGGGCCCGTACGCCCCGGGCCACGGCCCGACGGCGACCCCCGGCGCCCCCGCGGGCGGCGCACCCTCGGACGCCCCGTGGGGCAGCCCCGGCCCGACGTACCCGGGCGGCCCGACGACGTCCGGCACCCCCGGCGGGTCGCCCGTGGGCGGTGCGCCGACGAGAACGCAGGACGACGCGGTCTGGTCGGCGGAGGCGAGCCCGTACGCCGCCCCCGCGCCCGGCGTGACCGCGCCCCTCCCCCCGCACGCGCCGTACGCCCCGTCCCCGCAGGGCGGCGCACCGCAGCCGCCGCTCCCTCCGCAGGCCGCGCGCGCCCCGCGCCCGCCGAAGCCCCCGCGCCCTCGCGGCCCGGGTGCGACGACGACCGGCGTCGTCGTCGGGCTGAGCCTCCTCCTGGGGGCGCTGCTCCTCGTGCTCGACCGCCAGGGCGCGCTGCCCTGGCCGGTGTTCCTGACCTGGGCGGGCCTCAGCGGGATCCTCGCGGGCCTCGCGATCGTGGTCAGCGGGCTGCGGGGCCGGACGAGCGGCGGCCTCGGCTGGCTCGCGGTGGTCCTGCTCGTCGTCGCGCTCCCCGCCTCGGCGTGGCGCACGACCCCGTTCACCGTGTTCGTCGACGACTCCGTGCGGACCGTCACCGACGGCACGCACCGCATCACCGACCCCGAGGTCGCCGAGCAGGGGTTCGGCGTGTCGTTCGGCGACCCGCGCATCGACCTTTCCGACCTGGACCTGTCCGACGCGACCGCCGGCTCGCCCGTCGAGGTCCCCGTCCGGCTCGGCGCGGGCGACGCGACGGTCGTCGTGCCCGACGGCGTCCCCGTCCGCGCCGAGGTCCAGGTGCTCGCGGGCAACGCGCGCTGGCACGTGGACGGCGACCGTCAGGAGATCGGCGGGGTCAGCACGCAGCCGGTGACGTTCGACAACGACGAGGTCCAGACGGGCGACGACCCGCTGCTCGTGCTGCAGGTCGAGGTCGGCGCCGGCCAGGTCACGATCGAGGAGGACTGATGAACGACGAGAACCGCCGCGACGACGACACGCGGCCGCTCGGGGACGAGCTGTTCGACCCCGCCCCCACGCAGGGCCCCGAGCCGGCTCAGCAGCAGGAACGCCGGGAGGCGTCCGGGACGGACGCGACGGTCCCGCTCCCCGCCGTGACGCCCGCGGCCGACGCCCGCGCGACGACCCCGCTCCCGGCTGCGGCACCGTCCACCGACACCGGGGCCACGACGCCGCTGCCCGCCATGCCGCCGGCCGACCCGCTGTCGGTCGACGGGCCGCCCGCCGACGCGCCGCCCGTCGGTGCCCGGTCGGCCGGTGCCCCGTCGACTGGTGCGCCGCTCTACGGCGCGGCCCCGACGGCGTCGGGCGCCGACCCGTCGTCCACGGGCGGGGCGCCCGGCGCGGGCGCGGACCCCGGCCCGCTCCCGCGGCGCGGCCCGCGCGTCGCCACGATCGTGTGGGGCTTCGTCATCGTCGCCTTCGCCGTCGTGGTGCTCGCGGCCGCGCTCGGTGCCCGGGTCGACCTGGGGCTCGCGACGATCGTCGTGCTCGCCGCGGCGGGGGTCACGCTCGTCGTCGGGTCGGTCGTCTCCGGGGCACGACGCCGCCGAGGCTGAGCCGCACCGGGACCTCCGGGTACGCCGAGGGCCGTGGCACGTCGTGCCACGGCCCTCGGTGTGCCCGAGCGACGCCGCCCCGCACGCTCTCCCCGGTGCGACCCGGTGGGAGCGGGTCCTCGGCGCCCGGACGGGCTGCCGGGACGGTCAGGGGGTCGGCTCGTCGCCCCGCCGCGTCGGGCCGTCGGCCCGGTGCTCGGGCGTGGTCGGCCCCGTCGTCGTCGTCGGGGTGTCGGGCGAGGCCGCGGGCGAGGAGCCCGGTGCGCTCGGCGTGCCCGTGCCGGCGGCACCGGTCGGCTCGACGGGCGTCGCCGTCGTGCCGGGAGCGGCCGCGCGGGCCTCGGCGCCGGGGGTCGAGAGCGCGGAGGGGCGGCCCGGGGACGTCGGCTCGGGGCGCACCGGAGGCGCCGTCGGCGACGGCTCGACGTGCCCCGGCGCGGCGTGCGCGGGTGCGGCGTGCCGACCGGCGTCCGACAGGTCGCCCGACGACGAGTAGCCGCCCGGGGTCTCGACGGCGACGCTCGGCCCGCCCGCGAGCCGGCGCAGCGCGATGCCGACGAGGATGAACAGGATGCCCAACCCGATGACGAGCGCGCACACCCCGAACGCGACGACGGACGTGAACAGCGACGCGCGCAGGAACGAGGCGGTCATGACGGTCTGGCGCGTCGGGTCGTCCTGGTCGAGCTCGGCGTAGGTCTTGCCGTCGCTCGCCTCGAGCGCGTGCTTGTTGATGACCTCGGCCTGCGCGTACGCGGTGAGCGGCCCGTTGACGTGGCGCCCCGCGAGGAACGACGCGTCGTCGGAGACGGTGATCTCCTCGGCGGACAGCTGGTTCGACACGACGATCCATGTGCCGATGCCCGCGAGGAGAAGGATGATGCCCGCGATGATCGACACGAGGCCGATGCCCCGTGCCCCCTTCGTCGGTGTGACGGTGACGGTGCTCGACATGGCGCGTTCTCCCCTTCGTCAGGACCCACCTGCAGCCGCCCGCGCGAGACGGCCCGCGGGTGCGGGCCGGTCACGGGACGGTCGAACCACCCATACGGGGCCCACGGTAGCGACGGGAGACGCCCACCGCGCGGCGAACGCGCACCTCAGGGCGGGCGCGGCGACGACCGCGCGGTCCGCCGGGGCCGGGATGGGAGGATGCGGTCCGTGCGCATCACCCACCTGACCGACTGCTACCTGCCGCTGCTCGGCGGCATCGAGACCCAGGTCGCGCGGCTCGCGCAGCAGCAGGCGGCCGCCGGTCACGACGTCGCGGTCGTCTGCACGACGCCCGCGCGCCCCGGCGCGCACGGCGTGTCGACCGAGCGGGACGGCGACGTCACGGTGCACCGGCTCGCCGCGCGCGTCCCGGGCGGGTACCCCGTGCACCCGCGCGCGCCGCACCACGTGGCGCGGGTCCTGCGGACCGACCGGCCCGACGTCGTGCACCTGCACATGGGCGTGCTGACGCCCTCCACCCAGGCGTCGCTGCGGACGGTCGTGCGCGCGGGGCTGCCCGCGGTCCTCACCGTGCACAGCGTCTGGGGCGGCGCGGAGCGCGCGTTCGCCGGGCTCGACCGCGTGGTCCGCTGGTCCCGCTGGCCCGTGCTGTGGTCGGCCGTGAGCGAGCTGACCGCCGCTCCCCTGCGTCGGATCGTCGGCGACCACGGCGAGGTCGTGGTGCTGCACAACGGCCTCGACCTCGACGCGTGGCGCGTCCCGCGCACCGAGCGCGCCGACCGCATGGAGGGCTCGGCCGTCCACGTCGTGGCCGCGACGCGGTTCGCGCCCCGCAAGCGCGTGCTGCCGTTCCTCGAGGTCGTGCGCGACGCCGTCGCGCGCCTCCCCGAGGGGGCGCTGCACGTGACGCTCGCCGGGGACGGCCCCGAGCTGGCCGACGCGCGGCGCCTCGTCGCCGAGCACGGGCTGGGGTCGGTCGTGTCGCTCCCGGGGCGGCTCGACGCGACGGGCCTCCAGCGGCTCTACGCGCGCGCCGACGTGTTCGCCGCCCCCGCCGTCGAGGAGGCGTTCGGCATCGCCGCGCTCGAGGGCCAGGCCGCGGGGCTGGCCGTGCTCACGCGCTCGCAGTCGGGCGTGGCGGAGCGCCTCACCGACGGCGTCGACGCGCTCGTGGCCGACGACGACGCCGGCCTCGCCGACGCGCTCGTGCGCCTCGCGACCGAGGACGGCCTGCTCGACCGGATCGTCGCCCACAACCGGGACGTGCCGTCGTCGGCGGGCTGGCCGCGCGTGCTCGCCGACGTGGAGCGGGCATACGAACGGGCCGCGACGATCGCCGTGGATCGTCGGGCCCGCCCGTCCCGCTAGGGGGTCACTCCCACTCGATGGTGCCCGGGGGCTTGCTCGTCACGTCGAGCACGACGCGGTTGACCTCGGAGACCTCGTTGGTGATGCGCGTCGAGATGACGGACAGCACGTCGTAGGGCAGGCGCGTCCAGTCGGCCGTCATCGCGTCCTCGGACGAGACGGGGCGCAGCACGATCGGGTGGCCGTAGGTGCGGCCGTCGCCCTGGACGCCGACCGAGCGGACGTCGGCGAGCAGCACGACCGGGCACTGCCAGATCTCCTGGTCGAGGCCGGCCTTCGTGAGCTCCTCGCGCGCGATCGCGTCGGCGGCGCGCAGCGTCTCGAGGCGGTCCGCCGTGACCTCGCCGACGATGCGGATGCCCAGCCCGGGGCCCGGGAACGGCTGCCGCGCGACGATCTCCTCGGGCACGCCGAGCTCGCGGCCGACCGCGCGGACCTCGTCCTTGAACAGCGTGCGCAGCGGCTCGACGAGCGAGAACTGCAGGTCGTCGGGCAGGCCGCCGACGTTGTGGTGGCTCTTGATGTTCGCCGCGCCCTCGCCGCCGCCGGACTCGACGACGTCCGGGTAGAGCGTGCCCTGCACGAGGAACTTCACCTCGGCGCCGTGCTCGCCCGCGTCCTCGACGATCTGGCGCGCCGCGTCCTCGAACACGCGGATGAACTCGCGACCGATGATCTTGCGCTTGGTCTCCGGGTCGCTGTGCCCGGCGAGCGCGGTGAGGAACCGCTCCTTCTCGTCGCGGATCACGAGGTTGACGCCCGTCGCCGCGACGAAGTCGCGCTCGATCTGCTCGACCTCGCCCGCGCGCATCAGCCCGTGGTCGACGTGCACGCACGTGAGCTGGTCACCCACCGCGCGCTGCACGAGCGCCGCGGCGACGGCGGAGTCCACGCCGCCCGAGAGGGCGCAGATGACGCGCGCGTCGCCGACCTGGGCGCGGATCGCCGCGACCTGGTCCGCGATGACGTTGCCGGGCGTCCAGTCCGGGGCGAGACCCGCGCCGTCGTACAGGAAGTGCTCCAGCACCGTCTGGCCGTGCGCGGAGTGCTTGACCTCCGGGTGCCACTGCACGCCGTAGAGGCGACGCTCGCGGTCCTCGAACGCGGCGACCGGCGAGCCCGACGACGTCGCGAGGACCTCGAAGCCCTCGGGCGCGCGGTGCACGGCGTCGCCGTGGCTCATCCACGTGGTCTGGTTCTGCGGCGTGCCGTCGAGCAGCACGCCCGCGGCGCACACCTCGACCTCGGTGCCGCCGTACTCGCGCAGGCCCGTCTGGGCGACCTCGCCGCCGAGGGCCTTCGCCATGGCCTGGAAGCCGTAGCAGATGCCCATGACGGGCACGCCGGCCTCGAACAGCGCCGGGTCGACGAACGGGGCACCCGTGGCGTACACGGACGAGGGACCGCCCGAGAGGATGATCGCGGCCGGGTCCTTGGCGAGCATCTGCTCGACCGTGAAGGTGTGCGGCACGATCTCGGAGTAGACCTTGGCCTCGCGCACGCGGCGCGCGATGAGCTGCGCGTACTGGGCGCCGAAGTCGACGACGAGCACGGGCCGCGGGGTCGAGGCCACCTCAGCGGTGGTGGGGGTGTCGGGAGCGGTGGCGGGTGACGTCACCCGTCCAGGATAGTCGCCGTGCGGCGGGGCTCGTCCCGCGTCTCAGGCGTCGGTGCGCACCTCGGCGCGCGCCGCGACGCGCTCGCGCAGGGCGCGGGCGGCCGCCTCCGGGTCGCTCGCCGCCGTGATCGCGCGCACCACCACGATCCGGGTCGCGCCCGCGTCGAGGACCGCGTCGAGCCGGTCCGCGTCGATCCCGCCGATCGCGAACCACGGCGTCGCGGGCCGGGTCGCCGCGACGTCGCGCAGCAGGTCCAGGCCGACGGCGGCCCGCCCCGGCTTCGTCGGGGTCGCCCACAGCGGGCCCACGCAGAAGTAGTCCACCGCCGGGTCGGCCTCCGCCGCGGCCGCCTGCGCGGCCGAGTGCGTGGACCGGCCGAGCACGGGCCCCGCGCCGAGCAGCGCCCGCACGGCCGGGACCGGCAGGTCGCCCTGGCCCATGTGCACGACCGGCGCGCCCGTGACCGACGCCACGTCCGCCCGGTCGTTCACGGCCCACAGCGCGCCGTGCTCCGTCGCGACGCGCGCGACGAGCTCCTGGAGCTCGAGCTCCCGCGCGACGTCGAGCGTCTTGTCGCGGAGCTGCACGACGTCCACCCCGCCCGCGAGCGCCGCCCGCAGGAAGTCCTCGAGGTCGCCGCGCTCCTCGCGCGCGTCCGTGCAGAGGTAGAGCCGCGCGTCGGCGAGCCGGGCGCGTGCGGCGTCCGCCGCCGACGGGGCGGGAGTGGCCGGGGTGGTGGAGGTCTCGGAGCTCACCCGCGGGAGCCTAACCTCGGCGGGCCCACGGCAGGAGGTACTGTGGCCGACAGCACGGGAGCCCCGCACGGGGCTGAGAGGGCGTCGCCGCCGACCGTCGAACCTGATCTGGGTCATGCCAGCGAAGGGAGCGCACATGAGCCTGTCCGTCCACCCGTCCGCGGGTGGCTCCGTCGTGCCCGACGGCGCGCGTGACGTCGTCGTCGTGGGGGGCGGGATCGTGGGTCTCGCCGTCGCGTGGCGCGCGGCGCGCGCGGGCCTGACCGTCACGGTGCTCGACCCGGCGCCGGGCGCGGGCGCGACGCATGCCGCCGCGGGGATGCTGGCGCCGGTGACCGAGGCCGACTTCGGGGAGGAGGCCGCCCTGCGGCTCCACCTCGCGGCCGCCGCGGCGTGGCCGGCGTTCGCCGCGGACCTGCGCGCGGTGACGGGGGCGGACGTCGGGCTGCGGACCGCCGGGACGCTCACCCTCGCCTACGACGCGGACGACCTCGCGCTGCTCCGCCGCGTCCTCGCGCTGCACGCCGCACACGGTCTCGCGTCGCACGAGCTCACCGTCGCCGACGCGCGCCGCCGCGAGCCGTACCTGGGCCCGCGCGTCGCCGGGGCGGCGTGGGCCCCCGCGGACCACGCCGTCGACCCGCGCGCGACGCACGCCGCGCTGCTCGCGGCGGTCGTCGGACGCGGCACCGCGGGCGCGGGCTCGGCCGCCGGGGCGCGCGTCGTCCGCGCGTCCGCGACCCGGCTCGCGCTCGATGCCGGGCGCGTGGTCGGCGTGCACGACGACGCCGGCCGGCTCCACCGCGCGGGTGCGGTCGTCGTCGCGGCGGGCTGGCAGTCGGGCGCCCTCCTCGCGGACGTGCCGGGCGTCGTCGTGCCCACGCGCCCGGTGAAGGGTCAGACGCTGCGGCTCGACGCCGGCCCGGACCTCGCGCTGGAGCACGTCGTGCGCGGGCTCGTGCAGGGCCGGCCGGTGTACGTCGTGCCGCGCGACGCCGAGCCGGCGGGGCCGCGCGCGGGTCACCGGGAGGTCGTCGTCGGGGCCACCACCGAGGAGAACCCGGACGACCGCCGCGCCACCGCCGGCGGGGTCTTCGCGCTCCTGCGGGACGCGCGCGCCCTCCTGCCGGGGATCGACGAGGCCGCGCTGGTCGAGGTGACGCCGCGGGGGCGCCCCGCGACCCCGGACAACCTCCCGCTCGTCGGGCCGACGGACGTCCCGGGGCTGCACCTCGCGACGGGCCACGGCCGCAACGGCATCCTGCTCGCCCCGCTCACGGCCGACGCCGTCGTCGCCGGGCTCGGCGGGCTCTCCGGCCTGGGCGGGACCGAGCCCAGGGACGACGTCGCGACCGCCCTCGCCACCGCCCGGACCGACCGCTTCGCCCGCACCGCCACGACACCGAGGTGAGACCCGTGACCGCACCCGCACCCACCGCGCTCGTCAACGGCGAGCCGTACCCGCTCGACGGCGACGTCGACCTGGAGCGGCTCGTCGCCGCGCTCGTCCCCGCCTACGTCGCCGACGGCACGCCGCAGGGCGTCGCGGTGGCCGTCGGGGACGCCGTCGTGCCGCGCGGCGCCTGGGCGACGACCGTCGTCGCGCCCGGGGACCGCATCGAGATCGTCGCCGCCGTCCAGGGCGGCTGAGGAGGACCCATGACCACGACCGACGTCTCCCCCGCCACCGCGAGCGGCCCGGCCGTCGCCGACGACCCGCTCGTCGTCGCCGGCACGCCCGTCGGGTCGCGCCTCGTCATGGGCACCGGCGGGGCCGCGAACCTGCTCACGCTCGAGGACGCGCTCGTCGCGTCGGGCACCGCCCTGACGACCGTCGCGATGCGACGCGTCGCCGTCCGCGCCGGCGGGGACGCGAGCCCCGACGCGGGGATCTGGGCGCTGCTCGCGCGCCTCGGCATCCGCGCGCTGCCCAACACCGCCGGGTGCTTCTCGGTGCGGGAGGCCGTGCTCACCGCGCACCTCGCGCGCGAGGCGTGCGGCACCGAGTGGGTCAAGCTCGAGGTGATCGCCGACGACGTGACCCTCCTGCCCGACCCGGTCGGCCTCGTCGAGGCGGCGGACCAGCTCGTGCGCGACGGGTTCGTCGTGCTGCCCTACACGAACGACGACCCGATCCTCGCGCGCCGGCTGGAGGACGTCGGCTGCGCCGCCGTCATGCCCCTCGGGGCACCCATCGGCACGGGGCTGGGCATCCTCAACCCGCGCAACATCGAGGCGATCGCCGCCGCGGCCCGCGTGCCCGTGATCCTCGACGCGGGGATCGGCACGGCGTCCGACGCCGCGCTCGCCATGGAGCTCGGCTGCGACGGCGTGCTCCTCGCGACGGCCGTCACGCGCGCCGCCGACCCGGTCCGCATGGCCCGCGCGATGCGCCTCGCCGTCGATTCGGGTCGGCTCGCCGCGGGCGCCGGGCGCATCCCCCGCCGCGAGGGCGCCCTGGCGAGCTCGTCCCCGCAGGGCCGCCTGGACCTGGCCCTCTGACCCCGTCCACCAGGCCGTCCCGGCGGGCCGAGCAGGCCATCCCGGCTCGTCCGTCGACCAGGACGCGCCACGACCACCTGGTCGACGTGCAGGGGGCTAGAGGGTGGGGGTCTTCAGGGCGTCGAGGAGGGCCTGGACGCCGCCGACGACGGAGCGAGCGTCGAGGCCCGCGGCGCGGGCGGCATCGGCGACGCGGGCCGACCGGCCGCCGACCGCGCACACCACGAGCACCGGGCGGTCGGCGGGCAGGTCCGCGAGCGCCGCGGCGGCACCGGGGTCCTGCGTGCCGCCGAGGAACGCGCCGCTCGGGACGAGCGTCGACCCGGGGAGCGGGCGCACCTGCGCCTCCCAGTCCTCGCGGACGTCGAGCAGGAAGGGTGCGGCGTCGTCGGCCCGCAGCAGGGCGGCCGCGTCAGGGGCGGACACGTCGCGCGGCGCGGGCCCCGCTGCCCCGGTCGGCCCCGCCCCGGCACCGGGCGTCGCCACGGCCTGCGCCGCGGGCCGGAGCCCGCAGAACGCGGCGTAGGCGTCGTCGCCCGGCAGGAGCGCGGTGACGGGCTCGCGCGTCGGGTCGGCGCGCACGGTGAGCTGGCGCCACGAGAGGTCGAGGGCGTCGTAGACGGCGAGGCGGCCCAGCAGCGTGGTGCCGGCGCCGGTGACGAGCTTGATCGCCTCGGTCGCCATGACGGAGCCGACGGTGCCGCACATCGCGCCGAACACGCCGCCGGTCGCGCAGTCGGGTGCCGCGCCCGGGGGCGGCGGGACGGGGAACACGTCGCGGTAGGTGACCCCGCGCGGGCCCTGCTCCCCCGACCCCGCCGCGGGATCGGGACCCGCGGCGTCCGGGTGCGGGGCGTCGTCGGGCACGGCGAACCGGGGCGCGGCCCAGAAGACGCTGACCTGTCCCTGGAAGCGGTAGATCGAGCCCCAGACGACGGGCAGGCCGAGGACCTCGGCCGCGTCGGAGACGAGGTAGCGGGTCGGGAAGTTGTCGGCGCCGTCGAGCACGACGTCGTAGCCGCGCAGCACGTCGAGCGCGTTGTCCGCGTCGAGCCGCAGCGCGTGCTCGACGACCTGGACGTGCGGGTTGACGTCCGCGATGCTCTCGCGCGCGGAGTCGACCTTGCGGCGCCCGACGTCCGACCCGCCGTGGATGACCTGGCGCTGGAGGTTGGACGTGTCGACGGCGTCGTCGTCGACGATGCCGATCGTGCCGACGCCCGCGGCGGCGAGGTAGAGCAGCGCGGGGCTGCCGAGGCCGCCCGCGCCGACGACGAGCACGCGCGCGGCCGCGAGCCGCCGCTGGCCCTCGGTACCGACGCCCGGCAGCGCGAGGTGGCGCGCGTAGCGCTCGAGCTCCGGCGTCGAGAGCTCGGGACCGGGCGCGACGAGGGGCGCGAGCGGCGTGGTCATGCCGAGTACTGCTCCTCCAGCGCGACGAGCTTCGCGTCGGCCTCGGCGTGCACCTTCTTCTCGAGGATGAACGACATGACCGGCACGACGCCGGCGAACACCATCGTCGCGAGGCGGCCCCAGCCCCAGCGCATCTTGGTCCACAGGTCGAGCACGGTGACGAGGTACACGACGTAGATCCAGCCGTGCGCGAAGGGGATCCAGGACACGTACCGCATGATCCCGTCGACGTCGACGAACTGGCCCACGCCGTACTTGACGAGCATCTCGACGCACAGGATCAGCAGCATCACACCGGTGATGATCGCGAGGACCCGGTAGCGCGCGAGCGCGCCGCGCGCCTTGCGGATCGCGGTGCGCGCGGCCTCCGCGCTGGGGGCCGCCGCGTCGGCGGGAGCGACGACGGGCGCGTCGGTGGGGGTGGCCGGGTCCTGCGTGGTCATGGGAGAGGTCCTCGTTCCGGGCGAGACGGCCGCGGCGGTCTCCGCCGCGTGCGGTGGCGTGACGCGGTCGCCGCGTTAAACCGTCGCCGCGTGTCGGACGCCGAACCTAGGGTAGAACACCGTGCGACCCCTCCCTCTCCCCGACCCGGGGACCCCCGACCTGCGCGGCCCGTCCCGCTACCTCCTCTGGATCGCCCGGCGCCAGTGGACGGTGCTCACGGTGTCCGTGCTGCTCGGCCTCGTGAACTTCGCCTGCCAGGCGTTCCAGCCGTACATGCTCGGCCGCGCGCTCGACGAGGGGCTCACCGCCGGGTTCGGCGCGGAGCTGTGGCGCTGGGCGGGCCTCCTGCTCGCGCTGGGCCTGGGCATCGTCGTCACGGGCGTGACGCAGCACCGGTTCGACATCGCGAACTGGCTGCGCTCGGCGCTCACGACGTCGCAGCTCGTGGGCGACGTCACGGCCCGCTCGGGCGACGCGATCACCGAGGAGCTCCCGACGGGCGAGGTCGTGTCCACCGTCGCGAGCGACGCGATGCGCGTCGGCCAGCTCTTCTCGATGATGGGCCAGTTCCTCGGCGCGCTCGGCGCGTACGTCGTCGTGGCGGTCATCATGCTCTCGACGTCGCTCCAGCTCGGGCTCGTCGTCGTGCTGGGTCTGCCGGTCGTCGCCGCGGTGCTCGCGCTGCTCGTCAAACCGCTCCAGCAGCGCCAGGCCGCGCAGCGCGAGGCGCAGGGCCGCCTGACGACGCTCGGCGCGGACACCGTCTCGGGCCTGCGCATCCTGCGCGGGATCGGCGGCGAGGGCGTGTTCGTGGGCCGCTACGCGCGGCAGTCGCAGAAGGTCCGCGAGGCCGGCGTGAAGGTCGCGCACACCCAGGCCACGCTCGACGCGCTCCAGGTGCTCCTGCCCGGCCTGCTCGTCGTGCTCGTCGTCTACCTCGGCGCGACGGCGGCCCTGCGCGGCGAGATCACGCCCGGGCAGCTCGTCGCGTTCTACGGGTACGCGGCGTTCCTCGGCTGGCCGCTGCAGGTCGCGACGCAGATGCTCAACATCGCGACGCGCGCCCACGTCGCCGCGCGCAAGATCGTGCGCGTCCTCGCGGTCGAGCCGGCCGCGGGCGCGACCCCGGCCATCGCGCCCATGCCGCCCGAGGGCAGCCCCCTCGTCGACGAGACGAGCGGCCTGGTGCTCGAGCCGGGACGCGTCGTCGCGCTCGTCTCGGCGGACCCGGACGCGTCGGCGGCCGTCGCGACCCGGCTGGGGCGGTTCGACGACGCCGCGGAGGCGGCCACGCCCGTGCGGCTCGGCGGGACGCCGCTCGCCGCGCTCGACAAGCACGCGCTCCGGCGCCGCGTCGTCGTCGCCGAGGCGACGCCCCAGCTCTTCTCGGGCGCGCTGCGCGACGAGCTCGACGCGCGCGGCACCGCGACGGAGGCCGAGGTGCTCGCCGCGGTGAGCACGGCCGACGCGCACGACGTGCTCGACTCCGTGCCCGACGGCCTCGCGGGCGAGCTGCCCGAGAAGGGGCGGTCGCTCTCGGGCGGCCAGCGCCAGCGCGTCGCGCTCGCCCGGGCGCTCCTCACGGACCCGGAGATCCTCGTCCTCGTCGAGCCGACGAGCGCCGTCGACGCGCACACCGAGGCGCGGATCGCCGCGAGCCTCGCGCAGGCCCGCCGCGGGCGCACGACCCTCGTCGTCACGGCGTCGCCGCTCGTGCTCGAGCACGTCGACGAGGTGCTGCTCCTCGAGGACGGCCGGGTCACGGCGCGCGGCACGCACCGCGACCTCGTCGACCGCGCCCACTCCCCCGCGACCGCGCCGGACGACGACGCGGCCCGGTACCTGCGCGTCGTCGGGCGCTCGCTCGACGACACCCCCGCCCTCGCCCGCACCGCACCCGAAGGAGGCCAGGCATGAGGCTCCCCGTCGCCGACGGCCCCGCCGTCCGCGCCGCCGCCGGACGCCTGTTCGCCCGGCACCGCGGCACGTTCGTGCTCATCGCCGTCCTCCACACCCTGGCCGCGGTCGCGGGCCTCGTGGGGCCGTGGCTCCTCGGCCGGCTCGTCGACGCCGTCACGGAGGGCACCACGTCGTCGTACGTGACGACGGTCGTCGCCGTGGGCGCGGGCGCGGTCGTCGCGCAGGCCGTCCTGCGCCGGTACGCGCAGCGCCTGTCCATGGTCTTCGGCGAGACGGTGTTCGCCGAGCTGCGCGAGGACCTCGTCGAGACGGTGACGTCGCTGCCGCTGTCCACGGTCGAGCGCGCGGGCACGGGCGACCTCGTGGCACGCACGACGAACGACGTCGACCGCATCCAGCACGCCGTGCGGTTCGGCGTGCCGCAGCTCCTCGTCGCGGTCGTCACGCTCGTGCTCACGGCCGTGGCAGCCGTCGTGGTCGCACCCCTCGTCGCGCTCGCGCTGTTCGTGGGCGTGCCGCTGCTCGTCGTCGTGTCGCGGTGGTACCTCAAGCGCGCGTCGGCCGGCTACCAGCGCGAGGCCGCCGCCTACGCGACGCTCAACGGCACCATCACCGAGAGCGTCGAGGGCGCGCGCACGGTCGACGCGCTCTCGCTCACCGAGCGCCGCCAGGCGCGCGTGCGCGCCGACCTCACCGAGGCGTTCGAGGCGGAGCGGTACACCCTCGGGCTGCGCACCGTGCTGTTCCCGGGCATCGACCTGGCCATCGCGATCGCGCCCGTCGCGGCGCTCGTGTGGGGCGCGTGGCTGCTCTCGCAGGGCCAGACGACGCTCGGCGCCGTGGCCACGGTGACGACCTACGCGTTCCAGCTCGCCGGGCCGGTGTGGAACCTCATCTTCTGGCTCGACGAGATCCAGGTGGCCGCGGCGTCGTACGCGCGCATCGTCGGCGTCGCGCAGGTGCCCGGCGACCGCACCCCGACGGGCGACGTGCCCGACGGCGACCGCCTCGTCGCGCGCGACGTCGAGTACGCCTACCGCGAGGGCCACCCCGTGCTGCACGGCGTCTCGCTCGACCTCGAGCCGGGCGAGCGGCTCGCCGTCGTCGGGCCGTCGGGCGCGGGCAAGTCGACCCTCGGACGCATGCTCGCGGGCATCCACCCCCCGACGGCGGGCTCCGTCCGCTCCGGCGGCGTGCGGCTCGTCGACCTGCCGCTCGAGGACCTGCGGCGCGAGGTCGCGCTCGTCACGCAGGAGCACCACGTGTTCGTCGGCACGCTCGCGGACAACCTGCGCCTCGCGAAGGTCGACGCGGAGGAGGCCGAGCTGCTCGACGCGCTCGACGCCGTCGACGCGCGTGGGTGGGCCGAGTCGCTGCCCGAGGGCCTCGCGACGACCGTGGGGTCGGGCGGGCACGTGCTCACCCCGGCGCAGGCGCAGCAGCTCGCGCTCGCGCGCCTCGTGCTGCTCGACCCGCACACGCTCGTGCTCGACGAGGCGACGTCGCTCCTCGACCCCCGGGCGGCTCGCCACCTCGAGCGCTCGCTCGACGCCGTGCTGGCCGGCCGGACGGTCGTCGCGATCGCGCACCGCCTGCACACCGCGCACGACGCCGACCGCGTCGCCGTGGTCGACGGCGGCCGCATCAGCGAGATCGGCCCGCACGACGAGCTCGTCGCCGCGGGCGGCGACTACGCGCGGCTGTGGCACTCCTGGCAGCAGGAGTAGCACCGTTCGGTGCCAAGATGGTGCCGATGCCTGGAACCACGAGCGCCACCCCGCACGACCTCCCGACCCTCCCGAGCCCCTGGCGGGCCCGGGTCCCCGGCTACGCCGACATCGACGCGCTCGTCCGGCTTCGGCGCCTGGACGAGCTCCAGGGGACGGGCTCGACGCACGTCGACCCCGCCGGGATCGAGTCCGAGGTCGCGGGGCTGGCCTCCTGGACGCGGCGCCAGCTGGTCGCCGTCGGGCCCGACGACGTCCCCCGCGCCTGGGTGACCGTGCACGACCGCGCCGCCGGGCGGGCCACCGTCTGGGGCTACTTCGACCGCGACGTGGCCGAGGTCGACGCGATCGCGGACGCGTTCTACCGCTGGGCGGAGCGCACCGCGGTCGCGATGGCGCGCCTGCGCGGCGTGACGGCGACGCGCCTCGACGAGAGCCCGTTCGCCGACGACGCGCGCCAGGCGCAGTGGCTGACCCGGGCCGGGTACGCGCGGCGGCGCAGCTGGCTGCACATGACGCGCCCCGTCGTCCCCGACGAGGCCGCGCTCGCCCCGCGCGCCGGGGTCACGGTCCGCCCGGTCGAGCGGCACGAGAACGGGATGCCCGTCGCGGCCGACCTCCAGGTCGTGCACCAGATGCTGGAGACGTCCTTCCAGGACCACTTCAACTCCTACCGGGAGAGCTTCTCGGAATTTGTGCAGCGGCTCCGCGAGGACCCGGGCCACAGCTGGGACCACTGGTGGCTCGCGTACGTGGACACCGACGACGGCCACCGCGTCCCCGCGGGCACGGTCGTGTGCTCGTCGATCGCCGCGGGCGAGAGCGGCGCGCCGGGCACCTACGTCGAGTACATCGGGGTGACGCGCGCCGCCCGCGGCCGCGGCGTGGCGAAGTCGCTGCTCGCGACGGTGATCGCGGACGCCGCCCGGGACGGTCGCGACCGCGTCGCGCTCGAGGTCGACGCCGACTCCCCCACGAAGGCCGACCAGCTCTACCGCTCGCTCGGCTGGGAGACGGACTACGTCACCGAGTCGTGGTTCAAGGACCTCGACCTCGACGGCTGACCGCGGGCGGCCGGGACGCGCAGCCGGGTCGGGGGCCCGGGCCCGGACTCGGGGCCGGGCCCGGTCGCGGGGCCGGGGCCGGACGCGCCGGTGCCCGGCCGTCGCGGACGACGACCGGGCACCGGGTGACGCCGCGTCGGGTGGCCTGACGGGGTCAGCCGACCCGACGGGACGAGCGCGTCAGAAGCACGAGACGTGGATCGCCACCGACGCGTCGGTCGACGTCGCGTAGGCGGTGCCCTGGCCGTCGTAGTCGTACATCGTCACCGCCGCGCCCGCGCTGTTGCGCGCGCTGTTGGTCGTCCCGTTGACCCGGAGCGACACGTTCGTCGGCGCGCTCGCCGTGATCTTCGCGTCGCGGGTGCCGCAGTTGTACGGCGTGGTCCTGCTCGCCGCGCTCGCGCTCGCCGCCGGGGCGAGGACCAGACCGATCGTGACCGCTGCCACCGCGAACGGTGCAAGACGCTTCTTCATGGAGTACCCCCGTGTCTCTCCGACCGCCGGGCGACGTCGACCGGCGGACCGCCCGGACGCTCTGTCCGGGCGGGATAAGACTGAGGTCCGTACATATGTCCGGCAAGCGCTGTGTCACGTGGTGAGACGGCGGTCCGTCCGCTCCCGGCCCGGGACGCGGCGCGTGCGCTCCCGGCCCGCTCTCAGGGGGTCGTTCGCGGGCCCGTCGCGTCGGCGTCGGCCGGCCCGGGGAGGCCGGCGATCCCGGCGTCCTCCCCGCGCGCGCGGCGCTTGCCACCCGCCGCCTCGTCACGCACGAGCCGGACCCACAGCAGCACGGCGAACCCACCGAACACCCACCACTGGAGCGCGTAGAACAGGTTCTGCAGGTTGAGCCCCGTGCCGCCCTCGATCGTCGGGCGCGGGAGCTGGGCCGGGCCGCCGTCGGCCGCCGACGGCTGCGCCGGGTCCGAGGACAGCAGCACGAGGTAGCCCGAGTAGATCGGTCCGCCCCACGCGTTGACCAGCTCGCCCGTGGAGATCGCGTCGGTGCGGCCGGGGGCGGAGCCGCCCTGCCCGGCGGCCTCGGACGCCTGGAGGTAGCCGGTGAGGCGCACGACGCCGTCCGGCGGGTCGAGCGCGGCGCTCGCGTTGGGCGACTCGACCCAGCCCCGCACGACGGGCAGGACCGGGGCGCCCGAGAGGTCGGCCCACGACGCGCCCTGGGTGCCGTCGTCGGTCACGTGGAGCGGGGTGAGCACGAGGTAGCCGGTGCGGCCGTCGAGCGCGCGGCCCTCGACGAGGAGCTGCCCCTCCGCGTCGTACTCGCCCTCGACCCAGGCCTGCCGCCCGACGAGCTCGCCGGGGAACGTGGACTGCGGCGGGAGCAGCACGCCGACGCCCTCGGGGCCGGCGGCCTCGAGCTCGGCGGCCTCGTGCTGCGCCGCGAGCTCGGCACGCTGCTGGGCGCGGTCGAGCTGCCAGACGCCGAGCCGCGCGCACACGGCCGCGGCGACGAGGAGGAGCACGAGCAGCCCGACGACCCGGGGCTGGCGGGCGACCGCCCAGAACGAGCGGGGCGCGGTGGGCTCGGGCACGACCCCACGGTATCCGGGGCGCGGGCGGGTCCCCGCATCCGGACCGCCTGGCGGGCGAACGTCACACGCCGCCCACCGGCCCTCGGGGCCGGGGACAACGTCCTCGGCCGTGGTTCCCGGGCGCGGGACCTTGGACCTTTTGTGCCGTCGCGGGCGCAGGTCACACCGCCGGGCGCCAGGAGGAATAGTGCAGGCCCCCGGTCGATGGGGTTGTATGAAGCCGTAGTCGTTCACGGACCCTTCCCCCGCAGGAGCGTGAGATGAGCACGACCACCGTCACCGAGTCCACCGCCTGGCAGCCCGCCGAGATCGCACCGCTCGACGACGACACCCTGCGTCGGGTCGACGCCTGGTGGCGCGCGGCGAACTACCTCTCGGTCGGCCAGATCTACCTGCTCGACAACCCGCTGCTGCGGACGCCGCTGGACCGCGAGGACGTCAAGCCGCGCCTCCTGGGCCACTGGGGCACCACGCCGGGCCTCAACTTCCTCTACGCGCACCTCAACCGCGCGATCGCGCAGCGCCGCCAGTCGACGATCTACGTCGCCGGCCCCGGCCACGGCGGCCCCGGCCTCGTCGCGAACGCGTACCTCGAGGGCACATACTCCGAGACCTACTCGGACGTCACCCAGGACACCGAGGGCCTGCGCCGGCTGTTCCGCCAGTTCTCCTTCCCGGGCGGCATCCCGAGCCACGTCGCGCCGGAGACGCCCGGGTCGATCCACGAGGGCGGTGAGCTGGGCTACGCGCTCTCCCACGCGTACGGCGCCGCGTTCGACAACCCCGACCTGCTCGTCGCCGCGGTCGTCGGCGACGGCGAGGCGGAGACGGGCCCGCTCGCGACGAGCTGGCACTCGAACAAGTTCGTCAACGCGCGCAACGACGGCGTCGTCCTGCCGATCCTGCACCTCAACGGCTACAAGATCGCCAACCCGACGGTGCTCGCGCGCATCAGCGACGACGAGCTGCGCGACCTCATGATCGGCTACGGCCACACGCCCTACTTCTTCACGGGCGGGTTCGACGGCGAGGACCACTTCGAGGTGCACCGCCGCTTCGCGCAGCTCCTCGACGAGGTGCTCAACCACATCGCGCAGATCAAGGCCGACGCCGCGGCGGGGAACGACGAGCGTCCCGCGTGGCCGATGATCGTGTTCCGCACGCCGAAGGGCTGGACGTGCCCGCCGGTCATCGACGGCAAGAAGACCGAGGACTCGTGGCGCGCGCACCAGGTGCCGCTCGCGAGCGCCCGGGACACGCCGGAGCACCTCGAGGTGCTGCGCGGCTGGCTCGAGTCCTACCGGGCCGACGAGCTGTTCGACGAGGACGGCCGCCTGGTCGACGACGTCGCCGCGCTCGCCCCCGAGGGCACGCTCCGCATGAGCGACAACCCGCACGCGAACGGCGGCCTCCTGCTCAAGGACCTCCGCCTGCCGGACTTCCGCGACTACGCCGTGGACGTCACGGGGCCGGGCAGCAGCATCGCCGAGTCGACGCGCGTCCTCGGCCAGTGGCTCACCGACGTCGTGCGGAAGAACCCGGACAACTTCCGGATCTTCGGCCCCGACGAGACGGCGTCGAACCGCCTCCAGGCCGTGTACGAGGTCACGGACAAGCAGTGGAACGCCGACTTCTTCGGGCCCGACGTCGACGAGCACCTCGCGCGCGCCGGCCGCGTCATGGAGATGCTGTCGGAGCACCAGTGCCAGGGCTGGCTGGAGGGCTACCTGCTCACCGGGCGGCACGGCCTGTTCACGAGCTACGAGGCCTTCATCCACATCGTCGACTCGATGTTCAACCAGCACGCGAAGTGGCTCAAGGTCACGAACCACATCCCGTGGCGGCGCCCGGTCGCGAGCCTCAACTACCTGCTGTCGAGCCACGTGTGGCGCCAGGACCACAACGGCTTCAGCCACCAGGACCCGGGCTTCATCGACCACGTCGTGAACAAGAAGGCCGAGATCGTCCGCGTCTACCTGCCGCCGGACGCGAACACGCTGCTCTCGACGTACGACCACTGCCTGCGCTCGCGCCAGTACGTGAACGTCGTCGTGGCGGGCAAGCAGCCCGCGCCGCAGTTCCTGTCGATGGACCAGGCGATCGCGCACTGCTCGCGCGGCCTCGGCATCTGGGACTGGGCCGGCACCGAGGTCGAGGGCGAGGACCCGGACGTCGTGCTCGGCGCCGCGGGCGACGTGCCCACGCTCGAGGTGCTCGCCGCGGCGGACATCCTGCGCCGGCGCATCCCCGACCTCAAGGTCCGGGTCGTCAACGTCGTGGACCTCATGCGGCTCCAGGACGAGAAGGAGCACCCGCACGGCCTGTCGGACAAGGACTTCGACACGCTCTTCACGACGGACCGGCCGGTCATCTTCAACTACCACGGCTACCCGTGGCTCATCCACCGCCTCACGTACCGCCGCACGAACCACGCGAACATCCACGTGCGCGGCTACAAGGAGGAGGGCACCACCACCACCCCGTTCGACATGGCCATGCTCAACGACATCGACCGCTACCACCTGGTGATCGACGTCATCGACCGTGTGCCGTCCCTGCGCTCGACCTACGCGGGCCTGCGCCAGGAGATGGTCGACGCGCGGCTGACGGCCCGCCAGTACACCCGCGAGCACGGGGAGGACATCCCCGAGGTGCGCGACTGGGTGTGGCCGGACGTCGGCGAGACGGCGACCGAGGAGGGTGGCCCGCAGTACAACGGCGCGAGCGCCGCCGTGCAGGACACCGGAGGAGACAACGAGTGAGCGACACCGCTCGCAGCATCTACATCACCTCGCCCGAGGGCGAGACGGGCAAGTCCACGATCGCGCTGGGGGTCCTCGACCTGCTGGTCCGCAAGGTCCAGCGGGTCGGGGTCTTCCGGCCGGTCACCCGGGCCGCCGGCCCGGACGTGCAGGACTACGTGCTCGAGCTCCTGCTCGCGCACGACGGCGTGGACGTCACCGCCGAGCAGGCGATCGGCGTCACGTACGAGGACGTCCACGCCGACCAGGAGGCCGCGCTCTCGCGGATCGTGGCCCGGTACCACGAGGTCGCGAGCCAGTGCGACTTCGTGGTCGTCGTGGGCACGGACTACACCGACGTCGCCGGGCCGACCGAGCTGTCGTTCAACGCGCGCGTCGCGGCGAACCTCGGCGCACCGGTCCTCCTCGTCGTCTCCGGCAAGGGCCGCACGCCCGACGCCGTGGGCAACCTCATCGAGGTGAGCGTCGCCGAGCTGCGCTCGCAGCACGCGCAGCCCATCGGCGTCGTCGCGAACCGCGTGCAGCCGGACGACCTCGACGCGGTGCGCGCGCTGCTCGGGTCGCTGGGACCGGACGGCGAGCCGCTCGCGGGCGGGACGTCGTCGGGCCCGACGGCGCAGCCCGCCCCGGGTACGCGGCTGCCGGGCTGGGCGGTGCCCGAGGACCCGTTCCTCGACGCGCCGACCGTGCGGATCCTCATGGAGGCCGTGGGCGGGACGCTCGCGTTCGGCGAGGAGGAGCTCCTCGCTCGCGAGGCGACCGACCTGCTCGTCGGAGCGATGTCGTTCGAGCACCTGCTCGACCGGCTCACCGACGGCGCCGTCGTCATCACGCCCGGCGACCGGGTGGACATCCTCATCGGGCTGCTCGCCGCCCACTCGGCGTCGGGCTTCCCGTCGCTCGCGGGCGTCATCCTCAACGGCGGGTTCTTCCCGCCCGAGTCGACGGCGCGCCTCGTCGCGGACCTCGACCCGAGCCTGCCGATCATCCGCACCGACCTCGGGACGTTCCGCTCGGCGAGCGCCGCCGCGAGCGCCCGGGGCCGCGTGACCAAGGAGTCGCAGCGCAAGGTCGACACGGCGCTCGCGCTGTTCGAGCAGAGCGTCGACGGCGCGGCGCTCCTCGCGGGGCTCGACGTGCCCCGGCCCGAGGTCGTCACGCCGCTGATGTTCGAGTACGAGCTGCTGTCGCGCGCCCGTGCGGACCGCAAGCACGTCGTGCTGCCCGAGGGCGACGACGACCGCATCCTGCGCGCCGCGTCCACGCTGCTCGGCCGCCAGGTCGCGGAGCTGACGATCCTCGGGGAGGAGCAGAAGGTCCGCGCCCGCGCGGCGGAGCTCGGCCTCGACATCGACGCCGCGCACGTCGTCAGCCCGCACGACCCGGAGCTCGTGGAGCGGTTCGCCGCGGAGTACCAGCGGCTGCGCGCGCACAAGGGCATGACGCTCGAGGAGGCGCGCGAGCGCGTCCAGGACGTGTCCTACTTCGGCACGATGATGGTCCACCTCGGGCTCGCGGACGGCATGGTGTCGGGCGCCAAGCACACGACAGCGCACACCATCAAGCCGTCGTTCGAGATCATCAAGACCCAGCCGGGCGTGTCCGTCGTCTCGTCCGTGTTCCTCATGTGCCTGCAGGACCGCGTGCTCGTCTACGGCGACTGCGCGGTCATCCCCGACCCGACGGCCGAGCAGCTCGCGGACATCGCGATCTCCTCGGCGGCGACGGCGCAGCAGTTCGGCGTCGACCAGCGGGTCGCGATGCTGTCGTACTCGACCGGCGAGTCCGGCTCGGGGGCCGACGTGGACAAGGTGCGCCGGGGCACGGCGCTCGTGCGCGAGCGCCGCCCCGACCTGTTCGTCGAGGGCCCGATCCAGTACGACGCGGCCGTGGACGCGTCCGTCGCGGCGTCGAAGATGCCGGGCTCGGACGTCGCGGGGCGCGCGACCGTGTTCATCTTCCCGGACCTCAACACGGGCAACAACACCTACAAGGCGGTCCAGCGCTCGGCGGGCGCCGTCGCGGTGGGCCCGGTCCTCCAGGGCCTCAACAAGCCGGTGAACGACCTCTCGCGCGGCGCGCTCGTGCAGGACATCGTCAACACCGTCGCGATCACCGCGATCCAGGCGCAGGCCCCGGCCGACGCCGCCGACCCCACCTCTGACTCCCAGGGAGCCACGTCATGACGATCCTGCCCGAGGGCGAGCGCCCCAACCCCTACAGCGCGTACGGCGCGCACGGGTCCGTGCTCGTCATGAACTCGGGGTCGTCCTCGCTCAAGTACCAGCTCGTCAACCCCGTCGGGGGCGAGGCGATCGCCGCGGGCACGATCGAGCGCATCGGCGAGGAGTCCGGGATCATCAAGCACCGGTTCGCCGGGAACACCACGACGCGCGAGGAGCCCGTCGCGGACCACGGGCACGCGCTGCGCATCGCGCTGAGCATGTTCGACGAGGTCGGCCCGACGCTCTCGGACGCCGACGTGTACGCGGTGGGGCACCGCGTCGTGCAGGGCGGCTCGCTGTTCGCCGACCCGGTCCTCGTCGACGACGGCGTGCTCGAGCGGATCCGCTCGCTGTCCCCGCTCGCGCCGCTGCACAACCCGGCGAACGTCAAGGGCATCGAGGTCGCGCGGTCGCTGCTCGGCGACGTGCCGCACGTCGCGGTGTTCGACACCGCGTTCTTCCAGCGGCTGCCGCAGCACGTCGCGACGTACGCCCTGGACGCCGAGGTCGCCGAGAAGTACGCGATCCGCCGCTACGGCGCCCACGGCACGAGCCACCAGTACGTGTCCGGGAAGGTCGCGCGCGTCCTCGGGCGCCGGATCGAGGGTCTGAACACGATCGTGCTGCACCTCGGCAACGGCGCCTCGGCGTCGGCCGTCAAGGGCGGCGTGCCGGTCGAGACGTCGATGGGCCTGACCCCGCTCGAGGGCCTCGTCATGGGCACGCGCACGGGCGACATCGACCCCGCGGTCGTGTTCCACCTCGCGCGCAACGCGGGCATGAGCATCGACGAGATCGACGACCTGTTCAACAAGCGTTCGGGCGTCAAGGGCCTGTCCGGCGTGAACGACTTCCGCGAGCTGCACCGGCTCATGGAGGCCGGCCACGAGGGTGCCCGCCTCGCGTTCGACGTGTACATCCACCGGCTGCGCAAGTACGTCGGCGCGTACGCCGCCGTGCTCGGCCGCGTGGACGTCGTCGCCTTCACCGCGGGCGTCGGCGAGCACGACGCCGAGGTGCGCGCCGCCGTCGTCGAGGGGCTCGAGCCGCTCGGCCTCGCCGTCGACCCGGACCGCAACGCCGTCGACTCCGGCGAGCCGCGCGTCATCTCGCCGGACTGGACGAGCACGCTCGTCATGGTGGTCCCGACGATGGAGGAGCTCGCCATCGCGCGCCAGTCGGTCGAGGTCGTCGAGGCGGCCTCGCGCGCCGGCTGATCCCCGCACGCCCGGACTCGTCCGGGTGACACCTGCGCGGCTCAGGCCGCTCCCCGGCCGGTGAGCCGACGCCCGCGCGTCGGCTCGCCGGTCGGTGGCATGCTCGGGCGGTGACCGTTCTCATCGACCCGCCCGCGTGGCCCGCGCACGGGACGCTGTTCAGCCATCTCGTGTCCGACGCGTCGCTCGCGGAGCTGCACGCGTTCGCGGCGTCGATCGGGGTGAGCCCGCGGGCGTTCGACCTCGACCACTACGACGTCGCCGCCGAGCGGTACGACGTCGCGGTCGCCGCGGGCGCGGTGCCCGTCGGGGGGCGCGAGCTCGCCCGGCGCCTCGGCGCCTCCGGCCTGCGCGTGCCCGGCCGGGCGCGGCGCGCGGCGAAGGCCGACGCGCTCCTCGCACGCTGGGACGCGCTCCTCCCGGGCGCGCGCGACGTCGGCGTCGAGCTCGTCGAGCGCTGGCACGAGCTGCACCGCGTCTACCACGGGCCCGAGCACCTGGTGCACGCCCTCGACTCCCTCGCGCTCCTCGAGGGACGCCCGCCCGGCGTGCCCGACGCCGCCCGGCCCCCAGGCCGCGCAGGTGCCGCCGCGTCGCCGGGCGGCGCCTCGGGCGGCGCGGTGTCGGACGGCGCGGCGTCGGTCACGGGCTCGATGCCTGCGGTGACGCAGCTCGCGCTGTGGTTCCACGACGCCGTGCACGACGGCGAGGCGGGCCGCGACGAGGAGCGGTCGGCCGAGCTCGCAGACGCCCGGCTGGCGGGCCACCTCGGCGCCCACGAGGTCGAGGAGGTCGTGCGGCTCGTGCTCGTGACGACCGACCACGCCCCGGCGCCGGGCGACGGGCCCGGAGCGCTCGTCTCGGACGCCGACCTCGCCGTCCTCGGGTCCGCGCCGGACCGGTACGCGCGCTACGCCCGGCAGGTGCGCGCCGAGTACGCCCACGTGCCCGACGACGCCTTCCGCACCGGGCGGGCCGCCGTCCTGCGCGCGCTGCTCGGGGGCGGCACGCTGTTCCGCACCCCGCAGGGCGCCACGCTCTGGGAGGACCGCGCCCGAGCCAACCTCACCGCCGAGCTCACGACCCTCACCTCCCCCACCTGACCCTCTCTCCCTCCCCTCTCCCTCCCCACCCGCCGAACAGGCGGTCTTGGTCCGTCCCGGACGGCGGACGGACCCGGACCACCTGCTCGGCCGGCCAGGAGCGCCTGGTCGACGCGGCGGCGACGTTAGGGTCGGGGCGTGACCGACGAACCGGCGTCGCCGCCCGCCACTACGGCGTCAGCAGCAGGCCCGACAGCGCCGTCGTCCGACAGGGCCTCGTCGGGGCGTCCGCGCCGGTCCCGACGGCGGCGCCTGACCCTCGGGACGGCCGCCGGGCTCGTGGTGCTCGTGCTGGCGCCGTTCGTCGTGGTGCAGGCCGTGGGGCGCTCGCACGTCGCCGACCCCGCGCACGTGCCGCCGAGCGACGCGATCGTCGTCCCGGGGGCGGGGCTGCGGCCGGACGGGACTCCGTCTACGTACCTGCGCCGTCGGCTCGACGCGGCGGCCGAGCTCTACGACCGGGGCGTCGCGCCGGTCGTGCTCGTGAGCGGCGACGCGCACGACGACTACGACGAGCCCGGCTCGATGCGCGCGTGGCTGCTGAGCCGCGGCGTGCCCGACGACGCGATCCTGCTCGACCGCGAGGGCTTCGACACCCACGCGACGTGCACGCGCGCGGCGTCGGAGTTCGGCGTCGGCACGGCGGTGGTCGTCACGCAGGGGTACCACCTGCCGCGCACGCTGTTCTCGTGCCGCGTCGCGGGTCTCGACGCCGTGGGGGTCGGCGTGAGCGCGGCGAGCGTGGAGCCGTGGAAGGCCGTGCTCTACCGCGCCCGGGAGGTTCCCGCGGCGACGAAGGCCGTGCTCGACGCCGTGCTCCGCTGAGCGGGCTCCGTCAGGGCAGCCGCAGGCGGCGCATGACGTCGAGCGCCGACGTGAGGACCTTGCTCGGCAGCTCCCCGCCGAGCTGGTAGAGCGCGTCGAGCGTGAGGCCCTGGTTCGCGCCGCGCTGCACGGAGATCGTCTGCGCCTCGGTGAGCGCCTCGATCCCCTCGCGCCCGTGGCGGCGCCCGAGGCCCGACGCCTTGAACCCGCCCATCGGCGCCCCGACGGAGCCCCACGTCGCGGAGTAGCCGTCGTTGACGTTGACCGTCCCGGCCTCGACGCGCGCCGCGATCCGACGGCCCCGGGCGGCGTCGCGCGTCCACACGCTCGCGTTGAGCCCGTACTCGGTGTCGTTCATGACCTCGACGGCCTCGTCGTCGCTCGCGACCCTGCGCACGGAGACGACCGGGCCGAACGTCTCCTCGCGCGCGCACGCCGCGTCGTCGGGCACGTCGTCGAGGACGGTGGGCGCGTAGAACCACGGCCCGATGTCCGCCCGGTGCACGCCGCCCGCGAGGACGCGCGCGCCGCGCGCGATGGCGTCCTCGACGTGGGCGACCACGCGGTCGAGCTGCGCCTGCGACGTGAGCGACCCCATGTCGGCCGAGTAGTCGAGCCCGGCGCCGAGACGCATCTCACGCACGAGGGGCACGAACTCGTCGAGGAACGCGTCCGCCACGTCCTCGTGCAGCACGAGCCGCTCGATCGACACGCAGAGCTGGCCGGAGTTGGAGAAGCACGCGCGCACGGCGCCACGCGCGGCGGCGCGCACGTCGGCGTCGGCCGCGACGTAGAGCGGGTTCTTGCCGCCCAGCTCGAGCGTCGCGCCGATGAGGCGCTCCCCCGCGCGCGCCGCGACCTTGCGGCCGGTGGCCGTCGAGCCCGTGAACGCGATGTGGTCCACGTGGTCGGTCACCGCGGCGCCGACGTCTCCCCCGCCCGCGACGACGAGGAACAGGTCGGCGGGCAGCCCCGCCTCCTCGAGCAGCTCCGCGCCCCACAGCGCGGTGAGCGTCGTCTGCGGGTCCGGCTTGAGCACGACGGCGTTCCCCGCCACGAGCGCGGGCACGGCCTCGGCGAACGCGAGCGTCAGCGGGTAGTTCCACGGCGCGATGACGCCGACGACGCCCACGGGACGGCGGTGCACGCGCGTCCCGGTGAGCACGGGCAGCATCCCCGGCGCCCGCCGGTCGGCGAGGTAGCGCGGGCCGCGCTGGGCGTAGTGGCGCGTGAGGATCGCGACGTCCGCGACCTCCTCGAACGCGCTGCGCCGCGACTTGCCGGACTCCATCTGGATGAGGTCGAGGCCGTCGGACTGGCGCGCGAGCACGAGCTCGCCGAAGCGCCGCAGCACCGCCGCGCGCTCGCGCACGGAACGGGCGGCCCAGGCCGGCTGCGCGGCCCGCGCGCGTGCCACGGCACGGGCGACGTCCGCGACGGACGAGACGGGGACCGCGGCGAGCGGGGCTCCCGTGGACGGCAGGACGGAGCGGTGCATGCCCGCCTCGTTGCTCGTGACGACGCGCTGCGCGAGGGGGGCCACGACCTCCGGCTCGAGGACGTAGGTCGCGGCCGGGTTCTCGGGGTCGATCAGGCCGTCCAGCGCGGCGCCGTCGCCGCGCCCGGAGCCGGGTGTGCCGGATGAGCTCGTCATGGGGACAGGCTACGTCGTGGCGCTGACAGCGCGTCGACGGGCTGCTCCCACGTGGTGAGCACGGGCCGGAACCCCTGCCGCGCCCAGAACGGCGCGGACAGCGGGTTGAGCACGCCGTGGTGCAGCACGACGACCGCGCCCGGCCCGGCCTGCTCGTGCACGCGCGCGAGCGCCGCGTCGACGAGCGCCCTGCCGACCCCGGTACCGCGCGCGCTGCCCGTCACGTGCAGCAGGACGAGGTAGGCGACCGGCCCCGCCGTGACGGTCCCGGCCATGGCCCCGGAGCGCTCCGGCGGCTCGACCGCGACGACGCCCACGACCTCGCCCGCCCGCTCCCCCGGCCCCTGGCGGCGCGCCACGAGGACCGTGGTGCGCGGGTTCTCGACGGCGGCGGCGACCTGGGCGGCGAGGTGCTCGGCCGCGAGTGGCCGGACGCGGGCCGCGCCCACGAGCTCGTCGTACGCGAGCTCGGCGCGCTGGTGCTCGACGACGGCGGCCACGTCGTCCGGGCCGGCGTCGGTCAGCACGAGCCCGGGGAGGTCCGTGCGGGGCCGGGCCGACGGGGCGCCGCAGCGCGCGACGAGGTGCACGGTGGGGCGCAGGCCGCTCGCCGCGAGGGCGCCCACGGCCTCGACGTCGCGGCTCGGCCACAGGAGCGCCAGGCCGTGGTCGCGGGGTGCAGGGCCCCGCTCGGGCAGCCCGTCGCCCGCCGGTGCGCTGCCCGGGTCGCGCCCGACGCGCGCCGTCCAGGCCGCGACGAGCGCGCGGACCGCGCCGCCCACGTCCGGTCCCGCCGCGCGCGCCCGCAGCCGGTGCTCGCGCAGCGCGCGGAACCCCGCCGCCGCGGAGCCGGGTCCGACGTCCCCCACCCCGAGGAGCCCCGCGGCCCGGGAACCGTCCGGGAGCCGCACGGCGAGGAGACGCTCGTCGTCCGCGGTGGCACCGAGAGCGGGGACCGCGACGAGCGGGTCGAGCACCGCGACGCGCGCGCGGTGCTCGGTCTCGAGGGCGGCGAGGTCGTCGTCGTCCGGCCGCCACGCGGCGGGGGTCATCGTCCGGCGTCGCGGGCGTCCGGGGCGCCGAGCGGGCGGCCGAGCACGACGCACTCCTGGTCCGCGTACCCGAGTCGCTCGTAGAAGCCGCGCACCGCGTCGTTCGTGGCGCGCACCATGAGGCGCACGGCCCGCGCGCCCTGCGCGGCGAGCCACGCCTCCGCCGCGACGACCGTCGCACGGCCCGCGCCGCGCCCCTGGACGCGAGGGTCGACCGCCACGTAGTAGAGCCAGCCACGGTGCCCGTCCACGCCGGCCATGGCCGTCGCGACGAGCTCCCCCGCCGCGACCCCGGGCGCCTCGGGAGCACCGTCCGGGGCCACCGTGGGCAGGTCGCGCGTCGCACGGCCCACGAGCACCGTCGAGGTCTCGCCCAGGCGGGCGTCGGCGAGGTCGCGGTACGGGTCGTTCCAGGGCCGGGTGAGCCCGCACTCCCGCCACAGCGCGACGACCGCCTCGACGTCGGCGTCCTCGACCTCCGTGAAGACCAGGTCGGTGGAGGCCTCCGACGAGGCCGCGTCCGCGACGTCCGCCTCCGGGCGGGCCGCGCCCGCGGCGGGCACGGAGCCGTTGCCGCCCGGCGCGCCGTCGCCGGCGTGCGTCAGGCGCGGACCGTCGGCGATGCGTCCGGCCACGGCGGGCTCAGCGGGGCTGGTACGGGGAGACGACGACCTCGACGCGCTGGAACTCCTTGAGGTCCGAGTACCCGGTCGTCGCCATGGCCCGGCGGAGCGCGCCGACGAGGTTGAGCGTGCCGTCCGCCTGGCGGCCCGGCCCGAAGAGGATCTCCTCGAGCGTGCCGGCCGTGCCGACGCGCACGCGCTCGCCGCGCGGGAGCTGGGCGTGGTGGGCCTCCGAGCCCCAGTGCCAGCCCTTGCCCGGCGCCTCCTCGGCCCGCGCGAGCGCCGCGCCGAGCATCACCGCGTCGGCGCCGCACGCGACCGCCTTGACGAGGTCGCCCGAGCGGCCGACGCCGCCGTCCGCGATGACGTGCACGTAGCGGCCCCCCGACTCGTCGAGGTAGTCGCGGCGGGCCGCCGCGACGTCCGCGACCGCGGTCGCCATGGGCGCGTGGATGCCGAGCGAGACCCGCGTGGTGTGGGCGGCGCCGCCGCCGAAGCCGACGAGGACGCCCGCGGCGCCCGTGCGCATGAGGTGCAGCGCCGCGGTGTACGTGGACGCGCCACCCACGACGACCGGGACGTCGAGCTCGTAGATGAAGCGCTTGAGGTTGAGCGGCTCGGCGACGCCGGACACGTGCTCGGCGGAGACCGTCGTGCCGCGGATGACGAACAGGTCGACGCCCGCGTCGACCACCGTCTGGTAGTGCTCCTGGGTGCGCTGCGGCGACAGGGCCGCGGCGACGGTGACGCCCGCCGCGCGGATCTCCTTGAGGCGCTGCGTGATGAGGTCGGCCTTGATGGGCTCGGCGTAGATCTCCTGCATGCGGCGCGTCGCCTCGAGCGGCTCGAGCCCGGCGATCTCCTCGAGGAGCGCGGTCGGGTCGTCGTAGCGCGTCCACAGGCCCTCGAGGTCGAGGACACCGAGGCCGCCGTGGTTGCCGAGCGCGACGGCGGTAGCCGGGCTCATGACCGAGTCCATGGGCGCCGCGAGGATCGGCAGGTCGAAGTGGTAGGCGTCGATCTGCCAGCCGACCGACACCTCCTCCGGGTCGCGCGTGCGCCGCGAGGGCACGACGGCGACGTCGTCGAAGGAGAACGCGCGCCGACCGCGCTTGCCACGTCCGATCTCGATCTCGTTGCTCACCGGGTCAGCCTACCGGCGGGCCGTGCCCGCCACCTGCACCGACCACCGTGTGGGTGGGCGCTGGCAGGGTGACGCTCGTCGCCGGGACGTCCGGCGACGACGGGAGCGCCGGGCGCCCCGGGCCCCGACCGGACGGCAGAGGTGGACCATGACGACGACGCCCTGGACGGCGGGACCGCTGCTCGGTCTCGACACCGAGACCACGGGCCTCGACGTCGACGTCGACCGCGTCGTCACCGCCGCGCTCGTGCTCCGCGAGCCGGGCGCCACGCACGTGCGCACGTGGCTCCTCGACCCCGGCGTCGAGATCCCGGCGGAGGCCACGGGGATCCACGGCATCACGACCGCGCACGCCACGGCGCACGGGTCGGCCCCCGCCGTCGCGCTCGACGAGATCGCGACGCTCGTCGTCGACGCCCAGCGCGACGGCGTCCCCCTCGTCGCCTACAACGCCGCGTTCGACCTCGCGATCCTCGACACCGAGCTCGTGCGGCACGGCCTGCCGACGCTCGCCGCGCGCCTCGGGCGGCCCGTGCGGCCGGTGCTCGACCCGCTCGTGCTCGACCGGGCGTGGGACCCGGCCCGCGAGGGCAAGCGCCGGCTCGTCGACCTGTGCGCGCGCTACGAGGTGCTCGACGTCGGGCCCCTGCACACGGCGGACGGGGACGTGCTCGCGACGCTCGACCTGCTCGACGCGCTCGCGCGCGCGTACCCGGACCTGGCCGGGCTCGGCCCGGTCGCGCTGCACGACCTGCAGGTCGTCGCGCACCGGCAGTGGGTCGACGCCCTGGACCCGGACCCCGACCAGCCCTACGTCGGCGCCGGCGCGGACGGCCGCTGGCCGGGCTGACCCGGGCGCACGCCCGCGTCGCCACCTGCGGGCATATCTCATGATGCGGGTGAAGGTCGTGTGATGGAGGCATGATGGCGGACCGCACGGGGCCCTTCGCCGCGTCGATATCTCATCCATGAGTTATCGTCGCTCTCATGACAGCGATCGACGACGCACCTCTCACGCAGGTCGGCGCGCTCATCCGCGGCGCCCGCCAGAACCGGGGTCTCACCCAGACGCAGCTCGCGGAGCGGCTCGGCACGAGCCAGAGCGCCGTGCACCGCATCGAGCAGGGCTCGCAGAACCTCAGCCTGGAGATGCTCAACCGCATCGGCCTCGCGCTCGACTCCGAGATCATCAGCCTCGGCGGCCCCAAGCACGCGCACCTGCGCGTCCAGGGCGGCCAGACCCTCTCCGGCCGCATCGAGGTGAACTCCTCCAAGAACGGCGCGGTCGCGCTGCTGTGCGCCTCGCTCCTCAACCGCGGTCGCACCACCCTGCGCGGCGTGGCCCGCATCGTCGAGGTCGACCGGATCGTCGACGTGCTGCGCTCCATCGGCGTGCGGGCGACCTGGACGACGGGCGGCCGGGACCTCGAGATCGTCGTGCCGGAGCGCCTCGACCTCGCCGCGATCGACGTCGACGCCGCGCGCCGCACGCGCTCGATCATCATGTTCCTCGGGCCGCTGCTCGGGCTGCGGGACACGTTCGAGCTCCCGTACGCGGGCGGCTGCGACCTCGGGACCCGCACCGTCGAGCCGCACATGATCGCCCTGCGGCCCTTCGGCCTGGCCGTCACCGCGACGGGCGGGAACTACCACGCGACCGTCGCCCCGGCGTCGGGCACGGACCTGTCGGTCGTGCTCACCGAGCGCGGCGACACCGTCACCGAGAACGCGCTCATGGCCGCGGCCCGCCGCGAGGGCGTGACGACGATCCGCAACGCCAGCTCGAACTACATGGTGCAGGACCTGTGCTTCTACCTCGAGCTGCTCGGCGTGCAGGTCGAGGGGATCGGCACGACGACCCTGCGCGTGCACGGCCGCACCGACATCGACGTGGACGTGGAGTACGCCGTCTCGGAGGACCCGGTCGAGGCGATGAGCCTGCTCACGGCGGGCATCGTCACGGGCTCGGAGATCACCGTGGCCCGCGTCCCGATCGAGTTCATGGAGATCGAGCTCGCGACGCTCGCCGAGATGGGGCTGCGGTACACGCTGAGCGCCGAGTACGTGGCGCGCAACGGCCGCACGCGCCTGGTCGACGTCACGGTGCACCCCAGCGAGCTGCACGCGCCGATCGACAAGATCCACCCCATGCCGTTCCCCGGCCTCAACATCGACAACCTGCCGTTCTTCGCGGTCATCGCCGCGAACGCGCAGGGCACGACGCTCATCCACGACTGGGTCTACGAGGGGCGCGCCATCCACCTCACCGACCTCACGCGGCTCGGCGCCGACGTGCGGCTCCTGGACGCCCACCGGCTCCAGGTGACGGGCCCCACGCGCTGGTCGGGCGCCGAGGTGAGCTGCCCGCCCGCCCTGCGCCCCGCCGTCGTCATCCTGCTCGCGATGCTCGCCGCGAAGGGCACCTCCGTCCTGCGCGGCGTCGACATCATCGCGCGCGGCTACGAGGGCCTCACCGAGCGCCTGCGCGAGCTCGGCGCGAACATCGAGACGTTCCGGGACTGACCCCTCGCCACGCTCGGCGCCCGCGGGCCCTCGGGCCCTCCGTGCCCACGACGCCGGCACGACCACGACGGGCCGCCCTCCTGCGGGAGGGCGGCCCGTCGTCGTCACTTCGGGTAGACGGCGTCGACCTCCACCTCGACGAGCCAGCCGTCGACCGGCAGGTTCTCGATCTCGAGCGCGAAGCGCGACGGCCGGGCCGCGTTGACCACCATGGGCGCCGTCCGGGCCGAGCCGAGCTGGACCTCGAGCGTCGCGCCGGTCGCGAGGTTCGTGTTCGCGAAGAACTGGCGGTAGGCGCGGTTCCAGCCGGCGAAGTCCATCTTCTCCTGGCCGGCGGGGTTCTGGAGGAACACCCGCATGGAGACGACGTCGTCGTAGGAGAGCCCGGCCCGCTCGAGGTTCTCGCCGATCCGCATGAGGACGTTGATGCCCTGCGCCTCCGTGATCGTCACGCCGGCCGGCAGGACGCCGCCGGGGAAGACGTCGGTCGGGACGTAGCGCTGCTCGGCCGTCGCGCCGGGCGTCGTGTTCATCGCGGCGGGACCGAGGCCGGACGACTTGTACCAGGAGACGTTCTTCCCGATCGCGACGCCGTCGGCGATGGACGGGGTGTCGCCGGTGACGAAGGAGTGGGCCTCGGTCGGCCTCGGCTCGAAGAGCTTCCCGGCGGCGACGGCGGTGCCGGGGACGGCGACGGCGGCGGTGAGGGCGACGGCGACGACGACCTTGGTGCGGTTCTTCATGCAGGCCTCCCAGGGGACGACGGGCGCCACCCTGGCGCCCGGGCTCCGGCCGGTCGCGAGGACCGCCGGCGCCGCGACGCTAGCCAGGCTCCGTTTCCGCGCCGTGACCGCCACGTGTCGGGTCGTCGCCGGTCCCGCCGCGCGCCCGGACGCCGCGGCGCGCCGTCCCGCGGGCGCCGCCGAGGGCCGCGACACGAGACGTTTACGAGAGCCGCGAACCGTTGACCGACGCGAAACGCGCCGGACCCGTGCTCGCGACGACACGTCCCTAGCGTCGGGCCCGGTGCTGACGGCGGCACCCGGCATCGTGGGCCGGGCTCGCCGCCCGTCAGGCCGTGGACGAGAGGGCTCCAGCCACATGGTCACTGACGAGAAGACGACCGGCGTCTCGCGCCGCAACTTCCTCCAGGCCGTCGGGGTCGGCTCCAGCGCCGGCGTCATGTTCGCGACGATGGGCGCGGTCGGCCTCGCCCCGACGGCCGCCGCCCAGCCGCGGAACGAGTCGTGGACACCGCCGCGGGGCAGCGACTTCAGCCTCACGGGCCGCTCCGCGAAGAAGGTCGTCGTCGTCGGCGCCGGGCCGGCGGGCCTGGCCACGGCGTACGAGCTGCAGAAGGCCGGCTACCGCGTCACGGTCCTCGAGGCGCGGCACCGCGTCGGCGGCCGGACGCTGACGATACGCGGCGGCGACGCGGAGACCGATGTCAACGGCGTCACGCAGAAGGCGCAGTTCGCCGACGGCGTCTACATGAACGCGGGCGCGGGGCGCATCGCCCAGTGGATGGTCACCATGGACTACCTGCGCGAGCTCGGCGTCCCCTACGAGGTGTTCACGAACGCCAACGCGGACGCCTACCTCTACAACGAGCGCTCCGGCGCGACCCCCGGCAACCCGGTCCGATACCGCACCGCGAAGGCCGACGTGTTCGGCTATACGTCCGAGCTGCTCGGCTATGCGACCGACCAGGGTGCGCTCGACCAGAAGCTCACCGCCGCGGACAAGGAGAACCTGCGCGCGTTCCTCCGGTCGTGGGGGTCGCTCCAGGCCGACGGGAGCTACCGGGGCGGGAGCAACCGCGGGTACGCGGTCTACCCGTCCGCGTGGAACGAGCACGGCACGCCCCTGCCCGGCCCGGGCTCGGTGTCGGAGGTGCTCGCCTCGAAGGTCGGGCAGTACTTCCCGTTCGAGATCAACTGGGAGCAGTCGATGCTCATGTTCCAGCCCAAGGGCGGCATGGACACCACCTACGACTACTTCGTCAAGGCGATCGGCAAGCAGAACGTCCAGCTCAGCTCGCCCGTCACCGCGGTGAAGAACACGCCGCGCGGCGTCTCGGTCACGTACACCGCCCCCAACGGCAAGGCGCGGCAGATCGACGCCGACTTCGCCGTCGTCTCGGCGCCCGCGGGGCTCATGCGCCGCTGGGACACGAACTGGGGGCCCGACGTCGACGCCGCGCTCGGCGAGTTCGCCGTCGGGTCGCCCGCGGGCAAGATCGGGCTCCAGTACCGGTCGCGGTTCTGGGAGGACGACCACCGGATCTACGGCGGCATCACCGAGACCGACATGGACCTCGCCCACGTCTGGTACCCGTCCTACGGCTACGGGGAGCGCCGCGGGCTCGTCGTGGGCTACTACAACACCGGCGCGAACGCGCGCGCCTACGCGGACATGACGCCGCGGCAGCGGGAGATGCGCGCCGTCGAGCAGGGCGTGAAGATCCACGGCGAGAAGTACCGGACGGAGCTCGAGAGCTCGTTCTCCATCGCGTGGCACAAGGTGCCCTACATCGAGGGCGCCTGGGCCTACCCGAACACGCAGTCGTCCCGGTTCAAGCTCCTGCAGCAGGGCGCCGGGAACGTGTACTTCGCGGGCGACTGGATGTCCGAGATCTCGGCCTGGCAGCACGGTGCGTTCTGGGCCGCGCGCTACGCCGTCCAGGCGCTGCACGCGCGCGTCATGGCGTCGTGACCGCCGACCGCACGCAGCGCTGACGGGACGACGACGGCCCGGCGCCGCCCCGTGAGGGTGGTGCCGGGCCGTCGGTCGTGGTGCTGCGTCCCGGCGCTCAGAAGCCCGTGTAGTTGGGGGCCTCGACCGTCATCTGCACGTCGTGCGGGTGGCTCTCCTTGAGCGACGCCGACGTGATGCGGATGAAGCGCCCCTTCTCCTGGAGCTCGGGCACGGTGCGAGCGCCGACGTAGAACATCGTCTGGTGCAGGCCGCCGACGAGCTGGTGCGCCACGGTGCCGAGCGACCCCTTGTAGGGCACCTGGCCCTCGACGCCCTCGGGGACGATCATGTCGTCGCTCGTGACCTCGGCCTGGAAGTAGCGGTCCTTCGAGTACGACTTCTTGCCGCGCGAGGACATGGCGCCCATGGAGCCCATGCCGCGGTACGCCTTGTACTGCTTGCCCTTGACGAGGATCGTCTCGCCCGGGGACTCCTCGGTGCCCGCGAGCATCGAGCCGAGCATCACCGTCTCCGCGCCCGCGACGATCGCCTTCCCGATCTCGCCCGAGTGACGCATGCCGCCGTCGGCGATGACCGGGACCCCGGCCGGGCGCGCGGCGAGCGACGCCTCGTAGACCGCGGTCACCTGCGGGACGCCGACGCCCGTGACGATGCGCGTGGTGCAGATCGAGCCCGGCCCGACGCCGACCTTGACCGCGTCTGCGCCGGCGTCGACGAACGCCTGCGCGCCCTCGCGCGTCGCGACGTTGCCGCCGATCACCTGGACGTCGCGCGTCGCCGGGTCGGACTTGAGGCGCGCGACCATCTCGATGAGCATCCGGACGTTGCCGTGCGCCGTGTCCGCGACCAGCACGTCGACGCCCGCGTCGATGAGCGTCGTGGCGCGCTGCCACGCGTCGCCGAAGTAGCCGATCGCGGCGCCGACGAGCAGGCGGCCCTGGCCGTCCTTCGACGCGTTGGGGAACTGCTCGGACTTGACGAAGTCCTTGACCGTGATGAGCCCGGTGAGGCGGCCGTCCGCGTCGACGAGCGGCAGGCGCTCGAGCTTGTGCTTGCGCAGGAGCGCGGTCGCCTCCTCGCGGGAGATGCCCGCCGGGCCCGTGATGAGCGGCTGGGGCGTCATGACCTCGTCGACCTTCGTCGTCGCCCACTCGGCGACGGGCGTGAAGCGCAGGTCGCGGTTGGTCACCATGCCGATGAGGCGGCGCTCGGCGTCGAGCACCGGGAAGCCGGAGATGCGGTACTCGCCCGCGGTCTTGTCGAGCTCCTCGAGCGTCGCGTCGGGCCCGATGGTCACCGGGTTGTCGATGATGCCCGTCTGCGTGCGCTTCACCAGGTCGACCTGGAGCGCCTGGTCCTCGATCGAGAGGTTGCGGTGCAGCACGCCGATGCCGCCCTGGCGCGCCATCGCGATGGCCATGCGCGACTCGGTGACGGTGTCCATGGCCGCCGAGACGAGCGGCACGCGGATCGAGATCTCGCGCGTCAGGCGCGTCGTGGTGTCGATGTCCGACGGCGCCAGGTCCGAGTAGCCGGGCTGCAGCAGGACGTCGTCGTAGGTGAGACCCAGGAATCCGAAGGGGTCACGGTCGGGGACGGCGGCGGGGACGGGCGAGGCGGTCACACCAGGATTCTACGCCGGGGGCCCTCGCCGTATTCCCGCCCGGTCCCCGCCCGCCCGGGGCCCGGGAGGCACGGACGGGCGGGAGGCACGTGGGCGTGCAGGCGCGCGCCGCACCCGGCCGGGCGGCCCCGCGGACGGCTCAGCGCACGACGGCGAGGAGCTCGTGCAGGAGGCCCGTGAAGCTGCGCACCCGGTGGACGGTCGCGGCGAGCGGGAGCTCCTCCGCGGCCTGGTCGCTCGGGAGACCGACGAAGAACGGCAGGCTCGGGTTCGCGTCGTGCGCGGCGTGCACGATGCCCAGGTCGGGACGCGCCTGCGTGGTCACCATCGCCACCGCGGACGGCCGCACCATCGTCACGATCTCCAGCGTGCGGTGCACGTTCGCGGGCCCGGTGACGATCCGCGCCATCGCGCCGTGCGAGGCGAGCGACGCGGCGAGCGCGTGCGCGGCCAGCGGGAGCGGCTCGTCGGGCGCAGCGAAGACGAGGACGATCCGCCGCATGCGGCTCGGGTGGTTCCGGGGCGGCCCCCCGGCGGCCACGATCGCGTCCTCGCTCGCCTGCGTGTACTCGCGCAGCGCGACGAGCGTCGCGTTGGCGAGCACGACCTCGGGCACCTCGCCCGGGCCGGCGAGCACGGTGCGCTCGGCCAGGCGCTCGAGCGCGGGCTCGACGAGGTCGGACCACCACGCGGCCGGGTCGCCGCCCGTCGGGATGCGTAGCAGCCGGTCGCACGCGCGCTGGTCGTAGGCGATCGCCGCGTCGACGACGTCGGAGACGCGCGTGGGCCGCGGTCCCTCACGGACGCCGACCGGACGGGGACCGGCGGCCCGTGCGGGCTCGCCACCCGGGACGGCGCGCAGGAACGGGCGCGACGGCGGCGGCTCGGGCGCCTCGTCGTCGGCCTCGGGCTCGTCGGCGTCGAGGTCGCCCGCGCCGTCGGCGCCGCGGTCGTCGAAGGAGATCGCCCCACGGTTCGCGGCGAGCTCCTCCTCGTCGGCGGCGAGGGCGGCGCGGGCCGCGTCGGCGGGCGCGACGCCGTCGAGCGTGAGGCGGCGCATCACGACGAGGCGAGCGACGTCGTCGTCGGTGTAGCGCCGGTGGGAGCCGGCCCGGTGCTGCGAGGGGCCGAGGCCGTAGCGACGGTCCCAGGTGCGCAGGGTCGCGGGCGCGACGCCGAGCCGGCGCGCGACGGCGGCGACGGCGAGGCCGGGGGACGAGGTCATGCTCGGTCGGGCTCCCTCGGGGTCGGGGGCGGACCGGACTGAGGTCATGGATCGATTCTGCCGAGCGGGCACCCGTCTCGCCACCTCGTAGAGGTCACAGTCGTGCACCCTTCGCGCCAGACCCGTGCCGTATTTGTTCGCTGCACGCGCAAACGCGCCGGGCGCAGCCGATCGCGTCAGCGCGGCAGGATCAGCCGACGCGGTTGAGCAGACCCGCACCGCTCCACGAGCGGTTCAACCTGCTCGTTCACTTTTTCCTCACAGGGGACTTGAACAACCCTTGCAACGCTTGTAGGTTGTTCGGCATGGCAGAGATCTCGAGGCTCCCCGGGCCCGTCATGGAGCTGTGGGAATGGCAGTACCAGGGTTCGTGCCGCGACGCGGACGACACGTTGTTCTTCCACCCCGAGGGTGAACGCGGCTCGACGCGACGACGGCGAGCGGAGGCCGCGAAGGCGATCTGCCACTCGTGCCCCGTGATGATGCAGTGCCGCGAGCAGTCGCTCCGCGTGCGTGAGCCGTACGGGGTGTGGGGCGGCCTGAGCGAGGACGAGCGCGCCGCCATCCTCGCGGGCGGCGCCCGCCGCACCGGCTGACGCACCCCTCCCCGGGCACCGTCCTCGGTGCCTCCGCGCCACCAGCAGACCTGCACGGCCCCGGTCCGACGTCGTACCGGGCGCGCGTGCGCACGACCCGTGGGACCACCGGTGGGGCGACCGGCCACGGAACGCAGCAGGGCCCCGCGACCGACGGTCGCGGGGCCCTGCTGCTGAACCGGGTCGGCGTCAGCCGACCACCACGGCGAGGATGTCGCGCGCGGACAGGACGAGGTAGTCCTCGCCGCCGTACTTGACCTCGGTGCCGCCGTACTTGCTGTAGATGACCTTGTCGCCGACGGTCACGTCGAGCGGGACGCGGTTGCCGTTGTCGTCGACACGGCCCGGACCGACGGCCAGGACCTCGCCCTCCTGGGGCTTCTCCTTGGCGGTGTCCGGGATGACCAGGCCGGATGCGGTCGTGGTCTCGGCCTCGAGGGCCTTCACGACGATCCGGTCCTCGAGCGGCTTGATGGGGACCGACACGTCGGACCTCCCCTTTCGCGGTGAGAACTGCAACGGATGGGTCGAGCGCACCGGCTGGCCGTCGTCGCGGGTGCCGGACAGCCTGGTCGCACGTGGCGCCGCCTCCGCGAGCGGTGGCGGCACGTCTCAAATCTAGGTCCCGGTTAGCACTCGGTCAAGGCGAGTGCCAACGTCCGCCCTGCGGACGATCCGGGCTCCGGCTGCGCGTGGTCCCCGGCCCCCGTGGAAGGATCGACGCCATGGACGCCGCCACGCTCACCAAGCTGCTCAGCCCCGAGGGCTGGGCCCTGCTCGGCGCGCTCCCGCCGTACGACGAGCAGCAGGCGCTCGTGCTCGCGGCAGGGCTGCGCGCGAAGGGCGTCGACCCGGACCTGGCCGCCGCGGCCCTCACCCAGTCCCGGCTGCGCGCCGCGGCGCACGGCAAGCTCGGCGCGTTCGCCGACGGCATGCTCTTCACGCAGGCGGGGCTGGAGCAGGCGAGCCGGCTCGTCGTCGCGGGCCTGCACGCCCGGCGGTACCAGGAGGCGGGGATCCGGCGCGTCGCGGACCTCACGAGCGGGATCGGCGTCGACGCGCTCGCGTTCGCCGCCGCGGAGCTCGAGGTGCTCGCGACCGACGTCGACGAGCTCACCGCGGCGATCGCGACCGTCAACCTGCGCCACTTCCCCGAGGCCGAGGTGCGCCACGGCGACGGGCTCGCGCTCGACCTGGAGGGCGAGCGGATCGAGGGCGTGTACGCCGACCCGGCGCGCCGCACGCGCGCCGGCACGCGCGTGTTCGACCCGAAGGCCTACGCCCCGCCGCTCGACGCGGTGTGGGCGCTGCGCGAGCGCGTGCCCGCGGTCGGGATCAAGGTCGGCCCGGGCATCCCGCACGCGGGTCTGCCCGAGGACGCCGAGACCGAGTGGGTGTCGGTCGACGGGGACGTCGTGGAGGCCGGGCTCTGGTTCGGCCCGCTGGCGCCCGAGGGACCGGGCCGGTCGGCGCTCGTCCTGTCGTCGTGGACCGGGCCCGACGGGACCGCGCGCACCACGACGCGCCGGATCGCCCACCGCCCGGGCGACGCGGACGTGGTGCCCGAGGTGGGCGCCGTCGGGCAGTACCTCTACGAGCCCGACGGCGCCGTGATCCGCGCGGGGCTCGTCGCCCACGCGGCGCGCGGGCTGGGCGGTCGCCTGCTCGACCGGACCATCGCGTACGTGACCACCGACTCCCCCGCGCCGCTCGACGCGACGGGGCTCGCGGACGGGCTCGCGCGCGGCTACCGCGTGCTCGACACCATGCCGTTCGGCCTCAAGCGGCTGCGCTCCTACCTGCGCGAGCGCGGCGTGGGTCGTCTGACGATCAAGAAGCGGGGCACCGCCGTCACGCCGGAGCAGCTCCGCCGGCAGCTCGCCCTCACGGGCGACGCGACCGCCACGATCGTCCTCACGCGCGTCGGCGGCTCCCAGCAGGTGCTCGTCGTCGAGCCGCTGTCGGCTCCCCCGGCAGGGGCGCAGCCCGGCACCCCGACCGACGGCGGGCAGGACGGGCCCCGGTGAGCGCCCTCCCGCGCCGCACGGCGATCCCCTTCGCCCGCTCGGAGCGCTCGACCGTCGGGCTCGAGTGGGAGCTCGCGCTCGTCGACGCCGACTCGGGCGACCTGCGGCAGGTCGCGCAGACCGTGCTCGACGCCGTGCGCCCGGCCGACGGCGGCCCGCACCCGTCGATCAAGCAGGAGCTCCTGCTCAACACCGTCGAGGTCGTGAGCGGCGTGTGCCGCACGGTGGGCGAGGCCGGCCGCGACCTGCAGCGCTCGGTCGAGGAGCTGCGCGCCGTGACGGACCCGCTGCGCGTCGAGCTCATGAGCGCGGGCACGCACCCGTTCGCGCGCTGGGCGCAGCAGAAGGTCACCGACAAGCAGCGCTACACCACGCTCATCGACCGCACCCAGTGGTGGGGGCGGCAGATGCTCATCTACGGCGTGCACGTGCACGTCGGCATCGAGGACCGCGCCAAGGTGCTGCCGATCCAGCGCGCGATGCTCACGACGTTCGCCCACCTCCAGTCGCTCTCGGCGAGCTCGCCGTTCTGGGGCGGCAAGGACACCGGCTACGCGTCGAACCGCGCGATCATGTTCCAGCAGCTGCCGACCGCGGGCCTGCCGTTCCAGTTCGGGACGTGGGAGGAGCTCGAGGGCTACGTCGCCGACATGCTGCACACCGGCGTCATCGACGCGTTCGACGAGGTGCGGTGGGACCTGCGGCCCGCGCCGCAGTTCGGCACGCTCGAGACGCGCATCTGCGACGGCGTCACGAACATCTCCGAGCTCCTGGCGCTGGCCGCGCTCACGCACTGCCTCGTCGAGCACTTCTCGACGATGCTCGACGAGGGGCGCGAGCTGCCGAGCATCCCGCCGTGGTACGCGCAGGAGAACAAGTGGCGCTCGGCGCGCTACGGCATGGACGCGATCATCATCCTCGACCGCGAGGGCAACGAGGAGCTCGTGACCGACGCCGTGGGGCGGCTGCTCGTCGAGCTCGAGCCCGTCGCGGCGCGCCTCGGCTGCCTCGACGAGCTCGACGGCGTGCGCACCATCGTGCGGCGCGGCGCGTCCTACCAGCGGCAGCGCGCGGTGGCGCGGCGCCACGGGGGCGAGCTGGACGCCGTCGTGCGCTCGCTCGTCGCCGAGATGCGGGCCGGCCGGCCCCTGTGACCCGGCCGGGCCGTCACACGTGCGTGACGGTGAGCGGCATCGACGAGTCGACGCCGATGTCCAGGCTCGACGGCGCGACGCCCGCCCGCACGACGGCCGAGCCGAGCGCGGCGATCATCGCCCCGTTGTCGGTGCAGTAGCGGATCGGCGGGATGCGCAGCTCGATGCCCGCCTCGGCGCAGCGTTCCGCGGCCATGTCGCGCAGCTGGGAGTTCGCGCTGAACCCGCCGCCGACGACGAGCGTCGAGACGCCGTGCCGCTCGCACGCGGCGATGGTCTTCGCGGTGAGCACGTCGGCGACGGACTCCGCGAAGGAGGCGGCGACGTCGTGCACGGGGATCTCCTCCCCCGCGTCCTGGCGGGCCTCGACCCAGCGCGCGACGGCCGTCTTGAGGCCCGAGAACGAGAAGTCGTACGCGTGCTTCTCCTGGTCCTTGCGCGCGGTGAGGCCCCGCGGGAACCGGATCGCCGTGGGGTCGCCCTCGCGCGCGAGGCGGTCGATGTGCGGGCCGCCGGGGTACGGCAGGCCGAGCAGGCGCCCGACCTTGTCGAACGCCTCGCCCGCGGCGTCGTCGAGCGTCGAGCCGAGCTCGGTGACGGCCGTCGCGACGTCGTCCACGAGCAGGAGCGAGCTGTGCCCGCCGGACACGACGAGCGCCATGACGCGCTCGGGGAACGCGCCGTGCACGAGCTCGTCGACGGCCGCGTGGCCGATGACGTGGTTCACGCCGTAGAGCGGCTTGCCGAGCGCGAGCGCGAGGGCCTTCGCGGCCGAGGCGCCGATCGTCAGCGGGCCGACGAGGCCCGGCCCGGCGGTGACGGCGATCGCGTCGACCTCGGAGAGGTCGACGTCGGCCGTGCCGAGCGTGCGCTCGAGCGTGGGGATCATCGCCTCGAGGTGGGCGCGCGACGCGACCTCGGGGATGATCCCGCCGTAGCGCGCGTGCTCGTCCATGGAGCTCGCGACCGTGTCGACGAGCAGCTCGCGACCGCGGACGAGCGCCACGCCCGTCTCGTCGCAGGACGTCTCGATGCCGAGCACCAGGGGCTCGCCGGAGCTCGCGGGAGCAGTGGGGACCATGGCCTCCAGGGTAGTCGCGCGCGGGGGCCGGACCGTCCGTGTCGCGCACGTCACACCGTCTGCTCGGAAGATGATCAAGGGTTCAACTGTTTGTCCCAGTCATGAGCACCGACACCCTCATCGAGTCCTCTGCCTCGCCGAGCGAGCAGGCCGACCAGCTCGCGATCGACGCGCAGGCCGCGGACCGCCTGTTCCGCGCGGCGCACACCACGCACGCGTTCTCGGACGAGCCCGTCAGCGACGCGCAGATCCAGGCCGCCTGGGACCTCGTCCGCTGGGCGCCCACCGCGATGAACACCCTCCCGCTGCGGCTGCTCGTCGTGCGCACGCCCGAGGCGAAGCAGCGCCTCGGCGCGCACATGGCGGACTTCAACCGCGACAAGACGCTCGCCGCGCCCGTGACGATCGTCGCCGCCGCCGACCCGTCGTTCCACCAGCACCTCGGCACGCTCGCGCCGTTCCGCGAGGGCATCGCCGAGCAGCTCGACCCGCAGGCGGACCTGCGCGAGGGCATGGCCCGCACCAACGCCCTCATCCAGATCGGCTACCTCATCGTCGGGCTGCGCGCCGCCGGCCTGTCCGTGGGCCCCATGACGGGCTTCGACGCCGCCGGGATCGACGCCGAGTTCTTCGGCGAGTCGGGCTGGCGCACGCTCGTCGCGATCAACGTGGGCTACCCGGCCGACGAAGGCGCGCACTTCCCGCGCCAGGCGCGCCTCGACTTCCACCAGGTCGCCGAGGTCCTCTGAGCCCGTCCCGCACCGTCCGAGCCGAGGCGGCACCCCACCGGGGTGCCGCCTCGTCGCGTCCGGGGGCTGCGCGCGCTCCGCGGTGCGGGAGGCGCGGCGTGCGTCAGGTCGCGACGGGGCGGTCGGGGTCGTTCGACCACTGCGACCACGACCCCGCGTAGAGCGCCGCGTCGACGCCGAGCGTGGCGAGCGCGGCGACCTCGTGCGCGGCGGTGACGCCCGAGCCGCAGTACACCCCGACGGGGCGCGACGTCGGCGCCTCCCCGGCCGCGCCCTCGGTCGTGCTCCCGGGCTGCGCGGCCACCCCGAGCGCGACGAAGCGCGCGCGGAGCGCATCCGGGTCGAGGAACGTCCCGTCGGCGGCGAGGTTGCCCGTCGTCGGGGCGCTCACCGCGCCCGGGACGTGACCGGCCCGCGGGTCGACGGGCTCGACCTCCCCGCGGTACCGCTCGCCCGCGCGCGCGTCGAGCAGCACGCCCGACGCCGCGAGCCGGGCCGCGCCGTCGGCGTCGAGCACCGGCATCCCGCCCGGGGAGACGACGACGTCGCCCGGCTCGGGCCGCACGTCGCCCTCCTCGGTCGGGTACCCCGCCGCGCGCCACGCGGGCAGGCCGCCGTCGAGGAGGCGGACGTCGTCGTGGCCCGCCCAGCGCAGCAGCCACCAGGCGCGCGCGGCCGACGTGCCACCCACGGCGTCGTACACGACGACGCCCCGGTCGGCGCGGACGCCCCAGCGCCGCGCCGCCTCCTGGAGGTCGCCCGGCTCCGGCAGCGGGTGGCGGCCGGCGGCGGGCGACGGCGGCGCCGCGAGCTCGGTCTCCAGGTCCACGTACACCGCGCCCGGCACGTGCGCGGCGCGGTGCTGCTCGCGCCCGTCGGTGACGCCCAGCGCCCACCGCACGTCGAGCACGACGGGCGGGCGGTCGCCCGCGAGCGCCGCGGCGAGGCCGGGCGCGTCGACGAGCACGCGGTCGCGCCGCGCGAGGTCGCCCGTCACGCGACCACGTCGGCGGACGCCGTCCCGTAGTCCGGCTCGTCGCGCGGCGGCGGGGCGCCCAGCTCGAGCCGCATCGTGTACGCGTCCACGTCCTCGGGCTGGTAGTACCGCTTGCGGATCCCGAGCTGCTCGAACCCGTGCTTCGCGTAGAGGGCGAGCGCCGGGTCGTTGTCGACGCGCACCTCGAGCAGCACGGCGCTCGCCCCGAGCTCGCGCGACCGCTCGACCAGCGCCTCCAGGAGCACCGAGCCCACGCCCTGGTGCTGGAACGCCGGGTCGACGCCGATGGTCATGACCTGGGTGACGTCGCCGTCGAACCACAGGCCCGCGTACCCGACGAGCGGCTGGGGCCCCGCGGCGTAGAGCCGCACGGGCTCGGCGGCGACGTACCACCGCCCGAACCCGGCGAGCTCGTCGGCGAGCATCCCGTAGGTCCACGCGCCGCGCCCGAACAGCTCGCGCTCGAGCTCGACGACGCGGTCGAGGTCCGCGGCCTTGAGGGGCCGCAGCCGGATCTCGTGCGACCGCGTGCTCATCGCGACCGCTCCGGCGACGCGTCGCTCACGCGCTTGCGCGCCGCGGCCTCCTGGACGTCGGGGCGGCGCAGGTACAGCGGCTCGGTCGGCTGCTCGAGCCCGGCCGCCCGGCGCGCGATCGCGAGGCGCGCGAGCACGGCGGCGTCGGGGACCTGCGGCGCGTCCTGCGCGACGTCGAGCGCGTCGGGGTACAGCTCGGCGCCCTCCCCGACCACGACGGCGCCCGCGGCGTGCGTCGCGACGTCGGCGGCGGGGCCGACGTCGGGCCCCGCGACGGTCTCGAGCACGGGGACCGCGTGCGGCCCCTCGTGCGCGACGACGCGGTACCGCGCCCAGTAGACCTCGCGACGGCGGGCGTCGGTCGCGACGAGGAGCTCGTCGTCGGGCGCGAGGCCGAGGTCGCTCACGGCCTGCGCGGCGACGGCGTCGAGGCTCGGGACGCCCAGCACGGGCACGCCGAGCGCGAAGCCCAGAGCGCGGGCGGTGACGAGCCCGACCCGCAGGCCGGTGAACGGCGCCGGGCCCGTCCCGACGGCGACCGCCGTGAGGTCGCGGCGGTCGACGCCGGCCTCGGCGAGCGCCGCCTCGACGAGCGGGGCGAGCGCCTCGGCGTGCCGGCGGCGCTCGGGCGCGTCGCGGCGGGCGAGACGAGCGCCGTCGTCGGAGACGACGGCGACGGTGACGGAGGCGGAGGTGTCGAGCGCGAGAACAGCCACGGCTCCAGCCTACGGCCGGGAGCGGGGCCGTCCTCGTCGCCGGGCACTACCGGGTGAGCGCGGCGACGTCGAGGCCGGCCCAGCGCGCCCCCACGCCGCGCACGGTCACGCGCCGCTCCCCCGCCTCGGGGGCGTCGTCGTCCGAACCCTGCTCCGCGCCGACCCCGCCGCGCGGGCGCTCGAGCACGATCTCCAGGCGGTCGCCCGCGAGCGCCTCGACGAGGCCGCTGCCCCACTCGACGACCGTCACCGACTCGTCCAGGCTCGAGTCGAGGTCGAGCGCGTCGACCTCGTCGAGCGACCCGAGGCGGTACGCGTCCACGTGCACGAGGGCCGGGCCCCCGACGACGGACGGGTGCTCGCGCGCGACGATGAACGTCGGGGACGCGACCTGGCCGCGCACGCCGAGCCCCGCCCCGATCCCCTGCGTGAGCGTCGTCTTCCCCGCCCCGAGGTCGCCCGTGAGGATCACCAGGTCCCCCGCGCGCAGCACCGCGGCGAGGGCGTGGCCGAACGCGCGGGTCGCCTCGGCGTCGGGCAGCACGACGACGCCGCCCGGCGCGTCGTCGGCCGCGGTCCCGGCGGCGGGCGCCGGGGTCGAGTGGTTCGGGTCGTCGCTCACGCGCGGACCGTCCTTTCCGTGCTGTCGTGCGGGCTCGGGTCGGGCGCCAGGAGCGCCCGCGCGCCGTCGTCGAGCACGTGCGTCCCCACGTGCTCGCGCGGCACGCGCGCACCGAGGCGCGTCGTGATCTCGTAGCTGATGGTGCCCGCGGCCTGCGCCCAGTCCTCGGCCGTGGGGACCCCGCCGCGCGCCACGCCGTCGCCCGCGCCGAACAGCGTGACCACGTCGCCCGCGCGCTCGGTCGCGTCCGGGCCGAGGTCGAGCACGAGCTGGTCCATGCAGACCCGGCCCGCGACGCGCACGACGCGCCCGCCGGGCTCGCCCGGGCGGGCGCCGACGAGCACCGGCCCGCCCGGCGCACCCGCGGGCCCGCCGCCCGACGCGTGGCGCGGGATCCCGTCGCCGTAGCCGAGCGGCACGACGCCGAGCGTCGTGTCCTGCAGCGTCGTGTAGTGGTGCGAGTAGGAGACGCCGTGGCCGCCGGGCACGCGCTTGACCGTCGCGAGGCGCGCCTCGAGCGTCATCGCGGGGCGCAGGCCGAACCGCGTCGGCGGCCCGAGCTGCGGCACGGGCGTCATCCCGTACGCGGCCAGGCCCGGGCGCACGAGGTCGTAGTGGGTGCGGGGGGCGGTGAGCGTCGCGGCGGAGTTCGCGAGGTGGCGCAGCTCCGGCACGACGCCCGCCCGCTCGGCCTCGCGCACGGCCTCGTCGAAGACGTCGGCCTGCGCGACGACGGTCGGGTGGCCGGGCTCGTCCGCGAACGCCAGGTGCGACCACATGCCGACGACGCGCACGGCACCCTCCGCCTCGGCGCGCGCCACGGCGTCGAGCACGTCCGGCAGGTCCGCCGGCATGATCCCGTTGCGGCCCAGGCCCGTGTCGACCGCGAGGTGCACCCGCGCGGTCCGGCCCGCGGCCCGCGCCGCCGCGACCACCTCGTCCACGGCCCAGCGCGCGGCGAGCGACACGTCGACGTGCGCCTCCACGAGGTCGCGCAGCGGCGCGCCCGGCGGGTACAGCCACGTGAGCACGCGCGCGCGGTCCGGGCCGACGCCCGCCGCCCGCAGCGCGAGCGCCTCGCCCGGCTGCGCCGTCCCGAGCCACGTCGCGCCGCCCGCGAGCGCCCCGAGCGCGCTCGCGACGAGCCCGTGCCCGTACGCGTCCGCCTTGACCACGGCCATCACCTCGGACGACGGCGCCAGGTCCGCGAGCGCGCGCACGTTGTCGCGGACCGCCGCCAGGTCGACGACGGCGCGGGCCGGGTAGGCGCGGGGGTCCGGGCCGTCGGAGCCGCTCGCGCGGGACGTCGGGGCGGGGCCCGCGAGGGAGCCCGCCCGGGCGCCGGTCGGGACGGTGCCGGGGGCGCCGGCGGGTGTGCCGGGGGGTGTGCCGGGAGAGGTCGTGCGCTGGGTGTCGCTCACGGTCGTCGATTCTCTCACCCGCGCGTCACCACGCGGAGAGCGCGCGGTCCGTCGCGAAGCGGCGCTCGCGGCCCGTGAACGGGTCCGTGAACGCGAGCGACCGCGAGACGAGCTGGAGCGGGCGCGAGTAGTCCTCGGGCGAGACGTCGTACGGCTCGGGGTAGAAGTTGTCGTGCACGATCGGCACGCCGAGCCGCGCCATGTGCAGGCGGAGCTGGTGCGTCCTGCCGCTGCGCGGCTCGAGCCGGTACCGCGCGAGCCCGCGCGCCGGGTCGGTCTCGACGACGTCGACGCGGCTCTCCGCGTTGGGCTCGCCGTCCACCTCCTCGGCCCGCATGACGCCGCGGCGCTTGACGATGCGGCTGCGCACGGTCGCGGGGAGGTCGAGCGACGCGTCCCACGGCGCGACCGCCTCGTAGGTCTTGCGCACCTCGCGGCGCGCGAAGAGCTCCTGGTACGCCCCGCGCACCTGCGGGCGCAGCGTGAGCAGCAGGACCCCCGCGGTCACGCGGTCGAGGCGGTGCGCCGGGCTGAGCTCGGGCAGGTCGAGGTCGCGGCGCAGCCGCACCAGCACCGACCGCGCGACGTACGCCCCGCGCGGGATGGTCGCGAGGAAGTGCGGCTTGTCGACGACCAGCAGGTCCCGGTCGCGGTGCAGCACGCGGACCTCGAACGGCACGTCCGGCTCGGCGGGCGGGTCGCGGTAGAGGAACACGAACCCGCGCGGCTCGTAGGGCGTGCGCGCATCGACCGGGCGCCCGCGGCCGTCGACGACCTCGCCCGCCGCGACCTTCTCCGCGAGGCGCGCGGCGTCGTCGGGGAAGCGGTGGCGCACGTAGTCGAGGGTGCGCGGGTACCGCGCGACGCTCTCGGCGTCGTGCGGCAGCACGAGGCGCGTCGGGTTGAGGCCGTCGCGCACGGGGAGGGGGACCACGCCCTCCACGGTACCGGCGGCGTCCCCGCGGTCGGTGCGGGTCACGCGTGGGTGCGGTGGGGTGCGCGGCGGCGCGGTCGGCACGCGGGCGCAACCGGCGCGGTCGGCGCGTGGTGCGGCACGCCGTGGGCGCGGTCAGCGCGCGGCGAGCAGCTCCGCGACGACGCCCGGGACCGCGTCCGCGACGTCGAGCGCCGCGACGGGACCGCCCGGGTTCGCGCGCTCGGCGGCGAGACCGTGCACGACGGCGGCCGCCGCAGCAAGCCGCGCGGCGAGGCCCGGCTCCCGCACGACGCGCTCCGCGTGCGCCGCGAGCAGCGTGCCGAGGATGCCGGCGAGGACGTCGCCCGCCCCGGCGGTCGCGAGCCACGCAGGCGCGTCCGCCTGCGACCACGCGCCCTCCGGCCCGACGACGACCGTCGCCGACCCCTTGAGCAGCACCGTCGCGCCGGTGGCGTCGTGCGCGCGGCGCGCCCAGCGCAGCGGCTCGGCCTCGACGTCGGTCCGCGCCACGTCGTCGCCGCGCGCCCGCAGGAGCGTCGCGAGCTCACCGGCGTGCGGGGTCAGCACGACCGACGGCGGGCAGCGCTCGGGCAGCAGGGACAGAGCGCCCGCGTCGACGACCGCGGGCACGCGCTCCGGCGTCGCGCCGGTGGTCGTCGCGCCGGTGGTCGTGGCGTCGGTGGTCGTCGCGTCGGTCGCCGTCGCGGCGGCGAGCGCGGTCCGCACGCGCTCGTGCTGGCCGCCGTCGTCGACCGGGTCGTCGCCCGGGCCGGGGACCGCCGGGACGCCCGGGCCCAGCACCCAGGACTGGACGCGGCCCGCGGCGGGCACCACCTCGGGGCGGGCCGCGAGGACGGCGCGCGTGGCGTCGTCGGGCCCGCCGTAGCGCACCATGCCCGGACCCGTGCGGACGGCCGCGGTCGTGACGAGCACCGCTGCGCCCGGGAAGGTCGGCGTGCCCGCCACGACGCCGACGACGCCGCGCGTGTACTTGTGGTCGGTCGCGCCGGGCACGGACCAGAGGGCCGCGACGTCCGCCGGCTCGAGCCGACGCACGACCGGCGTCGTGGTCCCCCGGTCCGGCGGGGGCGCGTCGGGGCCGCGTGCGCCGGGGGCGGGCGCACCAGGGGCCGGTGCGCCGAGGCCGGGTGCGTCAGGTCCGGGCGCACCGAGGCCGGCTGCGTCAGCGCCGGGTGCATGAGGGCCGGGTGCGCCCAGGCGCAGCCCGATGTCGACGACCGCGCCGTGCCCCGCGAGGTGCGTCGCAGGCGGCAGGAGCAGCCCCGGCTTGGCGGCGCCGAACGTCACCGTGCGGTCGGCGCGCAGCACCGGGCCCGGCACCGTGCCGTCGTCGACGCCGATGCCGCTCGGCGCGTCCACCGCGACGACCCACGGCCGACCGGGGCCTTCGGGACCGTGCGCGGGGCCGCCGTCGAGCACCGCGGCCAGGCGCTCCACGAGGTCCGCCGCGACCCCGCGCAGCGCCCCGCGGGCGCCGATCCCGACGAGGCCGTCGAGCACGACGTCGGCGCGCGCCGCTTGGCCAGCGACCCGGTCGGCGACGTGCGGGTCGAGGTGGTCGCGGTGGCGGTCGTCGTGACCGTCGCCGTACGCCGCGCCGTCCGGGCTGCCGACGAGCACCTCGACGCGCCCGCCCGCGTCCCGGAGCGCCGCGAGACCGCCGGCGTGCGCGTGCTCGCCCGTGAGCACCGCCAGCACCTCGACGCCGCGGCGCGCGAGGTACGCGCCCGCGTACAGCGTGTCCCCGCCGTTGTTGCCCGAGCCGACGAGCAGGACCGCCCGGGCGCCGGTGACGCGCCCGTCGCGGCGGCCGCCGTCGGGCAGCGCGACCGACCGCCGTCGGGCGAGGTCGCGCGCGACGACGGTGGCGAGCGCGAACGACGCACGCTCCATGAGGGGCACGCCCGCGGCGAGCAGGGGCTCCTCGGCGGCGCGGACGTCGGCGACGGACCAGGCTTCGATCATGACCTCATCCTGCCCACCGGGCGCCGGGGCCGCCTGCGCGGCGCCCGCGCCGAGCCGGCCGGGGCGACGACCGCCGGGACGGCCGAGGGCTGAGACGGTCCCCGCGGGCGCGCTGCGGGCCGCGCGGACCCGCATAGGGTGACGAGCATGCGATTCGGACTCTTCATCCCGCAGGGCTGGCGCTACGACCTCGTCGACGTCGCGCCCGAGGACCACTGGAAGACGATGCTCTCCCTGCTCCACTACGCCGACAACGCGGCGGCGGGCGAGCCCCTGCCCGGCGGCGAGTTCGCGTGGGACGGGGTGTGGGTCTACGACCACTTCCACACGACCCCGACCCCGAGCACCGAGGCGACCCACGAGGCGTGGACGCTCATGGCGGCGTTCGCCGCGGCGTCGCAGCGCGTGCGCCTCGGCCAGATGTGCACGTGCATGGCGTACCGCGAGCCGACGTACCTCGCGAAGGTCGCCGCGACGGTCGACCACGTCTCGGGCGGCCGCCTCGAGATGGGCATCGGCGCGGGCTGGTACGAGCACGAGTGGCGCGCCTACGGGTACGGCTTCCCCAGCGCGGGCGAGCGCCTGCGCGCGCTCGACGAGGGCGTGCAGATCATGGCGCGCATGTGGCGCACGGGGTCGTCGGGCACGTTCGAGGGCCGGCGCTACCAGGTGGACGGCGCGCTGTGCTACCCGCAGCCGCTGCAGCGCGTGGCGGTCGACGGCGAGGGTGCCGTGCCGAGCATCCCCCTGTGGATCGCGGGCGGCGGCGAGAAGAAGACGCTGCGCATCGCGGCTCAGCACGCCCAGTACACGAACTTCGACGGGTCGCCGGAGGGCTTCGCCCACAAGTCCGCCGTGCTCGAGCAGCACTGCCGCGACCTGGGCCGCGACTTCGGGGAGATCACGCGGTCGGCCAACTACAACGTCGTCATCGGCGAGACCGAGCGGGACGTCGCGGACCGCCTCGCCCGCGTCGAGGAGCACGCCCGCCGGTACTTCCCCGAGAAGGCGGACGACAGCATCGCGTCGTGGCGCAACGGCCCCCTCGTCGGGACGCCGGAGCAGATCGTCGAGACCCTCACGGCGCTGCGCGCCCAGGGCCTCGGCTACGCGATCGGCTACTTCCCCTTCGCCGCGACCGACCGCGACCAGCTCGAGCTCTTCCAGCGCCAGGTCATCCCGGCCCTCCAGCGCTGACTCTCTCCCCTCCCCTCCCCCCTCCCCGCGCGAGCAGGTGGTCTTGGTTCGTCCCGTCGACGGGACGAACCAGGACCGCCTGTTCGTCCGTCGCGGATCGCCTGGTCGACGCCGACCACAGGGTGGGCGGCGTGGGGTGTCGTCCACAGGTCGCGACGACGATGCTGCGGTGGCAGCGTACGACCCGCTGAGATCGCGTCATGCACGCACGCACCGCCGTCCCCGCCGAGCTCCTCCGGATCGCGTCCCGGCAGGCAGGGCTGGTCACGACCGCGCAGGCCGGTGCGGCAGGACTGTCGCGAGGCGCGGTCCGCGGGCTCGTCGACCGGCGCGAGTGGCGCCGCGCCGCGATGAGCGTCTACGAGCTCCGGTCGTCTGCCGTGACGAGCCTCGACGACCGACGCCGCCGCGCAGCGCTCCTCGGACTGCTCGCCTTCGGCGCGGACGCCGTCGCCGTCGGTGCCTGCGCCCTGGTGCTGCACGGCGTGGAGGGTCTACCGCACCGGCTCACCCCTCAGGTCGCCCTCGACGAGGCGTCGCGCCGGCGGCATCGCGACGGCGTCCGCCTGCGCCAGTTCGACGACGGGATGCGCACGACGAGGATCGACGGGTTCCGGGTCGTGACGCTCGACTGGGCTCTCGCCCAGGCCGTCCCGGAGCTTCCTCGCTCCCACGGGCTCGCCGTCCTCGACGCGGTCCAGCGCCGCCGGCTTCTGACGCCCGACGAGCTCGCCCGCGCGCACGACCTCGCTCGCGGACGGCGAGGCATCGCTACCCGGCACGACCTCTGGGAGCTGTCGGACGACCGGGCGGAGTCCCCGCTGGAGTCGTTCGCCCGTCTGGAGTGCATCGAGGAGGAGGTGCCGCCGGACACCCTGCAGCTCCCCGTGCGCGACGAGACGGGCGCCGTGGTCGCTCGAGGTGACATGGGATGGCGGCGTCGCGGCGGTCGCTGGCTCGTCGCCGAGCTCGACGGCCGGGAGCACCACGACACCCCCGTCGCGGTCTTCGCGGACCGTCGTCGCCAGAACCTCCTCACCGGCTCGGGCACCGTGGACCTCCTGCGCTTCACGTCACGCGACCTCGGCCGGGTCGCCGCGACCGTGCGCCGGCACCTCGCCGCCTGACGGGCACCTCACCGCCCGGCGGCGGCACGCCACGGTCGACCAAAACCTCGCGCAGCACTTCTCGCGAGTCGAGCAGGCGATCCCCGCCGGCCGAACAGGTGGCAGCGGGTGGGGGCGGGGCGGGCGG